>NZ_SOMN01000033.1 GCF_004564235.1 Cohnella luojiensis
GCCCATTGAGATTAAGAGTTGCATAACCGTTTCAAAGGGCAACTTTTTCTTTCGGGTAAAATCTTTTCTAGGGTTTTTGACATAAGGTGCTGGTGATGCTGACATTTCTCGTATGAGGGATGTCAGCTTTTGTTTTAGCGAATTCGCGTACTCATTCATTGGCAAAACCTCCTCGTTTTTTCAAGGGGCTTCGCCACACGATTTCACCTTGTCAAGTCCTTTTTTCTTTTCCGCGCAAGAAAAAGAGCAGGCTATCTTTTCGATAACCTGCTCTTTTTCTTGATTTTTGGCCCTGCGCCTTAACTTAATGACATTGCCCAATTAGGGCTGCCTTTTTAGTTCCGTTCGGATATTGATTTACGTTTTACATCAGTTGCGGAGCGTTGTTCACTTCAAATAGATTCGTTTCGTACCCGTAGAGTTGAGGGAAGCGCGACATTTCTTGAATTTCTCCAATTCTCAGGGGAAGAGGGGGGTGCGTTGAAGTAACGTGGCTCAGCCAAAGAAAAAATCCATTTTCTTTACTGCGTTCCAGAAGATATTCGTCAACATCGACATCCTTAAGCAGAGCCGGACCAATAGCAAGCATCATAAGTCCTTGAATTGCTTTATGGCCCTTGCCCGTATAAGCTGCAGCCATTCGATCGCATGTGTACTCACAGGCTCGAGAATATGCGGATCCAAGGAAGGGAACCCACATAGCGGGGAAAATGAGCATCTGTTTTCCAACATGGTTTCTACGAATATGAGCTAACTCATGCGCAAGTACGAAAGCAAGCTCATCTTCATGGCCTGTTTTAATAATTTCAAATAGATTGGAGTAAATGACGACCATATTTCTACCAAAAAATCTAGTTGCAAATGCATTAAGAATACCGTCGGATTGAATAACGTATACCGCAGGCACTTTTTTTAATCCCATTTCTTTAGATAATCGATTCAAAATATCAAATACGTTAGAAAACTGTTTTTCCGTTAACTTCACGCCATTGTTGCGGATATGTCCGATACGTAATCCATGCAAAAAGAAACCAATAACCAAGCCCAAAACAATGTATACTATACCGACTATCGAAACAATCAATGATATGTATATAAAAATACTTATTATAATGGATAATATCAAAAATGCGGTTTCGTTGTTATGTATGAGTTTCTTATTCATATTATACCGCGGCTGTGGAAGCGGCGTTGTTTCTGGCGTTCTTTAGCAAGGTAATATCGGTAATAATGTCTCTTTCGATTTTTTCATTGGTTTTTCTGATCATTCCCGAAATGAGGAAGAGATCAATTAACGTCCACAAACCAAGACATCCCAATGTAAGAGTCATAGCAATTGCAGAACCGGTTCTTCCCAAATAATAGCGGTGTCCGCCTATGCCGCCCAAGAAGAACCAGAACAACCATGTTGCCCCTGTAGACTTTTTCTTTTTGTCCATTTCGGTAGCAAGCATATGAAGGTCTTGCGAGTTCAGTTCTTGCTTCATCATTAGATTTTGCATCTGAAGTCTCCCTATAACTAAAATTATTGTTACCATTTCATACTACATACGAATGGTAAAATTGTCCAACAAAAAATAACATTATCTCCTACAAAACTACATTATAAGTGGAATTTTGATAAAAAAACCTCCGCAACTACTCCGGAAGCGGCTGCAGAGGCTCTTGCGTATTTTATTTTAACGAATAAATCAATTTGTTCAGCAATGTCCGATTGTAGTCTTGGCTTATCTCCCAGAGCATGGCTCCTCCAAGTCCTTTGGACTTGATGTACCCGGCTTTATGAGCGATGGATTCTTTATCTTCGTAAGTTATAAAGGTGCCAGTCGATTTCTTGTATAGCCATGGCACTTTGGCCGCGGCGTTCCAGTATCGAGCGAACCCTTGGCTATTTATCCAACCTTGCTTCTCTAGATTGCCGTATTCGTGGATTCCTTTGGCGATGACACCCTTCGTTCCTCCGCCGCATGATTGATAGAGTCCTTGTTGGGTTGAGCCGCAGTTCGTCCAGCTTCTCCCGTAGAGGGGGATGCCTAGCACGAGCTTCTTCGAAGGTGCGCCCGCTTTTAGAATAGTAGTCACCGTGTGGTTGATATTCGATTTGGCGCTTGTAGGATCCTTAGGATCGGCGTAAAGAGGTGCATGGTGGTTACTCTTCTTATCCCAGTCTCCGTGATAATCATAGGTCATTAGGTTAATCCAATTCACTATTGATGACACTTTGGCGATCTCGGTGTTATTCACGTATCCGGTGAAAGCTCCCGCGGCAATCGTTAGCAGATAGGTTCTATCGTCTTTGACCTGCGCGGCATCAAGCTTGTTTCGAATCGCTTGAAGCAGGAAAGTGAAGTTGCGTTTATCTTCGGGCCTTGTCTTGTTGGAGGCCAAGCCCCCGGTTACAGGGTACTCCCAATCGATATCGACGCCGTCGAATCCGTTGTCCCGAATGAATTTCACGGCGCTGTCGGCAAATCTGTCGCGGGAATACTTAGATATGGCTACATTCGAGAATCGTCCGGACCATGTCCACCCGCCAACGCTGATCAATGTCTTGAGCTTGGGATTGGCTTGCTTCAATGTGCGGAGTTGCTGAAAATTGCTTTTATCCGTCCAGGGATCGCCCATGACGACTTTCCCCTCTTGAATGTTAGCGAAAGCATAGTTAATATGGGTGACGCTTGCGGCTGCAATCTTCCTGACGGGAAAATTCTGATAGGGTGCCCATGAAGGATAATAGGCGACTATTTTGTATGTAGGATTTGTGGTTGACTGCGGTACCGAGGCGGCGATGATGGGATTGGTATTTTCGTATGTAGGTGGTTTGATTTCCGTACTGGTATTTGTGCCTGCGGAACCGAAATGCGTAGGAAGGGCTGCGAAACAGATGGCGAGTAGCAGCAGGATGATGCCGAGTTGGGTTGCATTCGCTTTCATTTGTAACTCTCCCTCGTCAATAGACTCTTTTCGTTTGCTGGGAGTCTATTAGAATAAGTATGTTTCTACTTATTTTCCGGGAGAGATAGATTCAAGTAAATGTAAAGAATATGGGTGCGGAGGAAAATATTAAATAGCCGTCAGCGGCAAAGTGATGCGGAAATGAGTGTTGCCCGTTCCTTCTTCCGGTTGAACGGCGAGATTGCCGTTGTAATGTTTAACGCGTTCCATAACGATGGCAAGCCCAAGGCCGGAATGACCGTCCCCCTTGGTTGAATATCCTGGCTGGAAGATATGCTCCTTGTCCTTGGCGCTGATTGGGCGACCTTTGTTGGTAACTTGGAGCTCAATTATCCGATCGTCCTTAATATGGATTGCGGCATGGACTTTGCGTTCATCAGGAGGTAATGTCTCGGTCTCATCGAACGCGTTGTCTACGAGATTGCCCATGATTTTAATAATGTCGATAGCTTTGATGGTGGTCTCTTCCACGTTCCAATTATCTGGCAGCACGTAAGTGAAGCGAATGTCTCTGCCCAATGCAACCGTCGTTTTGGCTTGAATAAACGCAGCCAAAGCGGGCGAAGAATGATGGACAATCTCGCTCACGTCGCGGGTCTCCTTAACCAAGTCGGCGACATAAGATTTGAGTTGATCGACTTTGTTCATCTGCGCCATCGTATGAATGACCTGAACATGGTTAAGGAAGTCATGCCTCTGTCCGCGAATCGAGGTGAACATATCGTTAATTTCTTCGACGTATACTTCTTGCGTCATTCGTACTGCCTGTTCTCGGGTTCTGATGAGGAGTCGGATGATGGATACGAGGGCTAGGAAACTGACGAAAGCGGTAGCGTAGATTAGAATGACATTTAAATATTTATTAGACTGTTCAGGTGTGATTTGAATGATTTGGAGTGCACCTAAAATAATAAATTGCAAGCAAATAAGAACTATTATTTTAATCAAGGAACTTCGCTCACTATCAATAAAAATTGAAAATAAACGTTTAGCTGAGAAGACGTTTCGTTTTTGAATAAACCATGTTGAGACCAATAAAATTATCAACTGAGGATACACTAAGGACAGTAATATTATAAGATCATCTCTTATTAGATCTGCATGTGCTGAAATGCCCAATACGAATATTGCTATTGCGCCCGTAATCAGGTCCATAAAGATTGCAAGAGTAAGCGTAAATAACATAAGAAATAATTTTTTGCGTATACTGATCTCCTTAAAAATAACGAACAAGAGAAATATGCCTGCTACGATCGTATTTATTAAATGTAAATAGACTGGTATAAACAGAATTAAAGCATCGGTATAGATAGAGTGAATTACTGCTAAAATTGCAACTCGTTTTATTAACTTTGGAGGCTGGGGGTCTAGGAAAGAAAAAACAAAAAACCAAAAAACAAACGTTTGAGGAATAGAGACAAATAAATCCAATTTCAGAAAGTTTATAAACTCATCCATTATTCTATGTAACTCCTAACGATTAAATCGATATATACATCTTTTATACCATTAAACATAGGAGATTAGGAGTATATTTTGGACTATTTATGTAATATTGAAGAAAAATAATGAATACGATTTCTTTAAGAAATGATAAAATAGGTTCAGGAGTATTACTCTTATCTGGCTGGTATTGGACGGAGGAGCAATCGATAATGAAGTTTGCGGGTTTTTTATTTTTTTCAACTTTGGAGTATATGTCATCGGTCTACTTTATTCTCATTTTATTTCGCTTCAAGGTGATGGAGAATCTATTAAAATTTGTTGTGTTTTCTATTGTTCTTAGTTTCGTCTCAAACTCACTGCTGACCGAATCGTTGCAGGTTGTTTCCTCTTTAATACAACCGGCTTTGATGATTTTTTTCGTCGCCTTTTTTCTAAGGGTCCATGTATTTAATTCGATGATAATGGTGATAACATCTTATGTTACAGGCTTTATTATCCAATCAACAATTGTGGCAATGGCTTTGCATATAGGAGCAATGGAAGAAGTCGTACCTTACACAGCAAATGCTTTTATTATTCAAGCTTCATCTTCGTTTGTCATGTTTATGTTTGCCTTGGTAACATATCTTCAAAAGGGTGGCTTTAGTTTTATTGATAATGAAAGTCGATTGAAAAGAACTAAATTTTTTTCTTTAGAAAATAGGTCCTTTATCATTTTTCTAACCCTATCCATTATGGCAGTTTTCGCTGCGGGACTTCTGCTAAACATCTCTAAGAATCCACCTTATTTATTGGTATCACTCATTTTGTTCATTGCTCTGATGGGGTTACTATACATATGTTTGAAGAGAGATGGTGCAGAAAATGGTAGGAGCGATCGCTCTTTTAATCGCTGAAGCAATTAAAAAAGTTGAGCCGGAGAAGACGGCCAGCATTGCAGTAATGAAATACTCGTTAGAAGTGATTATACAAACATTATTAACTTTGTTATATATAGGAATTATTGGGATATTAACTGATGCTTTAACAGAAACGATGTTTGGGGCGCTCGGATTTGTCGTGCTAAGGTTTTTTTCCGGGGGGTTACACCTACGAACAGCGATTCACTGTTCAATAACCTCCACCATTCTTATTTCGATCGCTCCCCATATACCGTTAAATGGGAAATGGATTATAATAGTCACAGGGGTAAGTTTTGTACTAATGCTTTGTTTTGCACCTTCGAATATTGAAAGGCATGCCCGAATACCAAAAAAATACTTTCCTTTTCTTAAATTGATATCTACATTAATTGTTGCTTTAAACTTCTTCTTTCTTGAGTCTTACTTAGCGATGGTTTTCTTGTTTCAAGCTATAACTACTATCCCATATAGGAAGGAGGCGAAAAAATGAAACGTTCGATGGCTATCGGAATATCCCGAGTATTGATGCTAATCGCGGCAGTGTTTGTTAGCACTTCTTCTTATTATTTTCTCCACCGTCCAGAAGTTCCAGATGAATTGAAACGGTAATCTTGTTCCAATGAAAGGTGGTAAGAACATGACTGAACAAATCCGCTTGCTAGACCGTGATGGGAATCCATGCACCGTTAATATCGAAGATCTAATCGCGATTAAGCCTACGGCGGATGGTCCGGAGTTCTATACGAAGGACAGCATGTATTTCTATCCCACCACAATGGATGAGTTGCTTATCTTGTTCAAGAATAAAGGATTTGAACGATTGGATCGAACTAATCTTGTCAATATGAACCACGTAAAAACATTTGATCCAAAGGCTCGTAAGGTTTACTTCGAGCATCCAGTGACGCAGGATAGTAAATTCGCGACCGTCTCGGAAGCCAATGTCAGCAAGGTTGAGCATTTGGTAAAAGAAGATGCCGCGAAGTACAAGGCTTTCCCCAAACCGTTGTTTTGGAAAGGATAATTTGTTTTTTACATACTTGATGAGATAATTCGCCAAACCGCCGAGGTTTGGTTTTTTTATTTGCCTTTTATAGAATTTACCTATCGTATAAATATAATCTATATATTTCACTTATAAATACCTAGGCGCTATAACTAAACTATGAAGAACAGAACAGGGGAGAGATGGCAATATGACGGAGGCAAGAAACTCACAAAAGGTACATTGGGAAGCAGGCACGTACGATGAGTCCATGAGCTTCGTGTCCCGTTTCGGCGAGGACATCGTACAATGGCTCAATCCGCAGAAGGGCGAGCGAATTGTTGATTTCGGCTGCGGCACGGGGGACTTGGCAGCGCGAATAGCCACTAAGGGGGCGGAAGTCCTAGGAGTGGATATTTCCCCGGAAATGGTCGAAAGGGCTCGGACCAAATACCCTCTTCTAAGCTTCCAATGTTCAGACGGATTGGCATGGAAGCCAGAAAATCAGTCCTATGATGCGGTATTCAGCAACGCGGCATTGCATTGGATGAAGGACGCGGAAGCAGCGGTTATCAGCATGACTAGAGCAATACGTTCAGGAGGAAGACTCGTCGCGGAGCTTGGCGGACATCGTAACGTAGATACGATAATATCAGCGGTAAAGGAAACCTTGATAACGTATGGAAGAGAGGATGCGTTCGTCATGCCTTGGTATTTTCCGAAGGTGGGGGAGTATGCCTCGTTATTGGAGAAGTACGGAATGGAAGTGAAGAGCGCCGAACTCTTCGATCGACCGACTCCGTTGGAAGACGGAGAGCAAGGAATGAAGGGCTGGCTCGAGATGTTCGGGACGTCGATGTTCCCGCGTACGGGTCACTCGATGACCGATGAGTGGATTCAGGAGACGGTGGAAAGATTGAAGGAAACGGCGTTATATGACCAAGGAAAATGGACGGCGGATTATCGTAGGTTACGTATATTCGCCGTTAAAAAATAACATGATAGGAGCACAATGGGATAAGAATATCACCTTATCGTTCATTGACTTCAGGGAACAACTCGGGCAGAATGAGGACTATCTTAGATAGTGGGGACGGTATAACAACATGAAACTTCTCAGGAGCTGGTATGGAATCCTCATACTGGCGCTCCCATCCTTATTCGCGTTCGCTACGCAAACCCTAACCGGTACGATCAACCTGATCTTGGTCGGCGATCTCGGATTCGTAGTGATTGCCGTGGTCGGGGTTTCTAATATTATTATGTATAACGTGTTTGCTATATTTTCCGGTATAGGACATTCCATTAATTATCTGGTTGCGCAGAATTTCGGTGCCAAAGAAATGCGCAAAGGGATGCAGAGAACTTATCTAGCTCTGATCGTAAGCGTCGGCGTAGGACTAATCATAGCGTTGGCCGGATGGCTGGCGAGTGGGGCTGTCCTAAGGCTGACGGGAGGATCGGCCAATCTCATTGCGACCGGCGGGGAATACTTGGAGCTGCGGTTCTATGCGATGTCGTTCGGCATTATTAGTTTCGTTTTTCACGGTTTCTTTCGCGGCGTGGGCGATACCCGGACATCCATGGTCGTCTCGATTGCGGCGAACGTGCTTATGGTCGGACTGACCTATGGTCTAACCTACGGCCATTGGGGCTTGCCTGATCTGGGGATCATAGGTGCGGGTTATGCGCTTCTCATTGGCGAAGCCATTCAGTTATTGATTTGTTTGGTCGTGTTTTGGGGGCCGATGCATAAGCGTTACCAGACTAGGGAGCTGCAGAAACCGGACTGGAAAGAGCTTAATCTGATTTCCCGGGAAAGCGGAAAGCTAGGTCTGCAGGAATTCTCGATGAGCGTATCCATGTATATTTTCACGATGTTCGTTCTGACGCTTGGGGATCTCGCCGCGGCGGCGAATGAGGTAGCATTGAGCGTCATGTCGTTCGGTTTCATGCCTGCTTTTGCTTTCGGCTCGACGGCTACGATATTGGTCGGGCAAGAGATCGGGCAGAGGAACCCTAGGTCGGCGAAAAAAGCGGGAACGAACACGGCGATACTGGGGACGATATTCCTTATTGCGCTCGGTACAGTCGAGTTAATCTGGGCGGTACCCATTGCCAAGTTATATAGTAACGATCCGGGAGTATACGAGCTAGCAGCGTATCTTATTCAAGTGTCCGCTTATTTGCAAATTTTCGACGGGTTCTACAATTTCTACGCAGGGGGCTTAAGAGGAATCGGGGATACGACCTTCTTGATGAGATCGTCGTTCGTGCTTAGTATCTTCATGTTCGTCCCGCTCACTTATGTCTTCGTGATCTTGTTGGACTGGGGAAGTATCGGCGCATGGCTAGCCTTGTATTCGTTCTTAGTTGCCTTAGGCTTGGCGGTAATGATCCGTTACTATAGAACGGATTTCAACTCGGTTAGAATGAAGGAAGCACACGGTTAATGGCATAAAATAAACGGAGACGTTTCAAAAGGAAGTACCGTTCAATCGAGCCAGTTCGTTAATTGAAATGGGACGACGCAGGAGAATATCGCCTGCGTCGTCCCATTTTGTCCTTAACGGCAAGGATTGACGCTAACACTCGCCAAGGCACAAAAAGTGCCTTCACTGACCCAGCGCCCCAGCACACGAATTACTCCGAGCCCAGCCCGTAACGGTAAGGATTGCCGCTATCAGCACAAATGGAGGAGCCAGCTAAGCACTTAACGGCACGCAGTACCGTTAAGTGCTAGCAAGTCAAAACTACCACGATAGAGTCCTGAAAGTTACCCGTTAACGACTTCCCCACCATTTACGTGCAGTACCTGTCCAGCCATATAGGAGGAATCCTCGCTTGCTAAGTAAACGTAAGCCGGAGCGAGCTCGTCCGGTTGGCCCGCGCGTTTCATCGGTGAATCCGCGCCGAATTTCGCGACCTTCTGGGCATCGAAAGTCGACGGAATAAGAGGCGTCCATATCGGTCCCGGCGCAACTGCATTCACGCGAATGCCTTGTCCGATGACGTTAAGGGCAAGCGAACGTGTAAAGGCAACTTGGGCTCCTTTGGTCGCGGAATAGTCCAGAAGGGTTGGACTACCGCGATAAGCCGTAATGGAAGTCGTATTGATAATCGTAGATCCGCTCTTGAGGTGGGGCATCGCCGCTTGGGAGAGATAGAACATGCCGAATACGTTCGTTTTGAATGTTCTCTCCAGTTGCTCCGGAGTGATCTGCTCCAACTTGTCCTGCGGATGTTGCTCGGCCGCATTGTTGACGACGATATCGAGCTTGCCTAGCGTGCTGACGGTTTTATCGATGGCTTGTTTGCAGAATTGGGGATCGCCGATATCGCCCGGAATGAGCAGGCAGCGCCGGCCTTCCGCTTCGATCTGTCTCTTCGTTTCTTCTGCGTCGACGCTCTCATTGAGGTAAACGACGGCAACGTCGGCGCCTTCCTTGGCGTAGATGATCGAGACGGCACGACCTATCCCGCTGTCTCCGCCGCTAATGATAGCAACTTTGCCTGTGAGCTTTCCGGCCGAACGGTAGACCGGAGATTCCGCTTCCGGCAGCGGGTTCATGTTCTTCTCGATACCGGGTTGTTGATTCTGGTGCTGGGGCGGGAAGGACCCAGGGCGTTGAGGCGTTTGGGTGCTTGCGCTAGCTTGGTTGGAACTACTTTGTGCTTGAGTTTGAGTCATGAACGTTCGCTCCTCTCGTATTAGCTTCCTTATAGAATTAGGTTAAACCAATCGAAGGGGTCTTACACATGACGCAAGAAAAAAAGGGCAATCCGCGTTAAACGGATAACCCTCCGGGGCATGTTTACTTCTAACGTTACAAGTTTTTCCTCGCCGTCTTTTTGCCATCGCAGCTGAACAGCACCTTTTTGTCATCGGAGAACGTCTCGAGATGAACTTGTTTGCCCCACAGCTGCACGAGATAAGGAAGCGTTCTTTCCACGTATTTCAGATCGAGCTCGGTGCCTTCATATTGGTGGGTGATATAGAGCTCGCCGCTCCGCTGATAATCCCCGTCAGTCACTTCCAAGTACGGGAATCCTCCGTTGACTCGCGAATAGACTAGCTGATCCCGGATCGTCTCCCATGTCTTGTCGGTAATTTTCCACTCTTGGCCCTTCTTCTCGAAAATATACAGATCCAGCTCATCCGTAAGCTCCTTGGTCAAGTAATTGCGCAGGAAGGAGGGATCGGAGTCGAGCTCCCGCACTTCAAAGATTTTCTCCTGTCCGAATCTCTTCTCGATATCCTCGAAGATCTTAAGACCCAGGTAATAAGGATTTAAAGAATGCCGCGACGGCTGGACGACGGAGGAATTGAGCTTGGCGTACTCGATCGTCTCTTCGCTCGTAAGCGGAAGCTCCCGCATAATCTTCTGATGCCAGTAAGAGGCCCAGCCTTCGTTCATGATCTTCGTCTCGATCTGGGGCCAGAAGTAAAGCATCTCTTCGCGTAAAATACTCATGATGTCGCGTTGCCAATCCTCTAGGTGGGGCGAGAATTCCTGGATGAACCAAACGATATCCTTTTCCGGATCGACAGGGAATTTGCGTGGTTCCTTAACTTCTTCGTCTTGACCGTTAGATCGATTGGCTTCTTCAAAGCTTTCCAGATCCCATAGATCCTCGTAAGGAGAAGCGGACCGCGAGGAGCTTCGGTCCTTAGCTTTGTCGCGTCTTTGCTGCTGGGCCATGTAATGCTTTCTATCCGGGCCGTAAGGCTTGAAAATGGCGGGATCGACATGCTCTTGTATGGCCATAACGGCATCCAGGAAACGTTCTACTTGAGCCGTGCCGTATTCGATCTCGTATTGGTTAATCCTCTCCGCGGCTGCGGACATGCTCTCTACCATATTGCGATTGGAGACGGAGAAGCGGACGTTGTTCTTGAAAAAATCACAGTGAGCGAGCACGTGGGCGACGATTAGCTTGTTCTGAACGAGAGAGTTTCCATCGAGCAAGAAAGCGTAGCAGGGGTTGGAGTTGATGACGAGCTCGTAAATTTTGCTAAGGCCGAGGTCGTATTGCATTTTCATCCGGTTGAAGGTTTTACCGAAGCTCCAATGGCTGAAACGGGTTGGCATTCCGTAAGCGCCGAACGTATAGATGATGTCCGATGGGCATATCTCGTAGCGCATCGGATAGAAGTCGAGTCCGAAGCCCTTCGCGAGTTCTGTAATGTCCGAGATGGCCGATTCCAATTCCGATTGTTCCTCTTCACGCATGCTGAGCCGAGCCCCCTATCGTGAACAAAGATTTCACCACCTTATGTATATGTGGGAACTGGCTGGAGTGTGTTGACAAATTAATTGAAAGCAGATATTATGTTCACATACCCTACTGGGTATATATTTTTGAGATTAATCATACCCTATAGGGTATTATAAAATTGAGGGGGACGGTATATATGGTTAAACAAATCACTGCCAATCAAGTGTTAGATTGCAAAGGTCTTGCCTGCCCGATGCCAATCGTCAGAACCAAAAAAGCAATGGACGCATTGAAGCCGGGGGAGGTAATCGAAATGCAAGCTACGGACAAAGGATCGCTAGCCGACATTCAGGGCTGGGCTATAAACACGGGGCATCACTATATAGGCACGTTGTACGAGGGAGAAATTCTCAAGCATTTTATTCGGAAAGCTTCAACGGACGAGGAGAAAGAAGATCATCCTTATGCTCGTACGATAGATAACCAATCCGTTATAGGCATGCTAGAAGCGAAGGCTAAGTTACTCATTCTCGATGTTCGCGAACCGGTGGAGTTTGCATTTATCCATATACCGGGTGCCGTATCCATTCCTTTGGGTGACTTGGACAGTCGGATGAACGAGCTTGTTCCTGATGAAGAAATATATGTCATCTGCCGCACAGGCAAAAGAAGCAATTACGCGTGTCGGCTCCTTAGCGAGAAAGGTTATCGCGTGACCAACGTTATACCGGGCATGTCGCAATGGAACGGACCTACAGAACAAACTGGGCAGTACCCTATCTGAGGAGGCGAGAATACACATGACAACCATCCTTGAACATGGACAACCGATCAAGATGCCCGCGGAAGCGGTTGCCCGCGCCATTATAAACCAACTTCCACTATTCATCTTAGATGTCCGCAATTCAAGTGACTATGATAACTGGAAAATCGAGGGTATCCGCGTCGAGAGCGTCAATATCCCGTACTTTGATTTGTTGGAGGGTGTTGATTCGGCTCTCCCTCTTCTGCCCACGGACAACCGCAGAGTCCTTGTCGTATGCGCCAAAGAGGGTTCTTCGCAATTCGTTGCCGAGCAGCTTGTTGCATTGGGCTTAAGCAATATTTATTTCCTTCAAGGTGGCATGAAAGCTTGGAGCGAACATCTGGAGCCTGTTAGAATTGGCGCTCTGGAGTCTGGTGGGGAGCTTTATCAGTTCGTGAGATTGGGCAAAGGCTGCTTGTCGTACATGCTGATTTCGGGCGGCGAAGCCGCTGTCGTAGACCCGCTTCGGATGACGGATGTATTCGAGGAATTCGCGAAGCAACGAGGGGTTCAAATCAAACATACGCTGGACACGCATCTTCATGCGGACCATATCTCTGGGGGCAGAAGGCTCGCGGAGAATAATGGAGCCAATTATTGGTTGCCGTCTAAGGATGCGGAGGATGTGACCTTCCATTACCACCCGCTAGATGAAGGTAATCAAATCACGGTGGGAAATACTCGGATCGCCATCCAGCCGATATACTCCCCAGGGCATACCATCGGAAGCACGTCCATTATCATTGACGGCAAATATTTACTTAGCGGAGATATTCTGTTCGTCGAGTCTATCGGGAGACCGGATTTGGCTGGTAACGCCTCGGATTGGGCGGATCACTTGAGAACGACGCTATATGACAAGTATAGAGCCTTATCCGACGAATTGATCGTTCTGCCCGCTCATTTCGGCAAAACAACCGAGTTAGGCGAAGGTGGTAAAGTATCGGCCCGCTTAGGTGATCTATATGCAACGAACCCCGGTCTCAACATGGGGAATGAAGATGCTTTCAGATTAGCCGTCACGACAAACTTACCCTCGCAGCCTCATGCCTATCAAGAAATAAGAAAGGTCAATATGGGGTTCATCCAACCAAGCGCGGAAGAGCAACGCGAGATGGAAATCGGTCCGAACCGCTGCGCAATCCACGACTAAAAAGGAGGAATAAACGTTGAAAATCGACGTTCATGTAGATACGAAAGGGCTAGCTTGCCCGATGCCCTTAGTAAAGGGGAAAAAAGCATTGGATAAAATGCTGCCGGGGCAAATCATGGAGCTTGTTTCCACGGACAAGGGAGCCTTGAACGATTTTAAAGCATGGGTCAAACAATCGAAGAACGAGTGGATATCGCACCAAGAATCAAACGGCGTTCACACCTTCCTCATTAGAAAAGGTTAAGAACGAAGGTAGAGCCCTCATCAAGGAGGCGTAAGGCGTAATGGGGAATGAAATGGACTTTGGCCTAATTATTTTATTGTTCGCGATCGGGTTCGTCGGATCAATGATCTCGGGCATGGTGGGAATCGGCGGATCGATCATTAAATACCCGATGTTGCTTTATATACCGCCGGCATTAGGATTTGCAGCATACTCCGCGCAAGAAGTATCAGCGATCAGCGCGGTTCAAGTATTTTTTGCCACATTGGCAGGCATGTTCGCCTATCGCAAAGGCGGATTCATAAACCGGTCACTAGTGCTATATATGGGCGTCGCTATCGTTATCGGGAGCTTCGCGGGTGGTTACGGTTCTCAATTTTTAGCCGACACGGCGATCAATGTGACTTATGCCGTTCTAGCACTGACAGCAGCGATCCTGATGTTCTTCCCGAAACGGGAGGAGGACAATGGGGACTTCGCTCGGGTTACATTCAGCAAGCCATGGGCTTTCGTACTTGCAGCCATTATTGGCGTAGTATCCGGCATCGTGGGTGCGGCGGGGGCTTTCATCACGGTTCCGGTCATGCTCGTTATTCTGAAAATACCGACAAGGGTCGCGATTGCTTCCTCCCTCGCCATCACGTTTATCTCATCTATCGGTTCAACGGCAGGTAAAGTGATGGGTGGCCATTTGCTGCTGAATCCTTCGATCATCATGGTGGCGGCCAGTTTGGTTGCAGCCCCGATTGGCGCTATGATCAGTAAAAAGATTAATACCAAAGCGCTACAGTGGATCTTAATCGTATTAATCGTTTCGACGGTCGTGAAGATATGGACAGATATTATCATTTAATTTAAGGAGGAGCGCTAACGAATGGAAAAAGAAAAAACAACGATCGTTTTATTCAGCGGGGAACTGGATAAAGCGATAGCCGCCTTTATTATCGCCAATGGAGCGGCAGCCTATGATCATGACGTAACGATCTTCTTTACTTTCTGGGGCTTGAATACGATGCGGAAGGATGAGATCGTTAAGACCAATAAAGGATTGCTGGAAAAAGCTTTCGGGTGGATGATGCCGCGTGGGGCTCGGAAGCTGGGGCTCTCCAAAATGAACATGCTGGGAATGGGACCTAAGATGATTAAGCATGTAATGAAGAAGCATAATGCGCTCACGCTCCCGCAGTTGATCGAATTGGCTCAAGAGCAAGGGGTGAAGCTCGTCGCTTGCACGATGACGATGGATTTGCTGGGTTTGAAAGAGGAAGAGCTAAGCGACGGGATGCAATACGCGGGAGTTGCGGCATACCTTGGCGATGCGACGAATGCCAAAGTGAACTTGTTTATTTAATAAGAGATGGAACGGCTTTATTTTTTGGTCTATAATATACCCATATAGGTATGTTGGACGAACGAGGAGGCGTTAAAGAAATGGCTTACGAATACAATGACGATCTCAAGAAAAGGTTGAGGCGGTTAGAAGGGCAGGTACGCGGTGTCCTTCGGTTGATGGAGGAACGCAAAAACTGCAAGGATGTCATTACTCAATTATCTGCGGTACGCAGCGCGGCGGATAAGGCGATTGCAACCATCGTAGCCGAAAATTTGGAGCAATGCATTATTGAAGAGCAAGCGGCTGGCGGAGACACGAAGAGAATGGTGAAGGAAGCGATCGAGCTGCTCGTGAAGAGCCGCTAAAACAGGGCTAGCATGGGAGTCGCAATGGGGCTGTCCCAAAAGTAGTTAAGTTTACTGATGAGATAGCTCACTCGGAGTAAAAAAATCATGGTAAATAGAGAAAAGGTGATGCAGGATCATTTATCCCTGCACCACCATTTCTCTATTTCGGTCAATTGCGGCTTTCTTAAGCAGATTATGGGCAAGCGAAAGCCAGCCGACCTCTAGGCTTACCTTAGGCAAGCCGCGAAGCAGGAAGCGCCGGAATCCCCGATTATTCTTTATTTGTCCAAACACACTTTCCGGCTCAATCATCCGCCTGACGGAAAGCGCGTATCCATCTTCACTTCGAAGCTTGTCCCTAGCTTGCTTCTTCAGACGTATGTACTTCAGACTTACTTTTACTTCTCTATTTCCTTCTGCTTTTGTACACGAAGGTTTTCAATGGACATCCTTCACAGCTCATGCTGCGATAATGACGATACTCAATTTCATATCCGCTTTCGGTTTTCTCTTTGCTTTTGCGGCGAAAAATTAACTTCTGGCCAGCTTTGCATGTCCAGCTATCTTCTTCCTCATTGTAATCCCAGTTGTCTATTTTACTGATATCGCTTTGCCAAGACTTAGATTTTTCTTTATGGTAGGTGCCGTACTTCACAATCGCTTCAACTTTTTCGTTCTTTAGGTAAGCGTAGTTTTCTTCCCCGCCATAACCCGCATCTGCAATAATGGTGCTGGGCAGTTTGCCAAGCACTGACTTTACTTTTTCTAAATGCGGTTTTAGGCACCGCGTATCCGTTGGCCGCTGGTGGAGGCTGTATGCTAAGATAAACTGATTTTCAGTCCCGATCTGCACATTGTAGCCTGGCTTGAGCTGCCCGTTTCTCATGTGGTCTTCTTTCATGCGCATAAACGTGGCATCTTTGTCGGTCTTGCTGTAGCTGTTCCGTTCTCCAAGAATGTTTTGAGCGCCTTCATATTTTCGAAGCCGCGGCAACAGATCTCGGCGGAGCTTGCTTATGGCTTTCTTAAGCGGCTTGTCCTTAGGTTTCTCTTGCAGCGAGAGCTCCAACTGTTTGACAGCCGTCTCTAACTTTTCGCTTGTGATGGCTGCGGCATCGCCTAACTCCAGAAGGTCTTGTCCGTGATGCTCGTTATCTTCTTGTTTTTCTGCTTCTGCAATGGTCGCAAATAACGTCTGAACTTTTTCTTGTAGTTTCATTTTGTGCTTCACGACGGCTTTGCCCCATACAAAGGTGTAACGGTTGGCATTGGCTTCAATCTTTGTGCCGTCCACAAAATAATGCTCCTATGATACATATTTCTCTTCTGCGAGAAACTTAAGGACAGCAGTAAAAAACCGTCTCGAGCACTGCCTTCATCCGCTCGGAACGAAAACGGTTAATGGTGCGGAAGTCCGGCCGTTGCCTGCCGGCGATCCACATGAACATAACATTTTCTCGAACGGCTTTGGCGATCTGACGGGAGGAGTAAATGCGCTGAGTGTAGGCGTAGATGATGACCTTGGTAAGCATCTTGGGATGGTAGCTGTCTCGGCCGCCGCCCGGATAAGCAGAGGAGAAGATTTCGTCGCTCAGCCGATTCACAGCTGTATTAACGACTCGAACAAGATGATTCTGGGGGATGTCTTCCTCAAGATCCATTGGCAGGGTTAATTGGTCCATGGTATATTGAATGTACAAAGAAACCTCTCCTTTTCTAATGGTTGCTCGACACTTCCATTTTACCAAAGGACGGTTTCTTTTTTGTGTTCCTATGGGCTTATTTTTGTTTTAATCGATGAAAAAAAGAGGGGATGAATCTCCTGGAGGAGCGACAGCGTTTGCCTTTGAAATCGTGAAATCTCCTTGCCAAGAGTTTACCTATTCAGATTTCACGATTTCAACAGCAACCGGAAGGAGATTCATCCCCTCAAAATCCATAATCGATATAAAAGAAAGAAGCTGCTCAAAAGTTTCCACTTTCCGCGATTCTATTGAAGATCCCCTCTACACCTTCTTCTACTTTCACATCGGCTTCCACTTTAATACGTTATATAACATCACATATTTAAGTTGTTTTTTGGGTTTCGATTGAACTATCGAGCGATATTTTTGTCTATTTCACAATTTCATGTTAAATAAGTTGACGTATATATATCGTAAATATATATTTCTTATAAGAACAAAAGTCGATTTCGTCCAGTTGTCATATTTTCGGCCGAGCGACGGTAGAGAAACCACATGGATAGAGAGGAGAAACACGCATGTTAAAAAAGGGTTGGGTAGTCATTCTGTCTTTATTAATGGTATTCGCGGTCGCTTGTTCCAATAAGGAGGACGCTTCGCCATCGGCAAGCTCGAGCGCTCCGGCCTCAAGCGAACCGCCGGCAAGCAGCGCGGCGGCGTCCCCGGAGGCATCCCCGTCCGCTTCCGAGAAGCCATTGCCCAAGGTCGCATTCGTGTATATCGGAGTTCCCGGAGACGGCGGCTGGACTTATCAGCATGATATCGGCCGCATAGAGATGGAGAAAGAATTCGGGATAAAATCTACCGTAGTGGAAAACGTACCTGAAGGTCCGGACGCCGAACGGGTTTTCGAGGATTTGGCGAAGGACAACGACATCATCATCGGTACCAGCTTCGGGTATATGGATTCGATGGTCGCGGTAGCCGAGAGGCATCCGGATAAAATTTTCCTCCATAATACCGGATACAAAACCGCGAAGAACCTCGGAACTTACATGGGCCGGGAATATCAAAGCGGATACCTGGTCGGCATGGTCGCAGGTAAAATGACTAAAAACAATAAAATCGGCTACGTTGCCGCGTTCCCGATTCCGGAAGTCGTATACACGATAAACGCTTTTACGTTAGGCGCGCAAAGCGTGAATCCCGACATCGAAGTATCGGTCGTCTGGAGCAATACTTGGTTCGATCCGACGGTAGAACGTCAGGCAGCGGTAAGCTTATTAGATAAAGGAGTCGACGTGCTTGCCGCTTACCAGGATTCGCCTGCAAGCATCCAAGCAGCCGCGGAGAAGAACGTATGGGGAATCGGCAACGACTCTGACATGAGCAGATTCGCACCTGAAACTTACTTAACGAACCCGGTATGGGATTGGGGTCCGTATTACATCGACACGGTCAAGAAGTACATGGACGGCACGTGGAAATCCGAAGCTTACTGGGGCCATATGAGCACCGGAATTACCGACATCGCGCCATTCGGCAAAAACGTTCCTCAAGACGTGAAAGACTTAGTCGAGGCAAAGAAGAAGGAAATCATCGACGGAACGTTCGAAGTGTTCACGGGACCGATTACCGACGCATCCGGCAAAGTACACGGCGAAGCGGGCAAGCCGCTCTCGGATGAAGAAGTTCTCTCGACGAACTGGTTCGTTAAAGGCGTATCCGGTACGATCCCGCAATAAAGAAAGGAGCTGGCGCTATGATAGACGATTTGTCTCCCGCTATGCTGGAACAATGGTATCCGGCGCTACTCTCCTCAGAACTGCACGATAAACCGGTTCCCGCGAAGCTGTTCGGGCAACAAATCGTACTGTTTCGAACCAGCAACGGCGTTCATGCCTTTAAAGATTTGTGCATACACCGGGGTGTTCCCCTTTCATTAGGCAAAGTCGAAAATGATGAACTGGTATGCGCCTATCACGGTTGGCGGTATAACGGGTGCGGGAATTGCGTGAGGATTCCCTCCCTGCCGGCCGATCGGGCCATTCCGGACAAAGCGAAAGCCAGCGCGTACGCCTGCTTCGAACAACATGGGCTCGTCTGGATTTGCCTAGGAACGCCTAAAGCAGACGTCCCGTCATTTTTCGCCAATATGGATGAGGAATTAAAGATCGTACTTATGGGGCCATATGAACTTGCTGCCGCTGGGCCGCGTATCGTGGAGAATTTCTTGGACGTCTCGCATCTGATGTTCGTCCATGAAGGCCTGCTTGGAGATAGCCAATTTCCGGAAATCCAAGACTACCGCGTGAACGAATACAACGGAGTTCTCCGCACGGACGAGATCGTCGTATTCCAGCCGGACGCGGATGGCCGGGGCACGAGCATGAACAGTCATTATACTTACGAGGTATATGGACCGTTCACGGCGGCTTTGATTAAACGGAATCCGGACAATGGAGAAATGTTTCACTTGTTCCTGATGGTGTTGCCCATGACGGAGCAGAAGAGCCGAGCCTACATGCTTAAAGCGCGCAATTACGATAAAGACGCTCCAGACGACGCGTTCATCGCGTTTCAGGACACTTTAATCGAGCAGGACCGCGTGATGGTGGAAAACCAGAAGCCTGAACTTTTGCCGCTTGATCTGCAGGCGGAGCTGCATCTAAAGTGCGACCGGATGAGCATTGCCTATAGGCAACGGCTGAAGCAATGGGGAGTAACTTTCGGCACGGCATAACAAGATTTGGAATAGACCTCGCACAAGCAGATTGTGCGGGGTTTTTCTGTGCAACGGAACATAGGCGATAATTAGAGGGGAAATGTTGCACTTGGTTGTTGCGCATGTTACAACATAGATTACGAAGGCTTTCGTATGATGACAGCAAATCTCAACGCAGGCGTTTTAAGATTTACTGCATGAGGAGTTGAGCGGTATGGTAAAAGAGCCGGATTCGCCTCGCGACGAGGAAGAGAAACGGTTGCTCGTCGTGCTTGAACAGGTAAGCAGAAGGATGCGCAAGGAGCTTGCGTTACTCGGGGACCGGCGGGAAGACGTGGTTGGCATCCGACAGGAATTCTGGGACGACGTGCGGATGAATTTCTCCGATTCCACGGAGGTCGGAGAAACCTGGAGCAGCATCGTGCAGCAGGCGGAGCTGCTCGCGGAGCGGGAGCGCAGCCACAAGGTGGCGTCCGAGGCGGTGGAACGGCTGACGAAGCAGTTCGACTCGCCTTATTTCGCGCGGATTGATTTTGCGGAAAAGGGAAGCTGGACGGAGGTTATCTACATTGGTCGTGCTACCCTGGTAGGGGAAGACGGGGAGACGTTCTACGTCTACGATTGGCGAGCTCCGGTGTCCAGCCTGTTCTACGATCATGAACCGGGACCGGCTTCCTACCGCATACCTGACGGGCGAATGGAGGGAGAGCTTAAGCTCAAGCGCCAGTTCGTCATTCGCGGCGGGCAAATGAAGCATATGTTCGACACATCGGAGACGGTCGGGGATGAAATCCTGCAGGCTGTACTGTCCGAAGGTTCGGATAGCTCGATGAAGAGCATCGTGGCCACCATACAGAAGGAACAGAACGGGATTATCCGCGACGAGAAACACAAGCTGCTTGTCGTGCAAGGCGCGGCGGGAAGCGGGAAAACATCTGCGGCCTTGCAGCGGATCGCTTATTTGCTATATCGATTTCGGGAGACGCTCGGTCCGGACCAGATCATTCTCTTCTCTCCGAATCCCGTATTCAAAGGGTACATCTCCCGCGTGTTGCCGGATCTAGGTGAAGCCAACATGCGGCAGATGACGTTCCGGGAGCTGATCGAAGCTCGTCTTGGACGCAGGTTCGAGGTCGAGGATCTCTTCTCGCAGACGGAAGCTTTAGCGGCAGCGGATGGAACGACGGATGGAGAATCGAGGGAACGGTCGGTTATATACAAGGGTTCGGAGCATTTCTTTATTACGGTTGAAAATTATCTAAAACGGCTTGAGCAGGAGGGAGTGCGTTTCCGTCCTCTGCGCTTCCGCAGCATGACGATCGTATCGGCAGAGGAAATGTCGCAGCGATTCTACGGTATTCGAGCTGCTGACGGATTTGGAACCCGTGCAGCCGGAGTGCGGCGCTGGTTGCTTGAACGGCTTAATGCATGGGTGGATTCCCAGATGGATGAGGCATGGCTTGATGAAGCGGCGGAGCTGGTGGACAGCGAGGAAATCCAGCGTGCCTACGTAGACGTTCGGAGAAGGGGAGGCTTCCACGACGAAGCTTTCGATGACGAAGACCAGATGAGCGCAAGGCTGCGCCGGCGCGTGGCGGAGCAATCGGTGGCTCCATTAGTAAAGGCTGCTCGTAACTTCCGGTTTCTGGACGCGGTCGCGACATACCGCGAGTTGTTCGAGAGCCGTTCTTTGTTCATGTCATGCTCGCCGGACGGCAAGCTGCCGCTTGGCTGGGAATGGATGCTGCAGCGAGCGGAAGAGACGATAGGCCGCAAAGTCATCGATCATGAGGACGCTACGCCGCTGATGTATATCTCGGAAGCGTTGGAAGGATTCCGCCGCGTAGAAGGCGATATTCAGCATGTGTTCGTGGACGAGGCGCAGGATTATTCTCCGTTCCAGGCGGCGTACTTGCGGCGGCGTTATCCGCGCGCTCGGCTGACCGTGCTGGGTGACTTTAACCAAGCGATCTATCTTCAGTCGCAGGAAAACGGCGGTTTCGGAGGCTGGACTCGGCTGATGGCGCCGGAAGCGACATCCGTTCTGCGCCTGACGACGAGCTACCGGTCTACGGAGCCAATCGTGGAATATACGAAAGGCATACTGGCGGAAGAGGACTCGGCGGGCATTACCCCTTTCCATAGGAACGGGGAACCGCCGAGAGTGGTTGCGTGCAAGGATGTCGGACAATTGGGCGAAAACGTCAGTGATGATATTAGCGAGCTGATAGCGCTGGGTTATGGTACGATTGGCGTAATTACGAAAACGGCGCACGAGACCGGCAATGCTTCAGCTCTTCTGAAGGAAAGGCTGCCGGACGACGTGCCGGTTACCCTCGTTACGGGAGGTTCCGCCGAGCTGCCTAAGGGCGTTTCGGTGCTCCCGTCCTACTTGGCCAAAGGGATCGAGTTCGACGCCGTTCTCGTATGGGATGCTTCTTCCGTCCGTTACGGGAAAGAGAAGGATCGGAAGCTGCTGTACACGGTTTGCACCCGTGCCTTGCACGTGTTGCATATCTACCACACCGGCGACGCTTCTCCTTGGCTTCCTAAGTAAGACCCGTAGTAAATGCAACTATGGAGGGAATGAAAGCAATAATATCAATCTCTCGATAGACATGGAGGATTATCATGCATCCAGCGGCAATTGAAACACTGCGAACTTATTACGGTTATAACGAGTTTCGTTCGGGACAGAGCAAGCTGATCGAAGCGATTCTGGCAGGCAAAGACGTGCTGGGCATCATGCCGACGGGAGCGGGGAAGTCTATTTGTTACCAAATACCGGCGATCCTGCTTCCCGGCGTTACGTTGGTCGTCTCTCCGCTTATCTCGCTAATGAAGGATCAGGTCGATTCGCTTAATTCAGCGGGGATCGAGGCGACTTTCATTAATAGCTCGCTCTCCGTGAAAGAGACGAACGAACGGATGAGGCACGTGGCGGCGGGACATTACAAGCTGCTGTACGTTGCTCCGGAACGGTTGGAATCGGAATATTTCAGAGAGCTGGTGCGTAAGCTCGAAATACCGCTTATCGCGGTGGATGAAGCGCATTGCGTATCGCAATGGGGTCACGATTTCCGCCCGAGCTACATGACGATTACGAGGCTGCTTCGGGACATAGAGTCTCGTCCGGTAATGGCGGCATTCACGGCAACTGCGACGGATGTCGTCAAGGACGATATCGTGGAACGGCTTAAGCTGCGCGATCCGGTGAGGGTGACAACCGGTTACGCTCGCGATAACCTTGCTCTAACTGTCGTCAAGGATGTGGACAAGCGCGATTATGTCGCTAGATTCATCAAGGAACACTCGGATCAGGCAGGCATAATCTATGCTTCCACTCGTCGCGAGGTAGAAAGCGTCTTCTCGTTCGTCCATTCCTTGAAAGTGCCTGTGGGGAAGTACCACGCGGGACTAAGCGAAGAGGAACGCGCCCGCACTCAAGACGCTTTTCAGAGAGATGACTTGCAGATTATCGTCGCAACGAACGCTTTCGGGATGGGAATAGACAAGTCGAACGTTCGATACGTCATTCATAACAATATGCCGAAGAACTTAGAGGCGTATTACCAGGAAGCAGGGCGTGCGGGTCGCGACGGAGAGCCGGGGGAGTGCGTGCTGCTGTTCTCTCCGCAGGACGTCGTCACCCAGAAGTTCTTCATCGAGCAGAGCGAAGCAGGGGAAGAGCGCAAGAAGAACGATTACCGGCTGCTCAACGAGATGGTGCAGTATTCGCATACCGGAGAATGCCTTCAGATGACGATCGTCCGCTATTTCGGCGAGGAGAACGGCAAGCCCTGCGGAACTTGCGCGAACTGCACGGATACGCGGGAGCGGAAGGATGTTACGGAGGAAGCAAGGCTAATATTTGCGTGCGTATCCGAAATGCGGCAGCGGTTCGGCGTAACGTTGACGGCGAAAGTACTGCGAGGCGCGAACGACGCGAAAATTCGGCAATTCAACTTCGACAGGCTGAGGACTTACGGCCTGTTGAAGCACATGCAGGAAAAATCGCTAACGCAGCTTATTCATGCGCTTGTGGCGGACGGTTACTTGCGGATGTCGGATACGGCCTACCCGGTCGTTCAGTTAACAGAGCAAGTTCTGGACGTGATGAAAGGGGAGGAGCGCGTCTACCGTAAGGTGGAGCCGGAGATACCGACCGTATCCCGGAGCAGCAGGTCTTCCTCCAGGTATGGCAGCGGGACTTCGGCGTCGACTTCGGGGAGCGTTGCGAATCCCGAGCTGTTCAACGAGTTGCGCCAGCTTCGCAAGAAGATCGCGGACTCGGAGAATCTCCCGCCTTTCGTTATCTTCCACGACGCGACGCTTCAGGAGATGTGCAGGGCCATGCCGACGACAGAGCGGGCGATGCGCGCGGTCAAAGGTATCGGCGATGCGAAGTACGCCAAATACGGACGAGATTTTCTGGAACTTATACAACGATATAGCTGAGCAAACGAAAAGCCCGGGACTCTTGAGGAGTTCCGGGCTTCCGTACGTTAGCTGTCTTAGGTCAGGCATACTTGATCTCCACGGGCACCATGCTCGCATGCTGGGGATACCATTTCGGGATTCCGTATTTTTTCATGTAGCCGAGCACGTTAAGATCGCTTTCCACGCTCTTTTCCTCGTTCATCTTCTCAAGCAGCTTCCAGCAGGCATATACGTCGTTGAGGGAACGATGCGCTCCTTCCAGCTCGATTCCGTAACGGTTGCACATTTCTTTCAGGTTATGCGGATATGTATGACGGTCTCTGCAGATGGTCAGCGTATCGAGAAACGGGTTGCTGAACGACCTGTTGGCGAGTCTAAGTAAGGTATGATGCAGGAAGCTTAAGTCAAACATTGCGTTATGGGCGACGATTGTGCTATCTCCGATTAACCTGTTCAAGATTCGAAAGGCTGTCTCCTCATCCATGCCATTCACCAGATCGTTCGAGGTGATGCCGGTAATTTCCGTAATCTTAGGCGCAAGAGCCCCGTCGAAGCGAATGAGCGTGTTGAACTGGCTAACGATTTCGCCGCCGTAGCAGCGTATGGCCGCCATCTCGATGACGCGATCGCGAGCCGGATCAAGACCGCTGGTCTCGAAGTCCAGCACGGTGATATTGTCTAGTATCAAGGCTGTGCCTCCTCTCCTTTAGGAATAGATTCTATAGACGTAAGGATCCTTGGGAGCGGGAATCGATTCCCAGGAAGTTACCCGAAGCACAGGGATCGTCTGCTTGAACGGCTGGTAGAACTCGGACGTGAGCTTGCCGGTGACATGCACCCAATCATCGTCGTTTAGCTTCGTGCCCTTCGGAAAGTCGACAAGCATCCCGAACACGCCCGAATCGGCGGCGCAATGAATGAAACCGAAGCGGAAGACGAAGTAGTGATCCCCGTCCACTTGCTCTCCCTTGTAAGCAAACCCGTCAAACGAGATCGTCTTCCCCATAAACTCGCCGGGGAAATTATAGATAACCTCCATGCCTTTCATATAGGTATTGTCGTCCAGAGGGATTTGGCTGAGGCTGAGAAACTCGGCTAGCTCTTTGTTCTTAACCGTTTCGTAGCCTTCCTTACCATAGAATACGCTAGAATCCGGCTTAAGGAATTGATGCTGTCCCGGGTTCTTATCGGACATAGCGCCATCCGCGGAAGGAAAAGAGATGCCCTTCGCCTTCACGAAGCTAGAATCCAACGTCTGCACCGGCAAGAATATCCCCGTGAAGATGGGGAAGCTGAGGATCAAGTAGCCGATCGTCCGCTTCCATCTGGAGGAAGACTCATGGGAGTGGCCGTGGTCGTCGTGAGCGTGATGATGGTGCTCGTGATCGTGACTGTGGTCATGGTGATGTTCATACTCATGCGGGTGCTGGTGATCGTCGTGTTGCTGCGCGGCCACCTCTTTCTTTTTCTCCATTTGCTCAAGACGGTACATCCGCGCAACCTCTATCACGCACAGCAGCAGTAGAATAACGATAGCGCTGATCGATAGATAGGCATAGCGGGTATTGATGTACTTATTTAGTTGGCCCTGAAAATGAATGAGAGAGAACATAAGGGCAAAACCGAACAAAATATAAAACCGGATCATCCGATTAACCTCCCCACGATTAAGGATCCTGCTAGCGTGCTGACGGCGACGAGAGCGATAAGGACGATGACGAACTTCGTGCGGAATGACCCCAGCAACATTAAGGTATTCTTAATATCGATCATCGGACCGAATACGAGGAACGCGGACAAGGCCCCCATCGAGAACGTGCTTCGGAACGATGAGGCGATGAAGGCGTCCGCTTCCGAGCAGAGAGACATCGTGAAGGCAAGGGCCATCATGACCAGGGAGGCCGTCAAGGGATTGCTTCCAATGTGCAGCAACGACGAGGTCGGGATGAACGTCTGCATACAGGCCGCGATGAATGCGCCTAGCACGAGATATTTTCCGACGGAGAAAAATTCATCGACGGCATGGAGAAGCACGGAGCCGAGCCTTGGAATCATCGGCACGCGTTTGTTAACGATGACGGTTTGTTCAGTAGCGGCCGCCACCTGTTGCCCGTTTACCCTCAGAGGGAGCACTGGAAATAATAAAGCTATGGACATCGATACCACCAGCGCAACGGCGAACGCCATTCCTGCGCGGATAGCGACAACTCTCCAATCGTTACCGAAAGCTATATAGGTAGAAAATAGAACGATCGGATTGACGATCGGACCCGTGAGCATGAAGGCGATTCCGGCGTTGAGCGGAACTCCTTTGTTCAGCAGACGGCGGGTAATCGGCACGATACCGCATTCGCACGAAGGAAACAGAATTCCGACGCTGCAACCGAACAGCGAGGCAAGGAACCGGTTCTTGGGCATGATACGCGCGATCCAACGTTCCGTTATGAAGGACTGAATGACTCCTGAGATCAACACTCCGAGGAGCACGAACGGGATGGCTTCCATGATCATGCTTAGGAAGATCGTATTCATCTGGAGAAAAGTTTTCATGCTGCACCTGCTAGAGTTTGATATGGAGCGATGAGTCTAGATTAACATATCGACTCTAGGAATGCCTTAATGGAAAGAGAATCGCGCGCAGAAACGGCGAAAATATTGGGAATACTGATGCAGGCTATGATTAAATAGACTAACGCCTAATCAGTTGGAGTGATGGATTTGAAAGCTTTGGTATTTCATGAATTCGGCGGTCCGGAAGTATTGCAAATAAACGAGGTGGCGGATCCGGAGTTGTTGGCTGGATCCGTTGTTGTTCGCACGAAAGCCATAGGCCTGAATTTCGCGGATATATATAGGCGTCGCGGCAACTATCATCTCGTAGGACAACCCCCTTATATCCTTGGATACGAAGGTGCAGGAGTTGTGGAGCAAGTGGGGGAAGATGTCACGAGTATTCAGGTTGGCGATCGAGTAGGTTTTGCGGATGTCCCCTTTGCGAATGCAGAGTTGGTGCTTGTATCCGCTGACCGTATAATTCCTCTCCCTCAAGAGATTTCTTATGAGCAAGCGGCGTCCGTATTGCTACAAGGTTTAACCGCCCATTATCTAGTGAATGACAGTTTTTCAGTCGGCTCCGGAGATGAAGTGTTGGTGCATGCGGCACCAGGCGGCGTGGGCCAATTGTTGATTCAACTTTGCAAAATAAAGGGAGCAAGGGTGCTAGGCCTGACTTCAAGCAACGCAAAGCGGGATGTGGCGTTGACCGTTGGAGCGGATGAGGTGCTATTATACGGGGACGGGGAACGGGATTGGGTTCATTCGGCGAGGGATTGGTCCGTTGGAGGAGACGGAGTATCCGTCGTTTACGATTCCGTTGGCTCAACGCTGATGGGCAGCTTCGGTGCGGCGAGAACGAAAGGAACGGTCGTTTTCTACGGGATGGCCGGGGGAGATCCGGCACTGGTTGATCCGCGAATGTTAATGGATACATCCAAGACGCTCACGGGAGGCGACCTTTGGAACCACGTGACCACTCATGAGGAACGCGTGAGACGGTCTTCTTCCTTATTCGGCGACCTAATGGCAGGACGGCTCCGATTGGACAAACCGCAGCTGTTCGCGTTAAACGACGGAGCAGAAGCCCATCGCTTGATGGAGAGCCGTTTAAGCACGGGAAAAATAGTATTGGTTCCGTGAAGAAGAGATGATAATAAACCTGCGCAGAGGAATAATAAAACTAAAGCTGAGTCCAATCAACCGCATTCGCCGGAGCGATCCAGCCAGCCATTCTTGCTGCGATTAATCCATCCTGTACCAGCCACTCGAACGCAAGGAGGGTAAACAACAAACCCGCAATAATGAATCCGCCAAGCGCTACCGCATAGCCGTCTCATGCTGTAACTTTCCTCCTGGCAAGCGTTATCTTTGAATATACCTGTTCATGGGATATAATAAGTCAGCGAGCTTTTTTTAGTCATGAGGAGGATTTACCTTGAACCAAACGATTACGATTAATAAAAAAGAAATAGCCGTGACCTTCACTAACTATTTCGATTCCGTGCTTGGCGAATTTTTGTTCAAGCAGGTCATGTGCGATGTATATATGCCTGGCAATGAGGTTGTCCCGATCGCCGTCGAGAAGGAGCAAATCAGGCTCGTGATCGAAGGCTTCAAGAAGCGCCCGGAGCTTCACGACGAAATCCCTAAAGAAAATATCAAGGGCAAATCCTACTACGTCATCAACTCGAGAATGCGTTACGATCTCGATTGGCTGAAAGGAACCAAGCCTGCTAGACCGATCTCTCTTGCCGAGCACGAGAAGATGAAAGCGGATGAAGCCCGCGGTATTAAACCGGTTCCTCCTGCAGCGAACCCGACCGAAACTCCCGAGCCTCCTAAGCCTGAGCCGGAGCAGCCGAAAGCTCCCGAGTATAAGGATAACAGACGCAAATTTTTGCTCTCCAAGGGCTTCAAGCACAATCTGGCGACGAATAATTGGGAAGTCAAGGATATCCGTTTTCCCGATTCCAAGATCGATAAATCCGCATCCGACGAAGAGTTCGCGGAGGGAATGAACCGCCTGCTGGACGCTTCGTACCAGAACCATCTGAAACGCAAGAAACCTTCGAATAGCGCGGAAAGCAAACCCAAATGAACCGAATCCTTCCGTTTTCCCTTAGTCTTCTAAGCGAAACGGATTTTTATTTCCCGCAGGAGATTTGACATAATATCGAAGTAGACGGAAAAACCGGTTCGGGTTATCATCAACAAGGGTAAGAGCATCATGAAAAGGAGTTTGACCATGTTACAGCGAATAAAAACAACCTGGTTTTCCAATATACGCGCGGATGTATTAGCTGGCATTACGACGGTTATGGCATTAATTCCCGACTCGCTTGCATTTGCCTTCATCGCCGGAGTTAATCCGATGATCAGCATCTATTCGACGATCTGCATTCTCGTCTTGATATCGATATTCGGCGGCCGGCCGGCAATGGTATCTTCGACGGCAGGATCGATGGCCGTTCTGATGACGGCGCTCGTTGCCCAGCATGGAGTGGAATACTTGTTCGCGGCAACCATTCTCACAGGCATCATCCAATTGGCGATGGGTTTGTTTAAAATGGGAAGATGGATGAGCTTCGTGCCGTACTCGGTTATTACCGGATTCATTAATTCGCTGGCGATCCTTATCTTCATCTCTCAGCTTCGCTATTTTGAAGGTCAATCCTGGCTCATGTACGCAATGGTCGTCGCCACGCTAGCCATTATCTATATTTTGCCCAAATTCACGAAAGCCGTGCCTTCGCCGCTCGTTGCGGTCGGTTTTATGACCGTAGTCGTCGTCTTCACGCAGATGAACTTAAGCGCAGTAGGCGATCTTGCGAATATCGAGCCTACGATTCCCTTCTTGCATATTCCGAATATCCCCTTCACATGGGATACGCTATGGATTTTATTGCCCACGGCGTTCTCTCTGGCCGTTGTCGGCTATTCGGAAACTCTCCTAACGCAGACGATTATCGACGAGATGACGGAAGAGAAGACGAGCAAGGACAAGGAGATGAAGGGTCAGGGGATCGCGAATACGGTTACCGGATTTTTCGGAGGAATGGCCGGATGCGCGCTAATCGCGGAATCCGCTATTAACGTGAAGGTCGGCGGACGGGGAAGATTATCTACGCTTGTTGCCGGTTTGGTACTGCTTATTCTCGTCTTCGTGCTCGATGACGTGCTCAATAGCATTCCGATTGCTGCCCTCGTCGGCGTCATGATGATGGTGTGCATCGAAATCTTCGACTGGAATTATTTCCGCAATATTCGCAGCAAGCCGAAAGCTCATACCGCTATTATGCTTATCACCGTAGCTATCGTCGTCGCAACTCACGACTTGGCGATCGGCGTTATCGTAGGAGTGCTTCTAAGCGTGCTGGTTTACGCTTATCGTTCCGCAACCCAGCTTCATATCGAGGAGGAGCAGGTTGGCGACGAGAAAGTATACCGCATACGAGGGCAACTCTTCTTCGTTTCCAGCGATAAGCTGCTAGACCGGATCGATTTCAATGACGACAACGATAAAGTATGCTTGGATCTGACGGCGACTCACGTATGGGACCATACGGCCTCGAAGACGTTGGACAAAATCGTCGTTAGACTGCAGAACAAAGGGAAATCGGTTCGCGTGCTGCATAGGCACCTCAGCCCCACTAAATCCGCATAAACATCAACGTACTAGACACATCTAGCTTTAAATCCTAATAGTGTATGGGGAGAGAAGCGGAGGAGGGATCTGCCGATGAGCGGATTCGATAACCGGACGGCAATATTCCTGGCGTCCGCGTGTAGTCAAACCTATGCGCACTATAACGATCCGAATGAGAAATTCGTCATACCTGCGACCTATGAGCTCGTTACGGATTTTCACGCCAAATCGTTAACGGGTATCTCGGAGAAATTCGGATTCATCATTCAATCCAACACGCACGCGATCGTAGCCTTCCGGGGTACGAGCTCGACGACGGACGGGGTTTCGGATGCGAGGGCTTCCCAGACAAGGTTTAAGTGCATGAGGAATGCGGGACAAACCCATCGCGGGTTCTCCGATATCTATTACTCGGCAAGGGAGTCGATATTGGACGCTCTTGAAAAGTTATCGACTAATAAAGCCGTCTATATTACCGGACATAGTCTTGGAGGTGCATTGGCCACTTTGTGCGCGCTTGATGTGGTCAACAATTCAGCGTTCCGACCTCCCGTCGTCTACACTTTCGGTTCCCCGCGAGTCGGAGATTACCAATTCGCTAAATCCTATGAGAGTAAAATAGATGAAAGCTATCGGGTGCACAACCGCTTCGACGTGGTTACTCATTTGCCGCCGCAGACCTTCAAGCTCCCGAAGGACGACAAGACTTATGACTATGAGCATGTTCGTACATCGGAGGCGCTCGCCTTCCATAACGGCTCGATTCTCGCTAATCACGCTATCGGCAGCTATTATTCGGTGCTTGCAAAGAGGGACCCCTTGTTTGCAGAAGAACTTAATAGGGGGAGTCCGGGATTTTGCCCCGATTATGCGAGAAGTGAAGGAAGGATTATAACCTTGCGCTCCCGCTCATGAAGTTCATGATAGCTTATTCGACGTATAGGTTTCAGTGAAGCGCGGAAGCGTTATACTTATCTTAATCACCGGTTACTGGATAGCATTCAAACGCTCGTAACCTATCGTATCGGAGGAAAAAACCATGAGTCACATCGTTATTATTTCAGGCAGCCCAACGCCGGGCTCCCGACTGAACGGAGTCATCCAGCGTGTTGAAAGCAAGTGGATCGAGCAAGGCATTAAGATAAGCCATATTCGAGTATCGGAGCTTCCGGCCGAGGCGTTGCTTCATGCCAACTTCAAAGACGAGAAAATCTTAGATGCGCTGGCTCTGGTGGAATCCGCTAGCGGCGTCGTCATCGCGAGTCCGGTATACAAAGCTTCCTTCACGGGAATCTTAAAAGCCTTCCTGGATCTGTTTCCGCAAACGGGACTTAAAGGCAAGGCAACATTGCCGCTATTCATCGGCGGAACGATCGCGCATCTGCTGAGCTTGGATTACGCGTTGAAACCGATTCTCTCCGTCTTAGGCAGCCGGAACATTCTTGGCGGAGTCTATGCCATCGACCAGTGGGTGCAGAGGCTCGACGACGGCGGATTTGAGTTGTCCGAGGAATTGAAGGAGCGTCTGGATCGTTCGGCGGAAGAGATGGCCGAGGAGATCACGTGGATCGGGATTCGCTCCAAGGAGAAAATTGTTATTTCTTAGTTCGCGAAACCAACCCGATTTGTGGATTTAACCCGCTCGTAGCGGCTTAAATGCTCGAAGCCTGAAGTTCTTAACGGCATTCGGTGTTACGCGGTGCAGCTATCGTGCAGGTTCGAGGGCAGATCGAGGGCACTTAACTACACACGGTGCACACTTTTCCGTAAAGTGGTGAGCGAAGGGCGGGCAACGGGTCGCGTAGCGGCAGGATTTGCCGTTAAGCCCGCGCAAGTGGCGGGCAACGGACCGCGTAGCGGCAGGATTTGCCGTTAAGCCCGCGCAATTGGCGGGCAACGGACCGCGTAGCGGCAGGATTTGCCGTTAAGCCCGCGCAAGTGGCGGGCAACGGGTCGCGTAGCGGCAGGATTTGCCGTTAAGCCCGCGCAAGTGGCGGGCAACGGGCCGCGTAGCGGCAGGATTTGCCGTTAAGCCCGCGCAAGTGGCGGGCAACATTCCCCTCGCAATCCCCTCGCATTCCCTCGGTTCCTGTCATTTCCTAGGGAAGGAATCCGCTTGTAATAGGGGTAAGCTTGCTTTAAACTAGAAGAAGCAATCATCAAAAAAGAATAGATTCAGGCAACGGTGCCTAAGGTGCAAGAACGACTTCGTTCTTCGCGCCTGGGCACTTTTTTGTTTTCACGCGTGTAACAATTTCATGGATACGAAGAGGTGAAGGGAGTGACTCGTCGGCCGATTAGAGGCGTTCCGCTTGCGATCAGGATTATTCCGAACGTGGACGCGGGACTTGCGGAGCAGTTAAAGCTTCGCCCGGGCATTCGGAGCCTGGGAATGTTGACTTCGAGCATCGACGACGTCGGTTACACCGCTGTCGATGAGGCAACTAAGAAAGCGGCGGTCGAAGTCGTATACGCTCGTTCCTTCTACGCGGGCTCGGGAAACGCATCCGGTCCTCTGTCGGGAGAGTTCATCGGCATTATCGGAGGAGAATCGCCGGCAGAGGTTCGAAGCGGATTGGACGCGGCAATTTCTTTAATGGAGAACGGGGCATGCTTCTATTCCCTCAATGATGAAGGAACGCACGCCTATTACGCGCATGTGATCTCCCGTACGGGCACGTATTTGTCCAAGGTCGCAGGAATTCCCGAAGGAGACCCTCTCGCTTATCTAATTGCGCCGCCACTAGAGGCCGTCTATGGTTTGGACGTCGCGTTAAAAGCGGCGGACGTTAAGCTATGTCAGTTTTACGGTCCGCCGACGGAGACGAATTTTGCAGGCGGAATGTTAACCGGAAGCCAATCTGCCTGCAGCGCGGCGGCGGAAGCATTCGCGAATGCTGTATTTGAAGTAGCGCGTGATCCGAGGAAATAAGGCGGGTGATGAGGCTTGGTACCGAAAACGCTGGCGTTAGGAATCATTGAAACATGGGGCATTCCCGCGCTTATCTCAGCCGCGGACGCGGCGGCCAAGACGGCCGACGTGCGGGTTACGACCTACGAAAAAGTCGATGCGGGCATTGTGACGATTTATTTGCTGGGGGACGTCGCATCGGTGAAAACGGCGGTAGAGGCAGGGGGCGAAGCGGCACGGAGAGTAGGCAAGTTACTTGCGACTCACGTTATTCCGCGGCCTGATCCTTCCGTATTCGAGATGGTATCGAATGGAAGTTTGGCGAAGGGAGTGAGGAATCGCCATGAACCTGGACAACGACTTGCAGGGAATCCAGGAAACGAGGAACGCGTTGCGGGAAGCGAAGCTAGCCCAGAAACTCCTGGAGAAGATGACCCAATCGCAGATTGACGAAATCGTCTCAAGCATGGCGAGAACGGTGGAGAATGAAGCGGAACGACTAGGCGCATTAGCCGTCGAAGAGACGGGTTTCGGGCGGACGGCCGACAAGAAAGCAAAAAACCTCTTCGTAGCAAAAGAAGTTTACGCGGCGATCAAGGATATGAAGACCGTCGGAATCATTCGCAAGGACGATAGCAGGCAAGTGTGGGAAATCGCCCAACCGATGGGCGTCGTCGCGGCGATCATTCCTTCGACCAATCCGACATCGACGGTGATTTTCAAGTGTATGATCGCCTTGAAATCCCGCAATGCGATCGTAATCAGTCCGCATCCTTCCGCGCTTCGATGTTCCATGGAATCGGCGACCCTGATGCGTCGTACAGCGGAGCAAGCAGGGGCTCCGGCGGGCCTGATTCACTGTTTGTCTTCGCCGACTATGGAAGCAAGCCAAGAATTGATGAGGAACAAGCTGACGGATATTATTCTCGCCACGGGCGGCACCGGTATGGTTAAGGCGGCTTATAGCTCAGGCAAGCCCGCTTACGGAGTCGGGCCGGGCAATGTTCCCGTCTATATTCACAGAAGCGCGAAACTGTCTCAAGCCGTGAGCCAAATCATCCAAAGCAAAACGTTCGATTATGGTACCATCTGCGCCTCGGAGCAAGCATTGGTCGTGGATGAAGCCGTCAAACCGCAGCTAATCGAGGAATTAAAGCGACAGGGCGGCTATTTCCTGGATGATGCGGAGACTCGAAGGCTAGCGTCGATTCTGACGGTTGGCAAGGGGATGAATCCGAAAGTCGTAGGAAGATCGCCGCAGGTCATTGCCAATATGGCGGGAATCGCAATCCCCCACAATACAAGAGTCCTCATAGCCGAGCAGACGTCCGTTGGCATAGAGCATCCATTTTCAGCGGAAAAGTTGTGTCCCGTCCTTGCTTTCTATACGGTGAAGGATTGGCAGGAGGGATGCGGGCGTTGCATCGAACTGCTAGAGTTGGGCGGAATGGGGCATACGATTGGCATCCATTGCGAGGACCCCTTGATCATAGAGGCTTTCGGATTAGAGAAGCCGGCCTCCCGGATCATCGTCAACACCGGCACCACATTCGGCGGAATAGGAGCAACCACCGGAATTATGCCTTCCATGACGCTAGGCTGCGGTTCATTCGGTGGAAACATTACCTCCGATAACATCGGCCCGCAGCATCTGCTTAATATCAAACGAGTTGCTTTCGGGCTGCGGGAGATGCCGGCAACCGCCGAGACCTCCGTGACCGACATGCGACAAGTCGAAGATCTTGTAAAGGAACGAATAGAGGAAAGCCGGCAGCTAACCAGTCTCGTCAAGCTGGGAATAACCCGAGAAGAAGTAACTCGTATCATCCAAACCGTGCTAGCCGAAATGCAGCCCAAATAAGGAGGAGTTCTAAATGGCAGGAGAATTGACAGCGCTCGGAATGATTGAAACGAAAGGCTTGGTCGGCTCGATAGAAGCCGCAGACGCGATGGTTAAGGCGGCAAACGTGAAGCTGATAGGGAAAGTACACGTGGGAGGAGGACTCGTTACCGTGATGGTGCGCGGGGATGTCGGCGCCGTGAAAGCCGCGACGGACGCGGGAGCGGCGGCCGCCGAGAAAATCGGCGAGCTCGTATCGGTCCATGTCATTCCTCGCCCGCACTCGGACATTGAATTCATTCTTCCAAAGCTTGAAGAAGGATAAACCGAACGATGGCTCTATTAACGGAATCAAGTCTGCGTTCCATGCTTGGTAAGGGTCTCCCTAATCCGTTTCCGATTCGGGATGGAGATAAGCTGACGCCCGCGGCTTCGGATTTCTTGAGGGAACGGAGCATTGCTCTTCAGAGAATCGCGGAGCTTCCGAACAGCATACCGAGCGATATCGATTCGGGCTATCCTTCTATTCCCGTCGGCGTATCCAACCTGCATGTCCATCTGAGTCCAGAGCATGTGGAAGCTTTGTTCGGAGCCGGATACCGGTTGAAGCCGTTACGCGAGCTGTCCCAGAAAGGGGAGTATGCGGCTCATGAAACCGTCACGCTGATCGGACCGAAAGGGAGCATCCCTAATACGCGCATACTCGGTCCTTCCCGTGGAGCGACGCAGGTTGAAATCTCGCGTTCGGACGGCTTTAGGCTTGGGGTGTCCCCTTCCCTCAGACTGTCCGGCGATATTCAAGGAACGCCCGGTATTCAATTAAACGGACCTGCGGGGAACATCATGCTGCAGGAAGGGTTGATCGCAGCCAGGAATCACGTCCATCTCTCGCCTGAAGATGCAAGGAAACTTGGAGTAGAGCAAGGTAACCGGCTAATCCTTCAGACGTTAGGCGATCGACCGGTCATTTTCCCGGACGTCATCGCCAGAATAAGTTCTCACTACTCGCTGGACTTTCACGTCGATCTCGATGAGGCCAATGCGGCTTTCCTTGACACGGGCGACACGGTGCAACTGGTCGGGAAAAACGGACAGTTATCAAAATTCGTCAAAGGGGGGCAGAGGCGAGCATGGAAATCAAGCCGATGATTGAATCTATCGTTCGCGAGCTGCTCGAAGCCTGGCGAAAGGATACCGTTCAACCGCCCAAGGTGCTTTTCGTTTTTTGCGACAGCACCGCACATGAAGCTTACTCGGACCATTTTATCCACCTGCAGAATCATGGAGTGTGCCACGACATTCTGTTCCTGGACGGCGAAACCTCCGCGTGGCTCGGTATGAACAAGCTCGAATGCGGCGGAGCGGGCCGGGTTCTCACGGCAGACGAATATGCTCCGGCGCCGATTGAAGTTCCGCGGGATTATGAAGGAATTATTATCCCGGAGATCGATCTGGATAGCGCGGCAAGGGTGGCCTTGGGCATGAAAGGGACGATCAAGTCGGAAATCATTTTCTCCGCGATTGTGCAAGGCAAATTCGTGCTCGTCGGGGAAGACAGCTCCGGCTTGAAGCGGGCGGACAGGAGAACTCTTAAGACATTGACGCTTCCGAAGCCGTACAATAACCTCTTCGCGTATTACAAGCACGAGCTGCAGATGTTGGGGATAGAGTTCGGCCCGCAGAAACGGTTGGCCGAGCTTGCCGTCGGCAAATGCGGCAAGGAATCGACGCGAACAGGCGCATCTAAAACGCCAGAAACTCCGGAAACGCAGGAAACGCCAGCAAAGACGCAAGAAACCGGCAACGAACCGAAGAAATTCGAAGGCAAGCTGGTAACCGCGGGATGGGTTCAAACGCAAGTAAATGCTGCTAACATCAGCAAGCTGGTCATTAAACGGACAACGATCGTTTCCCCTCTGGCCAAAGACGTTTTGAAGGATCATAAGATCGTTATCCAGTACTCCGACGAAGGGTGAGGTTCGCATGTTTCTGGGAAAAGTCGTCGGCAGCGTGTGGGCCACTCAGAAAGAGGACGGCATGGACAATCTCAAGCTGATGGTAATCCAGCCTATCGATTTTAGAGGCAATGAAGCCGGACAGCAAGTCATTGCGGCGGATCGAATCGGCGCGGGCGTCGGAGAGAACGTCATCGTATCGAGGGGAAGTCCCGCAAGAATATTGTTCAGCGGCAGAACGGTGCCAGTCGACGCCATGATCGTCGGCATCGTGGATAGCTTCGACGTTACGGAAGCAGGCAAGGAGGAGTAGGTATGGAACAACAGCAGCCTAAGCAGCGAGTCATCCAGGAATACGTTCCCGGAAAGCAGCTGACGCTTTGCCATGTCATAGCCAACCCGGATCCGATCCTATACTCGAAGCTTGGGATAGAAGAGAAGAACGCGATCGGAATCTTGACGCTTACGCCGACGGAAACGGCCATTATAGCGGCGGATGTCGCGACGAAAGCAGCCAATGTGGGAATCGGTTATTTGGACCGGTTCACGGGTTCTTTGGTCATAACGGGCGAGGTTTCCGCGGTGGAGATGGCGATGAGCGCAGTGAACTCGTTCCTGCAGGATAAGCTTCAATTTTCCATAGCCCCCCTTACGAGGTCATAGAGGATGAGAAGAGTTATGATCATCGGGATGATCGGCTCGGGCAAGTCCTCCTTGATTAAAGCTTTAACGGATGATGCCAAGCAGGTAACGAAGACCCAGAGTCTGGTTTATCTCAATGGGTTAATCGATACGCCGGGGGAATATGCGGAAAATCCGTTATTTTACCGCTCGCTCATGGCGACCTCCCATCAGGCTGCGGCTGTTCTGCTCGTGCAGGATGCGACTCGGGATAGGTGCGGCTTTCCGCCTGGTTTTGCCCAAGGCTTCCCTATACCGGCCGTTGGCGCCATCACCAAGGCCGACCATCCGAGCGCGAATGCGGATCGCGCGCTTCAACTTCTCAGGCAGGTGTTGCACGCAAGCGAAATCATACTCACCTCTTCTCATGCAAACATTGGAATCGACGAACTGCGCGCGCTTCTTGAACGGTTCACGCAAAATAAGTAACGATCCGACAGCTTGATCCGACAACGAACAAGCTAGGGATATGTCAGAATAGAATCGATCAGAGCAAATCCAAGGCGATGAGGGATTTTCCATGTTATCGATCAGCGAACTTTGTCTCGAACAGACCGTGCTTAGCGGGCGCGATGCCGAAACGATCAAAGATTTGGCTCGTCATTTGCAATTGATCGCAGACGTTTCCCAAGCGGATGTGTTCATCGATTGTCCCTTGTCGGACAAAAGTTCCGCGCTCGTAGTTGCCCAAGCTCATCCCGCCACCGCTTCCTCCCTTTACCAAACTTCCGTCATCGGCCAACGGGCCTACGCTCACAATGAACCTGCCGTTATGTTTTGCCTGCTTTCCGGACAATCCGTCATCGGCTCCCGAGGTATTTCCCAAGAGCATATCGCCATGCAACAGAACGTGTCGCCAATCTTGGGGCAGGAAGGTCAAATCATCGGCGCGCTCATCATGGAAACGGATATTTCCGAGAAGATCGAGCAAGAAAGAAACGTCGAACGGCTGATGGAAACGACGGAGCAGCTAAGCGAGACTTTGCTCGCGATAGCCATGTCCGAAGGTAAAGTACAATCCCTTATGGTTGAAGGAATCATCCTATTCGACGATCGGGAACGCATCACTTACATGAATCCGCGGGCAAGAACCCTGCTTCAAGGAACGGGCTATTCGGACGTTTTGGAAGGACAGGAGATCACGCGTCTTTTCTTCGATCGGGTTCAGTGGAGCAGCTTGTTCGTACCCACCGGGATCTTGTGCAAAGAACTGCAAATCGGGAAAATCGCGTTCGAGCTCAAGGCGGTATCCATCTATAGGGGCGATCGCACGGTAGGGGGGCTCATGCTCATTCGCGACATCTCGGACTTGAAGGAAAAAGAAAAGCAGCTGACGATACAATCCGCCGTTATAAAGGAAATCCATCATCGAGTGAAAAATAATTTGCAAACCGTGTCCAGCCTGCTCCGCCTTCAGATGCGAAGAACGAAGCAGGAGGAAGTCGCGAAGGTTTATCGGGACAGCATCAATCGAATCCATAGCATTGCCGTCATTCATGAGATGCTGGCTTATGAAGGCATTGAAACGATACACTTCAACGACGTGGTCGACCGCATCGCGAAAAACATTATTTCCTCGTCCGCGAAACCCGAACAATCGATTCGCTTTCGCATAGCAGGCAACGAGCTGTTCTTGCCATCGGACATGGCGACGACGTTGGCGCTCGCCGTTAACGAGCTCGTGCAAAATTGCGTGCTGCATGCCTTCGCGGATAGACGGAAGGGGGAGATCGAGATCACGATCCGATCGGACGGGCTTACAACAAGCCTTCAAGTATCCGATAACGGCGGCGGATTAATCTCACATGAACGCGCAGACGTAAAAAACCATCTGGGACTCAAGATCGCGGAGACTTTAGTCGAAGAGAACCTCGGAGGAACCATCCGACTATCCTCCGACGATAAAGGAACGAATGTCGTTATCGCGTTTCCTGCTATACCTCATCCGGCTGAAGGAGGCTGAGCTCCCTTGAAACCTTCCATTGTGGTCGTAGACGACGATCCGATCATTCGGATGGACATTCGCGAAATGCTCGAGGAACATGGCTATTCGGTAACAGGAGAGGCCAAGAACGGCCAGGAAGCGATAGAGATTACGGTTAAGCTGAAGCCGGATTTAGTCATCATGGACATGAAAATGCCGATCATGGGCGGCATTAAAGCCGCCAGGTTAATCCGCAAGCTGCAGAATTCCGCGGTGCTCATACTGACCGCTTACAGCCAGAAGGATCTGGTTCAGGAAGCTCGGGAAGCAGGGGTTACCGCTTATTTAGTAAAGCCCGTATCGGAGGAAAACTTGCTCCCCGCGGTCGAGATCGCGTTAAGTCAGAAGGAGCAGATGGACACGTTGAAGGAAGCCCTCAAGGAGCTCGAGCAATCGATCGAGGGCCGGAAGATCATTGAAAAAGCGAAAGGCATCGTCATGCGGGCTTATTCGGTAGACGAGGAAGAGGCGTTCCGTAGAATGCGGGCGGCTAGTATGGAAAGCCGTATTTCTCTGAGCAAACTGGCGGAATGCATTCTGGAAGGGCGCGCGGAACGGATATTCGGGATGGCGCGGAAGGGGTGAGAACGATATGGACCCTTCGTGGATTACGAGTACGGGAATCGATATCGGCACGAGCACGACGAAGATGATCGTGAGCCGTTTGAAGCTCGCTCGTACGTCGAGTGCCTTGAGCTTGCCCCGGTACGAAATTGCCGAACGTCAGCTTCTGTACGCAAGCGCTATCTACAATACCCCACTAAAGGGCGATGATGAAATCGACGCGGTCCGGCTTTGGGATATCGTGTCGGATGAATTCGGGAAGGCAGGTATAAGCAAGGGCGATTTGAAGACGGGAGCAGTCATCATTACCGGGGAGACGGCCACGAAAGCGAATGCGGGTAAAATCGTCCATCTTCTTGCCGATCGATCCGGGGATTTCGTCGTGGCGACGGCGGGCGCGGATCTCGAAGCCCTTCTAGCCGGCAAAGGAGCCGGGGCTGATCGTCGTTCCAACGGAACGAAAGGCGCGGTCGCGAATATCGATATCGGTGGAGGAACGGCGAATGCAGCTATCTTCCAGCGCGGGAAGCCGATAGGCACAGTTACTTTCCGTGTAGGAGGCAGATTGATCCGGATCGACGGAAACGGAACGATACTGCAGGTTTCCTCTTCGCTCCGTCCATGGCTTGAGGCGAGTGGATACAGGCTCGAAGAAGGCATGTCGATTACATACGTCGATCTGAAGAAAATCTGCCAATCCCTATGCCGAACGATGCTCGATTATATGTCGGGTATCGCAATTCCCAGTAAAGATGAGACCGTTCGCGCTTTGCTCTTAGGTAAGCCCCTGCTTGAAGTCCCTCGCCTGGAAGAGTGTATGGTTTCGGGAGGAATCGGAAGGCTCATGAACGAAAGGGCACCGCTTACTCTATCGGAAACGGCGATTCATAACGACATTGGACCGCTACTTGCGCACGCGTTGAAGGAAGCACTCGCGAATTACCCATTCCGTTGGGTGAAAGCCGACGAGACGGTCAGGGCGACCGTTATCGGGGCGGGTACGCAAAGCATGATCATCAGCGGAGCAACCGTCCACTTGGATCCTAAGCTGCTGCCCCTGCGAAATTTGCCGGTCTTGAAGCTTGAGATAACGCAGAATTTACTGGATCATCCCGTAAATCTCGAGGATTTTTTCGCGGAAACGATGCGCTCCGGCGCCAATCTTTACGATACGGAAGCTTCGCCGCCCTTCGCACTGGCTCTATCGGGCATGCCTATTCTTGGCTACTCCTCTCTTCAACTCATTTCCGAATACATCGTGTTATCCTTCTCCCGATATTTTCCGGAGTGCGGGGTCATTGCCGTCATTTGCGAGAGCGATTTTGCGCAGGCATTAGGTCAAGCATTACAAAGACGTATCGGTCCGCGGAAAAAAGTCATATGCATCGATCAGGTTCGGGTAGAGCATGGAGATTATATCGATATGGGAGAGCCGATCTCGGGGATCATGATCCCCGTCGTCGTTAAGACGCTGGCGTTTCAGAGTCGAGTGGAGGTGACGGGCAGTTTTGAACCTGACGACGAGGGTACTCGGTAAAACTTATCAATTCCTAAATTTAAAAGAAGTAATGGCTAAGGCGAACGAGGAAAAATCGGGGGATCAGTTAGCGGGAATCGCCGCCGAAGACGCGAAGGAACGGATGGCGGCCAAGCTTATCCTCTCGGATCTCACGCTAGCCGATATTCGCGATCATCCTTTGCTGCCTCCCGAAACCGATGAGGTGTCCAGGGTAATCGAAGACGCGGTCAACGAGAAAATATTCACCGAAATCCGGAATTGGTCGATCGCCGAGCTGCGGGAATATATTCTCGGGCAGCAAACGGGAAACGATCAGATTCGCCGGATTTCAAGAGGGTTAACGAGCGAGATGGTCGCGGCGGTGACGAAGCTGATGAGCAACCTTGATCTGGTGCAGGCCGCATCGAAGATCGAAGTGACTACCCATTGCAACATTACGATCGGTCAAAGAGGCGTTCTGTCCGGACGCGCCCAACCGAACCACCCGACGGACAGCATTCCGGGCATGAAGGCGGCATTGTACGAAGCGCTGAGTTACGGGATCGGGGATGCGGTGATCGGGATAAATCCCGTTATCGATTCCGCGGACAGCGTGAAGAATATCTTGCTCGCTACGAAAGAGGTTATGGAGAAGTGGAACATTCCTACTCAAAACTGCGTGCTTGCGCATATCAAAACGCAGATGAAAGCCATCCGCCAAGGAGCGCCCGCGGACATGGTATTCCAAAGCTTGGCGGGGACGGAAGCCGGCAACAAAGCATTCGGAATCGATGTGGCGTTGCTAGATGAAGCAAACGACTTGGTGCGGCGAGAAGGAACGGGGACCGGACCGAATTTGTGGTATTTCGAAACCGGCCAAGGCTCTGAATTGTCGGCGGAAGCGCACCACGGTATCGATCAGGTGACTCTAGAAGCCCGCTGCTATGGGCTTGCCAGGAAATATAAGCCTTTTATCGTGAATACGGTCGTCGGGTTTATCGGTCCCGAGTACTTGTACGACAGCAAGCAAGTGATCCGCGCGGGTTTGGAAGATCATTTCATGGGCAAGCTGCAGCAGCTTCCGATGGGCGTTGACGTTTGTTATACGAACCATATGAAAGCGGATCAGAACGACATGGATAATCTAGCCGTCCTTCTCTCGGCCGCGGGAGTCAATTACCTTATCGGCGTTGCGATGGCGGACGATTGCATGCTGAACTACCAGTCCACGAGCTATCACGACATTGCCACCCTTCGCGAGACGATGCGGCTGAGACCTGCTACGGAATTCGAGATTTGGTTGAATCGCATGGGAATTATGGAGAACGGCAGGCTAACGCCAATGGCAGGCGACCCGACCATGTTCATGTAAAGGAAGGAAGTGACGGCAGATGAATTCATCCATTCAACTGGAATTGTTCGTAAACAGGGTGATGGAGGAATTGGAGAAGAAGCTGTCCGAGTCTCCTCGGGAGCCGATGATAGATCATTCCAGTACCGAAACCGTCCACGCATCCGATCCCGACGTGGTTACGGTCAAAGTACCTCAGCCGAAATGGAAAGAAGGGTTGACGGAGCTAATCGAAAGCACGCCGGCGCGGATCGGGGTGTGGAGAACGGGAACGCGGCCGCTTACGAAGGAAATGCTCAAATTCCGTTGCGACCACGCAGCCGCCATCGATTCCATCTACGGCGAAGTGAACGCGAACCTATTGGATCGGCTAGGTTTGTTCGCGGTGGAGACGCGTTACGGAAATACGGAAAATTACTTGAAGCGACCGGACATGGGCCGAATCGTTACAGAAGCGGGAGTCGCGACGTTGCGGCAAGCTTGTAAACCGAAACCTCAAGTGCAGATCGTCGTGTCGGACGGATTAAGCGCCAACGCGATCGATTCGAATTTATCGGACGTATATCCTTCGTTGCTGGACTCCGTAGATGCCTACGGATTGACGGCAGGTACTCCTTTTTTCGTCAAGGGAGGGCGGGTTGCGGTCATGGACCATATCGGGGAGCTGCTAGAGCCGGAAGTGCTCGTGTTATTGATCGGGGAAAGGCCCGGTCTTGTTTCCTCTAAATCCATGAGCGCATACATGTGCTACCGGCCGCGTAACGGAACGGTGGAAAGCGATCGTACCGTTATTTCCAATATTCATCCGGGAGGAACTCCGCCCGTGGAAGCAGGAGCCTACATCGGCACGCTTGTACTTAAGATGCTAGAGCGGAAGGCAAGCGGCATTCATTTGGACGTATGACCGATAGATTCGGCAGAGGAGGTGGGGAGGATGGCACTGGGGATCGGAATCGCATTGATCGCTGTCACGTGTTTGTTTGCGCTTTGGATCGTACGTCTTGCGGGCAATAACGTTCGCAATTTCGACGAGAGTAAACACGAGAGCTTCATTGGGAAGTAAACAGGCCATGAAGATCAAGCACATGGAGGATAGTTGTGAAAATACCGAGGAGGGTAACAGTATGAATACTCAAACCCATCACCATGAAAAAGACAAACAGGACTTGAATAAGTTCGGTTACGCGCAGGAGCTCCTTCGCAGCATGGGCGGTTTTTCTAACTTCGCGATTTCGTTCTCCATTATTTCCATTCTCACCGGTGCGGTTTCCCTTTACGGTCATGGATTAACCTATGGCGGAGCAGGCATGATGGGCTTCGGATGGCCGCTCGTGGCTTTGTTCGTAATGATCGTCGCGGCATCGATGGCCGAGCTCGCTTCCGCCATCCCGACGGCGGGCGCTTTATATCACTGGGCGTCGATTCTGAAGAACAAGCGTTGGGGCTGGTACACCGCTTGGATCAACCTCATCGGACAGATCGGCATCGTTGCCGGAATCGACTACTCCGTTGCGCTCTTCGCCGATCCGTTGCTGTCGGATGTGTTCGGGTACAGCTCGACGAATACGACGATTCTGATCTGTTTCGCGGTGATCCTGTTAAGCCACGGCATCTTAAACCATGTCGGAATTCGCAGCGTTTCCAGGTTGAACGATTTCTCCGCTTGGTATCATATCGTCATCGTGATCGTATTGGTCGTGTCGCTGGCCTTTTTCTCCAAAGGCAGCTTAAACAGCGTAGACTATTTATTTAAAGTGGGGGAGACGTTCTCCGACAAGCCTTACATGTTCGCCTTCCTGATCGGTCTCTTGCAAGCGCAATGGACGTTCACGGGTTTCGACGCCTCCGCCCATACGATCGAAGAAACGGTTAATCCCCGCGTTCGGGCGCCTTGGGGTATTTTCACTTCCGTTGCTTATTCCTTCGTTTTCGGCTTCATCATGCTCGCCATCGTAACGCTGTCCATTCAAGATGCCGGCGCTGCGACAGGCGCGGACAATGCTTTCATCTACGTCATCAGCGAAGCGCTCGGCGGCGACTTCGGCAGAGTTATCTTATGGCTAGTAACGGCGGCGATGTGGTTCTGCGGGCTGTCCTCGATCACTTCGTTCTCGCGGATGATGTATGCCTTCTCCCGCGACAAAGGGATGCCGTTCAGCAAGCAATGGGCGCAAATCTCCAAGAAATTCCGCACTCCTGCCAAAGCGATCTGGCTTTCGGTCGTGCTTTCCTTCTTGCTTGCTCTGATCGACTACATCATCAAGAGGAACAATCCGGATACGACTTATACGACGATTGCCTTCTTAACCGCGGTGAGCGTCGTCGGCTTATATGTCGCTTACGGCATTCCGATCTTGTTGAAATTGATCGCGAAGTCGCAAGGGAAGTTCCAGGCGAAGCATCTTGGACCTTGGCATCTTGGAAAATACAGTGATATCATCGGGATCCTCGGACTCCTATGGATCGTCTTCATCTCGGTCATCATGGTCATCCCTCCTAATGAGATGGCCGGTTACGCGCTGGGCGGGATGATCATCGTACTGATCATCATGGATTTCGCTTATTACAAGAACCACTTCCCGGGTCCGCAAGCCGCGCTTGGCACGTCCATGGCTGAAATTCTCCGTCGGGAAAAAGAGTTGGAGAGCAACCCTTCCGGCGGATCGGGTATTTCTCATAACGGGTAAGCAGAAGAAGAAAGTTGCGTTAGGCAGGGGCTGTCTCTAAGGTCGTCATTGACCTCGGTGACAGCTCATTTTCGTACGTTCGCCTGTAATTTATTGAAGGGTATCTATATTAGTCCTGACGAACTATAATAAGAATTTGATCATTATCCAACTATGGGAGTCTAACGATGAAATCTACGACAGAAAAAATATTTACCCACCCGCTCGGGATTATGGCGGCGGCGACGGGAGCGACGTTCCTATGGGGGAGCGCCTTTCCGATGATTAAATTAAGTTATGCGGAGCTTGAGATCGGGAAGGAAGAACTGTTCGAGCAAATCCTGTTCGCGGGTTATCGATTCATGCTCGCCGCCTTGCTAATTCTGCTGTTCATGAAGCTGTTAGGCAGAAATATCGGCTATCAGCGCGGATCGTTGCTCGGAGTAGCGCGTATCGGACTGTTCCAGACGTTGCTGCAATACGTGTTCTTCTATTACGGATTAAGCGGCTCGACTGGCGTACAGGGGTCGATTATCGCGGGAACGACTTCCTTTTTCCAGATGATTCTGGCGCATTACATGTATGCAAGCGATAAGATCTCGTTTCGCAAGGTCGTTGGACTTGTCGTCGGCTTTGCCGGCGTTGTCCTCGTTGGAGTCAGCAAGGGAACGCTGTCGCTTCAGTTCGGAGTTGCTGAAATTTGTTTACTGCTGGCGATGTTCTTCGGCGGACTCGGCAACGTTCTCTCGAAAAAAGAGTCGGAGCGCCTCGATATCCTCTATATGACCTCTTATCAGATGCTGTTCGGGGGACTGGTACTGGCGGTAATCGGAGCTTGCGGCGCGGGAGTCATGCCATTCGATTTCACGTGGAGCGCCGCGTGGATGATATTATATCTCGCGGTGTTGTCGGCGCTTGGATTCGTGCTGTGGAACACGGTCATGAAGTACAACAAGGTGGGAAGCATCTCGATGTACTTATTCCTTATTCCCGTGTTCGGCGTCTTTCTATCCGCGGCGCTGCTGGAGGAAGAGCTTCATCTTTTCGTTTGGGCGGCGTTAGCGCTCGTCGTCGGCGGAATCGTCATCGTAAATCGGACGAAAGCGGTCCAAACGGTTGCCCGGAAGGAATAAAGTTGTTGATTATCGAAAATCTGAGGTATGCCTAGTACAAATGTCGGTCTACTTTGTGGTAATCTACTATCTAACGAAGGTTTCAAAGCACTGAGTTATCCGCTGTCGGGTGTTTGAGCCGGAGAAATGAGGAGGCTGGAAATGAGCAAATTGAGAATAGCCGTTATAGGCTGCGGTTCGATCGCGAAATATCGTCATATACCGGAATACGCAGGGAATCCTAACGTGGAGTTGGTCGCTTTTTGCGATCCGGTGTTGGAGCGGGCAGAGTCTTTTGCAGCTATCTACGGCGCACGCGCGTATCAAGATTACAAGAAGCTGCTGGAGGAAGTGAAGCCCGATGCGGTCAGCGTCTGCACTCCGAACTCACTGCATGCGCCGGTTTCGATTGCCGCGGCTAACGCAGGGGCTCATGTACTCGTTGAAAAACCGATGGCCGCATCGGAGACGGAAGGACTAGCCATGATCGAGGCAGCTAAGAGCAATAAAGTCGTCCTTATGGTGGGTCATAACCAGAGGTTGATGCCGCCTCATGTGAAGGCGAAAGAAATTCTGGATTCCGGCCGTCTTGGCCGTGTTCTTACTTTCCGCACTTCCTTCGGCCACCCGGGACCGGAGGGCTGGAGCGTCGACGGGCGCGAAAGCTGGTTTTTCCGCAAAGAAGAAGCCATTATGGGTGCGATGGGCGACCTTGGCGTACATAAGGCGGATTTGATCCGCTACCTGCTGAATGACGAAGTGGCGCAAGTGGCGGCTTTCATCGGAACGCTCGACAAACCGGGCGCCGATGTGGACGACAACGCCGTCTGCACGCTTCGCATGCGGAGCGGCGTAATCGGATCGCTGGTGGCTAGCTGGACCTACTATAAAGGCGAAGACAACAGCACGGTGTTCTGGTGCGAGAACGGCGTCATGAAGATAGGCGCGCAAGATGGCGACCAGGTAATCGTGGAGCTGCGTAACGGGACGGAAGAGAGATATAAGGTGGGAGCCATTTCCACCAACGATAAGCAAGAGTCTAGCGGCGTTATCGATGCTTTTGTTCAGGCCGTCGTGACGGGAGAGCGGCCGATCATACCCGGAGAAGAAGGCTTAAGCTCGCTTCGGGTCATCTTGGCTGCGTTCGAATCTCAAGCGACAGGCAGAATCGTGACGTTGTAATAGGGTGAAAACAAGAGCGTCCACCTCAGAAAATGAGGCGGGCGCTATTCTATTTTTCGGCTCCGTAGAGGTCAGCGGTTTGCGTCCGTCTGATCTGGTGGACGGGAACGATCTTCAGCTATGCGAGGAGTCCGCGAACCGATTGATCGCTATCGCGACGAACAGGCTGCGGGCGATCAGACTGGACATGCTCATGACGAGGTGAAGTCGGGTATTCTGAAGGACATGGTAGCCGAATAACCCGCCGACGTTCACGACTCCGGAGATATGGATGTCTCCGAAGGGGGTTAACGTTTTGTTTACCCCGGCGCCCGGGCGCAAGGGTCCATTGACGATATGCACCGTCCCGATGCTGCCGACGCTCCCGAGACAAGCATCGATTCCTATGACGAACGGGTCATCCGTCGTGCGGAAGAGCTGCTCTAGCGTATCGTCGAGATTCATCGCATGAACGGGTTGCTCTAACGTGCCGTAAAGGTCGAACAAAGGGGAACGGTATTTGCTAAGCAGGGAGCCGGAAAGAGGTCCTAACGAATCGCCGGTGCTTCGATCCGTTCCCACGCAGACGACAACGATCCGTTTGCTTAGAGGTAATAATCTGAACATGCTGCTCAGACGATTGGTGAGCCTCATGGATGCGGCAGGATCGGTAAAGGCGACTTTCGCGTTTCTATCATTCAAGGGTGACGACATTCACGCACCTCGCAAAGGCATTCTTTTCATCGTCTTCATTAGACTTAGTCACAATGATACATTATGTATCTTGAAAGTGTTGTCGGTTTTTAGCGGCTGCACGGTGAAGAAAGTACTTTTTTTTCGACGTTATAAAAATAATAAATCCCCGACAGCAAGATGCTGAAGGGGATTTATTTATTTTTCTTTAGTTGGAGCTAGAACGAAGATAGTAGCGAAAGCGTATAAACTCCGCCGTCCGCGAGCAATTGGCGCCCTAAAACAGGAGAGGCTGTCCACCGTCTTCAATAACGGTGGACAGCCTATATATTTACGCTAACGGCTTAGCGGCATACTCCATTTTTGCTGCATCAAGCATGGATTGCCAATTCTCAAAACTGGTTTCCCTCACGACATGCCGATCGAATAGTTCGCCATGCAGGTTGTTGATTTCCTCGTGCGACTTGGCTGCGAAGTTGCCCTTCTGCAGAAATTCGTCGAAGCTCTTGAAGGATGAGCACTTGCTCATGAACGCTTCGTTAAATAATAGATCCAATGAAACGAGCTTGTTATCTTCCTCGACCGTTTTCTTGCCTTGTAATTCTAGCAGTAATTCCTCAAATGAAATTGGCTTCTGTTTTCTCAGGTCATATCACTCCCAATTATGCTTTGCACTCCATCATACCATACCTCTGAAATATTAGATAATACCAAAGCTTAGGCGGTCGGATGCGAGGAACGTTGTCGAGCACGCCAGTTCGGTATTAATAATTACATCGCGCCAAGAATGAGGCCGGATATTACGAATCCCACAATATGGTAGCCGGCTGTGATCAGGAATAGAGCAAAAGAATGGTTTTCAAAAAGATAGTTCATGCCGATTTTAGCGCTAACGGCTACTCCGAGAAGCAGGCCTATGTACAATCCGTAATCCATGCGACTATCCGTCAACGTTAGAAGCAATGCCAGAATCCATACGCCGACCAGCACCGTCAATGCGGTCAGGATATAGGTTAGAGGATTCCCTCCGGACATTTCTTCCATTTTCAAGCCTACTTGTTTGGCCCAAGCCTTACCGAATAATACCGGTGAATACCAAAGAAATCCTAGCACCATCGTTGCAATAGTCGCAATAAACACTGCCCAGTAGTTTATCTCATCGAAATGAAACATTGTGTAACCTCCATTAAGTTGGTCGCGTTTTCGCGCTGAATTCATCATATCATAAAGGTTTACCGATGGAATCCCTGAAAGTCCCCGGAGTGCATCCCATTTGCTGCTTGAAGGTTTTGGAGAAGTGGAACACATCGGCAAAGCCGCAGTATTCCGCGATTTCGGCCATAGTGTTAGAGGTTGTCTTCAATAGTTCTTGCGCATACTGAAGTCGAAGAGAAATTAAATATTGATGCGGAGGGAAACCGAAGCGACGGCGGAACACCTCTCGAAACCGGGAGGGAGACAAGTGGGCGCGCTTCGCCATAGTTTCAATGGATATAGACTCTGCCAAGTGCAACGATAGATAGGAATCTACCCAATCCAGACGATGCTGCCCGGGGGCATCCCCTCTCGTAGCGCTGCTATGATCGAGAATGATGGCATGGATGAGCTGCGAGCCTAGCACTTGAGCCTCGAGCATACGCAACGGATCGGGAGAGAGCCAGGAATCGATCATTTTTAACAATAAGTCGGCGTACAGATGCGGCGACTTAAGCTGAAGCTTGACGGGAATATTCATGCCCTCGAGATCATTTAGTCTAGGCTGCATCAGATGCTGGTAAGAGGATAAGTCGAGTTGCCCGGGCTTAGTGGGAAAGCTTTTCTCCCGCTCGGGATGAAAGAAGATATCCATATGCACGAAGGGGGTTTCATTGTCGCCCGGAGATCGCAAATCGTGAGTCGTTCCGGGCTGGAGCAAACAAAACTCCCCTTCCGAGAAGCGATAATCGACTCCGTCGGCGACAACCTGCAGCTGCCCCTTGCGAATATAAATCAATAAATAATCAAGCAGTTTCCGTGAGGGGAGATAGTAGGCAGACCTTACGGCGTAGTCGGATTCGCGGATATAGGGAACGAGCGGCTGGCTTTGGTTTAGTTGAAAAAGGTTCATTTGATTCACCTTATGGTCAGTCAGATTATACAAATGAGTAAATCATTACATACAATGACTCGTCTGTCAAAACCGCTTATATTTAAGTTATTAATAACGATATTCTTATTCCTAGCGGAGGGACGATTATGAAACCCATTCATGAATTGCCGGAATTGGACAATGAACATTTGCTGCCGTCCGAACAAGTCGTCAACTATGCGAGAGACGGACATACCTTGGTTAGGGGACTCGCCAAACCGGATGAAATCTCCGTATATCGAACGATCATTAGCGATCTGGTGCGAGAGCACAATTATCAGACGAAGCCGGTCCATGAACGGGATACTTATGGTAAAGCTTTCATCCAAATCGGTAATCTCTGGCAGATGAGCGATGCGGTTAAGAAGTTTGTGTTGGCACGCCGGTTTGCCAAAGTGGCCGCGGAATTAATGGGAGTATCCGGCGTTCGCATTTACCACGACCAAGCCTTGTTCAAAGAGCCGGGGGGAGGACATACTCCGTGGCACCAAGACCAAATTTACTGGCCCTTGGATACGGATAAAACGATAACGATGTGGATGCCGCTTGTCCCCGTCTCGGAAGAAGTCGGTTCGATGACGTTCGCTTCCGCTTCCCATAAGCATGGGTATATATCCAAGCAAGTGATTTCCGATGAATCTCACAGTACCTTGAAGCAATATATCGAGAGCAAAGGCTTGGAGACCGTCAATTATGGTGCACTGTCAGCCGGAGACGCAACTTTTCATGCAGGGTGGACGTTGCACAGCCCCTTTCTTTCTTGATTTAACAAAGGAGTGTAAATTCATGGACAGGATGCTTCGCAACAAGTGGATGATCGCACTTTTCGTGATACCAGCTTTGTCGCTGTATACCTTTTTTCTTCCGTTGCCTATCGTCAAGTCAATTTATTATAGTTTTTTCGATTGGAATGTCATTGGAGCCAAAGTATTCATCGCTTTTGACAATTACCGAGAATTATTTATGCAGGATGATATTTTCTTACTCGCATTAAAGAATACATTAATATTTACGTTGGAGAGCGTATTGCTTCAGCTGCCTATCGCGCTAATCCTGGCTATCCTATTGTCAAGTAAACTTCGTGGAGTGATGTTTTTCCGCAATGTGTACTTTACTCCGGTGATCATCTCGGGAACTGCCGTTGGATTGCTTTGGCAGTTTATTTATCACTCTGATATCGGGTTATTGAATACAGTGGTCCGGGCAATTGGATTTTCAGGATTTGATAAAGCATGGTTATCCGATTCGGAGTTTGCCATTCATGCCGTCGTCATATCTGTAGCGTGGCAATATTTCGGCTACCATATGGTTATTTTTTTGGCGGGCATGTCTACCATACATTCGGAAGTTCTTGAATCGGCTCGTATTGATGGAGCTAGCGAATGGAAGGTGCTTTGGCATATTCTTCTTCCTCTGATGAAGCCTTTTATCGCGATTAGTCTGATACTCATCACAACAAGCTCGGTGAAAGCGTTTGATAATGTTATTGCACTGACGGGAGGAGGGCCGGCGCGTTCTTCGACTGTTTTGGCGTTGCATATGTACAGTACGGCATTTCAACAAATGAGGTACGGCTTCGGCAGCGCGGTATCCGTATTCCTTCTTGGTTTGAATATGTTCATCACTCTGCTTATTTCTCTTATGTTCAGACAGGGTAGAGAGAGTAGGGGGGGCTGAAAAATGAGTTTAAATCAATTCGTGAAGCGTACATTTCTCTACGGGTTTTTATTCTTGATTGCCATCGTCGTACTTTATCCGCTTGCATGGGTTTATATGAGCGCATTTAAAACCCAGGACGATTTCTTTCTTCATCCCTGGGGGATTCCACGATCTTTCCATCTTGAAGGGTTTAGAAAGGTAATTACAGAGCACCACTTGCATTTGAATATATTGAACAGCGCTGTGATCTCCATTCTAACCGTAGGGATCGTTATGTTATTGGCGACAACCGAGGCATTTGGGCTTACCCGTCTGAAATGGAAAGGAAGCAAGTTTGTTCTGGCTTTCTTCTTGCTTGGTCTGTTGATACCGGTACATTCCACTTTAATACCTATATATATTAGTTTGCAAGGATTAAGGGAATATCTGGACCCGCGTTTAGTTATTGTGCTTCCTTATGCCGTATTTGGTTTGCCGACGGCGATCATGATTCTTTCCGGATATTTCTCAACACTTCCACGGGAGCTGGAAGAATCGGCGGTTTTGGACGGAAGTTCAATACCCGGGGTTTTTGCGCGGATCATAATACCGATTTCCGCCCCGGCAATGTCAACAGTGGCCATTTTCACTTTTATGGGAACATGGAATGAGTTGTTGTTTTCACTTGTGTTTCTAATAAAGTCTGAATATCAGACCGTTCCCGTCGCGATTTTGCAATTTATGGGCCTTTCCACGGACTGGCCTAAAGTGCTTGCCAGCATTTCGCTCACCATCGCGCCAAGCCTTGTGGTTTATATGTTCTTGCAAAATAAAATTATCCAAGGCGTTACAGCAGGATCTGTAAAGGGTTAGTCTTGAATGCCAAAACGGATTAATGGAGGTTTATAAATGATACAGATGATGTTAAACGGAGAGGATTGGACCTTAACCGGGTATTATAGAAATCAGTGGCGCTCCAAGGTATCCATGGAGTTGGGCAGGCAAATTCTCCCCAACATTCCCGAGATCAAGGCGACAGTGCCTGGAGCCGTACAAATGGACCTGCGCAGTGCGGGATGGTTGGGCGATTTTAATCAAGGTTTGGAAAGCTTGAATGAAGAGTGGGTATACAATCGCGACTGGTTTTTTGAGAAGCGGATTTTCATTCCCTCCGGATGGGTGCAAGACCGCTGTGAATTGATTTTGGAAGGTCTTGATTTCGAGGGCGAGATCTATCTTAACGGACATAAAATGACGGAATTTGAAGGCATGTTCCGGCCATTATCTTTGGATGTAACGGAGATCATCAAAGAAAACGAAGAAAACTGTCTGCAAATCGTATTTTGTGCCGGACCGGAAGTCGATGGACAAGTCGGGTTTTCTCATCTCATTACCAAGCTGAAGTCGCGATTTAACTACGCTTGGGATTGGTGTCCGCGCATTACACCGGTGGGGATATGGCGTGACGTGTATTTGCGTACTTTTCGAGAGGTGAAGATCCTTGATTTTTACCCCGAAACCTCACTCAATGATGAATTCAATATCGGAGAGTTGCATTATCAAGTTGAAGTGGAGGTATTCACCCCCGGTGAATATACGTTCGACTGCAATCTTAAGGACGATACCGGCGAAAACCGTTTTCACAAGAAGGTAAAAATGTTTTTGCCGGGCGGGAAGCGGAAGGTAGGATGGAAGGAAATTGTTGGGTCAGTCCAGCTGTGGTGGCCTAATGGATTGGGAGATCAACCCTTATATTTCGCATCATTAGAAATCATGAACGAAAGCGGACTCACTTGCGATGATTCGCAAAAGCAGGTTGGATTTCGAACAATTGAATTTGTTCAAAATCCGGGAGCACCATCGGACTCGCTTGCTTATAGTTGTATCGTCAATGGTCATACGATTTTTCTAAAAGGAATCAATTGGGTGCCGATTACTCCGTATTACGGAGCGGTTACCACGGAGCAGTACAGGGAAACGCTTGGACGATTCAAAATGATGAATGTGAATCTCATTCGAGTATGGGGCGGAGCCATTATCGAGAAGGAAGAGTTTTATCTTTATTGTGATCAACAGGGACTTCTCGTTTGGCAGGAATTTCTGCAGTCGTCAAGCGGTCTGACTAACCTTCCGCCGGTTATCCCGGAATTGTTGAAAGATCTAGAAACCGTCTCACGAATTGCAATCAAAGAGAAACGTTCACATCCTAGTCTGGCTATATGGTGCGGTGGAAACGAACTCATGTGGGATGGATTCTTACCTGTTGACGAGCGGCATATCAACATCGGCATGTTACAAAAAATCGTCAGGGAACTGGACCCGAGCCGATACTTTCTGCCTAGCAGCGCGTCCGGTCCTAAATTCTTAGCATCCGAAGAAGACTTCGGCAAAGGCTTGCATCATGACGTACACGGACCATGGCTCTATTTGGGTGAGAACACGCACTATCGTTTTTATAACAATGACGATTCTCTCTTGCGTTCGGAGACAGGGACCCCTGGTGTTTCCAGGGCCGAGTTACTTCGCTCGTTTGCCGGAAAGCATCAAGTTTGGCCGCCTACTTCGGACAACCCGTTATGGGTTCATAGAGGCTCATGGTGGATTCCGTGGAATGAAATAAGCCAATTATTCGGACCCTGGGATCTGGAACGTGACGAAACCGAGGTCTTCGCTCAGTGTAGTCGATATGCCCAAATGGAATCGTTGCGTTACGGCGTGGAAGCTACTCGGCGCCGTGAGCCTACGGCATCCGGATTTATCGTTTGGATGGGCAATGAACCCTTCGCCAATTATGCCAATACGTCGTTACTGGAGTATGACGGCATTCCGAAACCGGCCTATTATGCGATGAAGTCCGCCTTTGCCGACTGCCATGTTTCTTTGAAATATGATCGAATCGCTTATCAAGCCGGGGAAACGTTTAGTGGAGAAGCGTTTGTGCATTTGGAATCGAACTTTCTGAATAAAGCGAACATAAAAGGGATGAACCTGCAAATTGAAATTATCGATATGTTCGGGTCGATCAAGAAACGGATCGATTTACCGATTACAGATCGCGGTTATGTTGGTAGCGTGAACTGGGAAATCGAAGATTACGGACACTCCCTATTCAATGTTCGACTCGTTCTATGGAATCAAGATCAAAGGTTGGATTGCAACGATTACTTGTTCACGATAAACGCTGATTTCCCGTTCAAGCCTTTACGCGACCTTCCTCTTTCCAATGTACAGATATCGCAGGGCGTATTAGAGAATACGATGACTTTCACGAATGATTCACCGATTACCGCAGTCGGCGTGATGATCAGGGAGAAGGATGCCAGTATGCCGTTGCATCTTGAACGCAATTATTTATTGATTCACCCTGGCGAGGAAGTAACTCTTCGCTCATTAGGCGGCGAATACTCATTGAAGAACATTATCATTGAAGGATTGAATGTATAGAGGGAAGGCGCAAAATAAAAGTTTGGGAGGAAGAACAAGATGGAATTGAAAATTGGTGTTGTACAAATGGATTGTGTGTTGAAGGATAAGGAAGCCAATATGCAAAAGGCGGAAGAGTATCTTAATCAAACGGGAGCGAACGTGGATGTGCTTTGTTTACCCGAATTGTTTACGACAGGTTATCATCTTGATTTGATCAAAGAGGATTTCTATACTTTGGCCGAAACGGTACCTGGCCCCACTGTTAATCGGTTGGCGGAAAAGGCGAAAAAGTATAACACAGCGATTATAGCTAATATTGTGGAAAAAGATTCGCTTCTAGAAGCCGTGTTATACGATACAACATTTGTGATTGACGAGGAAGGCAGATATCTCGGAAAATATCGGAAAGTTCACCTTTACCCTACGGAACATCAGTATTTCCGGAGCGGATCGGAATTTCCGGTATTTGAGATACGCGGAGTGAAAATAGGAATCGCAACATGCTATGATCATGCGTTTGAAGAAATGTTTCGCATTATGGCACTTAAAGGCGCTGAAGTGATTTTCATTCCGTCAGCGGTTCCTAAGAATTACGAATATTTACTGAACCTTCGTACACGCGCCCGAGCGCAAGATAATCAAATTTTTACGGTGGCCATTAATCGAATCGGAACGGAAGATAAGGTTACGTATTGCGGTTTGAGTAAAATCGTTAATCCTCGCGGGGAAGTCGTCTGTGAAGCGGGAGATGAAGAAGGAGTCTTGATCGGTACAATCGATTTATCGCTCATCTTGAAAGAACGCAAACAAGAGCCGATTTTACGAAGCAGAAGACCTGAATTATATGGAGCTCTGGCAGAGAACCTGGAATCCCAAAACTAATATATAGGCAGGTCAGAAAATAGATGCAAACAGAATACAATAATCGTCAGGTGACACCTTTACTGGAAGTGGGCAATCAGAAACCAATTGATGTCGGATGCGGACGTTTGTCAGCCAGCATTGGTCTTGACGGACAGGTTCGTTCGGTAAATGGTTATCATCCACAACAAGGATTCATCACTTTGACTTCGATTGAACAGTTTCCGAATGATAAGTGGTATGACAGCAGCTACGTTCGCCGTTACCGCAGAGGGTTGGTTGATCCATTAAAAGGGGAAAGCACGGCGCTTGGCTTCGGCATCAGGTATCAAGAGAAAGTTGTTGAGCAGTCTGTTTTTTATTTGGAAGGAAAAGCGCCAGTTTTTCGCTATCAGTTCGAAAAGGCCGAAGTTAATTCCTTGTTTGTAGCAACTGAAAAGAATGAAAAAGGCTATTTAATTCAAAGAGTCGAAGTCATAAACAAAAGCGATAAAGAAATTGTTTTTCCCTATACTGTCAGCGGACTATTCAGCTTAAACCGCTGCAGTTACGGACAATTGACGGAAGGAGGCCCTATTCCGATACCTCCATTGGAAAACAGAGTGGATATTCAAAGCAACCATATTTCTATTTGTAATCAGCATCTATCTGCCAGGGCCGATATCATGTTGTTTAGCGGTCAGGATGCGCTGATCCTTTCACCCTTACAGGAAAAAGCGAATGAACCGGTAAATTATGAATATGAGACAGAACTCACTTTGGGTAAAGGAGAAAGCCGGTTCATTAGCATGGTTTACACACTCTCCTCTCAGGAAGAAAGAGAGTTGGAACTTACGCACTCCGATGTAGAAGAACTGATCGCCAAGGCGATTCAGGATTTACCTAAATGGAATAAAACAGCATTTGCCCAAGGCGAGAAAGTGGAAGCAGCTCAGTTTATCATTCAACGGAATCTTGACTATATCATGTCCTGCTGTTCCGTGCCGATTGGTGATGAGTACGTTTGTGTGATCACCGATCACCAACTGCTGCCATTGTCATGGAATCGGGATGCCTATTATATGATGCAGCTCTTATTGGAATCGGAGAGAAAATCGGGGTTCCTATTTGAAGATTCCTATCGAACAGAATGGAAATGTCATATACAACGGATTGTTAAAGGGCATTTGCTTTGGATGTTTGAAAAGGCCGACCGTCCTCTTCGATATTGGGGGCGTGCATATTTGACCAACGGTCTCAGTAAGGATAATGTGTTCCAATTCGATCAGCAATGTTATCCGCTGCTGGAGCTTTGTGATTACTACGCACAGTTCGGCGACAAAGAGACGGTCAAACGAGTGCTGCCGATTGTCAAAGAAGTGCTTGATATGATCATGGACTACAAACATGAGGAAAAGTGGCTTTTTAAGACGGGAGAGACTCCGGCTGATGACAAAGTGGATTATCCCTATCATTTTTCCAGCCAGGTACTTGCATGGTATACCTTACAGCAATTATCCGGAATGAACGAAGAGTTTTCTTTTTGCGATAAGGATTTATCAGAATGGGCGGATCAGGTGAAGAAAGATTGCATACAATCATTTAGCACTCATCATAATGGGAAAGAACTGTTTGCTTATCTGACGGACTTGAAAGGCAACTTCCAGAAGTATCATGACGCGAACGACCTCCCTGCGGTGTATGCTCCAATCTGGGGATTCTGCGGTAGAGATGACGCTAAATGGATCCATACGATGGAATTTGGATTCAGTGAAGAAAATAAAGGTGGGTTTTATATAGGCCGTTTTGGCGGATTGGGATCTGTACACACGCCTCATCCATGGCCGTTAGGGGATGCGCAGGAGCTGCTGTACAGTGAGTTGACGGGAGATGCGGTTCGGCGGGACAAGGTTTTTCACAAGCTTGTGGAGCTAGTTCAATGGGATGGACTGTTTTCAGAGGCCATACATGAAGAAACAGGAAAAGTGCAATCTCGACACTGGTTCTCTTGGCCGGGCGCGTTCATAGCCACTGTGTTTTGTATCACTATTTTCAGAAGTACGGGGAGAAGTTTTTAATGAAAATCGTGATTGCTCCGGACTCCTTTAAAGGAAGCATTTCTGCCCGAAAAGCTGCATTGGCGATTCAAGAAGGAATTCTCCGAGCGGGTCCAAATATTGAAACTGTGATTGTACCCATGGCTGATGGTGGCGAAGGAACAGTCGAGAGCCTCGTTGCCGCAACAAACGGTCACTTGCAAGAAGTTGTTGTGAAAGACCCATTGGGACGAGATGTTAACGCTGTTTACGGGATATTAGGTCACGACAATACTTGTGTGATCGAGATCGCGAGCGCTTCCGGGCTTCCTTTATTAAGAAAAGAAGAACGAAATCCAATGCTCACCACCAGCTATGGGACGGGGGAGTTGATTCTTCACGCGTTGAATAAAGGATGCCGCAAATTCATAATTGGATTGGGCGGAAGCGGGACGAATGATGGTGGAGCGGGAATGCTTCAAGCACTGGGCATAAAGCTCCTAGATTCGGGGGGGAAACATCTCCCTTTCGGAGGCGGAAGTCTTGATCTATTGGCGGATATTGATTTAAGCGGATTGGACCCGAGAGTTCGTGAAGCTGAATTTATTGTTGCCTGTGACGTCGATAATCCATTGGTCGGACCAAGCGGCGCTTCGGCTGTATATGGACCGCAAAAAGGTGCTACACCGGAAATGGTGGAGGTGCTGGACCGAAATATAAACCATTATGCAAATATAATTGAAAAGAAAACCAATATCTCGATTCACCATAAATTCGGTGCGGGTGCCGCCGGAGGTTTAGGGGGAGCGTTTCAAGCCTTTTTCAATGCTAAAATGGAAAGAGGAATTGAAATTATCATGAAGCAAACCGGATTGAAGCAGAAGCTTTATGGTGCTTCCCTCCTCATCACCGGAGAAGGGCAGATGGATTTCCAAACAGCCCGCGGCAAAACTCCTGCTGGTGTTGCCCGGTTGGCGAAAAGCATGGGAATCCCGACATTTGCTATTGTAGGAAGTATAGGGCCTGGAATTGAACAACTGAGTAACATGGGTATCGAAGCTGTATTCAGCATCGTCAATAAGCCGATGGATATAAAGGAAGCCATGAAAGACAGCTATGATCTATTATCATCGGCAGCTGAGCAAGTGGTGCGAGTTTATTTGTCAAGGTAACAGTTGTACGATTGTCGGGTCACCACCGAATGTGTTTCCAAATGAGCGACCAATTATGATACAGGCAGCCTATTAGGCTGCCCTTTTCATTATCTATTAGAATATTTTCCAAAAGCAATGCTGAGCAATTATCGTCACCATAAGAATTACAAGTTAAAGTAACTATTCAGCAGTGCAAATTTGTGTCGCGAAGTTAAACTGCTTCAGTACGTTTCTTAAAGAACGTCTTCAAAGCCTGATAAATCTCGCCTTTCTCCTTAATGATGTAATACAGGAACTGTTGATGCTCCAGATGCTTGTAGGCGGACATCAGCGTGCTCGATCGATTGTACTGGTTCACTTCCCCGTAGCCGAAGATATTCGAGCGCTCGAGCAGCTCTTTAATTAATCTTACGCAACGCTCGTTGTCGCTCGTCAGGTTGTCCCCGTCCGAGAAGTGGAATGGATAGATATTATACAGCGTTGGCGAGTACCGGCTGTCGATGATCTCCAATGCTTTCACGTAAGCCGACGAGCAGATCGTGCCCCCGCTTTCGCCGCGGGTGAAGAACTCCTCCTCGGTTACTTCCTTCGCTTCCGTATGGTGCGCGATAAAGACGATGTCGACTTTTTCATACTGCCGCCTTAGAAACCGGCTCATCCAGAAGAAGAACGAGCGAGCGCAGTACTTCTCGAAGCTTCCCATCGACCCGGACGTATCCATCATAGCCAAAATAACCGCATTGTTCTGCGGCTTGACGATTTCCTCCCAGGTTTTGAAACGCAGATCGTCCGGGCTGATTCCTCCGATCTCGGATTTGCCGTCTCTTGAATTGCGCAGTAGATTCTCGAGGATCGTCCGCTTCTTGTCGATGTTGGACATGATGCCTTTGCGCCGCACGTCGGTGAACCGTATATCCTTCACTTCGATCTGCTGTTTATCCTTCTTCTTAAGGTAGGGCAGCTCTAGCTCCTCGAACAGCATCGTCTCAAGCTCGGCAATGGAGATTTCGGCTTCGACCACGTCGTCCCCGGGCTCCGAACCCGCGCCTTCCCCTTTGCCGCCGGCCGGCGTAGGATCGACTCCGATCACGTCTCCCACTTGACTATCCCCGTTGCCTTGACCGACATGTTTCTTTTTGTTCGTGTTATATACGAAATGATATTCATCCAAGCTTCGAATCGGAATCTTTATGATTTGCCGCCCGTCGGACATGATAATATTTTCTTCGGAAATAAGATCGGGCAAGTTCTGCTTAATCGCGTCTCGCACCTTCTGCTGATGGCGTGCTTGATCCTGGTAGCCTTTACGGTGAAGCGACCAATCTTCCCGGGACAATATAAACGAGGAGTGATTCATGGCGGGCCCCCATTCGCTTTATTTTTGAAAGGATGTATTATTCAATATATTCAAGCGAAGCCAAACGATGAGTCCAATCCGCTCAATGCGCGCTGATGAATTTTCTTTACCATTAACAGTGACTGCCATTCTGCGTTTCGATAGATTAAAATAGAAGAAGAATCGATTTTGTGACTTCGGGAGGAATTAAGGCCTCATGAAATTTATACATACCGCCGATTGGCATCTCGGTAAACTTGTGCAGGGCGTCTATATGACGGAAGATCAGCGCTTCGTGCTGAAGCAATTGGTGGAGGTCGTGAAGCGGGAGCGGCCGGATGCCGTGGTCATTGCCGGGGATTTGTACGATCGGGCGATACCGCCGACGGAGGCGGTCGAACTATTGGACGGGCTATTCAGGGAAATCGTCGTGGAGCTGAATACTCCGCTGCTCGCGATCTCGGGCAATCACGATAGTCCGGATAGGCTTAATTTCGCCACGGCTATTATGGAAGCGAGAGGGTTGCACCTAGTTGGGCAGATGAAGCCGACGACGTTCAAGCCTGTAATATTGCGCGACGAATACGGGGAAGTCCATTTTCATCTCGTGCCTTATGCCGATCCGGCGCAGGTGCGTTATGCGTTCGAGGATGAAAATATCCGGTCGCACGACGATGCGATGAAAGCGATAGTAGGGCGGATAGAGGGGACGAAGGACCCTGCGGCGCGGCATGTATTCGTTGGACATGCATTCGTGACGCCGGGGGCAAGATCGGAGGAGAACACGAGCCAATCGGAAAGGCCTTTGTCCATCGGCGGCGCGGAGTACGTCCATTCGGAATATTTCAAGGCTTTTCATTACACGGCGCTCGGCCATCTCCATCAGGCGCATCATGTATCGGACGAGACGATCCGTTATTCCGGCTCTCCGCTTAAATACTCCATATCCGAGGAAGCTCACCGCAAAGGGTTTCTTATCGTGGAGATCGATGGAGCAGGAACGGTCACCGTTGATAAAAGAGAGCTGAAGCCGCGCAGGGACATGCGTCGCGTCGTGGCCCCCATCGAGGAGATCGAGCGGCATGCGGTGTGCGAGGATTACGTGTTCGTGACGCTTCTGAACGACAATCCGGTTCTTTTTCCGATGGAGAAAGTTCGCGCGGTATACCCGAATGCGCTTCACGTGGAGCGTAAAGTGACAGTGTCTGTCGGTTCGGGCACGGATGTAGCTGAAGGCGATGGCGTGGCAAGGAAAGAAGCGGATCCGGTCGCATTGTTCGCTGCCTTCTATCAGGAAGTAAAAGGAATACCCCTTACGGAGGACAAGCAAAAGTTGTTCGCGAATACATACGCCGACGTGCTGCGGGAAGAGGGGGGAGCGGTATGAAGCCGATTCGATTGAGCATGACCGCTTTCGGGCCTTACCGCGATACGGAGTCGATAGACTTTAGTCTGCTAGAAGACCGCCGCTTGTTCGTGATATCCGGGAATACCGGAGCGGGTAAAACATCGATTTTCGACGCCATCTGCTTCGCGTTATACGGGAGCGCCAGCGGGGAAGATCGCGCGGAGCCTCGGATGCTCAGGAGTCATTTTGCCGAGGATGAGGTACATACATCGGTTGACTATCATTTTTCGGTAGGTTCGCGGACATACCGCGTCTTTCGCCAGATGCCCCATCGAAGAGAAGGAAACAAGAGCGAAACGGGCGGCAAAGCGGAGCTGTACGAGACGACGTCGGGCGTGGAAGTACCGTGCATCGACCGGTTTACCGTGTCGGACGTGAATTTGAAGATGGAGTCCGTCATCGGGTTAACTAGGGAGCAATTCAGCCAGATCGTCATGCTGCCACAGGGTGAATTCCGCAAGCTGCTGACGTCCGACACGGAAAATAAGGAAGAGATTTTGCGGCGGATTTTCCGAACGGGATTGTATCAGAAGATCGAGGATCGGTTTCAGCGGCAAAACCGCGAGCTGCAGGATGCGCTGAAGCAAGCGAAGGCGATGCAGGACGTTTACGTGAAGCAAGCGCAGGAGTCGTTGCCGCAGCGGGACGGAAGCTTGCTGTCGGTCACATTGCAGCAGGAATACAGCAGCATGGTGCAAGTGTCGGAAGGACTCGCTCAAGAGATTAGCCATTACGAGACGCAAGCGGCCGAGATTGAGGTTGGCAAAGCGGCGATCGCGGAGAGGTTGAACGCTCAGGAGTTGGCGTTGCGAGAGGCGCTGGCTTTGGAGAATAGATTCGTTCAATTGGAGGAGAAAAGGACGCTGCTAGAGCGGATGGAAGTTCGCAAAGCGGAGATTGGCGAGAGCGAACGAGTGGTTAAGCTGGCAGAGCAGGCAGCCAGGATTGAGCCTTACGAAGAGCAGACCATGGCGGCGGTTCGCCAGTTGGAGCTGAAGCTCGTCGAGCACGAGCGCAAGCTTCGGGATTTAGCTGAAGCGGAGCGCGGGCATGCGGCAGCTGAGCAGCGGCATCGCGGCGAGGAAGCTCGCGACGCGGAGCGCAAGGAAGCCGATCGGGAGCTTGCGCGGCTTGCCGAGCTTAAGCCGATCGTGCAGACGCTCGAAGAGCGCAGGGGCGAAGTGGCGCGGCTATTGGCGGAGGAGCAAGCTAGTTCGTCGGGTCGCGAGACGATGGAGCGGCAGCTTGAAGCGCTTCGGGAAGAGAAGCGGAATAACGCTGAGCAGCTGAAGTTGGCTGAATCGGAGGCCGTTAAGCTTCCGGAAATCTTGCAGCAATATGAGCAGATGAAGGACAAGTATAAGCTGCTGAAGGAATTGGCGGATCTTGATAAGCGAATAGCCGAATTCTCGAAGCACGAGTCGGACAGAGTGGAGGTTGCGCAGCTTCTTAGAGCCGATCATGATCAACTGGAATCGTTATGGCTGGAGGGGCAAGCCGGCTTATTAGCCGCCCATCTTCATGATGGAAAGCCTTGTCCGGTATGCGGCAGCGAAGAGCATCCGGATAAAGCGTCTGCCGCTTTGTCGAGCATCCCTTCCCGTGAAGGCCTTCAAGTTGCTAAGGACAAGCTGCGCATAGCGGAGCAAGAGCTTAGCGAAACGAAGGCGCAAGCGGCTGCGGCGAGTGCCGGCAAGAACGAGAGATCCGCGCTCATGTCCGAATATGGGATAACGGATGAGTCTTTTGAAGACCAACTCTCTCGCGCCGAAGAGGAAGGGAAACTTCTCCGTTTGGAGACAGATCGGTTGAAGCAACATGCGGAATGGGCAAAGTCGCACAGAGAAAGCGCTGAGCAGCTCGATCTTCAATTAGAGAAGCTTCAGGCCGAACGGGAACGGCTGATTTCAGAGCAGCATCGAATTTCCGTAGACAGAAGCACTAAGCAGTCCTTGCTGGACAATGAACTCAGCAGAATTCCCGAGACGTTGAGATCTCCGGGTCAGCTTGCTTCGCGTATCGCCGAGCAAACGACGCAAGCGAACAAGCTTAATGAGGCTTGGCAGGAGGCGCAGCGGCAGCTTCAAGCCATGCAGGCTCGTCTCGTCGAAGGGAAGACGAACGCAGTACAAGCAGCAAGCCAATTGGAAGAAGCGGCGAAGCAAAGAGAACAGGTTGGACGGAGATTCGAAGAGGAGTTGGCGCGTTCCGGGTTCGCGGCGGTTGAAGCTTACCAAGCCGCCAAACTTCCTGAAGCCGAGAGGAACGACAGAAATCGCATTATCGATGAGTTCAAGTCGCAGATCTCCTCTCTGTTGCTTCAGATTGCCGAGCTGGAGCGGGAATTAGCAGGGCAGGAACGCCCGATTCCCGCTTCGCTTCAAGATGCGATCGTCGAGCTGAAAGGGCAGTTGGAGCAAATCTCCGCGGAGCTTCATACCGTGCAGCGAAATAGGCATGAAGCTGAGAGATTGCTCGCCGCGATAGCGAAGGCGGTCGAGCAGTTCCTGGAGTTGGAGCTCAAGCAGCAACAGGTGTCCGATATCTATCAGATGCTTAAGGGAGATAATCCGCTGAAAATCTCATTCGAGCGCTATATTCTCATCGAGTTCTTAGAGCAGATTCTTCATGCGGCAAACGCTAGGCTTAACGATTTATCCAACGGTCAATTTACGCTTCAACGTAGCGACCGGTTAGAGACGAGAGGGAAGCAAAGCGGTCTCGGGCTCGACGTTTACGATGCTTATACGGGTCAGAACCGCGATGTGAAGTCGATGTCCGGCGGCGAGAAGTTTAACGCGTCGCTCTGTCTGGCGCTTGGAATGACGGACGTTATCCAGGCGTATCAAGGCGGCATATCCATCGAGATGATGTTCATCGACGAGGGCTTCGGGTCGTTGGACGAGGATTCCTTGAACAAGGCGATCACGACGCTGATCGACCTGCAAAGATCCGGCCGCATGATCGGGGTCATTTCTCACGTTCAAGAGCTGAAGCAAGCTTTCCCGGCAGTGCTCGAAGTAAGCAAAACCAAGGAAGGCCACAGCCGCACGGCGATCGTGCTTAAATAGTCTAAAGGGAGTCACCCACAAAAGATGGGTGGCTCCCTTTTCACGCCGAAAGTGCCCCAGACCAACCAAATGCCCGTGCCAGGAACGCTTATTTCGCCGAAATCGCCACTAACCAACCAAATACCCGTGCCAGAAACGGCTATTTCGCAATAACGGAACGAGGTTTCGCTATCTTGCCGAAACAAACCCCCGCAGCCGCAATAACGGAACGAGGTTCCGCTATCTTGCCGAAACAACCCCCCGCAGCCGTAATAACGGAACGAGGTTCCGCTATCTTGCCGAAACAACCCCCCGCAGCCGCAATAACGGAACGAGTGGACCTCTGTCAAGAAAGTGGACACTCAATAAGAGAATTTAACTAATGTTACTGTAGTAAAGGGCTTCGAAACGTAAAGGTGATACGTAACCCAATGAACCATGGATTCTCTTACGGTTGTAGAAAAGCTCAATATACTCAAACATCTCTTGTT
>NZ_SOMN01000034.1 GCF_004564235.1 Cohnella luojiensis
CTTTGTTTGCTGTACTCTTTTTCCTTGCTTGCACCAAAAAAACAAACGGCACAGGGCTTTTCCCCATGCCGTTTCGGATTCCATTTTTATTCCCTGTCTTGTCTTTGAGTTTAACTTAATGACATTGTCCGATGCCTCTCTCCTTTTTGGATTATACAGAGTTCACATCTTTATTTCGAGGCACCATTCTTGTCAAGAAAGCGCTCTCTATCTAGAAATTCTACCGATTCCTTTAAATTTCTCTTGATATCGGGGTTTATTGAGCTAAAAATGAATTAAAATATACATTTTTAATGCATTTGGGTATAATTGAGTTATATCTACACCATTTAATTTCTTACATTAAGGAGTTTTCCACTTGGAGCATGAAATTATGACTGTCGAGCAAGTTGCTAAATACTTGCAAATCAGCGAGGTTTCTACTTACAAATTAGTGAATGAAGGACGAATTCCAGCATTCAAGATTGGCCGGCATTGGCGAATCCGTAAAACAGATTTAGAAGAAGCTCTCGAAAAGGTAAAACGTGGGGAACGCTTGTAAAATCAGAGGAGGACATACCTTTGTATAAAAAAATATTGATAGCCGCAGATGGATCTCCACATTCTCTAAGGGCTGCTAATCAAGCGATGAAGATTGCCGTTTGTGACCCGGAAACCCTTGTCGTAATTGTGTACGTCCTTGATGCAGCCAATGTAAAAGCGGATGTATTGCACCATTGGAATGACCTTGATCGTACCGACTTACGAAAAAAGCGTGTTATTGCTGTTGAAGAGAAAGCGGCACAAGCTGGCGTAAAATCTGTGACAAGAATTCTGCATGGTGAGCCTGGACCAGCCATTGTGAAATACGCTAACGAAAATAATGTGGATCTCATTGTATTAGGAAGCAGAGGTCTAAACGGTCTACAGGAGTTTGTCCTTGGCAGTGTTAGTCATAAAGTTGCAAAGAGAGCGAATTGTCCCGTTATGATTGTGAAGTGAGAATTTACAAAAAATCAGTTGTTAATTGCAAAGTGGCATTACCTCTAAAGGGAGGTAATGCCACTTTGGTGTTTCTGCAATAACATTAACAGCGGCGGCGTGACTATCGTTGAAACAATAACTGCGATGATCACCGGGGTTTATCCGTTAAACCTATTGGATATAGTAGAATTAGTCTTTTATAGGAATTAGAAATCCAATCTAATAAGGCACCATGCTCTGATCAATATGTACCCTGATACAAAAAGGAGCCTTTGGCAAGGCTCCTCCGGTGAATATATTAATTGGAACAAGTTACTTTATGCATGGTTGGATTATTGAACTTGTTCCTTTAACGGGATGCAATAAACGTAGGTCTAGGTTTGCTTGCGGAAAAAGGACTTTGAAGTCGGTTCTTGACACTGTTAAATACGTAAAACGCATTGCTGCGCGGATACGGCGATATGTTGCTGCTTGAACCGTGCATGAGATTGCAATCGAACAGCAGGACGGATCCCGCTTTTCCCACCGGCATTTGAATCCCCCCTTGCTCGACGAGCTTGGTTAGGCTTTCTTGATCCGGTACCCCCACCTCTTGCTTCCTTAGAGAATCTTTGTAATGATCGTCAGGTGTATTTCCTACGCAACTGAGAAATACTCGATGAGAACCCGGAATTACCATTAAAGCTCCGTTAAACAGGTTGTTGTCTTCCAAGGCAATAGAGCAACTTAGCGCTCGCATTCTCGGCATCCCGTCTTCCGCATGCCAAGTTTCGAAATCGGAATGCCAGTAAAATTCTTTTCCCGTGAAGCCGGGTTTGAAATTAATGCGAGATTGGTGCACGTAGACCGGACCACCAAGAATTTGCCGTATGATACCGCCGAGTCTCGGATGCGCGGCAAGCTCCTTGAAGAAAGAATGATTCTGGTGCACCGCGAACACGGAACGGACTTCGTCCCCGCCCGGTTCGAGAATGACCTCCGGAGCCGTCGAAGAGCGGCAGGAAGATAATAACTGACGCGTTTGCGTTTTGAAATCTTCTACTTCCCTCTCGCTAAAGAAATCGTTCAGAAATAAATAACCGTTTTCTTCGTAAAAGGCCAGTTGGGTTAAATCGATCTCGGTTTGGTTGATCTCATGATCGTAAACAACGGGATCAAGTCGATCAACCAAGGATGGCTCGGGTTGTTTGCGTGTTGGATATGGATCTAAGACTACGGACATCGTATTCACGCTCCTCGAAAGAATTTTAGGCTTTTGAAGCCGCGTAAGCGCCCTCTTCGTCATGCACTTCCCGACCGGTACAAGGCGGATTAAACACGCACACCATTCGCATATCGGTCGTTCCTCTGAGATAATGCCTTTCATGCCCGTTCAAGACATACATCATGCCTTCCCGAATCGGATATTTATCCCCGGTCTCCGTTAGCTCGATTTCGCCTTCTCCTTCGATGCAATAGACGGCTTCGACGTGATGTTTGTACCAGATCAACGTCTCCGTCCCCGCTTTGATGACGGTGTCGTGCAAGGAAAATCCGACCCCGTCCTCCTCTAACAACAATCTTCGGCTGTTCCAAGTATAAGTGGCGACGTCGTTTTCGGTGCCGATCCGATCTTCCAAATGTCTAACGATCATGGTTCCGGCTCTCCCTTCCGTTTAATGGCTTAATATCGCGTTTTTTTCGCCGGCGACTGCTTGTAGACTGTTCTTAAGTATGTTCAAACCTTTCGCGAGCCCGTCTCTGTCGATCGTTAACGGAGGCATAATTTTAATGACCTCGCTGTCCGTTCCCGAGGTTTCCATGATGAGCCCGCGTTCGAACGAGGCTTTCGATATTCTCTCTGCGATGCCGGGCTCGAACGCGATGCCTTGCATCAATCCGATCCCTCTTGCTTCTCCTTTCAATTCGGGAAATTCGGATACGAACTCGTCAAGCGCGTTGCGAAGCAGTCCGGCTTTGACCTTGATCTCCTCGGCGAATTGTTCGGTTTCCCAGTAGGTGAGGGCTTCTGTAGCCGTGATAAAAGCCAAGTTATTCCCGCGAAATGTCCCGTTATGTTCCCCTGGACTCCATTGATCCAATTCCGGTTTGATTAACGTGATCGCCATAGGGAGCCCGTAACCGCCGATGGATTTGGACATGCATACGATGTCGGGAATGATGCCGCACCTTTCGAAGCTGAAGAAGGATCCCGTTCTCCCGCAGCCCATCTGGACATCGTCTACGATAATAAGTATTCCGAAACGCTTGCAAATCTCGGACAAACCGATCAGCCATTCGTTGGAAGCGACGTTAATGCCTCCTTCGCCCTGCAAGGTCTCCACGATGACGGCTGCCGGCAGAGAAATTCCGCTTCCGCTGTCTTTAAGAAAGCTCTCAATATACTCGAGCGTATCCGTATTCGAACCCATATACCCGTCGTAAGGCATAGAAACGGCATGATTCAGTGGAACTCCCGCCCCTTTTCTCTTGAACTTATTCCCGGTAACCGCCAGGGCGCCTAGCGTCATTCCATGAAACGCATTCGTAAAGCTCATAATCGTCTGACGTCCCGTTACTTTTCTGGCCAGCTTCAGCGCGCTTTCCACCGAATTGGTCCCGGTAGGGCCGGGAAACATGACTTTATAACTCAACCTATTGGGCTTCAATATCACATCGTTGAATCGATTCAGAAAGGTCTCCTTGGCCTCCGATGCCATATCCAAAGTGTGAGATATACCGTCTTCCATTAAGTAGCCGATCAGCTTTTTCTTCATCTCCGGAGGATTGTGTCCGTAATTAAGCGCTCCGGCGCCAGCAAAGAAATCGATGTAGGGTTTGCCCTCGACGTCCCACATCCGGTACCCGGTAGCGCGTTGAAACTTCGTAGGGAACGAACGGCAATAGCTCCTCACTTCCGATTCGTATTGGTCGAAAGTACTTAAGTCATTGCTTTTCAATTGCGATTGATTCATCAATACTTCTCCTCCTTGGTCCTCGTCTTTCGCTTAAAGGTCCGATCCGAAATAAATCCTCGCGTTCGTGTTCGTTTCCCGGAAAACAGTCCTCGCCGAAGCCGGAACAGAGAACGGCGGACGACTCGTGCGATTGGGCCCATTTCAAGAACAGGGAACGGCTGGCGATATTCGAGGGCGCAACGGTCGCTTCCACGAACCGGATATCCGGAAGCCCCGTCACTTCGTCGAGCAGCTTCCGGGCAATTCCTTTTCCCCGATAGCGCGCTTCCACCGCAATCTGCCATATGAACAGCGTATCCGGCTGTTCAGGCTGGCGAAAACCGATGACGAAACCGATCAGAGTATTGCTTTCGGTTTCCACGGCTACTCTACAGCTTAACGAGAACCATCGGCTCATCGTCAAGTAAAAGTAAGACGAGTTCAAATCGAGATTGCGGCTATCCCGGACCATTTCCCATATACGAGGGCCGTCTTCTTGTCCGGGAATCCGATAAACGAGAGGCGGGAGTCGATGGTTTAATCCTCTCATTGTTCCGCTCCTGCCGCTACGCGACTCCCCGTCCTGCCGTCGGAGCTCCCGTTCAAGAACCGGGAAAGAAACGTTTGCAGTCTGGGGCTCTGCGGATTCTGGAATACTTGTTCCGGCGTCCCTTCCTCGACGATGACGCCTCCGTCTGTGAACAGAATCCGATCCGCCACATCGCGGGCGAAATCCATTTCATGCGTAATGAGAATCATGGCCATTTCTCCTTGCGAAGCGATTCCTTTAATGACGTCAAGCACTTCGCCGACCAATTCTGGATCCAGCGCCGAAGTGACTTCGTCGAATAGCATGACGCTAGGTTGCATGACCAAGGCTCTCGCAATGGCGACTCGTTGCTTCTGTCCCCCTGACAATTGCGAAGGATAATGGTTCGTGTGTTCTTGCAGGCCTACCCGTTCCAGCATGCGCATGGCGCGTTCATCGGCTTCTGATTTCGGGATTTTAAGGACGTGCACCAGCGCTTCCGTAACATTGCGCTGAATCGTCATGTGGGGAAACAGATTGAAATGTTGAAACACCATTCCGATCTTGCTGCGTACGCGGTGCAAATGCTTCTCGTTCGCCGGGACGAGCTTCCCCTTGCGCGGCATAAGCCAGAGCATCTCTCCTTCTACTTCTATCGTGCCGGAAGTCGGCTTTTCCAAGGTCATCAGCAGCCGGGCTATCGTTGTCTTGCCGGAACCGCTCGGCCCGATCAAGGCGATTTTCTCGCCGGGATAAACGTCCAGATCCAATTCTTTTAGAACGGTGCGATCGCCGAACGATTTCGTAATCTTGCGATAGCTAACGAGCGGTTTATCATGCTCGTCTTTCGGATTATTCTGACTCATTTCAGTAACGTCCTCCTCTCGCTTCGTTGCAGCCGTCTTTCCAACGCTCGTACCAGCAAGGCCGAAGGGTAGCTCAGGAGGAAGAAAATCGCACCGACCAAGGTGAAAGCCTCGACGTATTTGAACGAAGCGGAGCCTACGACTTTCGCCGTCATGAGCAATTCCACTACCATAATGGCGGACAAAGTCGGCGTCTCTTTGAACATGGTGATCAAGTAATTCCCCATAACGGGGATCGTCGGGGGAACGGATTGGGGAAGCACGATTCGGGTCCAAGTACGCACTTTGCCGAAATTCAACGCAATGCTTGCTTCCCATTGGCCCTTAGGCACGGAATCGATCCCGGAGCGGTATACTTCCGACATATAGGTGCTGTAGTGAATGCCTAGACCGACGACTCCGGCAACAAATGGCGACAACGTAATCCCGAATGATGTCGGGAATACGAATACCAGTACGAAAAGCTGGATCAGCAGCGGCGTGCTCCGGATAAATTCCGTAACCGCGGCCACGGGTAATGCGATCCACTTGCTACGCGATCTTCTGGCCAGCGCGATTGGCAGTCCGAGCAAAGACGCCAGCATAAATCCGGCCAAGGCTGCCGCGAGCGCGGCAGGGATCACCTCAAGCAGCTTCGGCAGGATGAATTCTGCATAATCCCAATCCCACATCGGTTAACCCCTCCCTGCCGCGGCTCTGCGCTCCGCGAATCTAATGAATAAAGTCAAGGCATATGCGGCTATAAAGTATAGAATCAATAGCCATGCGAAAATGGCTGCCGTCCGGGAGAGATCATACGATCTGAGCATCATGCCTTGATAAGTCAAGTCCGTTAAGGTAATCAGATAGACGAGCGATGTTCCCTTCAGCAATTCGATCTGCAAGTTCCCGAATCCGGGCAGCATCATGGACCAGGCCTGGGGCAAGATCACTCTTCTCATTCGGTGATAAACCGTCATATTCAAGGCGATCGTCGCTTCGATCTGTCCCCTCGGAACGGATAGAATCGAGCTGCGCACTACTTCCGAACCGTATGCGCCGTAGTTGAGACCGAGCGCCAGAACGGCGGCCGCCAGAGCAGAAAACTGGATATCCAGCAGCATAGGGAGCGCGAAGTAAATCCAGAAAAGCTGAACGAGAAGCGAAGTTCCGCGGAAGACCTCGACGTAAGCGGTCGCGACTCCGCGTAACCAGGCATATTTCGAGATCCGTGCAAGACCGGCTAGGAAAGCGCAGCAGAGAGCTACGGCAATGCTGCATAAAGTCAGGAGCAAGGTGATCTTGAAGCCTCTAAGCAAAGGAGGTAATAAATCCAAGGATAGCCATTCCATTACTTGCCTAGCTCCTCCGCGGTAGCGTCCCCTGGCAGCTCTTGCTCCGTAAAGCCGAACTCCTTCAGGATTTCAAGCAATTCTCCGGACTCCTTAAGCTTCTGGAGCTCTGCGTTAAAGGCTTCTCTAAAGTCATCGTCGCCAATCCGAAATACGGCTGCACCATAACCGCGCACGCTTTTTCCCTCGATGACGGGTTGCGTGAAATCCATGACCCGTTCGATTTTATTGTCCTTTGCGGAATCCAGCATCGCTTGCAGGGAAGGGCCCGTCATCGTGATCGCGTCCGCTCGGCCGGATTGCAAGGCGGAGATGGCCGAAGGCTGATCCGGTACGGTCAGGATTTGAGAATCCGCGACTCCTACATTCTTCAGATACTCGACTTCGATCGCGCCGACCATAACCGCGACTTTGGCTTTCGGATTCGCTTTTATATCCTCGTAGCTATGCAGATTTAACGGGTTTCCTTTCTTCACCGCTATCGCTTCGCCTATGCTGTATTCCGGATTCGCGAAGGCGACCTGCCGCGCTCTCTCCGGAGTAATGAACATCCCTGCCGTGATCATATCGAACCGTTTGGCCTTCAGACCGGGAATAAGGGAGCCGAACTCTGTCAGCACGCCGTCCATCTCCTGTATTCCCAGATTGCTCAAGATTTTGCGCGAGATTTCAACGGCTTCTCCGGTAAGCTTTCCATCCGGCGTCGCATAAGCATAAGGACGTTCGTTGGCGAACCCGACGGAAATAAAACCTTCCCGTTGAGCTTTGGCTAGCGTCGTTTCCGAGGCTGTTTTGACAGCGGCACTGCTAAGAGAGCTTTCTTCGCTTGAAGCATTACCTCCATTGCCGCACCCCACTAACAAGCCGAACAACACCAAGCAAAGACCAGCGTGACCCCACTTCTTCATTTTTTCGTACTCCTTTCGGTATGAGATTAGAACACGTTAATTATGGTAACATGCACCGCTTGCAGGCTCACCTTTGATATAAGCCCGTATCGCAGGCTCAGCCCTCCTCAGCTTGGATGAGAAGGGCTGAGCAGCAATTTCCAGCATTATCCTCACGTATTCTCCCGAATGATGCTCTGTTCAAATTGAAGAAAAATCGCTTCCTATTAAGCAATCATGAGATAATAAGATTAATAAACTTATTACATTGTTATTTCGGTGTAATTCGGATGAAAACCGCTATATTTCAACAAATACGAACAAAAGATGAATAAGCGACCCCCGAAAGGCTCGCTTATTTTATGAGATTAATTATGTTGTCAACAACGATTAGTCGGCTTGGGTCGCCTCTAGCGAAGACCTATTCTTGACCTGGTCGGACGATGCTGTTTCGAAATAGACGCTCGTACTCGGCTTGGCAATCGATACGCCTTCCCTTTCAAGAATTTCAAGGATGCCGATCATGCACGACTCCTTCGTCTGAAGCCATTCGCTCCACTGCGTCGTTTTCGTAAAAAAATAGAGGAAAATATCTTGGCTGCTCGGCCCGAAACGGTCCAAATGCACGAAAATGGTTTCTTGGTCGATGTCCTCTCTATTTACAAGCATTCCACGGATTGCATCCAGACAGGCCGTAATTTTCTCTGTCGAGGTCGAGTAAGTGAGACCGAGATGAAACGTAATCCGACGTTTACCCATCCTCGACCAATTCGTTATGGGCTCGTTGGCCAAAGTGGAGTTTGGCATCGTTACGAGAGCTTGCGCGAAAGTCCGAATGCGCGTACTCCTGAACGTTATGCTTTCAACCGTACCTTCCACGCTCGGCGTTTCAATCCAATCGTCCAACGTGAACGGCTTTTCGGTGATGATGACGATCCCCCCGAAAATGTTTGAAATCGCATCTTTGGCGGCTAGCGCAAAAGCAAGACCTCCAAGCCCAAGTCCCGCGATAAACCCGGTTACTTCGTATCCCCATTCCTGAACGATAACCGTAAAACACAGACAAAGGATAACTGCGCGTAGGATTTTCGATAGGAAGGGAAGCAGGATTCGATCGACTTCGAAATTGAGCTTTTTACCGATGCCCTCAATCCAATGGGAAGAGATGCTTGTTAAACGCATCAGACCCCAGGCTAGCAGAAAGACGTAGGAAGAACGAAACGCGCTGTTCACCCATCCGTAACTCGCGGTTTCCGAATGAGCCGTTTTTATCGAGAAATAAAGTCCGATAATCATAATCAGCGCTCGAACGGGCTTTTCAAAAGCTTCCCCTACATCGGAGAGCATCGAAGTTTTCGAATCGCGAAAAGACCTGATCAAGAATCTGAAGAAGTAAGGCACGACCCATCTGCTTACGACGACGGATACGCCCAGAATTCCTAACGAAATACTAAGAGATTTTAAATCAATGTTGGTCATTCTTCTCCTCCCGTGAATCGTTTGGCCGATCCTCCTTCCCGTTTTTCAAAGATAAGTGACTATAAATTATATAAAACTATAACAGACGCTCGATCAACTGACAACCTATATTATTAAAATAAGTTGTATGTATAATTATGGACGATTTATAAACAGAATACATAAACGCTAAAAAGCCGGCGAGGGAACTCCCTTGCCGGCTTGTCGATGAGACTTAAGCGTCCCGATTTCTATTCAGATATCGACTGGTTCTATCCAAAGTACTCTCATCTCCGACGATAACCAGAACGTCGTCTACTCGGAGGATGACATGCGGTCTAGGCGAGATAGCCGTGAGATATGACATATTCCTCGGCTAATATTTACTTAACTTGCCTTTGATAGTAGCCTTTACGTTTGCCTCCTTGATAAGCGCCACCGACCCGATTAGCGTCATATCCATTTTCAAATCGATAGGGGTTCCGAAATCGATCGTCACCATTATCGAGGCGTATCTACCCGTTCCGTTAGAAATCCCGACCTCCACCCCTTAAATAGATGTGACGAAGGAAAGAAAGGGCTTTTGACCCGTTAAGACATGGGACATCGCTAAGGACATCATGGAGAATACGTGCAGCATAAAGCAACCTTCTTAATTCCATCCATAACAATCAGGTAACAGACAACTTGAGACCTGTAATATCCATGAATATCAAACATACACAAGCGGCAAGATGGGGTATTTAATCAAGTGATGTTTCATTAACAAATCTGCTTCGTTAAAGCATTTGAAAAATGATTCAAGACTTTCGATCATAATCTGATTGAAGGTTTTTTGTTTGTGTTTTGCTACGGGTTGAAGTCCGATGCATGACAGAAGCCCTATTTTCGAGCATGGGCAACTAACCAATCACGCAGTCCATTCCGCGAATATACAATGACTATGGTTATTAACACAGCTGAATGAGGGAGGGATCGGTACCATAGCTAACCAAATTTTTGTGGGACCTGGCGGATTTCCGACCATCAACGCGGGAATCGCAGCAGCTAACGAATTCGATACCGTCAGGGTTGCCCCGGGCGTGTATAATGAAACGGTGATCATTAACAAATCGATCCAACTGCTAGGCGCTCAAGCCGGTGTGGATGCACGGACCCGATCCGGTATCGCATCGACGGAATCAATCGTAACAGGACCATCGATCGCCCTAATTCAAGCAGTAGCTGATCGAGTGGTCATTGACGGTTTTACTGTTCAGAATAACACTACAGGACCGGGAATTTTTACTTCAGCAGCCTTTTCCGGATACTGGGTAATGAATAACATTATTCAGAACAATGTCTTTGGTATTCTTAACAATTCTAGCGGGGCGCGATATACCGAGGTTCGCCAAAACTTCCTGCGTTCCAACAATCAACCAGGTGCAGGATCCGGAAACGGCATTCTATCAGATATGACGACATCGAACATCTGGGTTGACAGCAACTTGTTCACTGGTCATCAATTGGCTTCGGTCAACTTCTCTCCAGCCGGAACAGCGACAACCGATATCATCATCTCGAACAACCGGATGGTGACTGATAATTCGATTACATTGGCAAACACAAATAATGTTAAAATTTTCGAAAATAACATGACGGATACACAAGGAAGTTCGATTTTCTTTGGCGGAAGCACGAACCAAACAGATATAGAACGGAACATTCTGCATAATAGTATTTCCAACGGCATCAACGTTACGACCTTTTTTACAGGGGTGCCGAACGCCAATATTCGGGCCAAGTACAATAGTATACAGGGAAATTCGAATGCAGGGCTGCAAATTGTGGCTGGCTCATATAACGTCACGCCGCCTAATGACCGACTGGATGCGACCAACAACTGGTGGGGCAGTCCGACCGGTCCGGCTCCGATTGGCTCCGGCGACAGGGTCATCGATCCGGGTAATGTGGCGGAAATAACCCCGTTTTTGACGTCAGATCCATTTATTACTCAGCAAATTAGCCAGGTACTGTCAACAGGTCCGATTTTGGGGCCGCCCGGAACACAAACGGTTCGAATCGAAATCTTGAACGACGATCCGATTAGCACGGCCGTAATTGAGATCATCGGGTTCTACTTGCCTCCGAACAGCGCGAAGCTCCCGTATGTGCATGAATTGTTCACCATCAATCCAAACATTAAAGTGCTGAAGTCATTTTTTGTTAACTCATTAGATCAGTATGAGTATCAATTCGGCATCCTAAATACGTCAAATGTCCTCATATCGGTATGGGCAATAGACGTTAACGGAAATGTCCTCGCTTCTCAAAGGGTAGTAGCATCAGAACAATCGACAATCAGTACGATTACTCCGAACGTACCTTAAAGGGTACACATTCTTGGCCGCAATCGGCAATCGTACACATTCTTTACATTGGTTTATATAAAAATATGTACCGATAAAATAAAAAACCGCGATTTACGCGGGCTGGAATCAGTATACATTCTTGTCATCCGACATGTTGTTACACATCATTATGTCGTGTCACTAGCCCCATGATTGCAGCCATTATCGCCGCGGGAAACAGGACGAAGTCGATCGCTTGCGCACCCATCCCGTGTCGCATGCCGTTTTCGAATGTAAAAGGTTGGAACAGTTTATTGTACTTTCAATCTATAGATAGATCAAAGGATTCTTTGTTTTAGAATTAACTATAGACTAGCTCTTTTTCGCTTAGACCAAGCGTCTCTGTTGTTGAAGTATGAATTTCGTGCAGAAGCTCCGGATTTTCCATTAGCGACACGCCGTAAGAAGGAATCATTTCTTTAATTTTCGGTTCCCACTCTTTCACATGTTGCGGGAAGCATTTATTAATTACCTCGAGCATAACGTGAACAGCAGTAGAAGCACCTGGAGAAGCACCTAGTAATGCTGCAATCGAGCCGTCAGCGGCACTAACAACTTCCGTACCAAATTGAAGTGTACCTTTGCCGCCAGCTTCAGTATCTTTGATAACTTGCACGCGTTGGCCCGCCGCTACTAAATCCCAATCCTCGCTTTTGGCGTTCGGGATAAACTCTCGTAACTCTTCCATGCGCTTTTCTTTCGATAACATAACTTGCTCGATCAGGTATTTTGTCAATGACATGTTTTTTGCGCCTGCCGACAACATAGTTACGAGATTATCCGGTTTAACGGAAGTTACCAAATCAAACATTGAACCGGTTTTTAAAAACTTTGGCGAGAAGCCGGCAAACGGTCCAAATAGCAACGATTTTTTATTGTCGATAAATCTTGTGTCAAGATGCGGAACAGACATTGGAGGAGCTCCAACCTTAGCTTTTCCGTATACTTTTGCATGATGCTGCGCTACAACATCCGGATTATTACACACCATGAATATTCCGCTTACCGGGAATCCTCCAATATGTTTTCCTTCAGGAATACCGGATTTTTGCAATAAATGCAGGCTTCCTCCCCCGCCTCCGATAAAGACGAATTCTGCAGTATGGCGTTCGACTTTACCGGCGTCGTTTCGAACTTTCAGTTCCCACGAGCCGTCGCTAGTACGTTTAATATTATCAACGCTGTGTTTATATTTGATATCGACGTTTTTACGCTTTAAGTGTTCAAACAAAATGCGCGTTAAAGCGCCGAAGTTGACATCGGTTCCAGAGTCGATTTTTGTTGCCGCAATAGGTTCATTCGATGGACGATCTTGTATAATAAGCGGAATCCATTCCATCAGTTTTCCAGGGTCATCGGAAAATTCCATCCCTTGAAACAGTGGATTATTCGACATCTCTTCAAAACGTTTCTTTAAAAACGTTACATTTTGTTCCCCTTGTACCATACTCATATGAGGCAATGGCATAATAAAGTCGTGCGGATTACGTATCAGCTTACTGTTTACAAGATAAGACCAAAACTGCATGGAAAGCTGAAACTGTTCATTAATTTGGATAGCTTTGCTAATATCTATAGATCCGTCTGGTTTTTCGACAGTGTAGTTAAGCTCGCACAGTGCCGCATGCCCTGTTCCTGCATTATTCCATTCGTTAGAGCTTTCCTCTCCTGCATTTTCGAGCTTCTCAAACACTGTAATTTCCCATTCCGGCACTAATTCTTTCAGAAGTGTCCCTAAAGTCGCACTCATGATTCCGGCACCTATTAAGATGACGTCTGTTTTAGCTTCTCCGTTGCTCATTTTTACCATCCTTATACCCTATGCAATTATTTATAGATTAATATATCTACTATTATCTGATAATTATAAGCTATTTAAAAGCTGGTGAAAAGTGAGAATTCCGTCCACATTGCCCTAGGAACACACAAAAACCAAGGCCTTAACCCTGCTTCTTGCAAGGATTAAGGCTTTGGTTTGCCGTTCATATCAATTACGAATCGGTAACGAGGAAGGTTGGACCGGTTCCGCAACTGCGGATTTCATCCGGCTGATTTCCACTCCCGCCAGCATCATAATACCTATGCCGTGATTGTCGTTCACTACGGTCCGTAAATCATGCATATAATATTCAGGAGAAAAGGAATACCGAGAGCCGCTGCATACGCCGTGCACATTGCCCTGACGATCGATCGCCCCGCCGGTCAGACCCTGCCAGGCTTTTTGCGCGGCGGCCTCATAACCATCCCTTCCTTCCAGCCAGCCGAAACGCACTCCCCTGGCGAAGGCATAAGCGAACATCGCGGTACAGGAAGCTTCCTCATACGCATCCGGCTGGTTTAACACCTGGCGCCATAAACCCGAATCCGCCTGCAGCGCAGCTACACCCGAGCAAAGCTCCCGGAACATAGCGAGCAGTGCTTCCCGATCCCGATGATCTTCCGGTATCTTCTCTAGCAGCTCGGACAACGAGAATAGGCACCAGCCGTTGCCGCGCCCCCAGGGCACACGCGTCGCCTTGACGTATTTGAAGTCAAAAACATGCGACATGACGCCTTCCGGCTCCATAAATAAGTAGCGCTTATACAGCAGAAACTGTCTCGCCGCTTCATCAAGCGCTTCGCGTTGCCCCGTTGCAGCAGCATATCGTATCAAGAAAGGGGCGCTCATGTACAGATCGTCCGCCCACATCGTATCGGCCGCATATTCTCCTGGGCATAGCCGGTAGAACGCTCCGTCCTCCCGGCGCTCCAGCTTGCGAAGCATGAATTCGGCAATAACATCGGCTATTGACCGAAAGCGCTCATCTCCCGTTTGCAAATAGGCTTCAAGCATAGCCGATCCGAACGAGCCGCAGTTGTCCAGCATCTTAATCAAGACGAGCTGGTGGTTAACTGACGGAAACCCGTATTGATCCCGGTCCCACAACGAATATTCATACCTATCCGTACAACTTCGGATGTGGCCCAGCGCGTAATCTGCCAAATCCTGCCGCTTAAGCTCTCGCGCGGTACGTAGAAGCCCATACATCGTAACGCCGAGCGGATAATCCCAGCGCCCGTAATTAGTAGCGCTTCCCGTGGTCCATTTGTTGCTCAGCATGGCGTTCTCATAGTAGGGTCTAACCATTGAATGAGGAGCATCAACCATCCAATACGTATGTCCGACAGCGCGGCCCTCAGAATCGACGGCTGGATAAAGGGCAGCCGTTGTGCAAACCGCCGATGGGTCAGGCTCTGCCGTCGGATCCATCGGTCCCGCGTACAGCCATGCTCCTTCTGCGCCATGGACGGCAGCCGGCATTTCGAGTGGCAGCAGCCTGCCTTCGGAATAAACGTTTAATTCGAATCCCCAGCCGCCAGAGCCGCTTACGCTTTGTACGAGCAGCTGTCGGAATCCGGAGCCTGCGGACACCTGCGTCCGAAAGGAGCCGGCAGACTGAAGCCCGACAACCTTTAATCCATCCAGCCATATTGAGGTCGCTCCTAAAGCATGGCCTTCCAGTATTAAAGTGTCCGCCCCTGCCGGCAACTGCAATCCGCTCCATCCGTAAGCCGCGACCGGTTGAACGGGACGGCCGAACAGCCGCTCGCAGTTCGGCCGCTTCGCTTCCTCCTCCGTCCACCTCCTCCGCGGAAGCCATGTTAAGCCGGTTTCCTCTTCAGCATGCTTGAAATCGGGAAACCCTCTTTCACTTCCGTAAAGCTGACTTTTCATAGACCCAGTAAAGACCCAGCCCGCGCTCCCCTCCCTGCCTGCGAACGGAGCCAACACCTGCATAATGCGGACCTTTGCTTCATCGGCCCCGAAGCGGCAACCGAAGCCAGCATCCGTTTTGCGTGCTTCTACAAGGATAGCGTTCCAGCCCTTGCGCAGCAGAAGAGGAATAACGGCTCTCGCACCCGGCTTCATTTCGTCTACCGTATTCGATCGGTACAGCTGCTCTTCATTGACATACAGCCTTACCGGGCCGAGCGGTTCCATGATGCCGTCGATCGAGCGCTCGTCGTCGCTCCATACGAGTCCGTAAACGTAAGCGTAATCGCCGTTAGCCGCTTCCGGCAGCTTGACGGACAAATCCATATCGTATAGCCCTTCCCCGGTTTGCAGCACACCCGTTTTGGCAAACGCTCGCAGCGCGAAGGGAACGGGAGGATTTGCCCCGGCATAACGGCCTGACAGCACCTCCAGTATACGGCGCTCATCGTCGCCGAACCAGTAACGCGCGCTTTCTCGCGGCTCCATATATACGCTCATACCTCTTCATTCCTCATGCTTGCTGTCATTCCGGTCCTGATGCGACAGCCTAATATCGAACGTTCTGTCATACGGAGTCATTAAATTCACGATCAGCGTCTGGCAATCTGCCGGATAGTTGGTATTGTTAAGCGCCTTAGCCCGATGCTCGTGCGCGCCTCCGTCCAGCTCAATCCAATCGCTTCCGGCGGTTAAGCGGACTGTCCCTTTTTCCCAAAACAGGGTTCCAGCCGCTGCCGGCACTAGTCCTCCCCCGGATAACGCGCCTTCCTTGCCGAACACAAAAGAAATTTGAGTCATTAATACTTCCGGCTGATCGCAGTGGACGCGAATTTTCCAGCCTTGCTCGCTTTCCGTTAACACAACCTCGACTTGATGCTGCTGCTCATGAGTGACTTCTCTCAAATGATGCGGCAGCAAATACCAGGGGCTGACCTCCCCGCCGGCGGTTTCCGGCAAATCCCGTTTCGATACGGGGCCGTAATACCCCTTGCTCTCAGTCGCCGTTAACCGGTAACCGTGCTCAAGCTCCTCCAGCCGCTTCAGCTTGACGAAGCCGGGCTCGAAGGAAGTTGCGACTTGCACCGCGAGCAGCCGCGCCGCACCATGCCGCAGCGCAAAAAACGAAGTCGTTTCGGTGATGACGGTCGCGCTTGTTGCTCCATTCCGATGCCTGGCCACCGGAGCGCCGAAATCGGGATGCAGCCGACTGTGGTAGATTCGACCGCCATGTCCTGCCGCCTCCATCAGGCTCAGGTATCTCTCGCGCGGAAAGCCGCCGTTAATGACGACTCGGTAGGGATCCGGCAGCCCTTCAGGCTGTACCGTGCAATCACGAAGCTCCGGATAACGCAACAAACCAATAAGCGCGTTGTTGGGCAGCCACCCCGGGTGCTTCAGCGCATCGCCGGCAAGCTCGGCAATTGACGCAAATAGAGGCTCCCGGTCCAGGCTGGCCATCAGCTTGGCCACCAGAAAATAACTCCCCATATCGTATTTGCTTCCTAAATCCTGACGGCCGGAATAATCCGTTACCACCTCTCCGTCCGGGTGGATCATATAGGCCATCATCCGCAAATTCCGGCGTACCGGCTCCAGCAGGTCCGGCCGGTCGAACAGCTCCGCCGCATAAAAAAGGACGATATCGCTGACGGCGTTATAGATGCCATTGCTCCGCTCCGTCCACTCTCCGTCTTCCGTGCAATCCATTCCTTCCGCAAGCCACTGGTCCGCCCGTTCCTTCAGCTCCGGCCGTCCTGTCAGTTTATACATAAACCCCAGCGCCGCCGTAATAACCCAGCGGTGGTTCGGGGTGTGGCAGCCGCCTGTCAGCAAAGCCGGAATGGTCCTCTCCAGAAACAGCCGGATATCCTCCGCCGCTTGGCGCAAAGGTTCCCATGCATGGGCGGCAAGCAGCTCATAAGCCTGTGCCAAGCCGCTTACGACGAATGCGGTGTCCGGAGGCGAGTGCATATTCGTCCATGGCGGCGAAATCGTTCCATCGGCATGCTGGAACCGCAGCATGTACCTTGCACCTAGCTCTAAGCTGATAAGCAGCTCCTTATCGTGATAAAACCTGGAATCTTCATTAATGAGAGCGGAAATCCATAATGCCATAACCATCGGCGTTCCGCCGTGGCTGGGCCAAGCGAGGCCGTTCACGGGATCGGCAACTCCCCCGTAGAACCGGCTGCCGCTTTCAAGCACCTGATGATCCATGCCGTCTTTTACCCAATGGTCATTCAAAGAGACCAGCTTATCGTATATGCCCATCCTTCTTCCCCACTCTTTCCTCAGCCGTCATTTTCACGCGATTCCGCCATGCGATTCCTCTTCCGTTATCCCTTCACTGCTCCAAGCATTACGCCGCTTACGAAGTATCGCTGCAGCCACGGGTAAACGATCAGAATAGGCACGGTGGCGAATATTACGCTGGCCGCCTTCAAGCTTTCCGGAACGACGGTCGCCATCTGCGCTCCTTCCATCTGCAGGAGATCCGTAATCATGTTGTTTTGGATTAGCTGATAAAGCTTAAGCTGAAGCGGATAAAGCTCCGGACTGGTAATGTACATCAGCGTGTCCGTAAATCCGTTCCAGCGGCCTACCGCGTAAAACAGGCTGAGCGTCGTTATGACCGGCAGCGATAGAGGCAGCATGATGCTGAGCAGAGTCCGAAAGTGGCTGCTGCCGTCGATTTCGGCAGACTCCTCCAGGCTTTCCGGAATATTATTAAAGAAACTAATTAAGATAATTAAATAAAAAGGGTTGATCAGTCCGGGAAGCACAAGCGCCCATATCGAATCGAGCAGATTCAGATTGCGGACTAAAATATATTCCGGGATGATTCCGCCGCTGAAAAACATGGTAATGACGACAATGAACATGAATGCTTTGCGGCCCTTGAGCTTTTTTTTAGACAAGGGATAACCGATCGCGATCGTCATTAGCATGCATAAGACGGTGAACAAGCTGGTTAGCAGCACCGTAAATCCAAGCGAGCGAATCATCGAGGAATCGGAAAACACCTTAGAGTAGGCTTCCATATTAAAGTCAACCGGAAGCAGGCTCACTTTCCCGGATAAAATCGGTCCTGCCGAGCTAAGGGAAATGGCCGTTATATGAAGAAATGGAGCTAGACAAATCAACGTGCAAACGAGTAAAACGATAAAGTTGGCGGTATCGAAAACGCGGTTGGCAGTTTTCTCTCTCACAGCGTCCGCTCCTTTCAAATGGTCGAAAATCGGGATGGATATATGCTAGCAATCGCTCCTAGAGGATGCTTTCATCCGTGAGCTTCTTAGAGGCATAGTTGGCGCCAAGCACAAAGACAAGCCCTACCACCGCTTGGAATAAACCGACAACCGTCGCCAGCGTATATTGGCCCGATTGGAGTCCGATCCGGTACACAAACGTGCTGAGCACGTCGGAGTATTCGCGCACCGCCAAATTGCCGATTACATACGGGCGCTCGAAGCCGATTGAAATCATATGTCCCAGATTAATAATGAGCAGCACGACAATGGTCGATTTAAGGCCGGGGAGCGTAATATGCCAAATTCGCTTAAACCTGCCCGCTCCGTCTATGCCTGCAGCCTCGAACAGTTCCTTGTTTATGCCAGTAAGGGCAGCCAAATAAATAATCGTCCCCCAGCCGGCGCTCTGCCACATGCCTACTAGCAAATAGGTGATTAGCCAATCGTTCTTGTCCGTCAGAAACGGGATGGCTTCGAAGCCCATAGAGGTAATTAAATTATTAATCATACCGGACTGCGTTCCGAACACCTGATAAACAATTCCGCCAATAATGACCCAGGATATAAAATGCGGAATATAGAGAATGGTCTGCGAAAGCTTCTTAAACCATAGCGTCCTCATCTCGTAGAGCATAATAGCCAATATAAGCGGCGCTGGAAATGAAACTAGCAAATCGAGAAAGTTGAGCATCAGCGTATTGCGCAGCGTCAAGTAAAAATCGCGCATGCCGAATACTTCCTTAAACGCCTCGAGGCCGATCCACTCGCTTCCCATAATGCCCTGAAAGAAATTAAAGTCCTTAAACGCAATCTGAATTCCGTACATCGGGCCGTATTTGAAAATGATGAAATAAGCAAGCGGCAATACAAGCAGCGCGTACAGCTGCCAATATCTGCGGAAATAGGCGTTCAAACTCACAGCGGTCTCCTCCTTATGCAATCGGTTCACGCGCAGAGACGAGGCCGCGCCCCGTCCCTTCGCGTTCACCAAGCCCACTCAGTCGTTATTTGGCCAGCATCTCTTTATAAACGGCCGTACGCTCGTCTAATATCGCCTGACCACCGCTAGCCATGTAGTCTTTCAGCATCGTTTCATAGATACTTTCGAACTGCTCAGGCTTTGACATCGTCGTTTTCACGATCATCTCATTGAATTTATCCAGCAAAGTCGTGGCGTATTTCGTCTGCGCTTCGATCGGTCTGTCCATTAACACAGGCGGTATCACGTCGGAGTTCGCCACCTTCTGCGCGGCTGCCACCTGATCCTGGAATTTCTTCGGCATCTGCAGCTCTCGGGCCTTCAGGTTCTTCTCCATGCTGCCAAGCTGCTTGCCGTTCGAAATAATGGCCATATCGCCTGAATTGTACAAGCGGTTCTTCGCTTCCTCTGTCTGATTCTCAACAGTAACCGGTATATCGTCGACCATCGTATAATTTTCGCCTTCAACGCCGTTTTGCATCTTAAACAAATTGTCGCCGGTCGCCATCCATTCCAAATATTTAATGGCCTCGACCGAGCGCTCGCTTGATTTCGGAATCATGATATAAAGTCCGTTCGGCGCGTACATCGGCTTAGCGTGTTTTCCTTCCTCATTCGTGTACACATCTACGGAAGCCAGCAAAGCTCCTGGAACGTTTTGCTGCAGCACATCGTAACTTCCTTTATCGTAGAAAGGATTAATGTCATCCTCGCTGAAGAAGCCAATTTTCCCATTCGAAACGTCTTCGCCTAATTTCTTCTTGTCTTTGTCCAGACCGAAATCCTTGCTCATCAAGCCCTCATTGTACAACTTATTCATAAACTGCAGCCCCTCTTTAAAGCCTGGAAGAAGAGTCGGATAATCGTTGGAGCCGAGCTGCTGCATCAACGTGTATTTTTGTTCCTCCGTCGTTGGCTTAATGAAAGACCAAATGAGCGGTTCGTATTGAGCGGAAGCGATCGTCATGCCCAGAGGGATAACTTGGCCGCCAGTCCCGCTCGGATCCTTCTCCTTAAATGCTTTCAATACGTTATACAGCTCTTCCGTCGTTTGCGGAACCGGCATACTTAGCTTATCCAACCAATCCTGACGGATGAAGGACGCGTATTTCCCAACAATCGAGCGAATCGCAGGGACGGCGAACTGGGTGCCCTGGAACTGGCCGTAGCCGAGTACATCATCGCCAAGAAAGGCTTTCAAATTAGGCGCATGCTCGTCAAGCAGCGGTCCTACATCGGTCAAACCGCCCTGCGTCGCATAACGGTTGAATGTATTTGGATCGTAAGTAAACACGATATCCGGCACGTTGCTGCCGCTGGCCATCAGAACATTCAGTTTCTCGACTTCCTCCGAGCGCGGTACTGGCACGAATTCGACATCGATGTTGTTCGGATCGCCGAAGTTTTGTTGAACGAATTTCGTCAAATAGTTGTCCGTAATCGTTGAGCCAGCCGGCGAGTTGCCTCTGTCGAACACCTCAATCTTGAGCGTGACCCGTTCCTTCGACGTCCCCGCGTTCGTTCCGCTTGAAGCTTCAGGCTTCGAATTTGATGAACATGCCGTAAACAGCAAGGAGCAAGCCAGGAGCACCAAGGCAGCTTTCTTCGTTTGCGAAGCACCTCTTTTTCTCATCATACTAATCATCGTTTCCAACCCCTTCATCGATTAATGTTGTACCGGGCAGACCGCTGATCTTTATTAGGATAGCGCTTTCAGTAAAGCTTCAGCGGCCCGAATCGGAATGACCACAGTATGTCATGACATTCGAGAAGGCGGCAATAAACTAGTTTCCGAACTCTAAACCCGAGTTTTATTTCCATATTTTTCAAAAAGAAACCATTGTCGCATCATAAACTATTTTCAAATATCCCAGGACTGACGGGCTTTTCCGGGCTTAAACTTCAGCTTTCTATAATCTCCCGGCGTCACGCCGACGATTCGCTTGAAGACGCGTCCGAACGTGATGGAATTCGCGTACCCGACCTGAAGGGCAATATTCTGTACTGACTCTTCCGTTTCGGCAAGCAGCTCCTCCGCCCGCTCCATCCGCAGCTTCACGATAAAATCAACGAATTTCATATTAAACTCTTCTTTAAATAAATAGCTGACGTATTTGCCTGAAATATGAAACCGATCGCTTAGGTGTTTTAAAGATAAATCGGGGTTTTCGAAATTTTCTTCGATATAAGCTTTCAGTTCATTAATCATCGCGCGATGATTTTTGGTTTCGCTGTGTGCGACATAGGTGCGGTATATTTCCGTCAAACGTTCTAAATAGAGAGCCTTTAATTCATTAAGCGTCACCGTTTCGTCGGCTGCTCTCTGCTTGGCGGCAATTTCCGCGCCCTTGAAATGCTCGCGCAAATCGCCGGACATTTCCGACAGCTCATTTCCCAGCATATCCATCATGGTTTGCAAAACCATTCTGATATCCTCATCCTTCAAGCAATCCGTCTCCATTAACCCGAACAATCTCTCCAGATACGCACGCCATTCGCCTGTTAAAAGCCTAAACTCCCTTACAAGCTCAGAACCGTATTGCACATATTTATACCACTTCCGGCCCGCGTCTCCGGGCAAATCCTCGCTCATAATGACCGCTTCTTTGCCGAGGGACATTTTGTGGTGAAGCGCGTCAACCGCCGCTTTGTAGGATTGTTCGACCTGTTCCCACTCCCGCTCAATATGCCCGACACCGAAAAGCAAAGATAGCCGCAAATGCTCGGCCACCCAAAGCCGTCCTTTGTCTGCGAATATCCGAATCTTCTCCTTCACCGACGAATTTCCTCCGCCCAAACCGACAATCATGCCCATACGGTTCTCCGCTATCCATTCCGCCCAGCCATACATGCCGTCTGCTTGCGCCAGCTCTTGCAGAACGTTCGTCAACGCAAACTTCAGCGTATGCTGATCCCGTACGGAAAATAGGCTGCGGAAATCGCGGTAATGGCTTATCTCGACCACTATGAAAGCTAGTTGATCAAGCTTCTCTCCCTTAGGAAGCTGCCCCAGCTTGTTTAATCGGTCAGCTACAGACTCAGGATCATCGCCTTGCATGATGTCGTGGAACAGTTGGCGCTTGCTGACAAGCAAGTTCTCGCGCTGTTTCTTCTCGAAATCCGCGGTTTGTTGGATCAGGTTTTCCAGCGTACGATCGATCATGGACAGCTCGTCCATTTTCAGCCCAAACGCATCCTCGCGAAGCTGAATCGATTCAATCCGATTCATCATGACCCGGATCGGCTTATAGTTTCTTCTTGTTATATAGATGATGTAGAAGATGGCAAAAACAACCGTCAGCACGCCTATGACAACCCAGACATAGGATATGACCGACACCCATAAAAACAGCTGCCCGGCGTCGATTCCGCTCTCAAACTGCCATCCAAGGAGCTCCGACTCAACCCGATTGAGCACTCTGCCGCTCTTCTCCGCATGTTCGGATAAATCCGCTGAACGTGTGGAAAACAACAAATTCCCGGACTCGTCGCGAACATCGACAAACGAGAATTCGCCGATCTTCATGGATCTGATCATCTGTTCGACCGCATACATATCGACGTTGACGACGATGAGCCCTTCGGTCCCGAAGGGCAGCGGCTCTCTTTTATAAATTGAAATAACTCGCTTATCCTGCTCCGTGCTGAACTCATGATACTCACGAATCGGAGACCAACCCTGGTTGTCCGGATTCTTCAACGCTTGCTCGACGAATGGCCGATCGGAGAACTCATCCCATGCCACAAGTCCGCTGCGCGTCAGCACCAGCTTGTCCTCTATCCTGTATACGTAAATAGAATTAATCAAGCTATCGTTTGCGGCGAGCGTCCGCATGCTGTCGACTACGTCGAAGAGCACCTGACGATTCTCGCGCGTAAGCTCCGTGTTCAGAAAATCGCGGTACCGATCGTTTTTCTCAACCTCCTCCAGCACGTCCATCTCAATCCCTTTAAGCGAACGAGATAGCCGGTCCACCATATAGTTGGTTGTAATCCGGTCGGCCTTCACGGTTTCTTTATGCGAGATGTCATTAACCACGATAAAGGACAAGAAGATTAAGATCGTCACGGTAAACAAAAAGATGGGAAAATACGATAGCAGCATTCGGCGGTACCAATTCCTCTTCATCTCCATCACTCCCCAAATAAAAGCACGACTGCCAACGACCTTCTAGAAAGCGTTTGCACTCATTATTTTAAAAGATAATAAACAACTATTCAATGGAAATAGACGGCTGGCGTGAAATGCTTTTTAACGCCGATTCTACTGTCTAAAGCTTCCGCCCCCTATTTTGTCGAAGAGTATCCGCACCCAACAAGAGAAGGGGGAAAAAAACGCCGCACGTCATTTGATACATTGCCCATTCATTCTTCGTTGCCCCGATAACGTGGATAATATTTGGCGAAACCGTTTGGCCGAAGGAGAGCAAAAAGAGACCAAGCGGTAAAATCAATGGCCGGTAGTCTTGAAGTTTCATGACTTGTGCCAATCCCAACACTATGGCGTAAAAGAAGATGGACACTCTGGTGAAGAGGGTAAAAAACCAAATTATAGCCATAAGCGCCTCAACCCTTTGAAAAAAATCTCCGATATTGATTTTTTGAGCTAACAAATAGCTTGGATAAGTTGAGCTTACGGTTCCGAAAACTCCAAGAACCAGGATGCACACAAGGGTAAGAAGAGTTAACATTATTCCACCGATCAACGTACCGACGAGAAACCCCTTGGCTGCCGATTTCTTCTGATTCACGTAAGGATAAATCATTAATAAGGCTACAAGTTCACTCATAGGGAATCCAACCATGACAGGTGCTGTGATTGCTATTCCTTTAAACCCATGCTCAAAGATAGGTTGTATATGCTCAAATTTCATTTCCGGATAAAGCGATATTAGCAGGATGAACCACAATAACAGAACGACGGGAAAAAATAACTCCGCAAAGCGCGTATACACTTCCAAGCCATACCGCATCCCGATCATAACCACGCATAAAAATGGTATGAGTACCGCTTGGATAGGTGTATCGGGCATCGCTTGCGTCGACAAGAAGTCCCCTATATCCCTGAGATCAAGAGCAATTAGGATAAGAAAAAATATCAAAAAGACTAAAGCGACTATTTTTCCAAACCATTTCCCCAGAACATGCTCGCTGTATTCCACGATAGTCATACCCGGATTTCGTCTTCCGATAACATTGTATATTAAAACAATAAGCAGACCGACTCCCGTGGCGACCAAAGCCGAAATCCAGCTGTCTTGTTTGCCCGGAGCGGAAAGCTTCCCCGGAATAAACAAAATCGCGCTGCCCATTATATAAAAAATGACCAGTATCATAAATTGCCGTCCTGCAATCTTACCTTTTTCCAGCACCTGCTTACACCCGCTTTTTAAGCAAATTTTATTTACAAACCGGCGATCCAACCAGTAAACGGCTTGAAAATGATAATTATCCAATCTAATGGCGAAGGGATGGGCGCATTTAAAGTCTGAGCTATATTCATCCCCAATCCGACCATAAGCAGTACGAAAAAAGCCAACATTTCTTTTTTTAACTTTCTATTCCGAAGCGAAGGAACTTCAACGGCAATGATCCCTGCAGCGATCAACATAAATGCAACAATAGAACCTATCTCAGTCATCCTCGACCGCACCTTCACTTTTTGTTCAGTTCTTCAATAAAGGAATCGAGTACTTTGCCCGTACGCCGAAGCTTTGCGTCCACCTTGATTCTCACTGGCACATCAACAAAATCTTCGGCCCAATTCTTTTGAAGTTTATTCCATATTTTAGGATGTTGGCGATGAATAACTTCACCGAATCCGAAAATATCGGATTTCAATTTCGTTTGCCCCTTCTCTATTGCCGATTCGGCTAAATGTTTTATCCTTTGTTCCAGTAAATTCTCCAACATTTGAATGTTCTTCTGTTCCATCAAATCGATGCTGCCGTCTACTTCTGCGATGTCCCCTTCGGTGAGAATCTTAATCTCCATTTCCGGTTCTCCCCTTCGGATCCTGCTTTTCATATGGGCTTCCGATCGGAACGCTTCTACCGCTACTTTTCCTCCCGAAGGTAAGACAACATCACCCACCGAGCCCATTACTTGCCCTGTTATGAAGTTAAATCCTCTGCTCTCTTTATCCGATAACCAACCGACGAGCTTGTCTTTTTTTAATACGCCGAGAGTTGAAATTTTTAAACGAGTATGAGGGGTTATTCGCTGAATATTATCCTTTGTTTCGCCTTGCGTTTCATCGCCTATGATAGTAAGTCCCGTTAATACGGGGTTTTTACCTGGACTAACCATGGTATTAATCAATTCATCTAAATGCACCCCTCTAGCGTTGGAATACGTTTTTTCCGATGTAGCAAGAGAAGTGAACAGACTGACGCTTGGAATTTTCTCCAACTTGGTGAAGATGCTCAGGATATTTTCAGCTTTCGTCTTTCTAGCTATCACGACATAAAAATCGAGTCGAAACGTACGGTCTCGATAAAAATAGTCAAGAACATCCTGGAGCCCCTCTTCCGCGACCTCTTCACCAATGACGAGTATTCGTACGTGAGACGTGTACATTCGTCTCGGAGAAATTGTCGTCATTTTACGGAAAGCCTCAATTATGGTTGGTGCCGAAGCTACAAATTTGGTTGTCGGAGCATAACCGATGGGACTGGCTTTTTGCCCTCCGGCTTCGCTTGGAATGACCACCTGAGAGGATACCACATATTCATTTTCCTTCTTATCGATCCCGATTCCGACAACGATAGCCAGTTCCATTAATTCTCGGCGACTCCAGCAGCCGCCGATCACGATCATTGACATCGATAGAAGCAATAACAAGATTTTTTGTTTCATGGAAAGGTTCACCCGATTTCATGGTCGATTTTCGCCCGGTTCCGGATTCTGCGTTTGTTCCCGAACCTTATTTTTTTGACTGATCAGACGCGGACGGGTACGCATCGCCCAGAGGGGAAAGCGAAAAAGGGTATCTTTTTGATCGGAAAGGTTGAAGGGAGCCATCGGCGACATATAGGGGACCCCAAAAGAACGTAAACTGCAAAGGTGTAAATAGATCGCAACCAAGCCGATGAATATCCCGTAAATGCCATACGCGGCGGCTGCCCCCATCAAACCGAAACGTAAAAATCGTATCGGAATGGACATGGCTATGGCCGGGAACACAAAGTTGGAAATAGCGGTTATGGAAACGACGATGATCATAGCGGGAGTAACCAACCCGGCTTGGACGGCTGCCTCTCCAATAACGAGAGCTCCAACGATCGAAATGGCGGGCCCGATCATTCTCGGCATTCTAATCCCTGCTTCACGCAAAATCTCGAAGGTGAATTCCATGAACATAGCTTCTATAAAAGCAGGAAAAGGAACCCCCTCGCGCTGGGTTGCAAGATTAATCAACAGGGAGGTCGGCAGCATTTCCTGATGAAAGGTGGTAACGGCTATGTAAAATGAAGGCGCAAGCAATGAAAGCAAGAAAGCGACTACCCGCAGAGCACGCATAGCCCCAAAATCGGACCGATTGTAATAGTCTTCCGAAGCCTGAAAAAATTGCGTAAACACGACCGGAACCAACAGAACAATTGGGGTTCCATCCACGATAATGGCTACGCGCCCTTCCATCAGTCCTGCGGATGCGACATCAGGACGTTCCGTATTGTACATCGTAGGAAAAGGAGTAAACGTTTCGTCTTGAATCATTTCCTCGATGTTGCCGGATTCCAGTATTCCATCGATATTTATCCGATTCAGCCGCTCCCGTACTTCTTTCAAGACCTTATCATTTACGATCCCTTTGATATACATAATAGATACATCCGTTTGAGTGACCTGTCCTATTTGGATAGTTTCCATCCAAAGATGAGGATCCTTTATTCTTCGGCGGATTAATGAGGTATTGGTTCGCAAGGTTTCCGTGAAGCTTTCCCTTGGTCCCCGTACCACGGACTCAATCGATGTTTCCGAAACACCCCGATCTTCCCACCCTCTCGTGCTAGCTACGATGCCCCGATCAAGGCCATCAAGCAAGAAGACCGTATCGCCTGATAAAACGGATTTGAATAAAGAACTAAAATCGGTAATTTCCTTGATACTTCCTACGGTAACAGTCATATCTTCCATGAACCTCAGGATTTCCTGCGGAGTGTCCATACCTTTTCCAGGTTCTATTTCCCTAGCTCTGATCATGAAAGGTTCCATGAAATTATGGATGGTTTTCGTATCGACAAGACCATCGGTGTATATAATCGCTGCTTTTTTCGTTCCATTTTCGCCAATGCGCAACTCGCTAATAATCAAATCGGTACTATTCCCAAGCGTTTGTTTTACCTTTTCGATGTTTTCGTGCAGATGGATTGCAATTGTCTCTTTTTGCGATTCATTTTTATTTTTTTTAATATAATCCATCATCCAATCACCTTTTTTGTACACGGCAGATTGGCTGTATTATAACCTGCTTTGGAAACTTTATACTTAATTGGACATTAAGCGTTGTATTCCGAAAACAAATACGCGTTGGATAAGCAATAAATAAAAAAAAGCCGCGATTTACGCGACAATTTTTTAACTTCACGCTTGACGACAGCTCTTTTACAAAATAATAGGCACAAAACCATCCTTCATAAATTGGGAAATGGGTAAGTGCCCGCTGTTGGCCTCGGTTCCAACCAGCTTAACTCCTGCTTGCTTTCATCATGTTGAATCCCTCCAATCAGACCCAGAATGTCGGATACCTGCGTTTCTTGTCCAGATTGTTAATTACCAAAGCTACCAATACGATAAGCACGGATCCGATCAATACCGGCGCAATCAGAAAAGACCAGCCGCTGCCGCTTAGAATTACAACCAAGGGATCGGCTCCTGCAGGCGGATGCGTCGTTTTACTCAGCATCATTAAGCCAATCGCCAAACCAACGGCAACTGCCAATACCCAAATGCTTTGACCAAAGAGATGAAAACACAGCAACCCAACTAAAGTCGAAATGAAATGCCCGCCGATAATATTGCGCGGCTGGGACAATGGCGCATCCCAGAGACCGAAAGCCAAAACGCAGGTTGCGCCAAATGGTGCCATAATCCAAACATTTGTTGTTAGATCGGAAAGAAGAGCTAAAAGAGCTATGGCGGTAAATCCGCCAATCGCACCGATCAACGCATTCCTTGGAACGACTTTTAAAGGACTTCTGTCTTTGCTTCTCATCTTCAGCCAAAATCCCGCTTTGTGCGCTTTATTCACTTCACTCACCACCTTATGAATATTATACTAGTTAACAAGTTATATAACTCTTTGAAATATTTGACAACGCCATTATTCTCAATTTAAAGTTGGATTATGTATAGAATAACGTTATAATATAACTAGTCAACCATGAAATGAGGTATTTATTATGAAAGAAAATCAATATTTCCTCCAAGTTGATCCCCAGTTAACTTTTAACGTGAATACACAAATCAAAGAACAGCTTAAATGGCTAATCGGAATTGGACAAATGGAAGCCGGCGATATACTTCCCTCAGCGAGTCAATTAGCGGATGAGCTCGAGCTTAATCGGAATACAGTCAACTGGGTATACAGCCAACTGCGTGACGAGGGGCTTGTTACCATGCAGAAAGGACGCGGTACGCAAATTACCGGCGGGAGCGAGACCAAGCAGCTCTGCGAAGAACGGAAACCTATGCAGCAGCTTTTGAACAATACCATTCGCGAGGCCGCGGCCATGGGATTTGATTTGAAGTCTTTTTTTGTAGCCGGCCTTGCCTACTCCTTGCTGCATCCCCCCTATCCAGCCAGCAAGCTGCGAATTTTACTGGTGGAATGCAGAGGACATGATCATCCTTTTTATCGCCAGAGCATAGAACGAGCAACCAATGGGGAAGTAGAAACATTATTTCTGGATGACATTTCTGAAAATAAAGATGCCGCGAGAGAAGCTGTCCAGCGTTCCCATGTCATCGTAACGACATTGAATCATGCGGAGGAGGCCAAAGCGCTTTTTGCCCCCTTCGATAGTAAGGTTATTGTGATTGGGGCAACAATTGAAGCCTCTCTGTTGCTTGAGATCGCCAAGCTGAAGCAAGGTACCCATGTCGCATTTGTTTGTCTGGGGAAAACGGGAGGTGAATGGATGGCCAACCGGATTCGGGAAGCCGGGATTAATCAGCTTCATTTTGAGATAATAGGAATGAATGAACGTGAGCGTCTGAATGAGGCAATCCAGCACTTGGACAAAATTTATGCTTCTGCCGCCGTATTTCCGGAACTGAAGAAAATGCTTCCCGAAAAAACGGAGCTATTCCCTATGAAGCTGGAAAAAAGCAGTGAAAATTTATTGCTGGAACTCGCATTGCAAACTGCAGTTAAAAGTGGTAGATCATGACTCCGCATTCCCGGCATATCGCTGCCTAGCATACTGAAGAAAAAACCTCCAAACGCGGCTCATTGGCCGACATTCGGAGGTTTTTTCGGCGTCATCACCACGTATGTGCGGCTAGCTACTGATATCTTCCTTGATCGGGTAAGGCAATCTGGTCGAATTGTGAAACCAGACGACGGAGGCTCGACGATAATAGCTCCCCCTCCATAGCAAGACCATGTCCGGTCACGGCAATCCGGGGATTTAATGCCTCTAGCTTCGCAACGGATTCTCTCGCCGCGGTCCAATCCGTCGTGAAATACTTCGGCGGTCCGCTGATCTCGAGTTCCTGCATGAATACTTTATAGATAGATTCTTGTTTTACTGTGACAAAAGCATCCCCCGCGATCAAAGCCCGCGTACTATCTTGGAATAAGGAAACATGACCCCGGGTATGGCCTTCCGTGTGGATCCATCTCCAATCCGGCAAATAGGGAATAGATCCATCCGAAGGCAACGATTCCAAGTGACTTCCGATATCGATAGCCTCGTTAGGAAACCACGGGGACATTCTTGCTACGATTCCTCCCACGGAGGGATCTGCAGGCAAATAAGCTTCTTTTCCTGTCAAGTACGGAAATTCGGCCTCGTGAGCGTACACTGGAACTTTCCAATAGCGAATCAGTTCGATAATCGAACCGACGTGATCGAAATGGCCATGCGTCAGCACGATGGCTTTAGGAGAGTTTTTCTGTCCGAATCGTCTTTCCGCTGCATTAATAATGCTTTCAGCGGAACCTGGCATTCCGGCATCGACTAATACCCAATTCTCTTCTCCGGGAACGCCTACAAAATAAACATTTACGATTTGAACCGTTAGGCTTTGTATATTCGGCAACACTTCATGAGCAACACCGCTCTTAAGAGAAGTTACAGGAAGAAAGTGGTAATCGGATCCGTAAGACATTTCTGTTTCCATATCGGAATCATCCTCGTCTTTCTTATTTAGCCATAAGCTTCCCTTCTCAACAGAAATAATCCCACCGCTTTGATTCGGTAAAGCGATGATTTTGAAAAAAAACAAACAAAATCTTAAGTTTATAGCATCGCCCCCTGCCAGTCCGGATTACTATGATTAGATTGCAAAGCAATATGCCTTCACTAAGTGTCGGCCTTCGGAGGGGATCTATGAAACTGAAAGAGAAGGTAGTGTTCATTACCGAAGCGGACACCGGCTCCGGGACTGCGTTCTTGCACCGGCTTGCCCTGGAGGGAGCGCACTTCATATTGAACAGCGCTTCCGGCGGCTCAGAGATCGCAGAAAACCTCGACCGTGTGCGGCGTGGAGGCTCGAACGTATTCGTCGCTAACGCCGACCTGTCCCGAAGCATAGAGGTAAACGACCTATTCCGCGAAGCGGAACAGGCAGTCGGCACCGTCGATGTGCTTATCCATAATGCTGATCTGGTGAAGCCGGCGCTTGTGGAAACGTGCGACGAAGAGACGTTCCTTGCGGTCATGAATGCCAATGCGAAATCGGCGTTCATCTGTACGCAGGCGGCGGGCCGGCAAATGAGAGCTAAGCAATCCGGCAAAATCATTTACGTAACCTCCATCCATGCGGAGAAGCCGACAGGTTCATCATTTGCCTACAGCGCTTCCAAAGGCGCAGTCAAGATGCTTGCCCGCGAGGCTGCGCTCATTCTTGGCCGCAGCGGCGTTAATGTGAATACGATCGAGCTGGGACCGCTTGAAGAGGATGCTCCCCCTTTCCCAAGTCGCTTAACCACGATTTATGACGATTACCGGTACAAAGTACCGGATGCGGTGCTAGGTACCTACGGGGATCTCGCCGAACTCGCGCTCTATCTCGCCTCGGATGGCGCGCGTTATGTGAACGGCGCCGATATCCGGCTCGACGGCGGATTCCTGATGCACTACAGCGATCGAAAAATGAAGAAAGTCTAAACGGAGGCGGATCCATGACGATATCCGGAAAAAATGCGATCGTCACCGGCGCAGGCACCGGCATCGGCCGGGGTGTCGCGCTCGAATTGGCAAAACGCGGCGCTTCGGTCGCCGTGCATTACAACAGCAGCGAAGCCGGCGCCTTTCAAACGAAGCGTCTGATCGACGAGGCCGGCGGCTCATGTATCACCGTGAAGGCGAATGTGGCTTCGAAGGAAGAGATCGACCGAATGGTCGAGACGGTGGCGGACCGGTTCGGCCGCATCGATATCCTGGTCAGCAATGCCGCCCTGCAGCTCAATCTCGATCTGTTCGGACATGACGACGATACATATGACCGCACGATGAACACGAATGTGAAAGGCTACTGGCAGACCATTCAGGCCGTTGTCCCTCATATGAAATCCAGAAATCACGGCCGGATCATCCTCGTCTCGTCCGTCCATTCCAAGCGGCCGACCGATTTCGATCCGATCTATGCGATGTCCAAAGGAGCCATCCGGATGTTGGGCCGCGAAAGCGCGATCGAGCTCGCCGGATACGGCATTACGGTGAACATGATCGAGCCGGGTGCGATCGATGTCGGCAAGTTCAGGACGGGCTCCGCGCAATCGCCCGAATTGTTTAAGAAGTTTCCGGGAGGCCGGGTCGGCCTGCCTTCGGACGTAGCCGAGCTTGTCTGCTACATTGCCGGCGACGCCACCTCGTTCATGACGGGCACTGCCATCCGGCTGGACGGCGCGAGCATGCTATTGTAACCGCGATACCTAAATCCCCAATAAAGGAGTCGTCTATTGTGTCCAACAAAGAGACGTATGAGCAAACGCTGGGCCATGTCGCCGCACACTCCAGTCCATCCGACCTCCGCATTACCGACATCCGATTCACCGACATTATCGGTGCGCCGTTCCACAGCTCCCTGATCAAGATTTACACGAACCAGGGATTGGTCGGCTTCGGTGAAGTTCGTGACGGTGCAGAAAAAGTATACGCCCAAATGCTGAAAAGTCGGCTGCTCGGCGAGAACCCTTGCAACATCGACAAGCTATTCAGGCGGATTAAGCAGTTCGGCGGACATGCGCGTCAAGGCGGCGGCGTAAGCGGCATCGAGATCGCCCTCTGGGACCTTGCCGGCAAAGCGTACGGCGTACCGGTCTACCAGATGCTGGGCGGCAAGTTCCGCGACAGGATCAGGATGTACTGCGATACCGAGGTGGCCGGCAAGGATTCGGGAAAAGCGATGGGCGAAGCGCTGAAGAAACGGATGGAAATGGGTTTCACATTCCTAAAGATGGATCTAGGCATTGGACAGATCATCCATCTACCGGATACTCTGAGCGCGCCGATCGGCTTCCTGGAGGAAATGCGGGAGCGGTCGAAAAACCGCTATAACCAGAACTTCAACGACATGACGGACGATCAAATCCGGGAAATAACGAACCGCCATTATGATATAAACAACATTCCCCACCCTTTCACCGGCATTCATGTGACGGAGAAAGGCCTGGACATGCTGGAGCAGTACGTGGCCGATGTACGTTCAATTATCGGCTACCAGGTGCCGCTCGCTATCGACCACTTCGGCCACATTGGGATCGAGGACTGCATCAAGCTTGGCCGCCGCGTCGACAAATACAACCTGGCCTGGATGGAAGACATGATTCCATGGCATTACACCGACCAGTATGCGAGACTTGCGAGAGCGGTCACCACGCCGATCTGTACGGGAGAAGACATTTACTTGAAGGAAAATTTCAAGCCTCTTCTGGAAACCGGCGGCGTATCCGTCATCCATCCGGACGTGCTTACCGCGGGCGGCATTCTCGAGACGAAGAAAATCGGCGACATGGCCCAGGATTACGGCGTCGCGATGGCCATCCATATGGCGGAGAGCCCCATCGCCTGTCTGGCCGCGGCCCACGTTGCGGCAGCCACGGAGAATTTCATGGCGCTCGAATATCATTCGGTCGAGGTTGCGTGGTGGGACGATATCATCATCAGCAGCAAGCTGCCGAAGAAGCTCGTCCATAATGGCTTCCTGACGATCACGGACGCGCCGGGACTCGGTATCGACGACCTGAACGACGAAGTGCTTGCCGAGCATCTGCATCCGGATATTCCCGGCATATGGCTGCCGACCGATGAGTGGAATCGGTTTTACGGCAACGACCGCTTGTGGAGCTGAGATATAAAACAAACGCCTGTTTCCCGAAGCCGGGAAACAGGCGTTTGTTTTACGTGGGCTTGTTATGCGGTTTCTCTGCCAATTGATAGCAACTGCTGCGACTGCACCGTTCGTGACGCAGCCTCCATCAGTCCCTTGATATATCCTACGCCGAACAGGCGTCCCAGAAGCTCATAACCCGGATTCTCGTTGTCCTCCCCATCCATCGTCGGTACGTGGTCGGGCCTTGCCGGCCCGCTGAATCCTTCCTCGTAATACGTGATCATTGCTGCCAGCATGTCGGTCTTCCCGTCATCATGGAACGTCTCTTCGAATTTCTCCGCCGTGCCCCGTACATCCCTGAAATGGACAAAGAACATTTTGTCCTGCCGCGCGAAATGACGGATCACCGACGGAATGTCATCCCCGGCCGTTGCCAGCGTACCTTGGCACATCGTAATGCCGCTGTACGAGCTCGGAACGAGGTCGATGGCGCGCTGCAGCGCATCAGCGCTGCGCAGAATCCGCGAGACGCCGCGGATCGGCGTCATCGGGGGATCGTCAGGGTGAAGCGCCAGTTTCACCCTCGCCTCCTCCGCGACCGGAACGATCCGTTCCAGAAAATAATGCAGGTTCTCCCACAGCTGATCTTCCGTCACGATCCCAGCCGACGTGAACGGCGCGTTCGCCATCAGGCTGTGATCGTAGCTCGATACAATCGCACCGCCCCGGGTCATTGTTGTCGTCGACGTGCGGAACCAGTTGAACTGGGCCATGAAGTTGTAGCATAGGACTGGAATTCCGGCAGCGCCCATATTGGTAATGAATTGCTGGAAGATATCGATCTCTTCATCGCGGCCGGGAGTGCCCAGCTTGATATTGTTGCTCGTCGGCATCGATTCGATGACGGCTAGGTTCAGTCCGTAATCGGCATATCTTTGTTTCATTCGGATGAGCGGCATCAAGTCCCAGGGCTTCTCGCTCTTCTCCTCCCACGGCAGCCCGCCGACCGCGTAGTCCAGCCCCATCTGCCTGGTTAGCCGCCACAGCCGGTTCGGCTGCGACGTCAGAAACTCCGCAAGTTGCATATCGGAATCAGTCCTTTCATGCGTTAGATAAATACAGTCAGCTCAAGTTACTGGCCGCCTGCTTTAGCCGCGAGCTCCTTGCCCATTTTATCGATCTTGCTATAGGCATCCTCGATCGATTGCTGACCGAACGTTACAGCTTCCATTTCCTTCCTGTACATGTCCACCCATTCCGAGAAACCCGGAGCGGGCGCATAGAACGGCAGCGCTTTATCGAGCGATTGGTTATAGATTTCCTTGCCCAGTTTGTCTTTGGGCTCCAGCGCAGGCTCTAGATCCTTGTAAATTTCCGGATTGATCGGGAGTCCCCTGGTCAAGCCCAGCACCTTGCCGGCTTCCTTGTCGGTGATGAACCACTTCACGAACTTCTTCGCTTCGTCCTTGTTCTTGGAGTCCGTGGACACGCTGAGGAAGATGGTAGACTGCGCCCAGCCTCCGCCCGCGGGTCCCGTCGGCAGATTGACGACGCCGACTTTGCCCGGCATCAGCTGCTCCAGCGCACTCACCGAGCCGGTCGTTGCGCCGCGGGTCATGACGACGCCGGACGCCATCGGGTCGGCATTCGGGTCATTCTCGAGGAATGCGGCAGCCTTATCGGCCGGCGGCACGATTTTCTGCTTGCGGAAATCCTCATACGCTTTGTAGAATTTCATGAACAGCTCCTTGTCGAGCAGGAACTTCTTGCCGCCGTCCGACATGATCGGGTCTATGCCCATCGCCGTTTGGTAGTAGTTAAAGCTGTCCCATGTCGTCGTGTCGCCGATCGGATATTTACCGTCCGGCAGCTTCTCCTTGGCGTCTCTCGCCCATTGGAAGAACTCGTCGTATGTCCAGTCCTTCTTCGGCAACGGGATGCCGAGTTTCGTCAGCTCCTCCTTGTTGTAGGCGATGCCCTGCGCGTTCTGGCTGAGCGGAATGCCGTACAGCTTGCCGCCGATCTTCAGATTATCGATGACGTTCGGATCGACGATACCGCTCAAGTCGATATCCGACAAATCCTCGAGCACTCCCCGCGATACATATTCCTGGATGAAAGCGGCGTCCATCTGCAGCACATCCGTGACCGATTTCGAAGCTGCCAGCGTAGGGAGTTTCTGCCAGAAGGCGTCCCAGGCCATGAACTCCGGCTTGAACTTGACGTTCGTATTTTGCTGCGAATAAATTTCCAGCGCTTTCTTAGTCGCTTCGTGGCGCGCGTCTGGCCCCCACCACATGATGCTGAGCGTTTTCGCCGCACCGGCGTCGGAACTGGCTTTGTCTTCGTCCGTCTTACCGGTATTGCTTGTGTTCTCCGCCGCAGTATTATTCTTGCCGCCGCTGCATGCCGACAGCACAAGCAGCAAGGCAATCATCATTGCCAGTAACCCTTTTGACCTTTTCATCATCGTTCTCCCCTTTTCAATAATTTGTTTTACGTATTGCAAGATCTATCCTTTCAGGCCCGTTGTCGCGATTCCCTCGACGAAATACTTCTGCGCGAAGAAAAAGATCGCGACGGACGGAACCACAGACAGCAGCGACATGGCCAGCAGCTGGCCCCACTGGATGTCGAACTGGTCGATGAACATGCGCAGGGCCAGCCCGACCGTGAATTTGTCGATGGAGCTCAAGTAGAGCACCTGCGCGAAGAAATCGTCCCAGCTCCAGATGAACGTGAATATGGCGACCGTCACCAAGGCAGGCTTGACGAGCGGAAAAATAATTCTCAGGAAAATGCCGTATACGGACGCGCCGTCGATCTTCGCTGCCTCGTCGAGCTCGCGCGGAATGCCGCGGATAAATTGCACGAGCAAGAAGATGAAGAACGCTCCCCCTCCGAAGAAGTGCGGCAGGACCAACGGAACATAGCTGTCCACGAAGCCCAGCTTGTTGAACAGGATGTACTGCGGCACAACGGTTACCTGGCCGGGCAGCATCATCGTGAGAAGGAGCACCGAGAACCAAAAGCCGCGAAGCTTGAATCTTAGTCGGCCGAAACCGTACGCGACAATCGCCGCGGTCAGCACGCCTCCGGTTACGTTGCCTAACTCCATCAGCAGCGTGTTTCCGAAGAAGTGCGTAAATGTATACTCACCGGAGAAGCTCCAGCCCTTGGTATAATTTTCCCACATCGGAGTCGCCGGCCAGAGCGACGGCGAGGTCAGCTCGGCGGTCGTTTTCAGTGAGGCGCCGATCCACCAGATGACCGGGTACAGCATCAGGACGGAGAACACCGTCAGAAGCAGATGATTCGTAAACTTCGCATGAGGCTTCATTTCGCTCTCCCCCCGCCCGATTCATAGAACACCCAATAACGGGAAGCGAAGAAGTTGATGGTTGTAAGCGCTGCCACAATGACAAGCAGAATCCACGCCAGCGCTGAAGCATAACCCATCTGGTAATGCTTGAAAGCCTTTTCGTAAAGAAAAATGGCATACACATAGGTTGAGTTGATCGGACCGCCTCGCGTAATGATGAATGCCGACGTGAATGTCTGGAACGAGCCGATGACTCCAAGCACAAGGTTGAAAAATACGACGGGAGACAGCATCGGAAGCGTGATGCTTATGAATTTACGGACTTTGCCGGCGCCGTCAACGGAAGCCGATTCGTAGAGCTCCTGCGGAATTTGCTTGAGACCTGCAAGGAAGATGACCATCGTCGAACCGAACTGCCAGGTGTTCAGCAGAATCAATGTGCCTAGCGACGTATCGGGATTAGAGATCCACGCCGGTCCGTGAATGCCGAACCACGCCAGAATCTGGTTGACGTACCCGTCCGCCCCGAACATGTTGCGCCACAACGCCGCTACCGCAATGCTGCCTCCGATGAGCGACGGAAAATAGATCGCCGTCCGGTACAAATTCATGCCGCGAATGCTTTTATTAAGAGCAATGGCAACCATCAGGGAGAAAAACAGCTTAAGAGGAACGGAGAACAGAACAAAGGTGAAAGTAACGCTGAGCGATTTAATGAAGGTGGAATCATCGGTGAAAATCTTGACATAGTTGTCGCTTCCGATCCATACGGGTTCCGACAGCAGCGAATATTCAGTGAAGGATAAGTATAACGACTGGCTTATCGGCCATAACGTCAGCAGAAGAAACCCGATCAGCCATGGTGAAATGAAAATATATCCCGCGATGTTTGTTTCTTCCGAATTCTTTCGTTTTCTTATGGACCATTTTTCCAAGCGTGTTTTTGTTGAAGTCTTCGCGCTCATCCCAAGTCCCCCATTCCCTTTCCCATTACGTTTGTCTTTGGCAGTTATTGTTACGCCCTACTATAAACGAACGACGTTTCTAATTTACAGGAGAGAGAATTATGAATTTGTTTGATTTTTTACAGGAACCTTACGGACAAAATGTCGAAAGGGTTCGGTAGTGCGACAAAAATATGGACCCGGTCAAAAAGCCTTAAAATCGTCGCATCGACAAATCCGGCAATGTCCCCAACAATAGATGAAGATGCGTTGTAGAACGCGTGTAATCTAATTCCCGGAAGAGGTGCAACGAATGAAGTTTGACAACCCGGAAGACATTGTTCAGATTACGCCCCTATGGAAAGGTGAACGGTTCCCGAACGGGCGGCCGAAAGTGCCGGAGGACGTGCTCCGCCGAATTCGTAAAATTACGCTGGAGGAAGCATGGGGGCCGCTGTGGAACAGAGGCTATCAGTTTCAATTCGAAGGCGACTTCAAGATCATTCATCCGGACAAAATCATGGTCGGCCGCGCCGTGACGGCAGTCATGGTGCCGAAGCGGCCTGACCTGCATGAGACGCTGCTTCAATATGGACATGAGCAGGAAGGCCGCAAGGGCTTCTTCAACCAGTGGGTCATCGACTCGCTTGAGGAGGACGACGTAGTCGTGGTCGACATGTTCGATAAAGTGCATCTGGGGACGTATGTGGGAGGCAATCTCTCCACGGCCATCTCCACCCGCACAAAACGCGGGGGCGCCGTCATATGGGGCGGAATACGGGATAATCAGCAGGTCGTCGAGATCGATAATATCAATGTGTTCTATCGCGGCAGCGACCCGACTGCCATCGCGGACGTGACGATGGTCGGCATGAACGTGCCGACGCGAATCGGTCGTGCCGTATGCCTGCCAGGCGATGTCGTGCTAGGTACGCCCGCCGGCGTCATCTTCATTCCGCCGCACATCGCCGAACTGGCCGCCGAACAGGCGGAGAAGTCGCAGGTCCGCGATATATTCGGCTTCGTCAGGCTCAAGGAAGGGACTTACTCCACGGCGCAGATCGATTCTCCCTGGAATTCGACGCTCAAGGGCGACTTCATCAACTGGTTCCAGAACGATCCGGCAGCCGCCGACTATCGTCATCTGAACTGGGAGAAAGAGATCGCAGAAGCGCGCAAGCATGACGGCGACGGTCCTCAGAGCAGCGTTCGTCTTTAAGGACAACCCTTTTTCAAAAAGGAATTCGTATTTTTAAGATATCGGCAAGCCGCTGCCAGCGGTCTAAATGAGAGAAAACGGAGTCAGTCTGTGCTCTAGGACCCTGCCAGTGGTCCGCAAAAACCATAATCGGTATAAAAGATAGAGGCTGTGTCAAAAGTTATTCACTTTTGACACAGCCTCGTCTTCCGGGCTTGAACATGCGTTTAATCCACTTTGGAATCCCGGTACTCGCTTGGGGAAACCCCTGTTTTTTTCTTGAAAATTTGGCTGAAATAACGGGAATCCTTGAACCCACCAGCTCTGACACCTCATAGTTTTTCATGTGGGTGCGCTTCAGCATGTCCTTTGCTTTCTCGATTCGGATGTCGGTCAGTTGGTCGATGAACGTCTTCCCCATATTCATCTTGAAAAGGAGGCTCAAATAAGTCGGGGTCATATACACTTTTTTCGCGGCAGAGAACAGAGTCACGTTCTGGCAGTCCTGTTCCATGTAATGGAGTGTTTTCTTGATGATGCTTCGGTGGCTTTCCTTACCGTTCATAGACATGACTTCCCGCAGCCCCGCGGCGAACCCCGCCACATACCGCTTGAGCGCCTCGAACGAGTCCAGCTTGATGATCGTCATGATTTCAACCGGCTTATAGCCATCGGTCTGGTCCGTTTCCGCCAACGCGCGCTTTTCCAGCCCGACTAGCAGCCTCACGGTCAGCTCATAGATGCTGCGGACGTCGATGGGACCTCGCAGCAGTACGGACTTGTAGAACTCGTCAACGGCTTCCACGATTTCCTCATCGGAGTCCGAGGCTTTGACCGCCTCGTAAAACTCCTTTTCCTTGGCTGACGGATATTCTTTGAGCGGCCGGTAACCTTCCAACTCGCTGTAATAAATGATCGTTCCGTTTCCCCGGTAAAACCGGTTCTCAAGCGCCGCGGCAGCCTGCCGATACGAGCCGTGTACTTCCGAGAGATGCTGGCATGGCATGCCGACGCCAATGTTCACGGGAAGCCCAAATTGTTCGTCGAGCATCCGGCAGACAGACTCAAGAACATGCTTGGACACCCAGGAGAATAACAGCCCGACCCTCCCTTCCTTGTCCATGAACACAACGCTGCCGTCGGATACCCGGCTCAGCAAATAGTCGCGCATTCGCTCCATGTAAGCCGCTTTCTCATGCTCGCGTTCCGGGACGCCGCCGGCGTCGAGGAGAGCGATCGCGGGAAAGTTGAAGTACGGATTCAGGTTTAATCGGGACATCGTTTCCTTTAGGCCAGTATTGGAATGAACAGGACGGTCAACGAGGTCTCTCAGGAACCTGTCCCTCAACCACGTCAATATCATATCGTCTTTAATAAGCTGTCCGTGATCCAGCATACTCTTTTCCCCCTTTGACAAAGGTAGAAACGGCAGGACTGCGAAGCGTCAATCCAAGTGGATGCTTTTGTACGAATGCATATGTTCGATGAAACGTCGTTCGGCTTCGGCGGCGTCTCCCAACCGCAACGCATCGACGAGCCGCCGGTGCCAATCTACCAGCCCTTCCGTCGTATAGTGGCGGTTGGAGATCGCCATGAACCTCATCACTTTCGTTCTCATTTGCTGCCAAAGCTCCATAATGACGTGATTTCCGCACATTTTATAGAAGAATCCATGAAAGTCCATATCCTTCTCCAAAATTTTCAGGATGTCGCGTTCTTTCACTGCCGCGTCCATTTGGTGCAGAATGTCATTCAATGCGTCGTAATCGGCTTCGGTCAGCAGCGTCATCGACTGCCTGACGGCGTAACCTTCGATCATCTCCCTCAGGACGAATATATCCCGGATTTCCTTGGAAGTGATGTTGGAAACGACCGAGCCCTTGTTGTGCTGGCCGACGATCAGCCCTTCCTGCTTGAGCCGCTCCAGCGCTTCGCGGACCGGAGCTTGGCTGATCTGGTATTTACCCGCGATGTCCAGCACACGGAGACGGGTGCCTGGATGCATCTCGCCAGTGAGAATAGCTCTTTTCAGTGTTGCATAAACCTCCGTACTGATGGAGTTGAAGGGTAACACGGGTTCGTTTTCAAGCAAGCTGCGATCATCTCCGATCCCTATTATCGATTATCGATAATCTTTATATAACTTTATTATATTAAGCGCTTTCAGAAATGACAACCTTTTTTTATGGAAAATGAAACAGTCCGTACCTGCATCCAATCCCCATTTTGCGACTTGAATATCGCCCGATTGACATGTTTATGCAATTGAAAATGTGTCAAAACTGTGTAGCAATCGCTGGAATGTTGAGGGAAATACTGCCATGAAGACCCAGGAAGATTATCTAAAACATATAAAAGAATTAATTATGAATACCGCGCGCGACAGCATTGACTATTTTCATGTGTGGAAAAATCATGTGCTGTTTACTTGGCAATGGTGGTTCAGCTTGGCATTATTCATCGTACCGATTGCCGTTTGGGTCATTCTTCGAAAAAGGGATAGCACGGATCGTTTGTTGTACGCCGGTTTTTTTGTGCTTTTGACGGCATCTTGGCTCGATTTTATGGGGAATAATTTCGGTTTATGGTACTATCCGTAAAAACTGTTACCGAGTATCCCGCCTTACATCCCGTTCGAAACGTTCATTGCTATAGAGGTTATGCTGTTATTGCAATACAAACCCAGTTTTTATCCATGGGTAAAGGCATTGGTACTGGCCTCGTTTAACTCCTTCGTCAGCGAACCCGTCATGGGCTGGTTAGGATTATACGTACCCTTGCACTGGAGCAGTTTTTTTTCTTTCTTCATTTATTTCTTGCTCTATTTAGCTGCACATTATATATCAAGACGCAACCAGTTTCAGCCGTTATAAGCCGATGATCCAGCTGCAAAAAAGCACCCTTCGCTGGGCCTTCGCTGGGTGCTTTTTTGCAGCTTTTAGATTAACCCTTTGGCTTTACAACTAAAGCCGCAAGAAATGAGAAGATAATCGCGGCTGAAACGCCTGCGCTCGTTACCTTGAAGATCCCGGTGATAATTCCAACCCACCCAACGTTTTTTAATTCTTCCAAAGCCCCATGCACAAGGGCATTGCCAAAGCTGGTAATCGGAACAGTTGCACCTGCACCTGCGAATTCAATGAATGGATCATAAAGACCGACACCGTCAAAAATTGCTCCGAGGACAACCAAAAGCGTCATCGTATGTGCCGGAGTCAGCTTAAACACATCGAAACAGATTTGTCCGAAAACGCAAATTGCTCCTCCAATAATAAAAGCCCATAAATAGATCATTCTTTACCTCCATTCTCAATCGATACCGCATGAGCGATACATGGAATGCTTTCACTCTGTTGGTAGGAAATTGGTGATAATAAAGCTCCGGTTGCCACGACAAGTATTCGTTTTAATTCTCCTTTACGCATTCGCTTAAGCAGATGTCCATAAGTAACAACTGCCGAACACGCGCAGCCGCTTGCACCAGCTTGCACCATCTGTTTTTCGTAGTCGTAAATCATCATTCCGCAGTCGAAATATTCGGTTTGTTTGATCGGCACCTTATGTTTCTCAAATAAATCGCAGGCAATTTCGTACCCGACTTTGGCAAGATCCCCGGTAACGATCAGGTCGTAATATCCCGGTTCAATTTGCAAGTCGCGGAAATGGGCTTCAATCGTATCGACAGCAGCTGGAGCCATGGCAGCCCCCATATTAAAGGGATCCGTGAGCCCCATATCTATAACCCTGCCGATAGTAGCTGATGTCACAGCCAAACCTTTGCCTTCATGCGAAACAATGGATGCGCCGGCGCCCGTTACCGTATATTGCGCTGTCGGGGGTTTCTGGGAACCATACTCCGTAGGGTATCGAAATTGTTTTTCAACTGAGGCGTTATGGCTGCAAGCACTGGCCAGTACGTATTTGGCAGAACGGGAATTTACGATCATAGCGGCGATAGCCAGGCTTTCCATGGAAGTCGAGCAGGCTCCGAACACACCGAGATAAGGAATGGCTAACGTTCGGGCAGCAAAGCTGCTGCTTATGATTTGATTCATCAGATCTCCGCCGACAAAGAAATTGACCTGTTCCTTGGTTAATCCAGCATTCTCGACGGCGAGCTTTGCGGCTTCCTCCAATAACGTTTTCTCCGCCTTTTCCCAGCTATCCTGACCTAACATTAAATCTCCGTGGATGATATCAAAATCGTTCGCAAGCGGGCCCTGTCCCTCAAACGGTCCTACAACAGTTGCGGCCCCCCGTATAATCGGACGATTTTCAAATTTCCAGCTTTGGTGACCTATTAGCATTCTAATGCCCTCCTACAGCATTTGGGTTAAATAGAAGGTGAAGGATCCCAACAATAAATGCAGCAACGACGCCGAAAACGATAACCGGGCCCGCAAGCTTAAACATTTTACCGCCAACACCCAAGACTAGGCCCTCACTACGGTGCTCAATAGCCGCTGATGCCATCGAATTGGCAAACCCGGTAACAGGTACGGCTGAACCGGCACCTGCCCATTGAGCGATTTTATCGTATACGCCCAGACTGGTTAAAATCACGGAGATTATGATCAGTACAGCAACCGTGGGATTGCCTGCTTTTTTCTCGTCAAAGCCGCCCCAATGCACGAACATCTCCTGAATGGCTTGACCTAACAAACAGATCGCTCCACCAGCGATAAAGGCACGAATGCAATTTTTGAAAACAGGTCTTTTCGGCTCTCTTTTTTTGGCAAGCTCTTTATATTCCTGTTGAACAGGAGTCAAGTCTTTTTTCTTATCGTTCGACATCATAACACTCCCCTATCGATGAAGTACGGGTTTTAATTCCGAAATGATTTCTTCCATTTGTTTCGCGCAATGTTCGTACATGTTTTTAGCCTTTTTATTTCTCGTTGTCAGTCCAAATAGCATCAAATCGGCTTCGCATTTCTTTAATGTTGAGAACAAAACAGCCTTTTTTTGCGGTAGAGGCACTTTGATTTGATCGTCATATAAATCCACATACAATTGGCCATACGAATCGACTTGGCCCAGGAATACATTTTCAATCGCCGCACCCAGTTTTTCTAATTCCGTATTTAACCATTCTCGGCTTAACCCCAAGGTTGCTAATGGCTCGTCCATGATTTTGCCGTCCATGATGACCGCTTGAGGCTCCTGCTCGGGACTGACCTTGATCCCTAGATGTTTGGGGGTAAGCGGTTGATTTTCCCGAGTTAACAGCACGTTAATGTCACCGCTTGGTTCCATGACCGCAAATTCGACATCCGCCACCTTAAATACCGTTTTCTTGCGCAATTGTTCCATGAGATCATCAGTGGATAGCCGTTCCTTTTTTAAATTATCTTCCAACACTTTCCCGTCTTTAATTAATACAGTTCCTTTGCTGTCAATAAAATCCCGCATCTTTTTGCTTTTCATTTGCAGAAATTCAATGCCCAATGAAACGAAAGCCCAAACCGATATAGCGATTATGCCTAAATACCAATTCGCGTCTAAATCCAAAGAAATGTAAGCAGCCAAGCTGCCGATCGTAATCCCGGTAATGTATTCGAACATGGACAGTTGAGATACTTGTCTTTTACCTAACAACTTGGTAATAACGAACAGTATGACAACCGCTAATAACGTTCGATAAGCCACTTCAAATCCGGTTGGCACTTTATAATCCTCCTTCTGTCAGCATAACTGCAATATAAATTGTTTGTCGGATTCACCAATGTTATGAAGAGTAAGCGTTAAAATCATTTCCCATTCTGAATTAGGAATAAATTTAACAGACGCATAAAAAATATCTTTAAGTTCGATAATAAATTTGTTGTGGATAGGAGGTGATATCATTGACAGTAGCATCCCAAGTAAAGACTTGCGTAGCATCTTTAAAAAGCGCTCAAGCAAGCCTTGAGCAATTTGCTTTAGAAACTCAAAACCAAGAAGCAAAAACCCTTTACACAAATGCAGCCGGGCAAGCCCAGCAAATCTTGCAGCAGGTTGAAAGTCGAGTCCAACAATTGGAAAACGAAGAACCACAATATAAAGGCTTCTAATATATGTAGGTAACATTGAATATAAAATGCGTTCCCAATAATCGGGAAAGAGACGTTCCATTGCTGGAACGTCTCTTTCCCTTGCATAAATTAGTCCAATTAACACCCTCACGAAGAAGCAAACAGGAATACTCCGGCATATTATTTATCGTAGGTGATCTGCCCAATAATGTTCGAGAAGGTGTTTCTGTTGAGACAAAATGAAATGTGGCTTTCTGTTGTAACCGAGTTATCCCTCAGCCTGTATGGCGAACAGATGGTTTGTTCCATGAGCACACAGTTGTTTCATATACCCGAAACCAAAGATTTGAAAGGAAATGCGGAGATGCATACGCATCTTGTTCCGGCATCCTATCATCGTGTTACGGCAACCGGATCAGCGCTTAGGTTACAGAACGGTGAAAGCGCGCCATCCATAGTAGAAACGCTAATAAATTGCATACAAAACGCCGAACAGAGAGACCGTAATGTACACGCCGGTTTACTTGTCATGAGGGATGCTGCCCCCGCATCATACAAACAATTTGTTGAAAATATCATACGCTGGCAAGAATATACTGAATTACATTTGCAAAATGCTAAACATTTCGTTATGCGAATTACAGGCTCTACCCCCGATCAACGTAACTATTCGCCTAATCGACACTTCTATCCGTGTCTAAAATAGACAGAGGATGTCTCTTCGCTTTGTAGGCCAGATATAATGCGGTACCGGCGGCACCCACGGTTCCGCAAATGATATCAACCATCGTATCGGTCAAGCTGCCATTCTGGGATAAAAGCCCGAACAACCGATCGGTGGTGAATTCGTACATTTCCCAGCAACCCGCCATAGCTACGGAAAAGAACAAAGCGAACCAAATCCCGATACGGGAAGAAATACGGGGCATACCTTGGTTCTGGATCATTTTCCTAAGCACCAAAAGTCCGATGAAACAAAGAATGACACCGGAAAGCAGATGCTCCATTTTGTCCAAATACGGTATGACTTTATAGAAACCGAATAAGTTGGCGAAGAGCATGGCCACCGTAATAAAAAACAAAACAAAAAAACGAAGAGCGGGAAACCACTCGCTTTTCGTCCATTTGACCACCAATCGAATAAGAAGCAAAACCGATATGATCAGAATCGCCTGAAAGCTTCTAGAATTCACTCCCAGAAACGTGTAATAGACGATGCAGAAACCGCAAATAACATACAAGCCGATTTCGAAGGCGTCATTTAACCGTTGGTACCGTTTCCTCTTTGACATGACAACCCCATATCCTTAGCTCTTAGGTAGTAAAAGGGCCCTCCCTTTGTCATAAAGACTTAGGGACAACCCTTATCGGTTGAGCATTCTAATAAAACCACCAATTCGCAACCGCGCCGACTATACCTAATCCGATAGCCCACCAGCCCAGAATATTTGCTTTACTGAAGACGGTAATTAACCCGAGAACAACTGCAACGCAACCAAAGAATAGCGGAGCAGCGAAAAAAGCAATAATCCCTGCAGCGATTCCAATCCAAGCCATCCACATTGCTGAGGCATCGGTTCGATCTCGCCCCTTTACCTTTTCAGCCATTTGTACACCTCCTTCTGTTCTAATTTTCCCCGGTTAGCCGTTTTTATTTGCTGAATACATAAAAAGCCGACGATTCCTAAGGATAGGAAACATCGGCTTTATTATTATCGCATTCCATAAATCATATTAGCCGCTGTGCAAGCAACAACGTGACGGCTTGCGTGCAACGAGTTTGTTCTTTTTGAACGACTAGCTATTGTCTGAAGCTGCGGGGCCGTCCAGCCTTTTTTCGTTAAGGCTTCATCAAATTCCTTCTGGGCAGCCTGTTTGGCCTTGAACAACATCATCTGAACTCTGCTTTGTACGTTAATCGCCCCATCGCCCGTCGTTTCAATCGGCAGGAAGATCGCATCGGGATATCTTTCGGTGATCAAGGACTGAACCCCGTCGGATACGCCGGAAGAAGGCATACATCCGAATGGCTTGACGGAAATCGTCATGTTCACTTTGCGCTTGACCACATTAAGAATCAGCTTGCCAACTTCCATGTGGCCCTCGCCGCCGCGTAAATGATTGTTGTAATGTTCATGCGCAACACTGGCGATCTCTTCCATATCGGGCAGATGATAGTGATACAGTCCCATGGCCTTGGCATACCTTTGGAACATCGCCCGGAGGACATGGTCGGCGAGCCAAAGCATACGTAAACGCATGCGCGGATTTTTCCCTTTCAAGCCGAATTTGCCGGAATCGGCTTCTCGCAGGCTCATTCGCCTCAGGGTATCGTACCGCGCTGCCCAAATGAGAAAGAGCGTCCATGCGGTAACCGACTGTACTTCCACTTCCGCTCCTTCGATTTCAAGAAAGCGCTGCAGTTGATAGTTGCCGTCACCCTCGGTGGTCATTGCCCAGAATTCGCCGATGATGCTTACTTTAGGTTTGACCATGGTCCGGTCTACCTGAACAGCCTGTAGTTCCTTACGGCAGCGGATCAACGCCGGTCTCAACCGCTTTCGTTCGCTTAAGGCATCGTACAAATACTTCTTGCACCGATTCAAGGCGGCGTCCGTAGAACCGACGACCGCTTCATAGGGCCGGATGCGGTAAGCCAGCGCGTTCAAAATATCCCCCAAAAGAACTGCTTTAATGAAGCTGAGGAAAAACGATGTATCCAATTTTAGCGCCGATTCCCCGCCGGTTGCCTGTTTCAAACCATCCGTCTGCTCGAACAGCAGGACCCGAAAACCATCAAATCCCGCATCGCGCAGAGCCTTCCGGTACTCCGTGACATAGGTGCCGAAGCGGCACGGTCCGCAAGAACCGCTCGTAATGAACAAGTAGTTGCGGATGATCTCTTCTTTCGATTTTCCTTCTACATCGCGAAGGTGGTGCAAATGTTTAATCAAATTGCCGACCGTGAAGTAGGTCGGGTTGCACTGCCCGCGGTTGCCGAACTCTTTACCGTAGCGTAGCGACTCGTTGTCCGGGCAGTCCAGATGGCTCACCCGATACCCTAACCCTTGCAACGCTCCCTCCACCAAATAATCATGGGCCATCGTCAGTCCCCCGAATAGAAGCGTCGTGCTGGATCTGTCTTTGTTCAGAAATTGGCGAGGAACGGGATCAAACCAATGGTTCTTATTTTCATTATCCAAGCCTAATGCTTTTTCCTGTTCCTTCTGAAATAACAGCAGTTTGTCCTCCAGGGATAACTGACTCTCGAGCTTCTCCTTGTCTTTTACAACTGTCATGATTAGTTTCACTCCTTCATTAGTTTAGGTTTCTATATAACCCCGGCTTGCTCGTTTGGCTGATTGCTCAGCAGTTCGGCGCGTTTTTGTTCCAATAGATGCTGCAGTTCCGCTTTTTTGCGGGCCAAATCCTGCAGCCGCTCTTCGTGAAGTCCCAGACTATGCGCATAGGTTTTAACCCGGATTTTGATCGATCCGCCTGGCTTGTTGGCGTCAATATCGTGCAAAGCCGAAAATGGCGTGCCTGCGGTCGAGATAATCGAATCGATCAACCCGTAAGTAGGGGCGTCATGTCCGCATTTGAAACTGGACAGATCCAATACCGCTACATGGGGATGACGCGCGGCGAATTTGGCGGCCCATACCTTTTGCACGCTATTGGAGCTGAAATTTTCCGGCCATACATCGGTGACCTCAAGCGCGTATTTTACCCGCCCGCTTTGCAAATCATCGTTGAAAAAGCGGCGAAGCCAAGTCTCGTCTTTGGGAATGGAACGCATGGACAGAATTGGATAGCCAAGCACCTGAAATTCCTCCAGCACACCGTGATTCATACCGGGATCGGAATGATAGGGCCGCCCGATCATCAGAATGGCAAGACGGTTTTCCTGTTCCACCTGCTCCAGAATCATGCGGCCTTTCTCCTGCATTTCATTGTCGAAAAGCTCCATCGCCTTCCAACCCTGGTCTACGGCAAAGTCGCTTTCATCCTCCGTAATCTGGAGGTGATCCGCGAACGCCTCATACAATTGCTTTTTCATCATGTTCGGTTCGGTGAACGTGACGGCCGGATCCAGATAGACAATCCCTTTTGTCTCAAAGAAGTTTACTTCTTTGGTGAAGGCGGCCTTGATCACGTTCGGGGCGCCGGCCACGATCGGACAGCTGGCGGAATCCATCACGTTGTGCAGATGCGTCGGGATATGGGTGATGCATGGGAAAAAGAGATACTCGAGCGGCGTTTTTTCATGATGCTTGAACAATAGGTTGTGAACATGGGCTTGCGCCACTTTCGAGGGGTAACAAGGATCGATGGATCCATATTTACCGCCTTCCTGCCACATTTCCTCGCTCGTATTGTCGCTGAATACAATGTTGCGCTGATTGATGCCCAGAGCCTCGAAATAAGTCCGCCAGAACGGTGCCGTAGACCAAATATTTAGCACGCGGGGAATCCCGATGCGGATTTTGCTTCGCCGTTCCGCGGCCTCAAGGGAAGAGCGCCTAAATTGACGTTGTTGTCCTTTTCCCATTCCGCCAAGCCCAAACCAACCGCGTTTCAACCGTACGTCATCCACGGGTACATCCGATTCGGGCATTGGGTTAGAATCGTAGAAGTGTTGGAACATACGGCGCGCCTCATATTCCACCAGATTAGGATAGTGTTTTTTCAAATCCTGACGTATTTTGGTCAATTTAACGACTGCATCATTGTCTTCCACTGTCCCCTTCTCACAGGAGAAACCGGAAATATATCGGGCGGTATTTCCATCCGGAGTCTCGGAATCGATAAAGGTGCGGCTGCAGTTATTGGGGCAGAAATTGCAGCGGGTGGATTCGTCGTTCCGTGAAATATAACGAAGCTCAATGGCGGAATCCATCCCCAAGAAGGTGGAATACCCCCGTCGCTTTACCACCCGCAACGTTTCCATGGCGGCCCCGATCGCTCCCGCTTCTCCCGGATGCGGATGAACGTATACTTCAGCATCGGGAACCCGTTGTTTGATATAGTCGACTTGGGCCTTGACCGCAGCCAGATTATACTGGGTTCCTCCCTGCAGTACGAACTTTCGCCCCAGTTCAGCCATCCGTGGAATCTGTACCACATACTGCCATATGTTTTTCGGCAGTACCATAGCCAAGCCGGCCAACAATTCCTCTTTAGAATAACCCTCCTTCTGGAAATTTACCCGATCCGCATCCAAAAATACGGCACAACCATAGGAAAATTTAGGACTTAAGCCTGCGCCGAATGCCGTATCCGCATATTCCTGAACCGGAATGCCGAACTGATCCGCCATCGCCTGCAGCAGCATTCCATTTCCGGCAGAACATTGATTGGACAGCTTAAAGTTGCGGATATCCCTGTTTTTCAGGAACAGGACCTTAATATCCTGACCTCCGATATCGCAGATAACATCAATATCTCCGAATTCATGGACTGCGCTCATCATATGAGCGACGGTTTCAACGATATTCACATCCGCCTTTAACGTTTTTTCCAATACATCCGCGGCATACCCCGTCGCGCCAAATCCGATGATCTCTAATTCGGCTCCCTGCCCTCTAACCCTATCCCGGATCCGCTTCAGCATTTCCTTCGTATCTTCGAGGGGATTCCCTTTGGAAAGCTGATATTCCTTAAGAAGAATGTTTCCATCGTCATCGACCAGAACGGCTTTGGACGATGTGGAACCACCGTCGAGACCGATCACGGCTCTCACCTTCTGCTCCGGAATAAGAGCGGCAGGTGTAAAGCGAGGAATACGATAACTCGTGCGGAATTCTTCCAGTTCATTCTCGCTAGCGGCCAGAGGCGGGCCCGCTTTCTCACCTAGCTTCGCTTGCCGGCCATGGGCAATGAATTCTTTGAGCCCTTCCAGCCCCGAATAGATTCCAACGCCGGCCGGTTCATACATGCCGTACAATACAGCACCGAATGCCGCGTAGTACTGCGAATTGTCAGGCACAAAAATCAATTCATCGATAGGTATATCTTTGGGATAATCGTATCCCCGATCCTGCCAAGTCTGCGGGATTCGCTTACGCCAGCATTCTTGCAGGAAAGGCAAGTATGTATTCGGTCCGCCCAGCAGTAAGACGCGGTGCCGCAGAGTATTTCCGCGCGTAAGGACGGAAAGGTTCTGCATGACGATGGCATCCGCGAGAGAACACATGATCTCAGGTGACGGTATGCCGCTTTTCACCAGATTGACAATATCCGTTTCCGCAAACACGCCGCATTTTGCGGCAACATGGTGTAGCTTGCTGTCATCAAAGTGCAGCTTACCTACTTCTTCCATGGGCATTCCCACTTTGATCATGCACTTGTCAATAGTGGCGCCCGTACCCGATGCGCACTTGTCATTCATTGAGGTCAGCGCTTGCTTATTCCCCGTTTCCTCATTTTCCTTAAATATGATGATCTTTGCGTCTTGTCCCCCTAATTCAATCACGCTCCCAACATCGGGGTGAAGATGCTCCACCGCCATGGTAACGGCATTGACTTCTTGAACAAACTTTGCTCCAATGTGCGGGGCAATGGGGCCGCTGCCGGAGCCCGTCGTAAAGACACGGATATTTTCTTGTTTGGTTTCCGGATATTCATTTCCAATCGCAACCAGCAACTCCAAAACCTTTTCTGCCTGTTTCGTATGGTGGCGTTGATAATCCGACCATAGGATTTGTTTGCTTTCCGGATCGACTACTGTGGCTTTGACGGTCGTTGATCCTACGTCCATGCCGATGATTAAACGATCTGCCATCACATAACCCCTTTTCCAATTCATACATAAATCTTAGATTATACAATTAGCGTGACTTATATTACACCAGTTCAAATAAATCCAGGAATTCCCATGTCGAACTTAAACCTACTCGGGACAAATTAAATGATACCTGTGTTCTTATAAACTAAAACAGAACTCTTTGGCCATGGAGGAGAGACGATAGCATTGCTTTGGATTATTTTCGCCCTATTACTTATACTCAGCCAAATTGTCGTAGTTCTAATGAATGAATATTGTCGTCCGCAAAAAGCAGTTGCTTGGCTTGTCATCCTATACATCTTTCCGTTTATAGGTTTTCTGTTTTACTATTTTGTCGCAAAAGAATATTCCTGTTTCAATCCCTCTCTCCGAAAAGACAACGGGATGTTGGAGCATTTAAAGGAAACACTTGCGGATCGATGCAAACGGAAACTGCCGATAAATCTGGTCGAGCAATCCGTTTACCATGATGACAATTTGCAGGCAATACTTAAAAACGGAAATACCCTCCCCATTACCGCCTGTAATGAAACAACGATATATATTGAAGGAAAAAAAGCATTTGAAGCGATGTTTGAATCCATCTCCTTAGCGAAGCATCATATCCATATCGAATTTTACATTATCCGTGACGATGTTCTTGGGAAAGAGTTTCAACAATTATTAATCCGAAAAGCGCAGGAAGGAGTAAAAGTGCGACTTTTATACGACGGGATCGGTTGCTACCGCTTAGGGAAAAACTATATGAAGCGGCTGGAGAATGCGGGTGTGGAGACCGGTTGCTTTGCTCCGCTGCTATCCTCATTCATCAACAGGCAGATCAATTTTCGCAATCATCGGAAAATCGTGGTCGTGGATGGAGAAGTCGGTTTTATCGGAGGCTTAAATATCGGTGATGAATACTTGGGAAAAAACTCGGAATTCGGATATTGGCGGGATACTCATTTCAAGATTAAAGGCGATGCGGTTCTGTGGATTCAATATACTTTTTCAGCCGATTGGTACGATGTTAAACAACAGTTGCTAACCACCCCCGCATATTATCCTGTTCAGGAAAGTCAAGGAAAAGAATTCGTACAAATCGTGAAAAGCGGTCCGGATGAAACGATTCTCGAGCTTATTTTCTCCTTCGTCGTTTCTGCGAAGAAGCGGATCTATATTGAAACGCCTTATTTCATACCCGATCCCGGCGTTTTACTGGCTTTAAAGACGGCTGCAATTCGGGGAGTCGATGTTCGTGTCATTATTCCGGCAGTTCCTGATTCAAAACTTGTTTACTTCGCTTCATTGTCCTATGTTCGGGAATTGTTGCAAGCAGGAATTCGGTTTTATCGCTATCAAAAAGGGTTTATCCATGCCAAAGTAATCATAAGCGATGACATAGCATGCTCGGGCAGCGCAAATATGGATATGCGCAGCTTTACCGGCCAATTCGAGATTAGTGCGATTTTTTATGATGGGAAGACCGTTGATCGCCTAATTAATGAATTTAATCAAGATCTCAGCAAAAGCGAGGAATTTTTGGGAGCGGAATTTGATGATCAGTCAAAATTTCAGATATTAAAAGAAGTTTTCGCGCGTCTGCTTTCCCCTTTATTTTAAGGTTTGAGCCCTTTTCCGTCGATTCCAATGCCGATGAATGATCATCTGGTAAATAGTACATACTTAGAAGCGATTATCAACATGAAAAAAGCAAAGTTGAAAAGAGTGATTTCATTGCGGTCTTTACAATTTGATCTTAGCCTCCCTCGCTATCTTTCCTGCAAGCTTGCAGGGAGAAGGTTTCCTTCGCTTTATTGGCATTCTGCATTTTCCTGCCTGCGGTATCAAGAAGTGCCGGAACCCGTACTGCCTAACGAGGAATGGGTAAAAGTGAAGGTGACGTACGGGGGAATATGCGGCAGCGATATCAATTTGATTTGCCTGCATGACAGTCCTTCCGTCTCCCCCTTCACTTCGTTTCCGTTTACGATCGGTCATGAATCGGTGGGAATCGTGGCGACAATCGGACAGGAAGTGCAACATTTGCAAAAAGGCGACCGGGTTGTTGTGAATCCTGTTTTGTCGTGTGCAACGAGAGGAATTCCGGTTCCATGCCCTGCATGCGAGCGGGGGGATTATAGTCTCTGCAGCCGGATGACGGAAGGGATTATTGCCCCCGGATTGCTTATTGGGGCTTGCAAGGATACCGGAGGAAGCTGGAGTTCTTATTTTGTGGCGCATCGAAGCCAAATCGTTAAGCTGCCCGATGAAGTTAGCGACTTAAACGGAGTAATGGCGGAACCTTTCAGCTGCGCCCTGCACGGCATTATGCGTAATCCGCCGAAAAATGAGGATACAGTCCTTGTCATCGGTTCAGGAACGATAGGGATTTGTATCGTAGCGGCAATCCGCGCATTGGATATTTCCTGCAAGATCGTCGTTTTATCCAAATACGACTTTCAGACCCGACTTGCTTTTCAATATGGGGCGGACGAAGTGATTTCCGTTTCCCGGGGTCATCAATATATTTATAAAGTCGCGAAGATTCTCGGAGCCGAAGTTTTGAAACCCGTTTTCGGGCCGCCGGTGTTGCAGGGTGGAGCCGATCTGGTCATCGATTGTGCCGGCAACAGCCGCAGCATCAATGATGCTCTTCGTTTTGCCCGCAGAGGAGGAAAAGTAGTCCTGCTCGGATTGGCCGGTATTCTTAGTCGAGTTGATTGGACTCATGTTTGGCTGAATGAGCTGGATGTTAAAGGATGTTTTGCTTACGGAAGGGGAGAATTCCAAATGGCGGTAGGGTTGATGGCATCGGGAAAAGTGGATCTGTCTTCGATGGTTACCCATCGTTTCCCCCTCTATCAATACAAAACAGCCTTTCCTATGATTATTAACAAGGGCACAACAGCTTGCATGAAAGCGGTATTTGAACCTTAATTAATCAGAAAATATACAAGGAGGAATCAAGTATGAACAGCTTCACTATCACGGGATCAAGCGAAGGTACGTTTTTTCCATGGTTTATGGATGGAATTAAAGATAAATTCGAAACCGAAGGTTATCGCTATAGTGAACATCCGGACGAGCCTGTTCGTGTTGTATTCCAAACGATTGATGCTATGAACCCCAGGCCATTTCGCAGAAAAGCCCAGGCTACTTTCGTGGTATCCGTTATGGAAACGCATGAGATGGCCGAACCGATTTTAAAAGCCGCCTATCCCTTTCTGATTAGATCGCTTTCAAATCATCTTGTTTATATTTGTCATAACGACAAAACAACGGAAATTTATTTTATTACGCCTGAGCAAGGATGTTATAAAATTACTTGCCATTCTAATAAAGCAGCGTTATTCCAAAGTATTTACGATAGACTCGAACCGCTTGCCTCCTCTGAGCTGGTGATTGACAACGAATTTCATTCCGATCTTACGTCCGAACTGTGGGAAGGAGACGAAATCTCGGAAAGCTTGCGTTTCGCCGGAAAAAGATTGGATGGACTAAACTTGCTTCCCGCTCCTTTTCCCATTGATCAATATTTAACCCCGCGTGATATGAGGCATCTAAAGAAGCTTTACGGCATTGGAGGTCTAAGCTATGGAAACCTCAGCAGCCGAAAAGATCAAGACAGCTTCTGGATGAGTGCCGCGGGGGCTAATAAAGCGGATTTGAAAACGATCGGACAGGATATTTTGCTCGTCAAGGGATTTAACCCCATATTGAAGGCGATGCAAATCAGCGTTCCTCCGAATCTTACTCCCCATCGGGTTTCCGTTGACGCGATTGAACACTGGATGATTTATGCGGAGCATCCGCAGGTCGGCGCCATCATTCACATTCACGCATGGATCGACGGAGTTCAAGCAACGGAAATCAATTATCCGTGCGGGACGATTCAACTTGCCCGAACTGTGGCGGAACTGATTAGACAATCGGATCATCCCGAAAGAACCATCATCGGTTTGAAAAACCACGGACTGACTATTACAGGCCCAGATCTTGATGACATTTTCGAACGGATTGACGGCAAAATTTTGCCCCAGGTTCCCATGGTATAGGAACAGCGCTGTATATCCCGCCTCATAAACGGGAACGTAACCATTGAAAAATATGCCGTAACGCTTCACCGTCATGCAGAAACTGATGATTTCCTTTGGCAAATACAAAGCATTCTTTATCTTCGGAGGCGACGTTTCCGATAAATTGCTCAATCAGATCGGAATTTACAATAGAGTCATATCGATCATAAAGGCACAAAATGGGGGAATGAAATTGATTTACTTCCAATAAAGCCTTTGTTCCGTTATGCAGCAGTTCCGTGAACCAGCGGGGAGTATACCGAATCGTAGCATAAGGATCTTTGAGCATTTCGGAAGTCCAATCTGGCAAAGACGATTGTAACCATTTCAGTTTACGCAAAGATTCATTCCACTTTACAAGTTCAAGCGGCAAAGCGGGGGCTATTAATGAAATGAACTCAATAGGTTTTTTTATAAAATACGGAACTTTCAGGCGAATCCCCAGTGCCGGAGAAGACAATATAACTCCGGTTACTTTATCGCAGAATTGCTGAGCATATCGGATGGCAACCAGGCCGCCTAAACTGTAACCAAATAAATAAATCGGCAACTCCGAAAACTGGATCTGTAAATAGATAACCAATTCATTCAAGTCATCAAGATAGTCTTTGAACTGACGGATATAACCGCGTTTTCCCTCCGACTTGCCGAATCCGCGCAGATCGGGAGCAATTAATGCAATATTTCGATGTAAACATTCGATACCTAAATGGGAATATTGTCCGGAATGTTCCCCCGCGCCATGAACAAAAATAAGCAGAGCTTGAGGATGAACAGGTTTCCACAGGCGGTAATACAGTTTCATTTCCCGTGTACGAGTAAAATATATACCTTCTTTGGAACTTTTATTCATTTTGTCCGCTCCGAATTTTTTGTTGAAATTGTTTGATTATCCTTCGCTATCCGGTGTTTTCTGATGTCTATTATGATTCGATTAATCCATTAGTATTCATTAAAAAATCATAGCTTTAACTGGGTATTGTCGACAGCATGATTATTGCAAAAATTCAAGTTATCAATTTTCTTCCATCTTCGCGCATGAATCTTTTTCAATCGTAAAGGTTAAATTACTTGTCATGACTTCCTTAGATAGAAAGGATGAAATTCCATTACACTACAGTTCTCACCTCAGCTTTACCATCGGTTTATTCGTCCAAAATGGCTTACCAAAAAGTATATTCACGATCACATAAAAGCTAATTTTCAATTGGAAGATCAACTCGTACTGGATTTTGGCTCTGGTACTGGAGCCAATTGTTCGATGTTTCATCCGCATTTTTATCTTGGCATCGATCCTGATGCTAGACGAATCGACTACGCGAGGCGATTATATCCCCGCCATAAGTTTCATGTTTTTGATGGCAAGGAATTGCCGGTTGAAAACGAATCCATAGATAATCTTCTTATTATCGCAGTGTTACATCATATTCCCTCTAATGAAATTGCAAATTACATGATGGAGTTTAAGCGAATTCTAAAGCCTGCCGGAACGATAATAGTGATGGAACCCTGTTTATGTAAGGAAAAACCATTATGTAATTGGTTTATGAAATGGTACGACAAAGGGGAGCACATCCGTAACGAAGAAGAATATTTACGATTGTTTCGAGACTTTAATTATGACTGCAATGTCATAAAGCGATTCCGAAAATGTTTTTTGTATCATGAACTATTTTTCTCGGCAAAAAAAGACAATGTCAAGGTTGATCAACCTTGACATTGTCTTTTTGGTTTTTCCATAAGCCACTTAATCCTTGCTGCAAATGATAAATGTTTGGCCGCTTCTTCAGCTTCTTTGTACGCTTTTTCCAATATTTCTTCCCGATTTCGAATAGCTGTCCCTTGAGCTCTGATGATTTGATAATCTTCAATTCCCAAGAAATTGAACATGGACTTCAAATATTTGTGCGAGTATTCAACCTCAGTATACCAATCGTTATTCGTGTAAACGGAGGCGGATATAGTTTGTCCAAATCGTTTTTTAATTAATTCAATTATATAGCGTGAGAAATTCCGTTAACGATTTGGGTCAGTGCCTCGCTGATTGGCGTAACTGGACGACCGAGCAGCTTTTCCAAATCGTTGCTTTCGATTTCCAGCGTGCCTTCCCGGATGCCTTGCTGGATACCTACGAGAATAGGAATGACGAAGTCGGGTACACCCGCGCCTTTCATGATTTCGGCATACTTGGCATCATCGACTTGTTGTACGGGTACTTCTTTGCCTAATACCGTTCCAATAACAGATACTAGTTCTACTTGAGTCATCAGTTTACCCGAAAGCTCGTAGATCGTATTCTCGTGCCCATCTCCCGCCAATACTGCTGCAGCTGCCTCCGCGTAATCTTGTTGAAATGCCCAGCCTGCTTTACCCTTTCCTGCAGACGTCACCCACGGCGCTCCTGCCAACACACCTTTAATGTTCCCGATCTCATTCTCCAAGTACCAGTTGTTTCGCAAGAAGGAGTACGGAATACCCGTTTTGATGATTGCTTCTTCTGTGACACGGTGTACTAGAGCTAGGAACAACTTGCTTTCACTTGCATTAACTGCACTTGTATATGCAATAAATCCAACTTGCGCGCGTTGCGCCGCCGCTACCGCATTTGTATGTTGACGAATTCTTGTCTCGTTGTCCCCATCTGCAGAGATGATTAACAGCCGGTCGATACCAGCAAAAGCTGAATCCAATGTTTCCGGGCGGTCAAAATCTCCATGCCGTACTTCTACTCCCCGAGCTTGCAGCCCTTCTGCTTTTTCCGGATTGCGAACGCTAACGGCTAATTGACTTGCGGGTACGGATTTCAATAACGTTTCTACTACTTTTGTTCCCAATTTCCCTGTTGCGCCAGTGACTAAAATTTTCATCTCGTATTCCTCCAATATATTTAGTTGTAATCATGTTTGTTATAACTTAATTAGTTACAACAAGTTTATAAAATAAAAGCTCTTGAGGAGCTCTCATTTATTTGAATCGTGATGTGAGTTGAAGCAAAGTCGTTTGTGCCAACCTGTGTTCCATAGCGGATTGAGCTTCAAACAATTCGGCTTGAAGAACCGACTCGATGTTCCGACCGACTTGGCATCGTATATTCGAATCTTCGTGAACACGGAATAACTGGTTTTCTTCGATTACATTCACAGCGCGATATACATCAAGAAGCGTAATTTCTTCGGGTGTTTTGAGTAACGAAGCGCCTCCTACCCCCGGACGTACTTCTACTAATCCTGCTTTTTTTAACATGCCCATAATTCTTCGGATTACCACAGGATTTGTGTTTACGCTGCCGGCAATGAAGTCCCCAGTCAAGTCGTTCGGATAAACGGTAATCAAGGAAAGGATATGAACAGCCATTGAGAAGCGCGTGCTTATTTGCTTCATGATTAACACCACCGTTGTAACCATTGTAGTTATTACTATGCCTGATGTCAATATCGCTACATTTCATTTTTTATCCCCAAAGAAAAGCCGACTCACTCGTTTAGAGAAGTCTTCTATTCCAAAACTTGCCGTATCGACGCGGTTATACCAATTAGTTATGGTTTCCAAGATCCATAAAGGTACCTGTATATCGCATATTAGAGGATAAAAATGTTTGTAAGCCCATACCAGATGTTCCCAACGACTATCGTTTCCTTCCTTGATATATTCCGATACGTCAAGAACTTTTCCTCTTCCCTTCTGCAAGAGAACGTTTTTTAGATGAATGTCCCTTGGGTTCAGTCCCTGACTTCGGACAAACTCACGGCCCTCCTCAATGTCTTGGATCGCTTGCTCTGGAACTCGAACACCTTGCAGAAGACAATCATATAAGGTAATTCCTTGTTCATAACTTAAAACCAAATAGTTAGGTCCGGTTCCATAACATTGGGGGAAATACGGTGAACCTTTTAAACGTTCGTATATACCTGCTTCCACTTCCTTTTTCTCTAATGCTTTATCAGAATAAACTTTATATGCGTAATTGGGAGTGTTCGGGTAATAAAAGACCGCCGCATCCGTTCCGATGCCGATACAACGCAATTCTTCTGAAAACCTGATAACGGAAACAGGTTTATTGTTTTCATAACCAACGATCTCAACGTCCCTTAATGCTTCCTCAGCTTGTTTCCAATCTGGAATCATAAGCATCTTCTCCTAGTGTTTATTGACATTAAAGTTCAACGATCTTTGTAGCAATATTCTTGCAAAATTCACTGTCATGCTCCACGAATAGAATGGTTGGAGAGTATTCAAGCAGTAACTCTTCGATTTGCATGCGAGAAATAACATCAATAAAATTAAGCGGTTCATCCCAAATTTGCAAATGAACTTTCTCGCAAAGACTTTTTGCAATCAGCACTTTCTTCTTTTGTCCGCCGCTATAAGCTGAAATATCCTTTTCGAATTGAACTCTGGAAAAATCCAGCTTTCTTAATATCGCTTTAAAGAGGCTTTCATCAATACCATTGTCTCTAGCGTAGTCCGTTAAATTGCCTCGTAAATGAGAGGTGTCCTGTGATACATAGGATATTTTAAGCTGACTTCCCTTTCTGAAAGTGCCGGTATAGTTTATATTCTCGCCGTAAATCAGTTTGATAATGCTTGATTTTCCTGAGCCGTTTTTACCTGAAAGCGCAATTCGATCACCTTGCTCAATCGTAAAGCTTACATCAGAGCAAACCATCTTCTCACCGTAATAAATCGAAACATTGTCAATTTCGGCAAGTTGGTTTTTATGATAAGCAAGCTGCGTGATCTTTAAACTTTCAGAGCTCTCGATATTTTGAAGGAGCTTAGACTTTTCGTCAATAGCGGATTTCTGTCTATTCTCAATTGATTTAGAGCGTTTCATCATTTTAGCGGCCTTATGGCCAACATACCCTTTATCAACCTTGGAACCGGAATTTCTCGTGCCGTTTTTCGTTTTTTCCACTTCGTGTGACCAGTTACTAATTCGCTGAGCGGAATCTGACAAGCGTTTAATGTCTCTTTTTAGCTTTTCGTTTTCTGCGAGCTCGAAGTTATCTTGTCTCATTTTATTTTCCCACCAATCCGAGAAATTTCCTTTTTGAATTTCTAAGTTGGTTTTGTTGATGGATAGAATGTGATCGATGCAGTTGTCCAGAAACGATCTGTCGTGAGAGACCAGAATAAAACCGTTTTTGGTTTTCAAATAATTACTGACAAGTTTTCTTGCATTCAGGTCAAGATGATTGGTTGGTTCATCAATTAATAGAAAACTATTTTCCTTAAGAAATAAGGCAGCCAACAACACTTTCGTTTGCTCTCCATTGGACAATGAATCAAAGGGCCGATATAAAACATCTTCAGAAACCTTCAGCAATGAGAGTTCACGCATTAATTCCCAGTGAAGATAGTCTGGATAAATGTCGTTGATTACATCAAGGGTATTGTTTTCCTTGTTTTCGACATGGAAAGGGAAAAATTCAAAGCTGACATTAGCTGAAATATTACCGCTGAATTCATATTTACCGAGCAACAAGTTGAGAAATGTCGTCTTGCCTCTACCGTTTCTTCCCGTAAATCCTAATTTCCAATCGGTATCTATTTGAAAATTTACGTTTTCGAATATGTTATCGTAACTGCCATCATAGGCAAACGTCAGGTTTGTAACATTAATTAATGACATAAAATAACCCTCCCGTATGAAAAAATGAAAAAATAAAAAGCTACAAGAAAGTTACTTTCTTGTAGCTCAAATAAATACAGTTAATCCAACCCGCTATAGAGTTATATAGACGGCAGATAACATTCTAGGAATTCTTTAAAGGAATTAATGCCATTAATATCTAATCTTCTCCCTAAGTAGAAAATTACTTTTGGGAGTGGTTACCTTGGCGAGAACAAAAGCAATTCAT
>NZ_SOMN01000035.1 GCF_004564235.1 Cohnella luojiensis
TGAAACAGTAGACGAGATAAGAACTGCAGTAAAAAGCTTCACTGAAGAAATAAGCAAAACTCCGATGACAATTATTGATCGGCTTTGTATTAAATTATGATGCCTTCTTTATTGCCGTCTATATAGTACGAACGAAGAGTTTGACGGGGCAATCCGATAATATTTCTACGTTGCGGTAGCATAGGTTTCACAGCAAAATGGCCCACTGGGTCGCCATTTTGCTATGTTTACAACCGATTGAATTATCCGAGGCCGCTCTAAGCGAATTGTTTAGACTGTCTATGACCTTCTAAGGCCCAACTGGGAGTGGCTTAGAGGCCGTAGATCGATTTGGCCAAACTATATGCCTGCAATGGCTGGGTTCCATCCATCGAGGATTATCGTACCGACATCCGTGCTCGCTCCTACTTAGCTTGCGATGCCATCATGTCCTTCACCGTGCGCCATTCCGCTAGATGCTTCTCCAGGTCGCCGATAAGCGTATCGACGTCCTGAACGAATTGGTCCCTCTCGACGCCTTCCAACTTAGGCAAATCTTTGGGAGAGAGGTGAGTTGGAGCGGGAAGGGTGCCGAGCAATAAATTAAGCATGCCTTCGATGAAGCTCTCGGAGGGTTGATCGTCCGTAGTCGATGCTTCATCATCTTCCACAACCTCTTCGCGAACCGTCATTAATGCGGCACTAAAGGCAACCGCCGCAACGTCCTTCGCCATTCCGACAGGTCGTTCGAATGAAGAATTCTCCTGACGCGGACTTCTTTCCTTGCTCTCCGGCATGTCCTTGACGACTTCTTCCTTAGGCTCGGCGCTCTTCGCGCGTTCCTTCTTGTTATGTTCGAATGTCGACCACGTTTCAAGAAGCTGCGGGCCCGTCTTAAATAAGAGCTTGCCCTTGGTCGCTTCGGAAATTTCCTTATCCTTGAACAGCTTCGCTATTCTCTTTACGTCGGGGACGGGCATTTCATCTGCCGCCATGATCAATGCAAGAGAGTCGCGATACTCCATCGGCAAGTCTTTAAGGGGCATTAACTGGTCTTCGGTTAGCTTATCCTTCCGGATTTCCGTACCGTACACGATTAAAGCACGCACGGCATTGCTGAATTTGAGCAAGTCGAGTTTATTCTTGATGTAGGATTCCGGTTTGCCGAGCTTCCCGGACATGTACTTGATCGAGCTGCTGAATTTCGGATCGTTCAGAAGCTTGTTGAACGCTTCCGCTTCTTCGATCGGGGAGAAGCCTTGCCGTGTCAAATTCTCCGCGATTTGCTCCAAGTAAATTTCCATCTCGTCGGTGACATTGGAGACGATACAAGGGATCGTGGGGAGTCCAAGCGTTCGGCACGCTTTGTAGCGCCTGTTACCGTAAATGATTTTGTAACGGCCGTCCGGGGTCGTTCTTACTTTAATAGGGGATAGCAGTCCGAGCTCCCCGATGCTGCTCATTAATTCCTGAAGCGCTTCTTCGTCGAACTGGTATCTGGGCTGATCCGTATCTTCATCTATTAAATGAGTGGGTAGCTGGATAATGTCCATGCGTGGTCTCCTATCTATCGATTAAGGTCGTTAAAGGATGCTCAATGGGAACATATGTATTATATAACAGCGATTGAATCATGGGAATAAAGGCTTTAGAATAGTAAGATCGAGCTAGGAAAAGCAGGTGTCCGAAGTGAATTCCTATCATGAAAAATTAACGGTCGAAGTTAAAGAAGCGAAGAAGGCGAATTTAGTATGGTTAGTCGTTCTGCTAGGCTCCCTGTCTGCGTTCGGCCCATTATCGCTAGATTTGTATTTACCTGCCTTACCCCAGTTAGCCAACAACCTGCACACGAGTTCCTCCTATGCGCAGCTTAGTTTGACGGCATGCATGATCGGCTTATCCGTGGGACAATTATTCGCCGGCGCTTTAAGCGACTTTCACGGACGACGGTTACCCTTATTGATCGGATTATTGCTCTATGCGGTATCTTCCATTCTTTGCGCATTTAGCCCGTCGATAGAAATGTTCGTTGCGTTACGGTTCATCCAGGGGCTAGCCGGTTCGGCTGGAATCGTGATTTCCCGCGCTGTCGTTCGCGATATGTACTCGGGGCCGGAGTTGACGAAATTCTTTGCCATGCTGATGCTCGTGAACGGTGCGGCACCGATATTCTCGCCCGTCGTCGGCGGACAATTGCTCAAAGCGATTCCGTGGGAAGGTCTGTTCGTCGTCTTGGCGGGTTGGGGCGTGCTCACGTTATTGGCCGTTCTGTTCGGTCTGCCGGAAACGTTATCCGCTGGCAATCGTATGACCGGCGGCATCCGCGAAACGCTGTCCACCTTCCGCAAGCTTCTCGGTGACAGGTCATTCATGGGGTATGCGCTTGCCCAAGCATTGGTTACCGCGGCCATGTTCGCTTACATCGCGGGTTCGCCTTTTGTGCTGCAGAACATATACGGCGTATCGCCGCAGCTTTTCAGCCTATTCTTCGCCATTAACGGATTTGGAATCATCATTGCCGGTCAATTGACGGGACGGCTGGCCGGCAAGGTCGGGGAGAGGAAGCTCTTCCTGATCGGGCTCATTATTGCATCGGTTAGCGGGGTTGCTTTACTCGTCATGATCGCGCTCTCCTCGGGATTAACCGCGATCTTAGTTCCGCTCTTCTTCGTCGTATCGAGCGTAGGCATCGTTAGTACGACCGGATTCACTCTGGCTATGCGCAACCATGGTTATGCAGCGGGAAGCGCGGCGGCATTATTGGGGCTTTTGTCTTTCTTGATCGGCGGCATGCTTGCGCCGATCGTCGGAATCGCGGGAAGCGCTAACGCGCTGCCGATGGGGATCATCATCGCGGCGACCGATGTTGGCGCCATTTTTCTCTATTTTTTCATGATTCGCAGAAAAGGAGTTCGCCATGACCATACAATCCCAACGCGATATCGAGCAATTAATGAAGATTGGAAGAATCGTCGCCCTTACGATTAAGGAAATGAAGAGCAGCATAGAACCGGGAATGACAACCGGACAATTGGATCAGGTCGGGAAAGATGTGCTTTCCCGGTACGGTGCCGTTTCGGCTCCCATGAAAGACGTTGGTTTCCCTGCGCACACTTGCATAAGCGTTAACGAAGAGGTGGCTCACGGAATTCCCGGAAACCGGGTCATCCGTGCAGGGGATCTCGTCAACATAGACGTCTCGGCCGAACTCGACGGGTATTATGCCGATGCGGGCGAATCTTTTCAGATATCTCCGATTACGACCGATGTGAACAACCTATGCGAGTATACGTATTCCACGATGATGAAAGCGATCTCCGGTTTGAAGGCGGGCGTAAAGCTCAATGAAGTCGGCAGAATCATACAAGGCGAAGCGAGGAAAGGCGGTTATAAGGTAGTTGAAAACTTATGCAGCCACGGAGTCGGTCGGAGTTTGCATGAAGAGCCATACGAAATCCTTCCTTATTACGAGCAGCGGGACAGGAGAGTGTTAAAGGCGGGTCAAGTCATAACCATCGAGCCTTTCTTATCCACAGGAGCAACCTATGTAATGGAACAAGCGGACGGTTGGACGCTGACGGTTCCCGACCGCAGCCGCGTAGCTCAACACGAGCATACGATCATCATCACGAATCATAAGCCTATAATCGTTACCGCATGCTAAGAAAATGTCTAGCGGAGTAGGGGGAAGAGCCGATGGTTAGGAAAATAACCTCGATCGCGGCAGTCGTCTTAATGATGCTTGCGACGGTAGGATGCGGGGGAAATCGTTCGGACTCTTCGTCGCAGACGGAATTGATCATATCCGCGGCTGCTAGCTTGACGGATAGCCTGATAGAAATCCAAGCGTTATATGAGAAGGATCACGGCGATGTCCGATTAATCTTTAACTTCGGTTCATCGGGTACTCTTCAGCAACAGATCGAACAAGGCGCTCCCGCGGATCTATTCCTGTCTGCCGGGAAGAAACAGATGAAGGCTCTTGTCGATAAGAAATTGATTGAAGCGGAGCAGCAAACCGGGTTGTTGCGGAATGAGCTCGTGGTAGTCGTATCTGTAAACAAGCATGAAAAGGTTAGTTCCATGGGTGACCTAATTAAACCGGAGTTCGGGAAGCTGGCTCTTGGGGAACCGGAAACCGTGCCGGCGGGCACTTATACGAAGGAGTCTTTGGAGCATGATAGGCTATGGGATCAACTGCAACCAAAGCTTGTCTATGCGAAGGATGTGCGCCAGGTACTGACTTACGTGGAATCGGGCAATGCCGACGCGGGTTTCGTTTACAAGACGGACGCATTTTCTTCCAAGAAGGTAACTATTGCTTCCGTTATTGATCCGAGCAGTCATAGTCCCATCGAATACCCAGTCGGAATCGTGAAGGCGACGAAGTATCCGGAGGAAGCCCAACAATTCTATGCCTTTTTGCAGAGCGGTGAGACTCGGGAAATATTTGCGAAGTTCGGTTTCAGCAATCCTGCCAACGAATAACGAAATGAGGTACATATTAGATGGCGAAACAGAAATTCTACGTCGTATGGGTGGGCAGAAAACCTGGCGTATACGCGAGTTGGTCGGATTGCCAGGAACAAATCAATAAGTTCGACGATGCGAAGTTTAAGTCCTATGAAACGAAAGCGGCAGCGGACTTAGCTTATAAAGAAGGCTGGAAGAAGCATTGGGGGAGCGACAAAACGGTCAGCTCTAGCGCTGGCGGCAGCTTTAAGCCCAAATCCTCCGGCATTGAAACGACCGAGGAGATCGACTACGACAGCATCTCCGTAGACGTTGGGACAAGCGGCAATCCGGGACCAGTCGAATATAAGGGAGTGGATACGAAGACGGGCGAGGTCATTTTCTCCATGGGGCCGATCCGGAAGGGGACGAACAACCTCGGGGAGTTTCTGGCCATCGTTCATGGGCTGGCTTATTTGCAAAAAATCGGCAGCGACAAAACCGTCTACAGCGACTCGGTGAACGCGTTAAAATGGGTCAAGCAGAAGGCTGTGTCCTCCACGTTAGCGAGAGACGAGACGACGAAGGAAATATGGGATTTGGTCGACCGCGCGGTCCATTGGCTGAAGACAAACAAATATCCGAACAAAGTCATGAAGTGGCAGACCAAGCAATGGGGCGAAATAAAGGCCGATTATGGGCGAAAATAAAGAAGAAGTAAGCCTTCAAAATAACTTGGTTAGTACCCCAGCGCTATAGCATGTGGCGCGAAGGCACCTTTTTTGACTGTCCCGCGCGAAATGCTCCGGTATCGAAGGCTGCCGTTGCGGCAGCCTAAGCCCGCCGTTATCCGAATACGAAACAACCTCCGGTCGCGTTGACCGGAGGTTGTTCTTATTCATGCTATTATGCCTTAATTAACCTTGGTGAAACGGCCTTCGATTTTCGCCGTAATCGAACCGCTGGCGAATTTCGCTTTGATGTACGCAATCGTAGCATCAAGGTCTACCGGACCCGCTTCGCGGTTCGTTCCTTTCGTTAGAACCGTATATCCGTCGCCGCCCGTCGCCATGAAGTCGTTCACGACGATGGTGTAGGAAGCCGCATCGTCCAAGAAAGTGCCATCTGCTTTCGGCTTCTACCATTCTCCCAATCATCCTTTCGGTTACAAAACATAATAAGCAGTGATGAATCTATTAAAACATATTTATATCAACTTGGCGTTAAAAAAAACAATATAATAATCCCAATTTTGTTGAATATTAGGAAATGAAATCAATGAATCAATCTTTATTCGTAAAAATCACCAAAACAAATGGCGTGTCCACCGATGAATCGTTAAATTCAGGTGTCACGCCATTCTCTTTTGTCTATTAAACAGATTTATAGCTTTGCATTGCGATCCCAGAAAACTCCTTCGGAATAGCCTTGGATGGCCGTGTCGCGGTCGGCCAGTTCTAGCCGTTTCTCGGTAAGGCAACAGTAAGCTTCATCGATTTCGACAGCAACATATCTCCTGTTCAACTTCTTGGCGACGACGGAAGTCGTTCCCGCTCCGCTGAAAGGATCAAACACGACGTCGTTCGCGTCGGAGCTTGCCAGAATAATCTTGGCGAGCAGCTTCTCCGGCTTCTGCGTGGGGTGATCCGTGTTCTCCGGCATCGACCAGAACGGGACAGTAAGGTCCGTCCACAAATTGGACGGGTGCGTAAGCCTGAATTTCCCGTCGGAGCCGTCGTCCCAATCTTTGGGCTTGCCTTCCTCCGTTCGGTAGGGGGCGATGACCTTGCGCTTCACCTTAACTCGATCCACGTAAAACTTATAATCGCCGGATTTCGTGCAGTGCCAAATGTCTTCAGAGGCGTTCTTCCAATTGGCGAGCGCTCCCCGGCCTTTTTCGCGTTCCCAGGTAATCCGGTTGATGACATTTAAATATTTGGAGGCGACTTCGAAGATTGCATGGCTCGATCGCCAATCGCCGCATATGTAGACCGTCGAATGGGGCTTCAATATACGAATGATTCTGGAAAACCAGGCGTCCAGCCAGTCGATATATTGTTGATTATTCATTTGGTTAAATGTCTTGCCGTTAAAAGTTTTCGTTAAATTATAGGGAGGATCGACGAAGAGGAGATCGACGAATCCATCCGGCAGGTAATCGATCGCGTCGAACAAGTCCTGGTTGATCGTGCGGTCGATAATCTCTTCCGGCTTGGCTTTAGCGGTTAACTTAACCAATCTCGCCCCGTACTTGTTTCTCTCGGAGTCGTCCAGCGTAATCGTTCGGTTTCTTTCCGCTCTCTTCTTTTCGTTATCCGACACTGACACGGGTATTCACCGCCTAATCTATTAGCTTCGGGCTAGTTCCATTATAATAGGATAGTTAATCTCTTTCACTCGTAAACTGAAATTTCATAAAGAGGAGAATCGCCGAATTGAACAAGGGAGAACTATCATATCACGGAAAAAAAGACGTTCATAGCAATTATGCCGGAGGAATGGTTGAGGGAATTAATCATTATACCTTAAGCATGGGAGTCGGAGAACACATTAATATTTATGTTACCGACAATTACGAATTGCAATTCGGAAAAGGATACTCCTATGAAGAGATTGGTAATATGCTGGAGTCCATTGAAGAAAAAAGAGGATTCAAACCTTACGAATTGCCTAACTCCGCGCTAGAAATTTACTTCTATACGAACGATTCCAACACTTCTCTTCCCGCGGATAGGCAAGCCGCTACCGGGGCATGGGTCTCAAACACGGGAGCCGGAATGCCTAACGAAATCATATTAAACGGAAGTCTTCTTTATCGGGATCATCGGCAAACTATCGTGCATGAGCTGAGTCATTATTTTGACAATCAATCGTATTTTGTCATGAACAAAGGTACTTACTGCAATTACGGGGGAGAAAATTATTATTTTTGGTTATCGGAAGGAGCGGCGGAGTATTGCTCGTGCTACTTTTATCCCTATCCCACAAATGATAAAAACAATTTGGTCACTTTTGGATTTGAAAGTAAAGAATCTATCATTAGATACTGTGAGCAGCAAAAGAATGGGCGTAAGGACGTATTAGACAGCATACCTTTAAAATCGTTCGCTGATATTGTTAGTTCCAGCAACAGAAATTACGGTGTGATTCTGGCATTATACCGGTATATCGCCGATGAGTATGGGATAACGAGTTTGAATTCTTTTACCAGGTATATTGCAGAGAAATTCACTGAATCAAGTCCTATTTCGGCTTGGGATAGAGAGGATACCGCGAGGAAGTTCTTTAATAAGACTGAGCCTGAGATTTTGGGAGATTGGCTCGCATTTTATAACTATTTTAAATGATCAAATATTATGAAGTAGCTATCCAATTAGAATTGTTTAAAGTTCAGATAAAAGTCATTTCGTGTCATGTTTCATAACATGGGAGAAAGTTTTAGTTGCCAAATGAAACGGACTACTGCTAAACTTTTAATAATATTGAATAGTGCCTAGGGGGAAGTAATATGAAGAAAACATGGATAATCGCATTAATTGCTAGTTTGGTGCTTGTCTTATCTGCGTGCGGTTCCAAGGAAGAGGACGGAGCGGGGAAGAAAGTGTACCGTTTCGCCACCGACGCGAGTTATCCTCCGATGGAGAATATGGATAAGGACGAAATCGTCGGATTCGACATCGATTTCCTGGCCGCGGTAATGGAAGAAGCGGGACTGGAGTATGAAGTTAAAAATATCGGATGGGAAGCTTTGCTGGAAGGCGTGAGGACGGGAGCGGAGTTCGACGGAGCTATCTCCGCGATCACGATAAACGATGAGCGTCTGCAATCGTATGACTTCTCGCCTCCATACTTCGAATCCACAAATATGATCTTGGTTCCGGAAGGCAGCGATATCAAAAGCGCGCTCGACTTGAAGGACAAGAAAGTAGCGGTTCAAGGCGGAACGACCGCCGACGAATTGATGACCGGCATCATGGGCGATGGAAACTCGTCGCTCAAGAAATTCGAAAGCAACGCGCTTGCACTGCAGGAGATGGCGAGCAACGGCGTCGATGCCGTCGTCGCGGACAGCGCGGTCGTGAAAGATTATATCAAGAACAATCCGGACAAGAAGTTCGCTTCGATCCTGGATACGGAGAACTTCGCTCCGGAGTACTACGGAATCGCGTTCCCGAAGGACAAAGAACTTAAAGCTTTACTTGAGCCTGCGGTCAAGAAGGTTCTGGAGAGCGACAAGTACAAAGAGATGTACGAGAAGTGGATCGGCGTCGAGCCGGATATGACCCGTTTAATCGAAACGAAGTAAGGGTAAAATCGTAGGGAGCATGCGTAATGGCAACGTTGCGCGTGCTCTTTTTCACGGAAATTAGACGAATCGAGGGAAATGCATGGCGGATTTTAGGTTTGACATCATTTGGGATTACTTTCCTCTTTTCATGAGAGGAACGCTTTATACGATCGGCATCTCGGTCAGCGGCATTATTCTGGGATCGATACTAGGTCTTTTAATTGGTTTCGGAAATATGTCTTCGAGATGGTATTTGCGATTGCCTATGAGAGGGTACATTCATTTTTTCAGAGGGACGCCGCTTTTGCTGCAAATTCTGATCGTGCATTACGGAGTCGTCTATAACGTGTTGGGGACGACGGATGCCATCGTCGCGGCGATAGTCGCGCTCGCTTTGAACGCGGCGGCCTATACGGCGGAAATCTACCGCGCTGGCATACAGTCCATCGACCGCGGGCAATCCGAGGCCGCTAAGTCCTTGGGCATGACTCATTTTCAAATGATGCGTTACATCATCGTACCCCAAGCGGTTAAACGGATGATCCCCGCCTTCGGCAACGAATTCATCGTATTGATCAAAGACTCGTCCTTGGTGGCCGTCATCGCCGCCCCGGAGCTAATGTATTGGAGTCGAGCCGCAAGTTCGCAGTATGGAAAGATCTGGGAGCCGTATTTGACCGCGGCAGTAATCTATCTCTTTCTAACGTATTCCCTTAACAAACTACTGATCTATCTGGAAAGGAAGATGTAAAGCCATGGACGCCATCATCCAAGTCAAAGATTTATCGAAGTCGTTCGGGCCGAACGTCGTTCTTTCCGATATCGACATAGAGATTAACCGGCAAGAGGTCGTCGTCGTGGTCGGTCCTTCAGGATCCGGCAAGTCCACCTTCCTGCGTTGCCTGAATTTGCTGGAGATGCCGGAGCGGGGAGAAATTACGATCGACGGACGCCCGCTCCTGGATAAGCATACCCGGATCGAAGAGATCAGAGCCGAAGTGGGCATGGTATTCCAACATTTCAATCTGTTTCCGCATATGAGCGTCATCGACAATATCATGCTATCCCCGATGAAGGTCCGGAAGCGGTCGCCCGAACAGGCACGCAAGAAGGGAATGGAGCTTCTCGGCAAGGTGGGGTTAACGGATAAAGCGGAAGCTTATCCGTCCTCGCTCTCGGGCGGTCAAGCTCAGAGGGTCGCTATCGCGAGGGCATTGGCGATGGAACCGAAGATCATGTTGTTCGACGAGCCTACCTCCGCGTTGGATCCGGAGATGATCGGGGAAGTGCTTGCCGTCATGAAGGATCTGGCCCGCGAAGGAATGACGATGGTCGTCGTGACCCATGAGATGGGCTTCGCGCGGGAAGTCGGAAACAGGATCGTGTTCATGGAACAAGGGCGGATATTGGAGATCAGTTCCCCGGAACAATTGTTCGACCATCCGAAGCATGAACGCACGAAGGAATTCCTGTCGAAAATACTGTGAGCTTCGAATGTCCTCTCGGTTTAACTGAATTCTTCGAATAGCGATGTTTTATATTGTTTTTGATGCGATACTGCCTGCAAGAAAGGTTAATAATGATGTTTTTCTTCGTTGTTGGTGTAATTTTTTTATCAGGGGAAAAAATATCGCCCAATAGCGATGATATTAACCGTACTTTGAAGTCTAGCGGGGTTGATCAGCGAGAATAACGATGATTATCAACGCTTTTAGAATGATTGCAAGTGCAACGTTGCATCGCGAAACAAACGCCTATGAGCCGAGTTGGCCTTTCTCCTGATCGAAGGGGATAGCGACGAAAGAAAGTGCAATTTAAAGGGGCTTTTCCTAAGGTCGTTTAAGACCTCTGGAAAAGCCCCTTCTTCGCGTTCGTGTTTAAGGCATCATGCTGCGATTTACTTAATGATCTCGGGCTCGGGAGCATCGACTCCGCGAGTATCCACGGTCACTTTCTTCATGACCGGAGGCGTGTTCGGACGATCGTTGGCGCCCTTAGGCAATTTGACGATCTCGTTAACGACATCCATGCCTTCCGTGACTTTGCCGAATGCGGCGTAAGCCCCGTCAAGATGAGGCGCATCGGCTACCATAAGGAAGAACTGGGAGCCGGCGCTGTCCGGATTTTGCGCGCGGGCCATGGAGAGAACTCCGGCCGTATGCTTCAGGTTGTTCTCGAAGTCGTTCTGAGTGAATTCTCCGGCGATCGAATAGCCCGGTCCGCCCATTCCCGTACCATCGGGGTCGCCGCCCTGAATCATGAAGCCGGGGATAATGCGGTGGAAGATCGTGCCGTCGTAAAAGCCCTTTTTCACGAGGGAGATGAAGTTGTTGACCGAGTTCGGCGCGATTTTCGGATAAAGCTCGACCTTAATGATTTTACCGCTATCCATTTCGATGGTGACGATAGGGTTATCGCCGGATGTGTCTACTCCATTCATTGGGGAAGCCTCCTGTGTGGATGCGGCACCGCCGTTGTTGGCTGTCGCATCGGTTGAATTGTTGGTTTTTTCCTTGCCTCCGCACCCCGTTAGGATGAGCAGAAGCGTGATAAGCGCGAGAAGTGAAACGACTAGACGTTTTTTTGCGGCAATCAATTTCATATCCCCCTTGTCCTCTATATCCATTCGTATCATATCATTTGCTCGGAGAGGAATCCACCTTCCCCGGGAGTCCGGGCGCTTCGATGTTTACGGATTCTCGTAGCACGCAAGGCAACTTTTTCAATTTGGTAGGCACAATAAATGGGTGAAAGGGGTTTCCATGCAGAGGTATTTATGAGGTAAAATAGGAAAAAGCGGATAGGGTTCCAAAATTAGCGGAGGACACGAAATGAAGCAGATTTTCCAGTTCCTTAAAAAATATCGCGTAGCAGCAATTATGGCGGTATTCCTAATGCTGGTAGAGTTGACGGTAGAGTTGGTTCAGCCGCTGCTGATCGCAAAGATTATCGATGACGGAATCGCGATGCGCGACGCGAACATCGTGCTTCTGTGGAGCGGGGTGCTCTTCGTCGGTACTGTGCTCGCTTTCGGCGCGGGGATATTGAGCTCATTTTACGCGGCGCACGTGAGCCAGAGCTTGGGGTACGACATTCGTGAAAAGCTGTATGGTAAAGTGCAGGCGTTCTCCTATGCGGTGTTTAACCGGTTCGCCACCTCGTCGCTGATCACCCGGCTGACGAATGACGTCACGCAGGTTCAGGAAACGACGTTCATGGGGCTGCGCTTCATGCTGAGGGTTCCTTTAGTCGTCTTAGGCAGCATGATCATGGCGCTTGTCGTGCACGCGGAGCTCGGATTTTTACTGTTGCTGACAGTGCCCGCGTTGTTCTTGTTTATTATTTGGATCGTGCATAGGGCGGCCTTTTTGTTCAAGAAGGTTCAGCAAAGGCTCGATACGGTTAATGGGGTCATGCAAGAAAACTTGACCGGTATGCGTCTCATTCGCGTGTTCGTAAGAAAAGAAGTGGAGACTTCGCGATTTGCCCGGCATAGCGGGGAATTGATGCAGAGCTCCACCTCGGCGCTCCGGCTAACCGAGATCACGCTGCCCTTCATCGTACTCATTATGAATACGGGAATTATCGCGGTGCTTTGGTTCGGACAGCTGGAAATCCGCGCGGGAAGCGCGACTGCCGGCGAGGTGATAGCAATCGTGAATTACTCTCTCCGAACGGCCGGCGCATTATCGGCTTTGTCTATGCTCGTATCGGCTTTCTCAAGGGCTCGGGCGTCCTCGCAGCGTATAGAAGAGGCGCTTACGACGGACGACGGATCACATACGACCGCCGCCCAAGGTTCGCGTAACACGGGTTATATTACGGATGGCAGCGTGGAATTCGAAAAGGTGACCTTCCAATATCCGAATACAGCTGCACCCGTGTTGGAGGACATCTCTTTCAGGGTGGGCCCGGGCACGACCGTCGCCATTCTCGGCGCGACCGGTTCAGGGAAATCCTCGCTGATGCAGCTAATCCTTCGTCTATATGAGGAGGACAAGGGGGTTATTCGAATCGGCGGACGAGATGTCCGCGAGCTGGGTGTGGGGCAACTCCACGACTCCATCGGTTACGTGCCTCAGGAGGTTGTGTTATTCACCGGAACGATCCGCGACAATATCGCATGGGGATTCGAAAATGCGAGCATGGAGCAGGTTGTCGAAGCGGCAATGCTGGCGCAGATCCACGATACGATCGTTCAGCTGCCGAACGGCTATCATACGTTGCTCGGGCAGCGGGGCATTAATCTATCCGGCGGACAGAAGCAGCGGATATCGATTGCCCGCGCGCTCATACGAAAGCCCGTTATTCTTCTCCTCGACGACTCCACGAGCGCGCTTGACGTTCGCACGGAAGCAGATCTGCTGCAGGCGCTCGGCGGCATTTCCTGTACGACATTTCTTATTACGCAGAAAATTAGTTCCACTCTTAATGCGGATCTCATTCTGCTGCTGGATGACGGCCATCTCATTGCGCAAGGGGATCATAAGCAGTTGATGGCAGCCAACGCGCTGTTTCGCCGCATCTATGAATCGCAATTCGGGGAGGAGGGTTCGCATGTGGCAAGCGCTCAGTGAACCTTTTCGCTATCGTAAGCTGAAGATGAACGTCCCGGCGGGCGAGGCTGGCCAAGCCGAGGTGCCGTCAGGAAAGCGGGCTAAGTCGAAGGCTAAGGATTGGAAAGCGACGCTCAAGCGAATAGGACGCTACCTGTCTCATCGCAAGGGGCGGCTGATCCTCGTGCTTCTCATGGTCATGACGAGCTCCGCGCTAACCTTGCTCGGACCTTATCTGATCGGCTTGGCGATTGATCGGTATTTGGAGGGGCCGGGCGGCTCGCCCTGGGTGTTATTCCTCGCAGGCCTCGCCGCCGTGTATGTCCTTAGCTCGCTAGTCAGCTGGCTGCAGAACATATGGATGATCGCGATCGCGCAGGAGACGGTATACCGGATGCGCATGGACCTGTTCGGGCATTTGCACAAGCTGCCGATTCCGTTCTTCGCCAAGCGCCAGCGCGGGGAGCTTATGAGCCGCATGACAAACGACATGGATAACGTGAGTTCGACTTTGAATAGCTCCGCAATCCAGGTGTTTTCCAGCGTGCTAATTCTCGTCGGCACGGTAATCGTAATGCTGATCCTGAGTCCCCTTCTTACATTACTGACCTTCTTGGTCGTACCGCTAATGGCCATAGGCATGAAGTGGATAACTCGCAGGACCGGCGTTCTGTTCAAGGAGCGCCAGCGCAATCTAGGGGATCTGAACGGATATATCGAGGAGACGCTCTCCGGTCAACGCATTATTAAAGCATTCTCCCAAGAGGAGCGGGTCATTGGGGAATTCGGCGAACGCAATGCGCGGATCAAGCTGTCCGGTTTCTGGGCGCAGACGATATCGGGCTTCATTCCGAAGGTCATGAACGGGCTTAACAATCTTAGTTACGCCATCATTGCCGGCGTCGGAGGTATTCTTGCCATTAGAGGCGCGATTACCGTCGGGGTTATCATCGTATTCGTCGAATACGCTAGACAATTCACGAGGCCGCTCAATGATCTTGCGAATCAGTGGAATACGCTATTGTCGGCGATTGCCGGAGCCGAGCGAGTGTTCGAAATCTTGGACGAAGAAGAGGAAGCCGAGGACGAGGGTGCGGCTAAGTCGCTTGAGATGATTCAAGGCGCGGTTGTATTCTCCAATGTCTCGTTTTCTTACAATCGAGGCGAGGCGACGCTGAAGGACATTAGCTTCGAAGCGCTGCCGGGTGAGACGATTGCCATCATCGGACCGACGGGTGCCGGCAAAACATCGCTCATTCAGCTGTTATCCCGTTTCTATGAAGCCGATGCGGGGAAAATCACGGTTGACGGACACGACATAACTTCGATTCGACGGGAGAGCCTTCGCGCGCATATGGCATTCGTTTTGCAGGATTCCTTTCTTTTCGAAGGTACGATCCGCGACAACATCCGTTACGGCAAGCTGGATGCCACCGACGAGCAGGTCGAAGCGGCGGCAAGGCTCGCGAATGCCCATTCGTTCATCGTACGTTTGCCCGGGGGATACGACAAGATCCTGCAAGGGGACGGAAGCGGAATCAGCCAAGGGCAGAAGCAGCTTCTTGCGATCGCCCGGGCGATCCTGGCCGACCCGGCCATTCTGGTCCTGGACGAGGCAACGAGCAGCATCGACACCGTGACGGAAATCAAGATCCAAGAGGGGCTGCAACGATTGATGGAAGGTCGTACGAGTTTCGTCATCGCCCACAGGCTGAATACGATTCGGCGTGCGGATCAGATTCTAGTGCTTAAGGATGGAAGTTTGCTGGAGAAAGGCTCCCACGACGAGTTGCTGGCGAAGCGAGGCCTCTACAGCGACCTCTTTCACGGTCATGGACAGCTGCAATAGATGACGCAACATAAAAGCCGGTCCCTGGTGAAACGGGAACCGGCTTTTTGGTGTGCTTGGCAGTGCGCCGATTAAGGAATGAAAGTTACCAGCATACCGCGAGGTGGCGGCAGTGTATATTGTCTTACCCGAGTCGCATATGCTAAAATGACAATAGAAAGACCGAGTGCTGGTAACACTCGGCCTATACAATTGGCTTGGATGGGATGTCCATTCAAGTTCAGCGACAAAAACCCACCTTTGGCAGCTAACCTTGGGGTGGGTTTTTACTTTCTCTTGTAGTTATTTGCGATGTAAGTTAAAAGAGCAATTATAAATGTCGAGAATCCAATCATGATTATGAGTACAGAGCACGGCGAGATTAATGCCGTAGCTCTGTATTTTCTTATGTGCTTCGGGCGTTAGTTTTATACCTTTAACTTGTCGAGCACGTTCTGCAGCTCAAACACGATTTCGTTAAGCGTTTGTGCTGATATGTAAGGTAATCTAACATTAAATTTGCTCGGATATCTTGGGGAGCATGACCCGCGGTGCTGATAAATAGGGGTAAAACATGCTATAATAAGAAATACAAAGAGTTGAACGGCAGATAAGCCAGATGCTTAGGAGCTGACTAGCAGAAAGGTTGTTATATATGCAAGCATTCGAAGACTGGAACCAGAAGGCGAAGAAGACTTTTAACGCCACTAGCACGGAGGAAGTACTAACGCTTACGGAAGCGGGGAGCTTGCTGGGGCTTTCCAAGGATCAGATGAAAATTTACGTAGACAAGCACGGGCTGACCAAGATGCCCATCAAGAGAAGCGTTCATCGCTACTTGTTGTTGAAGAGCGAGATCGACAGAATCGTAGGATAAGGCAGGAGCGGAATGCGATGGATTTAACGGCTGACGACGTTGCAAATTGGATGTTCGGAGAATTGAAGAATGCGGGAGTCCTGTATCAAACCGATGCGGTTAATTATATTAAATCCAACTTTGGCGAGCGATTTATTTACGTTAACGATAACGGGCATGAGTCTATCGATAAGGATGTCAAAAAGGCGTTCAAGAAGCTGCACGGCGGCAAAGCGGCCTGGGATCGGGATGCCTTCTACTGGGGCTGGACATCCGCGATCAAGGTCTAGGCCAAGCTTACTTCGACGAAATAATGTACACGAGGGTAGGCGTCTTGATCTGGTCATAGAGCCAGCGGACGTCTTTATTGTGCATCCGGATACAACCCGCGGATACGTACTTGCCGATTGACTTTTCGTTGTTGTTCCCGTGAATCCCGTAAGCGTACGACGTTTTTCCGTTACGGGTGACCTTCAATCCGAGCCAGCGGTCTCCGAGCGGGTTCTTTGGGTCTCCGCCTTTGATTTTTTCTTTATAGTACGGCCGGTTTTTGATTTTCTCATGAATCGTGAACAAGCCTTCCGGCGTATAGGATGGCTTCTTTCCCGTGGCGACGGGGAAGGATTTGACCAGCTTTCCCTTTTCGTAGAAATAGAGCTTGTTGGAGGACTTGTCGATCTTGATGAACTGCTCGTACTTGGCGAATTTCTTCTCGAGTCGAACGGCGGTTGCCGCGTGAACGGTAACCACGGCCGGAATGAACAGCAAGGCTGAAAGGATAATAACGACGCGGCACCAAAGCGCAAGTCTCATGGATGAATTCCCTCCCCGAAGGTCATATCCATATATATGCATGATATGGGGGGATATGGTTCCGGAGTTCGATAAAACCTGACTGCCAGGGGATAGCAACCCGATACTGCATTTAGGAAAAACCTAACTGCACTGGCGATGATTGCTTAATTCGTCCCGAGTTCAGAATCCTCGTAGTTGGAGTTAGTCAAACTAAATGTGTGCCGGGAGTGGCTAAGGAGCGCCGTAGTTGGAGTTAGTCAAACTAAATGCCTACAGGGAGTGGGTGAGGAGCGCCGTAGTTCGAGTTAGTCTAATTAAATGATGTAAAATCCCAAAAAGAGCCTTCAGGAGGCGCGTTTCCAACGCGAAACCTGAAGGCTCTCTTCGTTAAGCGCCTATCGCTTACGCAGCTCGAAAAATTCGCAATCTTTCCTCGCGTGATAAGCCAGATCTCCTACTCCCGATTGAATGACGACGGTCCGATCGTCGAAGCGGACGATAATTCCGTTGGAGTCGACGATATGGTCGTTCTTGAAGACGCGCAGCCGGGCTTGACGCTGCATCGCGTCTTCGAAATCTTGATCGGTTAGCAACCGAATGTTCAATGCCATGCCGAGGTCATCTCCTTCTAATCGTCGGAGTCTATTATACCTCTTCCGTGACTGGCATTATAGGTATCTTGCTTTGGTCGTGGCGATGATATCGCCGATTCTAACCTCCAGCGCGTAGATTTTCTGTTGCTGATCTACGATCTGACGGGCTAGCATGACGAGGGTGGACAGCGCATCCAGCGTGCCTTTGGCCTCTCGCTTCTTGATCGCGTACTTGAAATTCGTCCATAAGGGAGCTAAGCTGCTTCGAGGCAGCTTGGCCGCGCTCCGTTGCGCTTTGATTTGAACCTTGAGAGGATCAATGGCTTCAAGCAATTCCCGTGCGGTTTTGATTGTGCGGGCTGTCGCCGATTTCGCCGAGCTGTATAACGCTTCCTTGGCCTTAATGTCCTCGCGGGCGAATTGGACGGACAGCTTCAGCGCGTCTGCTTGGGCTCGCAGCAGGGCGCTTAGCGCTTTGTTCTTTAGCGATCTAGCGATCGTGATTTGCTTGTTCACCAATGTATAAGCCTCGAACAAAGGCTTGTACCGTTCCTTGGTCGCCTTGACTTGATTCCCAAGCTTGCTAAGCTTGTCCGCATCGATCAACCGAATCTGCTTACGAAGAAGGATCAAATCTTCCTCGTTACGATAATGCAGCGCTTTGATCTTCGCTTCGTCGGTTTTGTCCTGTTTAAGCAGAGTGCCGAAGTCGCCGTAAAGCGCCCCAAGCTTCGCCGACATTTCCTTATCCGTTATGGAGGCAACGGCCTTATCGAAATCGGCTTTTACGGGCGCGGTTAGTTCGATTGCCGATGCAGCGGAAACGCCCGAGAAGGGCGTCGCGACCAATAGGGCGCATAGAATTACTACGAACAAGGCAATCGGGGCTGTCATTCTTTTTCCGTAAGGCATTTGCATTAACGATCTCCTCCTTGGGTTTAGAAGCGGATTGGACGACAAAAAAGCACCTGCAAGAAAGGCTGTTAAACGCCTTTGCTTACCGGTGCTTCCGTCGTAAGTTTGGTAAATTAAGTTATGTTCGTTCAATATACCGGACGATCTCGGAGGTGTCAAGGCCGAATCCGTAGTCCAAGCTTTAAGCAAACCGAAATGAATATTCTCTTTGGCCATCTTCAACTCTCTCCCGCGATCGAACGAGGCTTTTGAAAGTCTCTTTTCCGCAAGTCGATCCCCATATCCAAATCGATAATGAATAGTGCATAATATTGGAGATGAGTTATCCCTTTCACTCAGATGGTTGGGAAATTTAAAAGCATCGGGTTGATACGTGACAATATCAGCGGTACGGATTGCCGTTACGGTGTATGGAACTACGTGGATGCGTAACAATAATAGCACGGCGTGTCACCGTTTGCCGCTACGCGGTCCCAACCTCGCCACTTGCGCGGGCTTAACGGCAAAACCTGCCGCTACGCGGTCCCTACCTCGCTACTTGCGCGGGCTTAACGGCAAAACCTGCCGCTACGCGGTCCCTACCTCGCCACTTGCGTGGACTTAACGGCAAAACCTGCCGCTACACGGTCCCTACCTCGTCACTTGAGCAGGTTTAACGGCAAAACCTGCCGCTACGCGGTCCCTACGCCTCGCCACTTGCGCGGGCTTAACGGCAAAACCTGCTGCTACGCGGTCCCTACCTCGCCACTTGCGTGGCTTAACGGCAAAACCTGCCGTTACGCGGTCCCTACCTCGCCACTTGCGTGGCTTAACGGCAAAACCTGCCGTTACGCGGTCAGTACCCCGACACTTGTGCCATTACGGCTGTAGCGGGCACCACAACAAATAAGTGTGTGGCCGCTTCTGAGCGAAAGGGATAGCAAAACTAACGGCAGGAATGGTATGAAAAGGAGAGTTGTGTCTTATGGACTTGATGCTTAAGGGGAAATCCGTATTCGTGGCGGCGGCGAGCAAAGGCCTGGGCAAGGCGGTCGCGCTGCAATACGCGATAGAGGGAGCTCGCTTGACCATAGCCAGTAGAAGCTTGGATCAGCTCGCTCAAACGCGCGACGAGATTCGGGCGCTCACCGGCATTGAAGCAACTGTTATTCAGATGGATGTGTCCAAGGGCGAGGATATTCGCCATGCGATCCGAAGCGCGGCCGAGGCGCACGGCGGATTGGACGTGTTGGTCACGAACGCCGGAGGCCCTCCCGCCGGATTCTTCTCAGACATGGAGGATGCGGATTGGGCAAAGGGCTTCGAGCTCAGCTTGATGAGCACCATTCGGCTCATCCGAGAGGCGATGCCGTATCTTAAGTCCGCCATATACGGCGGTAGAATCGTGAATCTGGCGTCCACCTCCATCAAGCAGCCGATAGACGGACTCATTTTATCGAATGTTTTCCGGGCGGGAGTCAACTCTCTGACGAAAAGCCTTGCTTCCGAATTGGCCGGCGATGGCATTCTCATCAATACGGTCGCGCCGGGCAGGATCGCGACGGACCGGATCGCCGAATTGGATCGGAAAAGAGCCGCGGACCGCCATTGCTCGGTGGAGGACATTCAGACGGAAGCCAACAAGCAGATTCCGCTCGGCAGGCCGGGCACTCCGGAGGAGTTCGCGCGTCATGCCGTTTTCTACGGCTCGTTCGCCAACACGTACGTCACCGGACAATCGCTGCTCGTCGACGGCGGAATGATCAAGGGGCTATAGCTTATTAAAACAACACCATCTGCTCCTCGATGCATTCCGGCGTATCGTTCTTTACGTTGCCTACGATGGGCGAAACCGGGTACGCCTTCATCGCTTCGGCGGAGTAAGGGCGAAGCAAGCCCGTTAGCTGCTTGACGTCGTCATTGTCCCGATTCAGCCACGATGCCTCGTCCTCTGGCTGTAAAATCACCGGCATCCGGTCATGGATGTCGGCCATTAGGCTGTTCGGCGTAGTCGTTATAATCGTGAACGTGCTTAATTTTCGCCCGTCGGGCGCCATCCATGAATCATATAGCGCGGCCATGGAGAAAATGGCCCCGTCCCTCATCGTAATGCGCATCGGCTGCTTCTTGCCCCCGTGCTGCTTCCATTCGTAGAATCCGTCGGCCGGGATGATCGCGCGCTTGCGGCGGATCAGGTTCTTGAAGGAGGCTTTCTCCAGGATTGTTTCCGCGCGCGCGTTGATCATTTTACTTCCTATTTTCTCATCCGATGCCCAAGAAGGAACCAACCCCCATCTTAGTTCTCCGAGTTTGTTCTTTTCTCCGTCATGAATCACCGCTGTCACGTTCTGCATGGGAGCCACGTTGTAGCGGGGCGAATACCGGTTGGTTGGCAACTCGCTTAAATACCTTAGCATCAGCTCTTCCATGGAAACCACGATCGTATATCTTCCGCACATCGCTCGTCCCCTCCTACTTTCAGTATACGGTCAACTCGGCGGGATTCAAAACACAAAAAAAGGCTGCCCGTAATCAGTGAGGCTATAGACCTAAATTTAATGGGACGCGAAGCAGGGGGTGTGGTATGATAAACTCTGAATAGCGTTTTCAAAAGAATAAATCGCTAGTCGCGCGGAGTGTGCGTAGAATGTTACCGTTGGAGGCCCATCATGCCGGACAGAGATTTGCCCTCGATTCAAACCTATAATGCTAGGGATGGAAGATCGTTATGCTACCGCCATTATCCGGCGGATTCAAATAAAATCGTCATTCTGCTGCACGGGATTTCGGAAGATGGGCACTACCTTCGGCCGCTGGCGGAATTTATATCGAAGCGAGGGCTGGCGCAGGTGATCGTGCCTGATTTACGAGGCTACGGCATGCATCCGATTCGCAGGGGCGACGTGGAATATATCGGCCAGTACGATGACGATATAGAGGATTTAACGAAATGGATCCGGTCGAGCGTTTCTTCTCCGCCTAAGCTGATTATCGCCGGTCATTCGGGCGGGGGAGCGAACGCGATCCGATTGGCTACCCACCGACGGCTAGCGAAGGATATCGGAGGATTCCTGTTGTTGACCCCGTCTATTCACCCGAACGCGCCGATTAACCACAAGAAGGACCCTTGGAGCACGATTCGGATTAATTTCTCCAAGATCGCCTTTCTCACCATACTTAACGCGGTTGGCATTCGTTTTCTAAACAATTGGATTGTCATGCGCAACGACAAGCCGCTGGCACTCAGGCACGGCCGCGAGACCTTGGAAGTCAGCTATCGGCTGCTGATGTCCAGAACGACGAAAGCAAAATACGAGCGTTACTTGCAGGCAATGAACCAACCGACCCTCGTGTTGGTAGGCGAGAAGGAAGAGGTTTTTATTCCCGGACAATACGCGCCGCTGTTCGCCGAGCATAACCAAGCAAAGGTTGCAACTATACTCGACGCAGACCACGACGGCATTTTATCGAACGTTGGAACGTTCCGGGAAGTGGAAACTTGGTTCGGGACGTTATAAGCTCGCGTTATAGATTCAGATTCAGACTTGCATACTAGGAGTTAGTATGTTATTTTTTTGTTTGAACGTTCATTCAACTTATTAATAAATCTGCATTTCATTAAAATACGAAACAAGGTGTGTGCCGATGACCGACGCAGACAAAAGAGACAGAATAATAGCGGCCGCTTATGACGTATTATCGGAGAAGGGCTACGATAAGGCCTCGACCAAAGAAATCGCGATCACGGCCGGCGTGGCGCAAGGGCTTATCAACTATTACTTCCCGAGCAAGGACCTGCTGTTCGCCGAAGTATTCCGCAGGGAAACGCGAAAATATTGCGAGTCCTTCGAAGAACTAATCGAGCTGGACGGCCAGCCTCTAACGTTATCCGGCATCGCTAGGTTACTCGAGTATCCCAAGAGCAGGGCGCTCGAAGAACCGGAATGGTTCCGTCTTCGTTATGAGCTGTCCGCGATCGGGCTCAGGAACGAGGCGGCTCGCGAGACATTGAAGGAAATGTTGGCTACGAAGCGCAGGTATATCGGCGATACGGTCGGAGAGATCGCGGGATTCCCTAAGGAACAGGCAGATGTATTCTCATCTCTTCTGTATTCGATTATCGAGGGTCTCGGGCTGCAGAAGGTCGCGGATCCGGATTTCAAGTACGACGAAGCGTACGCGATGCTTGCCGAGATGCTCGGCGCGTATTATGAACGGTTAAACGAAAAGAGAGAAACGTGATCACGGCTCTTTCTTTTTAACGTTCGTTGTTTGAATGATCAAACAATAAATTGCATATATCATTCATGCGAGTAAAAAGAACAACTAAACAGAGAAAGACGGTGGAGAGGAATGCACGGGTTATTACGCGGATGGGGAAAGGCGCTGTACAAGGTAAGATGGGTAATCGTAGCGTTTTGGATCGTAATCGCTCTGTTCGGAGGATTTGCCTTCGGCAAATTAACGCCTCTGCTAAGCGGGGGCGGATGGGATGTACCCGGATCGCAGTCGCTAACCGCGGGCAAGCTGTTGGCGACCGAGTTCGACGGCAGGTCGGAGAGCTCCATGACGCTTGTCCTGAAGGATCCGGAGCATGCGGCGGGTTCGCCGGAATATAACGACAAGCTAGGGAAGATCGTCGATCGGCTTAAGGCCGAAGAAGGCGTGTCCGGCGTATTCAGCATCCTGAACGCCTCCGAGGGGATCGGTTCTGGGCTAGTCGGAAAGGATCCTAATCTAAGCATCGCTTTCGTGGATATGGACATGAAATTGGATTTCGTCATTAATAAAGTGCCCGATTACCAGGAACGCGTAGTCGAGCAGGCCGAGAGCCTTGGAGCGGAAGCTTATCTGGTAGGAGGAGCGGCCTTCTGGGGCGAGAGCAGCGTGCAAAGCCAGGAAGGGCTGGCTAAGGCGGAGATGATCGTATTCCCGCTTATCATTATCATTCTTCTGCTCGTATTCCGGTCGGTCATGGCCACGATTACCCCGCTTATGGTTACGATTGCCTCGGTGCTCGTCGCAATGGGGATCGTATACTTGGTCGCCCGGGAAGTGGAGCTTTCGGTATTCGTGACGAATTCGGCTATGATGCTAGGGCTTGGCGTCGGAATCGACTATTCCTTGTTCATGGTCAGCAGGTTTAAGTCGGAGCTCGCGATAAAAGGTAACACAAAGCAGGACGCGCTCGTGAAAACGCTGGAAACGGCCGGTCATACCGTGTTCTTCTCGGCGCTAACCGTCATTGCCGCGCTTTCCGCGTTGTTCATTGTTCCGATCGATGCGATCAAAGCGATCGCGTTCGGCGGCATCGTCGTCGTGTTCGTGGCAGGGCTGGCTAGCTTGACGCTGTTGCCTGCCGTGCTCGTCATCCTTGGTCTTCGTATCAATAAAGGCAGTATTCCTTTTCTGCGGCCACGCGCTAGCACTCGAACAAGCGGCTGGAAAAGATGGACGAAAGCAATTATGCGACGCCCGATATTGTTCCTCGTCCTTACTTTACTCGCATTGGGCGCATTCGCTTCTCCCGCTCTCAACTTGAAGCTCGATTCCCCCGATATCCGCACGCTTCCCGCCGATACGTCGGTTCGCCAGGGCTTTGCCCTCATGGAGGAATCTTTCGGAATCGGCGCGACGAATCAGATCAGCATCGTGCTGCGTAACCAGAACAGCGACCTAAGCGCTCCGGAAGCGCTCACGAAGATTGCCGAGCTCCATGCGGAGCTTGGCAAACAAGAGCATATATCGAACGTGACATCCGTCGCATCCTTTTTTCCCGGCATGGATTCGGGTATCGTCTCCGGCTTATTGAATGGGAGCGGCAGCGCCTTACCCGTCGACGTCGATTTCATGGTAAACCGCTATGTGAGCAAGGATCGTCATACCGCCTTGCTGGAGGTCGAGCTCGATCAATACGGATCGAGCGAAGCGGGCAGGGAAGTCGTGAAGAGTTTGCGAGATATAGTGTTGCCCGGGTTCGCTCTGCCGGAAGGAACCTCCTTCAGTATCGGCGGGGAAACGATGAACGGCATGGAAACGTCCCAAGCGATTAGCGACAGCCTGCTTCCGGCTCTGGGGATCATGCTTGTACTTATTTTCCTCATCCTGATCTTTACCTTTAGAAGTCTGTTGCTGCCGCTTAAAGCGATTATCTTGAATCTGTTCTCGGTCGCCGCGACTTACGGGATCTTGGTGTTCGTGTTCGCGCTCGGCTACGGCTCCGAAATCTTCAACGCGGAATCGAACGGTTACGTCATCCACTTCGTTCCGGTGCTGCTGCTCGCGTTGCTGTTCGGACTGAGCACGGACTATGAAGTGTTTCTCGTGAGCCGGGTGAAGGAAGAGCATGATCGGACCGGAGCGCACGAAGACAGCATTGCCGAGGGCATGGAGAAGACCGGTCCTCTCATTACCGGCGCGGCCGTATTGATGATTGCCGTTTTCGCCGGATTCGCTTTCTCGGGCGTGCTTCCGATACAGATGCTCGGTTTCGGCATGGCCGTAGCAATCGCGCTGGATTCCACGGTCATCCGGATGCTGCTCGTTCCGGTTACGATGAAGCTGCTCGGACGGGCGAGTTGGTGGTTCCCCGGACGCAGGAAGCCGGAGCTGCCGAATACGCGAAAACGCAGTGATAATTCCATCCCCGTCACGAATAAATAAAGAGTAGGGGAAATACTCAACTAGGCTGAGCAAATGTGAAGGGGAGGCTGCCCGGTGGTGATAGCTGCGATTCTGGTGGGGCTTGTCGCTTTGGAGCATGTATACATTCTGCTCATGGAGATGTTCCTATGGACTTCTCCCGGCATTCGGAAAAGGTTCGGCACGTCCACAAGCTTCGCCAGGGAATCCAAGACGCTCGCGGCCAACCAGGGATTGTATAACGGATTCTTGGCTGCGGGACTGGTATGGGGGTTGCTTCACCCCAACGCTTCCACCGGGTATCAGATTCAGACGTTCTTCCTCGTCTGCGTCCTGATCGCCGCCCTCTATGGAGGCTGGACCGTGAAGAGGTCGATCCTCTTCGCGCAAGGTATTCCGGCCGTCGCGGCTTGGATTGCCGTCATGCTTGCTTGGTAACGGATCGTAAAACCTATTAACAGTAAAACCTATCAAACAGTACAGCCTATTGACGGTTGTACTGTTTTTTGTTGGCCGGATTCGGAGATCGATTCTCTGAACCTGGGACATAACGGTTCCCGCCCTTTAAGGGACATATGATATAATGAGACAAAAATCTTGTAATCCCACGCGGAGAGGAACGACCCCTTTGAAGACGTTGGTCATAGCGGAAAAGCCGGACATGGGCCGCAACATCGCCGCCGTCATCGAGCCCAAAGCTCAAAATAAACGCTCCTATTTAGAAGGAGAAAATTATATCATCACCTGGGCGATCGGCCATCTCATCGGGTTGGCGGAGCCGGACCTCTACGATGACAAATATAAAAAATGGCGATTCGGCGATCTGCCGATCATCCCCGAAGATTTCAAGCTGCTCCCCAATCCGCGGACGAAGGATCAGCTTCAAGTGATCGAAGAACTCGCGGCAAGGAGCGGCGCGCTCGTAAACGCTTGCGATGCCGGGCGGGAAGGGCAGCATATATTTTCGCTCATCGTAAGGCATCTCCATCTGAAGCAACCGGTCAAGCGTCTATGGATTTCAGACTTGACGGCGGAGACGATTCGCAAGGGCTTCGACCAATTGAAGGATAATACCGAGTACGAGAATCTGACGCAGGCTGCGCGCGTACGAAGCGAAGCGGATTGGCTGATCGGAATGAACGGCTCCCGCGCATTCACGACGAAGCACAACGAGCTGTTGTCCGTCGGCCGGGTGCAGACGCCCGTTCTCGCCCTCATATACGATCGCCAGAAACAGATCGAAGCTTTCGATTCTTTGAAATTTTACGACATTACGGGCTTGTTCACGCAACAGGCGACCGACTATAGAGGAATTTGGCAAGGAGACAGGCTTACGGATCCCGAGAAAGCCGAAGCGATCGCAGCCAAGGTGAAGGGCAAGACGGGCACGATCGCAAGCTATGAGGTCAAGGATACGAAGGAGTATCCCTTTAAGCTTTACGACTTGACGCTGCTCCAAAGGGAAGCGAACGGGAAGTTCAGCTTCTCCGCCAAGAAAACGTTGGACACGGCGCAGGCGCTCTACGAGAAGCATAAGGTCATTTCTTACCCGCGTACGAACTCCAACTACGTCAACGAGCAGAACATTCCGGAGATGCACAAGATTCTGGATTCCTTGCGGAGTTCTTCCGATTACGGAGAATTCGTGAAGGACGCGAATAAGAAGCTTGTACATACGAATAACAAGAACGTCTGCAATCCGGCTAAAGTCGAAGATCATCATGCCATCATGCCAACGATGAAGAAGCCTCAAGGATTAAGTCCCGACGAGCGGAAGCTCTATGATCTGATCGTAAAAAGATTCCTGTCCCATTTCTATCCGGCAGCGGAATATAAAGTCCATACGGTTATGACCGAAGTGGAAAAGGAAAGCTTCAAGACGACGGTGAAGCAATTGCTTAGCTTAGGCTGGAAAGTCATTTACGCGGATCAAGCCAAGTCGGGCAAGGACAACGGCAGCGGAAAAGACGGCGGCAAAGAGGATGGAGCGGGATCGGCCGAGGAGGAGGAGCAGGAGACGGATGCTCCGTTCGAGATCGATCCGCGGCTGCCCGTCGTTTGCAGCGACGTCGAGGTTAAAGCTAAGGAAACGCAGCCTCCGAAGCATTTTACGGAAGGTACGTTGCTTAAAGCGATGGAAAGCGCGGGCAAACAAATCGAGGACGAGGAGCTTCGCGATGCGATGAAGGACTCGGGGCTGGGAACGCCGGCCACCCGGGCGGCAACGATCGAACGGCTGAAGCAGGTCGGTTACATCGACATGCAGGGTAAGAGAATCGTGATCACTCCTAAAGGACGGACCGCGATCGAGCTCATCCGCGGAGCCGGAGTCGAGCTGCTCACCTCGCCTGAGATGACCGGGCATTGGGAGCGGAGACTAACGGAGATTTCGCGCGGACAAGCTTCCGCGGATGCTTTTATGGGCAACGTAAAGAAATTCACGTGGCAAATTATCGATAAGGTTAAGCTTCAGCGGCCAGCCGCCAAGAATGCTTTCGCGAGACCCGAGCCTCCGGCAAAGGAAGCAAAAGGCAAGAAGAAGCCAACGTCGGAAGGGGAATCCGCGGGATCGGCTGCACCGAAGAAAACCAAGGCGACTCCCGCTTCGGCCAAATCCGCACCCGCGAGTTCCTCGGCGCAACCCGGCACGATCGGAATATGTCCGAATCCAGGCTGCGGCGGTCACATCTTCATGGGCCGCAAAGGCTATGGCTGCAGCAATTACAAGACCGGCTGCGGCTTCGTTATCTGGAAGGAAAGCTTCGACCGCACGTTGACCGATACGATGGTTAAAGCGCTGGTAGAGAAGGGAAAGACGGCTAAGCTGAAATTCGATAAAGCCGACGAGGAAGCCTTCGAGGCGCGAATCGTGCTGAAGAACCCGGCCACGGGAGAGCTATCATTGGAAACGATTTAAAAAGACACCCTGCCTGTTCCGGATCATAACTGAGCCCGAGCAGCGGGTGTTTTTTTTAACCTATCAGTAACAAAACCTTACCAAACTAAGGAACACGCTGGAAAATGGAGCCAAGATAGTAAAGAAAGTTTGCTAACTCCTCCCGCCGCAGTCGAATCGAGCCGAGATAGTAAAGAAAGTTTGCTAACTCAGCCCGCCGCAGTCGAATCGAGCCAAGATAGTAAAGAATATTTGCTAACTCAGCCCGCCGCAGTCGAATCGAGCCGAGATAGTAAAGAAAGTTTGCTAACTCGGCCCGCCGCAGTCGAATCGAGCCGAGATAGTAAAGAAAGTTTGCTAACTCCGCCCGCCGCTCGTTATAAAAGAAAAAACGTTCCAGCACGCGGAAGGGATGACATTGTCGGAATTCCGGCACGGCAATATCGAAGTAGTGCGGGAAGGACTCCTGATCGTGGTCATCGCAACGGCCGAAGACAGGGAGGAATCGCTGAAACACGCAGAGCATTTGGCCTCCTTGCAAGCGGAAGTGTATTTCATTACTGATCGGAGCGTATCGTTGCCGGGGATTACCGAAAAGCGGATATTGATATTGCCCGAACAGGCAGACGCGATTCTTTCCCAGATCGTCGCGGTGCTTCCGATTTTGCTGTTGGCGGAAAAAACCACTTCGCTCAAAGGCGCCGATGTCGACGACTTTCGCTATATATCCAAAGTGGTAGACCGATATTAAAGCTTCAAACCTGTCGAACCTGATCCCTGATGGATCGGGTTTTTTGTTATTATGTTGTTATTAGGTATTCTTGCTAATGTACGTTACTAAGGAGGTACTTATAAACCATGCTCATTCTAAACGAAAAAATAAAGGCATCCGAGGTCCTGTTGACGGGAGTTAACGGAGAGGATCTGGGAGTTGTTTCGAGAGACGAAGCTTTGGCCATGGCACGCAAGCTGAAGGTCGATCTCGTCTGTACTTCCCTGTTCAGCAGCCCTCCCCCATGCAAGCTAGTATCGCGGGGCGCGGCCAAGCAGGAAGCGGCGAAGGAGAAGCAAGACGCGCGGAAGAAGGATCTACAGCTGAAGGTGAAAGAGATCAGGCTTACGGCGAGTATAGAGGAGCATGATTACGAGACGAAGCAGCGGCAAGCCGAGAAGCTGCTCGCCTCGGGCAACGCGGTTCAATTGGTCGTTAAAATTCAAGGCAAAGAGGGACCGAAAGCGAAGGAATTGCTGGAGCGCTTGCTGAAGGATCTGGCTGCGGGCGGTAAAAAGGAGACGGGAATCCAGCTTAGCGGCAAACAAGCGGCCGTTCGGGTCGTTCCGTTGTGAATAGAAGCCCGACTGCCGCTTGTCTATATGCGCTATTTTTGAATTAAGCTTTAAGAGCGACGGCAATCTGAGCTGCCACTTGAGCATTATGGTACACGAGGGCAATATTCGTTTCCAAGCTTCTGCCGTCCGTTAGTTCTTTAATGCGAGCTAATAAGAACGGAGTCACCTTCTTGCCCGTGATCTGCTGATCCTTGGCTTCGGCGAGCGCTTGTTGAATCACCCCTTCGATATCTTGTTGCCGCAGCGCGGATTCAGCAGGAACCGGATTAGCGATGACTGCTCCGCCGTCTAGCCCCAGTTCCCATTTCTTTCTCAAAACATTGGCGACTTGAGCAGGCTCGTCGAGGCGGAAATCAACGCCATAACCGCTCTCCCTTGCATAGAAAGAAGGGAACTCGTCGGTTTTGTAACCGACGACCGGCACGCCGTGGGTTTCCAAGAACTCCAGCGTTCGGCCGATGTCTAGAATGGACTTGGCGCCAGCGCAGACGACGGCAACGTTCGTCCGGGCCAATTCGGTTAAATCGGCGGAAATGTCCATCGTCGTTTCTCCCTCGCGGTGAACGCCGCCGATTCCGCCCGTCGCGAATACTTCTATGCCGGCCAATGCGGCGCCGATCATCGTAGCGGCTACCGTCGTCGCTCCGATTTTGCCGGAGGCTAGTATATAAGGGAAGTCGCGTCGGCTTACTTTCTCCACATTTTTCGTCGTCGCGAAGGCTTCCAGTTCTTGTTCGTTCAGGCCGATCTTGATACGTCCGTCCAGAATGCCGATCGTAGCGGGAACCGCTCCGTTGTCGCGAATGATCTGCTCGACCTTGCGAGCCATCTCTATATTTTGCGGATAAGGCATGCCATGGGATATGATCGTAGTTTCCAACGCAACGATCGGTTTGTTTTGGACCAGTGCATCTTGCACTTCATCCGTAAAAGTAAGGTAGTTGTTCATGATAATCTCTCCTTGGCTGTTTGTTGGAGTATCCGTTCGTTTAATTGCGCGGATACGGACTCGTTCGTCTGAAGCGTTAGATGGGCTGCCGCTAACCCAAGCCGACACGCATCGGGGTAGTTAAAATCATGCAGTATGCCATAGGCCACACCGGCGACGAACGCATCTCCCGCGCCCGTGACCTCGACTACGTCGGTCGGAACCGAAGGGTAGAGAACGGCAGCGCTTTCGTCTCCGGAGTACACGACGCCTTGCTCGCCCGCCGTAATGAATACATGCTGGACGCCGCGTTTATGAATGGCTAGCGCTAACTCGGCGTAGTCCGGCTTGTCCGAGGCTGTAGCCTCTGCGCCGGCTAATTCAATCGCTTCCTCCAGATTGGGGAAAATGGCGGTCACCCCGCGCAGGTCGCTAGGCAGCTTCTTCGTTTTCTCCGAGGATACCGGATCGATGAATAACGGTAGCGCGCTGTCCCGGCAAAGCCGTATGAGTTCGCTCAATCCATCGGCTGGCAAGTTCGTATCCGCGATCACAAGCTTCGACGCCGCGATATGCGACCATTTCTCCTGGAGCAATCGCGCGGAGAGTTTATCGTAGATGTCCATGTTCGCGAAGGCCACGAACATCTCTCCGTTCATGTCGAGAAGAGCGGTATACGTACCGGTCTTCTCGTCAGGCAGTACGTTGGACAAGCTGGTATCCACGCCGGTTCTTGCGGTTTCCTTCAGCACCCACTGTCCGGCTTGATCATCGCCGACTACGGTCAGCAAGGAAACGGTACAGCTCAGACGGGCCAGATTCTCCGCGATATTGCGCGCCACGCCGCCGCAGGATTCCTTGACGTTAGCGGGATTGGACGAGGCGGAACGAATCCGCTGCTTGGCTGTCGCTTTGCTATCGAGGTTCGCGCCTCCGATGCAGAGAACGGTATTCTCATCTGCGGTTACGTATGCCCGTCCGCGGATGACGCCTTTTTTGGTTAGGGCTGCAATGTAGCCGGCTACGGCGGACCTCGATATGCCGATTCGGCTCGCGATTTCATTCTGAGAGATAAAAGGATTGTGGCGTATGAGGTCTAATATCTGTTGTTCGCGATCCATTGCCCGACCCTCCTTAAGGTTAGTGCTTTACATAGTTTATCTCACATATAGACAAATGTCCATCAAGTAGACTTTTGTCCTAGACGATAAAGAAAGAGGGTTCTATTCATGAACATTCCTGAACGTATGATAACCGAAATACGCCATGTCGCCGATAAGCATGCAAATGAAGGCAAGCTTCCCGAAGAGATTTTGAACTATATGTATGAAGCGAAACTGTTCAAGCTGTTCGTGCCAAAGGAATTAAACGGCCTTATGCTGCCTCTGCCCGAAGCGCTGCGCGTGTTCGAGCGCGCTTCCTGGATCGACGGGAGCTTCGGATGGCTCGTTACCATCGGTTCGGGCGGAGGGTTTTTCTCGGCGACGCTTCCTCCAGAGCAATCCAAGCTGTTGTTCGGACATGATAGAGCCGTCGTTGCGGGAAGCGGCCATGCGAACGGGATCGCTCTTTCGGTCGATGGCGGATATATCGTTAGCGGGCAATGGAAGTATTGCAGCGGTTCGACCTATGCCAGCCTGTTCACCGCGAATTGCAGAATAGGAGCCGAGCCGGGCGAGGAACCTGAGGTTCGCTCCTTCGCTTTCCTGCCCGAGCAAGTGGAGATCATTCGGGATTGGAACGCTTTCGGATTAAAAGCAACCGAAAGCCACTCGATCAGGGTGCAGGAAGCCTTCGTCCCCTCTGAGCGCACATTCGATATTATGAGCACGCCTCACTATGACGACCCCATTTTCCGATATCCTTTCCTCCCTTTCGCCCAAACCTCTTTCGCTGCGGTAAGTCTCGGCATCTGCCGTCACTTCCTGGAAGAAGCCCGTTCTTTCGCCATGGCAAGGCAGGCCGATTGGGCAATCGCTCGTCCCCAGCGATTAGAGGCGTTGATTAGCGTTCTCGAGGAGCATGAAACGTCATTGGATGCCGTAGCAAAACAGTTCTATGAAACGGTGGAGCGGACTTGGGCGGATTTCGAGAGAAGCGGAGCGATGGATGAGCAGCAGCAACGCGAGGTCGGCGAAAGCAGCCAAAGGATAGCCATAAGCACATTAGCATATGCGCATGCGATTTTTCCGTTGCTCGGCATGGCGGTTCTGATGGAGGATAACCCGATGAACCGGATATGGCGGGACCTCCATACGGTCACCCAGCATACGGTACTGGTACCCTAGAGGGAATTGTAAAATGGGGATAAACGAAGGCCGCCCGAGGATTTGCTCCCCGGGCGGCCTTTACTTATTCTATTTTCTCCATGTCCACCCGCGTCGAGAAGAAGGTTGCCCCGCCTCCCATATCGGAGAGACGCTGGGACGTCAGCGAATTGACGGCCTGAACCCCCTCGTTGCCATGTTCCCACCATAACCCCTGGGTTACGAGCACGCCCGGCAAGACGTTGTTCGCAACCTTCACGGCGATGCGGCATTCCCCTCGCTCGTTCCATATCCGAACCTTGTCTCCGTTCTGCAGCCTGTGAGAGGCGGCGTCTTCGGCGTTCATGTCCGCGGTCGGCTGCTTCTCGAGCCGCTTCAGCCGGTCCTGATTGCCGAAGGTCGAATTGATGAAGCTATGATTCGGCCCAGTTACGAGCAGGAAGGGAAGCTCCTCCGGCTCGTGAATCGGAACGTATTCCGGTACGGGAGGGAGTCCGGCTTTCAGCATGGCTGCGGAATAAAACTCGATTTTGCCGGAAGGCGTCGGAATCTTATCCGGGAACATCGAAGGCTTGTTCAGCTTCATTTTCGCCCAACCGTCCCGCTCCAGATCCTCGTAAGCGAGACCGTCCAAGTAAGGGGTGCTGCGGTCCAAGGCTTGCCGGATCATCTGCTCCTCCGTGATGTCGAACGTCTCAGCCTCGAAGCCCATGCGCATGCCTAGCTCCTTGAACAAAGTGAAGTTTGATTTGCATTCTCCCATCGGTTCGATGATCGGCTCATGCAATTGAAGGTATAAGTGCCAGTATGAAGCGAATAGATCGCGATTCTCGAAGTGGCTCGTCGCCGGCAGAACCAAGTCCGCGTATTGGCAGGTGTCGGTCAGGAACAAGTCATGCACGACGGTGAACAGGTCATCCCTCATCAAGCCTTGGCGCACTTGATTCTGGTCGGGCGCGACGACCGCGGGATTGCTGTTGTATACGAATAGAATATCGACGGACGGCTCGGCGGTAAGCAAAGCTTCTCCCAGACGGTTCATGTTGATGGAACGAACATTCCGATCGGGCATGAGATCAGGCCGCTCCAGCTTATAGCTGTTCACCGCGGAATAATAACCGTTGCCTTTAATCGCGCCGCCGCCGAGAATACCCCATTGACCGGTCAACGCCGGCAAGCAAGCGATGGCGCGGACGGCCATGCCGCCGTTATCGTGATGCTGCAAGCCATTGCCGATCCGGATGAAAGACGGCGAAGCATTGCCGTACTCGCGGGCCAGACCCACGATCACGTCCGCGGGGATACCCGTTATCTGCGAGACCTTCTCCGGAGGATACGATTCCGCTTGGGCGATAAGCTCATCGTAGCCTTTCGTATGGTTAGCGATGAATTCGGCATCCGTAAGTCCTTCTTTAATGAGCACATGCATCATGCCGAGAGCCAGAGCCGTGTCCGTGCCGGGCAGAATCCCGATGAACTCGTCCGCCCATGCGGAGGTTCTGTTGCGATGAACGTCGATATGCACGATCTTGGCTCCCCGCTTGCGAGCTTCGGTCAAGTACATGACCTGGTGCATGTTGGTCGAGACGAGATTGCAGCCCCACACGAGGACGTACTTCGAGTGTACGGTATCCTCGGGATCGATTCCCGCTGCGGCTCCCATCGTATAACGATAACCCGCGGAACCGGCCGCGTTGCATATCGTTCTCTCCAGCTGGCTTGCGCCCAGACGGTGGAAAAACCGGCGATCCATGCCTTCGGCGTTAAGAATCCCCATGTTTCCGTAGAAGCTGTAAGGGAGGATCGACTCCGCTCCCTTTTCGGTGATTTTATCTTTGAGCCGCCGGGTAATTTCATCATAGGCTTCATCCCAGGAGATGCGCTCGAACGCAAGCGATCCTTTAGGACCGACCCTGCGCATGGGATGCATGAGCCTATCGGGATGATAGACGCGCTCGTTCAGATGACGTACCTTGTTGCATATCGCGCCTTGGGTAACCGGGTGTTCCGAATTGCCGTCGATGGACGTTATGACGCCATCTTCCATTTTCACATGCAAACTGCAAGTATCGGGACAGTCGAAGGGACAGACCGACCGGACGACCTTGGTTTCGGTTGCTGGCATTCTTCAATCACACTCCATTCCATAAAGCCAGTATACCGTAAAATATTCCATGAATATATTCTTAAAATAAAGGAAAACGCTGCCTTTTTAGCGAACTTTTGTACGAAGAACGAAAACCTGTCAGGAGGGAATTTCTTGGCCAAGCGAGTAAAATTGTTGGTAGGAACGAACAAGGGCGTGTTTGTCTATTCCTCTAATGAAGAACGGAAAGATTGGAAGCTTAGCGGTCCGTATTTGAGCGGTTGGGAGGCTTATAGCGTACTGGGTGACAGTCGCAACGGACATGCTCTGTTCGCGGGCACTTCCCATGCCGCTTATGGGCCGTCCATTCGCGTCAGTTATGATTTCGGAGAATCGTGGACGCAGATCGAAGAAGGACCGCGTTATTCCGAGGAAAGCGGCTTCTCGCTGAATCGGATTTGGCAATTAGCGAAGGGAGCGCCGTCGCAGCCGGATACGCTCTATGCGGGAGTCGAGGAAGCGGGTCTGTTCGTCAGCCATGATCGCGGGGTCACTTGGAAGGAACTAAGCGGATTAACGAGTCATCCTTCGCGTCCCGGTTGGTTCCCGGGTGCCGGCGGGATGTGCTTGCACACGATTATCGTAGACCCGAACCGTCCCGAGAGAATATGGGTAGCGATGTCGGCGGTCGGGGTGTTCCGGTCGGAAGACGGAGGAGAAACCTGGCAAGCCCGCAATGCCGGTCTAGCACGCGTGCCTACGGGACAGCCCTTCGAAGAAGTAGGCTATTGCATCCATAAGATGGTGGCTGATCCGGATAATACGGATAATCTCTTCATGCAGGAACATTGCGGGGTATTCAAATCCGAGGATGGCGGAGATAATTGGATGCCGTTCGAAGAAGGCTTGACGATGAAAGAAGGGGACGAGCCGTTCGGATTTCCGTTCTGCGTATCGCCGACGGGGGATTTATTCATTATTCCATTAGAGAGTTCGGAGCAACGGTCGATGAGGGACGGCAAGCTGCTCGTTTATCGCAGACGCGGGGACGAAGCGGCGTGGCTGCCGATCGGGGATGTTCTTCCCGAGGAGCAAAGGCATGTCAGCGTGCTTCGCGACGCCATGTCGGTCGATTCCATGGATCCTTACGGCATTTACTTCGGCACGACGTCCGGGGAGCTATTCTGTTCCTTGGATCGGGGAGTGAACTGGGAGCGGTTGCCGGGGCAGCTATCGCGTATTCTGTCGGTTAAACCATGGATCTTGGAGGCCGAGGATGAGGATTGAGGTTGGCGTACCAGGCTTGCTGGCGGATTGTACGGGCGGAAGGGCCAAGTTTCCGCTGGAAGCCGATACGCTAAAGGAAGCGCTAGACCGTTTATTCGCCGACTACCCCTTGCTTAAGCGCCATGTTTACGATGAGACGGGCAAGGTGAGGAAACACGTTCTCCTGTGCTACAACAAGGACAACATCGATTGGTTGGATAGCCTTGATCTCCCGCTTCAGCCCGGCGACAAGCTCTTCGTCATGCAGCTGGTTTCCGGAGGTTAAGAAGAGATGGCACAGCCCCCGTTTCCGCGATAACTTGTGGAATCGGGGGCTTTTGAGTTTCTTCATGCATATTTTGCAACTAAAAATGTAGGGGGTGATGCCCCGTGTAAACATTGCGTCCGGAAGCCATCCCAGACGGGTAAAAAAGGGGAGGAGGGGAAACAATGGTTCGATGAACGAAATCGATGAGGAGTGAAAACGATATGAGCCAACAAAAACTCAATGGCAAGGTGGCTATCGTCACTGGCGGCGGATCTGGAATTGGTCGCGGGGCGGCGCTTCGGTTGGCGGAGCATGGAGCCAAAGTGTGCGTGCTTGATCGCGAAAGGGAGCGCGCGAACATGGTGAAGGAAGAAATCGCGAGACTGGGCGGCGAAGCGATGGCGGTAGAAGCGGACGTGTCGGAATCGGAGTCGGTAAGAATGGCGATCAGCAAAGCGGCGGATCGCTGGGAGAGGATCGATATCGTCTTCGCAAACGCGGGCATTAACGGTACGTGGACGACGATCGAGGATCTGTCCGAGGAAGATTGGGACCGAACGATGAACATTAACTTGAAAGGAACCTTCCTAACGCTGAAATACGCGATTCCGTTTCTCAAAAAGCAAGGGGGGAGCGTCATTATCACAAGTTCGGTGAACGGTAACCGAATCTTCTCGAATATCGGAGCGAGCGCTTATAGCACGAGCAAAGCGGGGCAAGTCGCGTTTATGCAGATGGCTGCCTTGGAGTTGGCCGAATATCGGATACGCGTGAATGCGATTTGCCCCGGGGCAATCAAGACCAACATCGGTCAAAATACGAATCGGACGCCCGAGGCGGAAGAGGCCGCCATTCCGGTAGAATATCCCGAAGGTTCCAGTCCGCTCGAGCACCATGCCGGCTCGCCGGAGCAAGTAGCCGACCTAGTGCTGTTCCTGGCATCCCAGCAATCCTCGCTGATCACGGGCACGAAAGTGTTTATTGACGGAGCGGAGTCGCTGTTGATCGGTTAATCTTTAGGAATCGGACCGCCTTCCTGCTAAGAGGAAGGCGGTCTTTGCGCTGCGCGATTTTCCGAATTCGAGAATGAAACGTATTTATGCACAAAGCGTGGGGGGAATCTTATTATATGTAACAAAAGGCGAAGCAACGGTTTGACGCCCATGCGCTTTAGGTTAATAATCGGACTGAACAAGTTAAGGAGGGGGAAGGAAAATGAATAACGCGATGCCGGTAACACAGCATGTAATGGTAACTTCCCCTCATTATTTGGCGAGCATGGTGGGCGCGAGGATATTGGAGCAGGGCGGCAACGCATTCGATGCTGCGGTAGCCGTCAGCGCGGCGCTCGGGGTCGTTTACCCGCATATGACCGGAGTGGGCGGAGATGCTTTCTTCATGCTCTATAAAGCGAAATCAAAAGAATTGATAGGATTCAACGGCACGGGCAGAGCGGCTGCCCGCGCCGATGTCGCATATTTCGCGAACAAGGGATTATCCTCTATTCCGTTGCGCGGAGCGCTTAGCGCCATAACGGTCCCCGGGATGGTGGACGCTTGGTGGGAAGTGTGGTCGGTCAACGGGAAACTGACGTGGGAGCAAGTGTTGGCGCCGGCTGTCCAATATGCGGATGAGGGCTTTCCCGTCTCCCCAAACCTTTATGATTGGATATGCAGGGACGAGGAGCTGATTCGACAGAACGCGGAGATGGCGCGAGTATTTATGCCGGGCGGCGCTATCCCGCTCCCGGGAGAAACCCTTGTTCAGCGCGATATGGCGCAAACTCTTCGGCTGCTGCAGAAGGGAGGGAGGGATGCCTTCTATCAAGGCGAAATCATGGAGCGGATCGTGGCCGACGCAGAACGGAACGACGGCTTGCTGGGAAAGGCGGATTTCAACTCTCATGCCGGCCGGTGGGTGGAACCGATCTCGACGGAATACCGCGATTATCGAATCTATCAGATGCCTCCCAACTCTCAGGGATTCACCGCGCTCATGATGATGAATATGTTGGAGCGGCACGATCTTGGCGCGATTTCCCGTCATTCCGCCGATTACTATCATCTGATGACGGAAGTCGTCAAAAAGGCGTTTCTCCAACGCGACCTCTATCTAACGGATCCGGAATTCGCCGACATCCCGCTGCACCGCTTGCTTTCCAAAGAGTTCGCGAATCATCTTGCTGAGGGTATATCGTTTGAGAAAGCGGGCGCTCATCTGTCTCCGGCCATGGGGCAGGATACGGCGTACGCCGCCGTCGTGGACGAGGAAGGGAATGGAGTGTCTTTTATTCAAAGCCTGTATTTCGATTTCGGCTCCTGCTATATGCCGGGCGGTACAGGTATAATCATGCAGAACAGAGGCTCCTTTTTCTCTCTGGATCCCCAACATATCAATTGCTTGTTGCCGGGTAAGCTCACTTTTCACACTTTGATGCCCGCTATGGTCTTTAAAGACGGTTTGCCGTATTTGTTATTCGGAACGCAAGGCGGGGAAGGGCAACCGCAAACGCAATTATCGATCATGACGAGCGTGCTGGATTACGGGTGCACGATCCAAGAAGCGATAGCCAATCCGAGATGGGTGTATGGCAGGACTTGGGGGCAAGTAAGCGACAGCCTCAAGGTGGAGGGCAGGGTTTCCGAAAAGGAGGTTCGAATGCTGCGAAAAAAAGGCCATAACGTGGAACGGGTCGGAGATTGGGATTGGATCATGGGTCAAGCGCAAGGAATATTGATCGACCGGGACAAAGGCTGCTTGAATGGAGCGGCCGATCCGCGGGGAGACGGTATGGCGGTAGGCTGGTAAAAACGAGTTATGGAAAAGGGTATATCAAGGGTCTATTCGTATTGGAATAGGCCTTTTTTTTTGTCCCGAGGATTTAAAAACGGCCGTGTAATTCGCGACAAGCATAAAATTGTTAATTATATCTAATAATTAGCGGGTGCTTGTGCTTTTTTATTCTGCGTGCTATATTACAAATGCGGTACCGTTACCACATTAGAATAATGCTATATATAAGCGTTATTAAGGCATACTATAAAGATTTATGGTACCGTTACCGCAATTTATTTCGCAGAGGGGGGAGAGCCATCTCAACCATTCGTGATGTGGCCAAGCTGGCCGGAGTTTCCGTATCGACCGTCTCGCGTTATTTGAACAAAAGCGGTTACGTGAATTCGGAAACGGAGCAAACGATTAAGTATGCGATAGACAAATTGAAGTATGCGCCCAACCAGGTCGCCCGAGGCTTAGCCGGCAAAAAAACGAACACGATCGCGCTCATTCTTCCCGACATATCGAACTTGTTTTTTTCGGACTTGGCACGCGCGGTGGAGGATGTCGCAGCCACTTACGGATATACGGTTATTTTCGGAAATTCGGATGATCAAGCCGTCAAAGAGAAAAGATACATTGAAACGCTTAAGCAGAAGTATATCGACGGAATCATTTTCGCCTCCAACACGCTTGGGCACGATGATGCGGAAATGTTGACGAAGCTAGGAATTCCCTTCGTCTGCTTGGATCGCGGTCCTTCAGAAGAAAACTCGAGCATAGTGAGGTCCAAGAACAAAGAAGGCGCCATCATGGCTGTCCAACATTTGCTTGACGTGGGCTGCCGTAAAATCGCGCATATATACGGACCGCAGCATCTGATTACGGCTAAGGAGAGGCTTATCGGCTATGAGCAATCGGTGCAGATATTAGACTGGTATTCGCCTACGCTGATAGAGCCGGGAGACTTCAGGATCGCCGGCGGAATGAAGGCGACCGATCGGCTGCTGGAACGCCATCCCGATATAGACGGCATTTTTGCCGGTAACGACTTGATGGCGATCGGGGCACTGAAAGCGCTGCATCGAAAGGGGATTCCGGTTGGCCGGCAAGTGGCCGTTTGCGGTTTCGACGGGATACAAACGACGGAAATAACGGTACCCGAGCTCACGACGATTGCGCAGCCGATTTATGATATGGGAGCGCTCATTTCGCGCCTGCTGATCAAGAAAATCGAAGGCAAGTTGGAAGAGGACCGGTTGTACGAGCTTGACGTTAAGCTTATCGTCCGGGACTCGACTTTTAGGAGGCAAGGTACGAATGAACAAGCCTAAGCTAGTCGTTATCGGCAGCTTGAATATGGATATCGTGATCGAAACCGAACGTTATCCGCAGGTAGGGGAAACCCTATTGGGGGAAAGAATCCAATTTATCCCCGGCGGCAAAGGGGCGAATCAGGCGGTCGCGGCGGCTCGGCTCGGCGCGGAGACCGCAATGATAGGAGCGCTCGGCGATGACGCGTTCGGCGAGGAATTACTCCGCTCATTGCAGGAAGCCGGCGTCGACGTGTCAGGCGTGAAACGTGTCGCCGGAGTGGCGACCGGCGTGGCCTCGATCTATGTCGCCGAAGGCGACAATAGCATTGTCGTCGTGCCGGGGGCGAATTACCGGGTGGAGCCGGCCGACATTGACCGCAGCGAAGGCAAGCTCCTTCAGGCGGACATTGTTCTGCTGCAATTAGAAATACCGGTCGAAACGGTCTTATATGCCGCCAAGAAAGCGAAGTCGTTAGGTAAAACGGTTGTGCTCAATCCCGCGCCCGCGCAGCCGTTGCCGGAAGAGCTGTTCGGGTTCATCGATTACTTGACGCCCAACCGAACGGAGCTTTCCCGATATACCGGGATGGACGCCGAAGGCGAAGCGCTGGAGTCGGCTATGCGGAGAATGAAAGAGATGGGCGCCGCCCATGTCGTTACGACGCTGGGTGCTGACGGCTCGGCATATTTGACGGATGACGGCGGGATGCGTACGTTAACGGGTTATAAAGTGCCGGTTGTCGATACGACGGGAGCCGGCGATTGCTATAACGCAGGACTGGCTCTTTCGATCGCGGCCGGACGGAGCTTGGAAGAAGCGGTCGACTACGCGTCGGTAGTCTCCGCGCTAGCAGTAACCAAATTCGGCGCGCAGGCAGGAATGCCGACGGAAGACGAGGCGCTAAGGTTCATGAAGGAACTGAAGACAACAGGAGAGTAACAGGATGAAGAAAATCGGAATCATTCACAGCGAGCTGTCGAGACTGATCAGCGAGCTTGGCCATACGGATACGATAGTTATTGCGGATAGCGGATTGCCGATTCCGCCCGGCGTGAAACGGATCGATTTGGCCCTCAAGCGCGGAGTACCGGGTTTTCTGGAAACGCTGGAGACTATAATGGAAGAAATGCAGGTCGAACGGTATACGATAGCTGATGAGATGAGACAAGCCAGTCCGGAGTTGTTCGAACAGACGGGACGCATTCTGGATAAAGCAGAGGCGCACGGCGTCAGCCATGAGCAGTTCAAGGAATTGACCAATCTGGCGAAAGCGGTTATTCGTACCGGAGAACATACGGCTTACGCCAACGTCATTTTACACGCGGGGGTTACTTTCTAACTAAGGGGGTACACGAGATGGCAACGCAGTTGCTGGAGATGAAGGGGATCGATAAAAGCTTTTCCGACGTTAAAGTGCTGCAGCAGGCGCAGTTCTCGCTCGATAGCGGAGAAGTGCACGCCCTGATGGGCGAGAACGGCGCCGGCAAGTCGACTTTGATGAAAATATTGAACGGAATCTACGCGAGGGACGGAGGTACGGTGAACGTAAAGGGAGCCGAGCAATCGCTATCTACACCTTCGGCCGCGCAGCAGCTTGGAATCGTTATGATTCATCAGGAGTTGAACCTGATTCCGCACTTGACGGTGATGGAGAACATCTTCCTCGGCCGGGAATTCACGTACGGACCGACTAAGCTTATCGACTGGCGAAAGATGAAACGGGAATCGACTCGGTTTCTATCGCAGCTTGGACTGGCGATCGATCCGGATACGGTTGTCGAAGAGTTGTCCGTCGGCCAGCAACAGATGGTCGAAATCGCCAAGGCATTGTCGAAGAACACAGAGATTTTAGTGCTGGACGAGCCTACGGCCGCCCTAACCGATCGCGAGATCGAGGCGCTCTTTCATGTAATCGCTTCACTTAAAAAGAGCGGCGTCGGCATGATTTACATCTCTCACCGGATGGAAGAAATTTTCCGGATATGCGATCGGATCACGGTCATGCGCGACGGGCGTTACGTCGGCACCGAGCGGGTGGCGGAAACGGATATGGACCAAATCGTAAAGATGATGGTCGGCCGCGAAATCAAAGACCGGTTTCCGAAGGTAGATATTACGCTCGGCGAAGACAAACTGAATGTTGCGGGGCTTTCGCGAAAAGGCGTATTGCATGACATCTCGTTCTCCGTCCGGGCGGGCGAAATCGTCGGAATAGCGGGTCTGATGGGAGCGGGCCGTACGGAGCTTGCCAAAGCGCTGTTCGGGGTTGATCCGATCGACCGGGGAACGATTTCGGTAAACGGCAAGCCGACCTCAATTCGCAAACCGATCGACGCGATCCGAGCGGGCATCGCTCTCGTGACGGAGGATCGCAAAGACGAAGGACTGCTCCTGCCGATGTCCGTCAGCGATAACTTGTCCATGCCCAACTTAGCGACGGTTTCGAATCTCGGCATTCTGAGCGGCGCGAAGGAGCGGGAGCTGTCCGACAAGATGATGAAGTCGCTGTTCATCAAAGCGTCTAGCGGCGCGCAACCGGTCGGATCTCTCAGCGGGGGCAACCAGCAGAAGGTCGTCATCGGGAAATGGCTGGCGACGAACCCGCAGGTACTCATATTGGACGAGCCGACGAGAGGCGTCGACATCGGGGCGAAGAAAGAAATATACGATCTGATGAACAAGCTGGCTGCGGATGGAGTCGCAATATTGATGATTTCCTCGGAGCTTCCCGAAGTGCTCGGAATGAGCGATAGGATACTCGTCATGCATGAAGGGAAAATAACAGGGCAATTTAGCAAAAAAGAGGCTACTCAGGAAAATATCATGATGAGCGCAACAGGGGGAGGAGAACCACATGCAGCAAGCTGATGCAATAGACGTTCGGAAACATAAAAGGTTCAAGGTGCAGGGGCTCGGTTCCTTGATCGGGTTAATATTGATCGTTTTCGTGTTATCGGTTTCGGCGGAAAATTTTCTAACCGTAGACAACCTGTTTAACGTGCTACGGCAAGTTTCCATTAACGCGCTGATCGCGTTCGGAATGACATTCGTCATTTTGACGGGCGGCATCGACCTTTCGGTCGGTTCCATTCTCGCCTTGTCCAGCGCGTTTACGGCCGGCTTGATGGCCGGGGGAACGGATACATGGCTGGCCGTCGGCGTCGGACTCTTGGCCGGGATCGTGATGGGCGCCGTCAACGGGCTTCTGGTCGCGTACGGAAGGCTCGCTCCGTTTATCGTTACGCTGGCCACGTTAACCGTCTTCCGGGGATTTACGCTCGTCTATACAGACGGAAAACCGGTTACGGGATTGAACAAAGATTTCGCCTTCATGGGGAAAGGGTATTTTCTGCAAATACCGATGCCGATCATCTGGATGATCATCGCGTTTGCAGTATTATATATCATTTTGAGACATACGACTTTCGGCCGGCGCGTGTATGCGGTCGGGAGCAACGAGGAGGCGACGTGGCTATCGGGGATTAGCGTATCGAAAGTAAAGGTCTTGGTTTATTCGATCAGCGGCCTGTTGGCTGCGGTCAGCGGACTTATCTTGACCTCCAGGCTCAATTCCGCTCAACCTACGGCGGGCGTTACCTACGAGTTGGACGCCATTGCGGCGGTCGTGCTCGGCGGAACCAGTCTGTCGGGCGGCAAAGGCAGGATAGTCGGAACGTTGATCGGGGCCGTCATTATCGGCGTTCTGAGCAACGGACTCAATCTATTGAACGTATCGTCATTTTATCAACAAGTTGTCAAAGGGGCCGTCATATTAATCGCAGTATTGTTCGATCGTTCGAAAAAACGCTAATAACAAATTCAACCTTAGAGGGAGAGACTACAACCATGAAAAAAAGATTATTCGGATCGATGCTGCTTCTTGCCGCATTCGTTTTCCTAGCGGCTTGCTCGACAGGTACGGCAACAGATACAGGTACAGGAAACGGCCAAGCGGCTGGCGGCAAGGTGACGATCGGATTTTCGATATCGACCTTGAACAACCCTTTCTTCGTAACGCTTAAAGAAGGCGCGGAAAAGGCGGCCAAAGCCGCAGGCGCGGAGCTGATCGTCGTTGACGCTCAAGACGATACGGCAAGACAGATCGGCGGTATCGAGGACTTAATCCAGAAAAAGGTTAGCGTCATTCTCATCAATCCGACGGACAGCGACGCGGTCGTATCGGCCGTGGAATCGGCCAATAGCGCGGGTATTCCGGTTATTACGGTTGACCGCGCCGCTAATGGCGGAACGGTCGTTACGCATATCGCATCCGACAACGTGAAGGGCGGTCAGATGGCGGGCGATTATATTCTGCAAGCAATTGGCGGAAAAGGGAATATCGTCGAACTTCAGGGAAAAGCCGGCACCTCCGCTGCCCGCGATCGCGGCGAAGGATTCCATAAAGCGGTAGACGGCAAAGACGGCGTGAAGGTCGTTGCTTCTCAGCCAGCCGATTTCGACCGTGCTTTAGGACTTACGGTTATGGAAAACATTTTGCAAAGCCAAAGCGACATTCAGGCAGTGTTCGCCCATAACGACGAAATGGCGCTCGGCGCCTTGCAGGCGATTGAAGCCGCAGGCAAAAAAGGCATCGTCGTGGTCGGTTTCGACGCGACAGCCGACGCGGTTAGCGCCGTCAATGCCGGCACGATGACAGCCACGGTTGCGCAGAAACCGGAATTGATCGGCCAACAGTCGATCGAAACGGCGGTAAAAGTAGCCGGAGGCGAGAAGGTGCCAAACGCCATTCCGGTCGATTTGGAACTAGTGACCAAAAAATAACCCGTTTACGATATATAAATTCAAAAGAGACGGTTTCCTTTGCTTTAGCGAAGGAAATCGTCTTTTTATTTATGCCGGCGGAGTCCATCGTTTGCGATACTGCCAATACGTTCTCGGCACCTTGCTAGAGGAGACGGATGGCCATCCGTGGCGCAGGTATGCTCAACTGATCTGGTCGCGACGGGTTAAATAAACCAAGAATAAGATTATTAATAATGGTTAATCTAAACTAGCAACGCCTGAATCACGGCGCTGCTGGTTACTGTTTTATGGGAAAAGGGGTTGTGAAAATGAAAACGTAAGGAGAATCCGTTTGCATTTTATATGGGAACCTGATATGATAAGACCTATCGAAATCGTGACCTGGATTCACAAAATGGAAAGGGTTATTATTTTGTAGATTTTAACCCGTTTCATATTGTGGATTTTTTATTCGTATGAATAAAAAAGTTCATGAGGCAATAGAAGTTGGAGGTGAATTACATGCAAACAGGTACAGTGAAATGGTTCAATGCAGACAAAGGCTTCGGTTTCATCGAGGTTGAAGGCGGCAACGACGTATTCGTGCATTTCAGCGCGATCACGGGTGAAGGCTTCAAAACTTTGGACGAAGGACAACGCGTTCAATTCAATGTGGTACAAGGCAACCGCGGACCACAAGCGGAGAACGTTGTTAAACTGTAAATCCAGTACAAAAATGCCCTTAACAGTTAGTTAAGGGCATTTTTTTTGGTTATGCTATAGGAAAAGGAGGCTCGTCCATGTACTCACGGAAAAAAGTGTTCGAAGAAATTCCTGAAGAAATGACGGCGGTCTGGTCCTGCACGAGTGAAGGCTGCAAAGGATGGATGAGGGATAACTTCGCATTCGAAACCATCCCGACCTGCGGATTGTGTAATGAGCCGATGGAAAGCGGAACTAAAATGCTTCCCGCGCTTGTGAACACGAACCGGGATCAAAAATCCTTGCGTAAAGGCGTCTCAATCGGATAACCAAGATTATGTTGGAGAGCACCGCGAGAGGTGCTCTTTTTCTTTTCTCGGGCTCAAGAAACTAAACTCGACCTTGTCGAGTTTTTTTGTGCTTTTATTCTATGACTTCCCGGGTGACTGTGGTAACTGGTCATATTACACAGCATGGAATTACGATGATAGGAGGATGGAATCGAATCCATAACTGTCTTTGGAGAGAAGGAGAGAGCATAATGAGCAAGACGTATGACGTGATCGTTGTGGGCGCCCGGGTAGCGGGCTCTTCGTTGGCTTATTGGTTAGCGAGGGAGGGCTATGAGGTACTTCTAGTAGACCGGGGAACGTTCCCGAGCGATACCTTGTCGACCAATAACCTATACAGCAACTCGCTCGGCCTGCTGCGCGGGATGGGGGTGTTGGACGCACTGCTTAATACGAATACGCCAATATATCGCCGTGCGCACATTAACTTCGATGGAGCGGTCATCGATGGCTTATTCCCGGAATCCGACGGCATAACGGGGTGCCTATGCGTTCGGCGCAAATACTTGGACCAAATCCTGTTCGAAAATGCCAAAGCCCAGCCGGGCGTCACGGCGATCGAAGGCTTCCGCGTTACGGCTCTTATCCAAGAGGACGGTATAATTACGTGCATAGAAGGAAAGCGCAAGGATGGCGGAGATGATATCGAGACTTATTCCGCGCGCTTAGTCGTCGGAGCAGACGGAAGATTATCGAAGGTTAGGGAGTGGGCAGGGAGCGAGCGAAAGATCGCGGTGCCGACCGACTTCGCCTCCTACGCAGCTTACGTAACGGATTTCGTCCAGGAAGGCGAAATGCACGTCGAATTCTACAAAAACCAAGATAAGCTGGCAATCGTATTTCCGACCAGCGACGATCAGTTCGTCGTTGGCGTCATGTACCCGCTCGACGATTCCGCGTGGATGGAAAGATTCAAATCTGATCCGGAAGAGGGCATCCGAAGACTGATCGATGAGGGGTTCGGGCATACTTCATTGGCTGATCGCTTTCGGAAGGCTAATTTCGCAGAAACCGTTAAGGGTATGCATGGCTACGACAATGACTGGTTTGTCGGCATGGGTCAAGGATGGGCGCTTCTAGGGGATGCCCTATCCTTCAAGGATCCCGCTGTCGGCCAAGGGCTGCACGATGCGTTATACGGTGCGCATATGCTCTCGGAAATCCTATCGCAGTATCCGGCCAGCGAATGGAAGAGAAGTTGGGAGCCAATGGGCAAGGTGTATCAATCGGCCATGGAAGCCAAGCTGATGTCCCGGTTCTGGATAGGCTGCCAATTTACGAAGAATACGCCTGCACCTCCGGAAATAACGGCAGCTTACAGCTTGGTCGGATCGGATCGGCAGGCAACCGAAACTTTCCTCGGAATGTACAACTACGTGAAAGAGCCGGAGGATTTGCAGAAGGAAATCGGAAGGCTGCTGAGCGGAGTCAACCCCCAGATTCCCCAAAAATGATACGAAAATAAAGGGGGCTGTCTCAAAAGTCAATTTTAGGTTTTTTGAGCCCCCACTTTCTATGAATAATCAAGCCAAAGTAAAACATCCATCCCCACTTTGATAGTGGATTTGGAGGTTTTCTTGTTCATATTTCGGGATTTACTTAATCGGTTCTACCCTTTTGGGATAGCCCCTTCTTCACTCATAAATCCTCTCCACTCACGCAATTAGTAAACCTACGCAAACTACAACACCTTAAACAAAGCCTCCAGTACGCAATTAGTTAGACTAAAGCACTAAAGCTAACTAAACCCTCCGCGCCGACTCCAGGCAACCAATTAGTTTGACTAAAGCTAACTACGGCCCGCCGATGTGACTCCGTGCACCTATTTAGTTAGACTAAAGCTAACTACGGCCCGCTGATGTGACTCCGTGCACCTATTTAGTTAGACTAAAGCTAACTACGGCCCGCCGATGTGACTCCGTGCACCTATTTAGTTAGACTAAAGCTAACTACGACCCTCCGCGCCGCTCCGGGCACCCAATTAGTTAGACTAAAGCTAACTACGACCCTCCGCGCCGACTTCGTGCACCCAATTAGTTTGACAAAGCTAACTACGACCCTTCGCACCGACTCCGCGCCGCGTTTAGTTTGACTAAAGCTAACTACGACCCTCCGCGCTGACTTCGAGCACCAATTTAGTTTGACCTACGCAAATAAGAACGAATTCTTAATAGTAGCAGCAACTATTCCTGCACCAAGTTCGACCTGGTCCAAGATAAAAAAGAAGCTGCTCAAAAGTTCATACTTTTGGGACAGCCCAATTCCTATGTAACAATGTACCTATGCACTCTGCTCTTTTTCTTTGATGGATGCTTCGATCTTCGACTTCAGCTCGGTTCTCTCATCATCCTTGAGAATCGGACAATTATAGCATTTGACTCCGTTCTCTCGTTTGTACCACAGGCAGCATGAGGAGCGGAGCATGATTTGAGCTCCCGGTTTATACGGGCTGTCCAGGTAGCATGGGGTAAATTCGAAAGGGTTCTTCCCGCGATTGAAAATTTTCCCGGGAAGGCCGGCCAGCAAGGAAAAATCGTCATCGATCAATTGACGTACCGTTCCTTCAGGAACGATCTTCCGCACATAGTCCATCGTGTAAGCCGAACGGGCTCCGTATTGGTTCCATACAATCGACGGTTTCAATCCGATAGCCGAGGTTGCAGCCTCAATCAGCGGATTAACGGTGTCGGCGAAGTATCGGGACCATTCCGCCAGAACGGCGGCTTCCCGTCCTTCCGCGGGCAAGTCGGTCCATTTCAATTCCGAAATCTTGAATACGAAATGGGCATGGTCATTATGGGATTCAATTTGTATGGTTAGATTATCAAGAGAAAGATCCAATATCCGATTATATTGGGACATGACGAGTTGTTTGGTAGCGATAAGCCCGTAGAAAGCGAGTCCAATAGCGGAGACGCCAATCTCAAGACCGATGCCCTTAACCAACTCGGAGCCCTTCCGCAGCATGGCTAGCATGGGTTCGGCATTCAAGATATCATTACCGGAGATTGAGAGCAACGGATGCTCCGACCCCTTGTCGGAGAGGTGGAAGTGTTCCTCGAACAGCTTCAAGTCCAATAGGATCCCGCCCTTCCATTTATGATTATGATAATCATTATCATTTAACCATAATATCGCTTCGGATTCCCTATTGTCAATCTCCAAAGATGGGCTATTCCCGCAAGGAAACGACGTGAACGAGCTGGGAGTTGGCCGTTACTTTAATGACGGAGTGATTGGAGTCATATTCCGCGGTACCGAGGCCGACTTCGGCGGAAGCATCGGTGCCAAGAACATAGAACAAATCATCGGCGAGAGTGCGTATGCAAATATCGCGCTCGTCTTTGCTTAGGCTTTCCCAATCGTCCGACTCCATCTCGAATGCTTCATAGAAATTCGGCACGGTGACCAAGGCTCGGGATAAATCGTCCAGGATTTGGTCATATTCTCTGGTATAGCTAATGGCCATGGGGCATACCCCTTTCAAGTTTTGATTCATTATACGCGACGCCTCGTTCTTTAGCCAACCTTTAGGTTAACTTCCTTCAAGATGTACTTTAACACATTGTAAACTTCCTATATAATGAATAAGGTTCTTTGGAGGTGTATTGCATGACTTTTACAAGGCTGGGAGCGTGGCTGTCCAAGCCCTTTGTCTTTTTCTCCATCTTAATGGTGATGAAGATCTATTTGGCTGGAGTCGTCGTATTCGACAGCTCATCGGCTTGGCTGCAGTTGGCAACGGGGATACCGTCTGTCTGGGTGTTATTTTGCTTGATTGAATGGCTTGCGCCTCGCAGAAAATTAGGTGTTTACGTAACGGTTAATTTGTTGTTAACGACCATATATTTCGCAGTCATAATGTATTATAAATATTTTGGGGTAATCGTAACCTATCACGCTTTACAGCAGGTTAATCAAGTTACGGAGGTCAAAGGGAGCGTCTTCTCCTTGCTTCACCCCTACTTCCTGTTCGTTTACATCGATATTGTCGCGGTTTTGTTGCTGCTCATAAGCCGTCGTTTCCGTCAATGGGGCAAATCTCTTTCGATGCGTGAATCCAATGTGCTCGTCTCCGCGGTATTCGTGCTTTCTTTGTCGGTTAGCGTGACGAACGTCTGGATTCACCGGGACAGCATTAACGAATTAAAGCAAGCGGAGAACATGGGAATCCTGGGTTACGAGGCTTATGCCGCTATTTCCAGCGTTACCGAAAAGGCAGAGGATCCGGGCAACGTCACGGAGGAAGCGATCGCCAAGCTCAAGGGGGAACAGCATTCCGCGGCACCGCTATATTGGGGTGAAGCGGAGGGCAGGAACGTCATCGTCCTGCAGCTGGAAGCCACTCAGAATTTCCTGATCGATCTTAAGATCGATGGGCAGGAAGTGACGCCCGTTATGAACAAGCTCATGAAGGAGCACTTTTATTTCCCGCATTTCTATCAGCAAGTCGGCCAAGGCAATACGTCCGACGCCGAGTTCGTAGTGAACACGTCTTTCTATATTCCTCAGCATGGAGCGGCCGCTCAGGATTACGGGGACTTGGCTTTGCCGAGTATGCCCAAGGTGTTAATGGATCATGGTTATCAGACGGCTACGTTCCATACGAATGACGTGCAATTCTGGAATCGCAAGGAATTATACAAGGCGCTGGGATTCGATCGTTATTACGATGCCGAATTTTTCGGAGATGAAGACACGGTATTCTTCGGTTCTTCCGATGAAGTTCTGTACGATAAGGCGGCGGATGAGTTGCTGAAGATGAGCCGGTCCGGCAATCCGTTCTATTCGCAGATCATCTCGATGTCCTCGCATCATCCCTTCGATATTCCGGAGCGCAAGGTGAAGTTTCAGCTCCCGAAACGGTACCAAGGCACTATGGTCGGGGATTATATTCAAGCCCAGAATTATACGGATTATTCGCTTGGCTTGTTCATCGAGAAGCTGAAGAAGAACGGATTGTGGGACAAATCGGTGTTCGTTATATACGGAGATCACATGGGCTTGCCGATCTACTCGCTCAGCAATCATGAGAAGGATCTGATGCGGGAAATTTACGGAAGGGAATATCAATACGCGGAAATGATGAATATTCCGTTATTGGTCGTCGCTCCGGGCGTCACTGAACCGAAGAGGTTGACGCAGACAGGCGGCCAGGTCGATATTTTCCCGACGTTGGCCAATCTCCTCGGTATTTCGTTGCAAGGCCATATTCACTTCGGACAGGATATTCTCAACGAGGTTGATAACCTGCTTCCACAGCGTTATTACTTGCCATCCGGGTCTTTCGTTAACGGAAAGGGCATCTTCGTGCCGGGACTCGAATTCAAAGATGGATCGAATTATCCGTTCAACGGAGCGAAAGCGAGTGAAAAGGATTCGACGGAAGAGGAATATAACCGAGCGTTGGAGCTGTTAAGGCTATCGGATAGTTACGTGAGTCACCTGCCAAAACATGAATGAGGGTTCGGAATTATAGATATATAGATATAGATACAGGGGGTTCAGATAGTGGTTTTTAAAAATATAGAATGGAAGAAATACGCGCCGCTGTTGCTTATGCTTGTATTCCCTATTCTGGGGTTAATGTATGCTTGGACGAATAGTATAGAGAATAGGGATGTTTATCACTTGATTACGGCCGCGGATGAAGCCATTCCGTTCGTCAAGGCTTTCGCTTTGCCGTATTCCATCTGGATATTCTACATTTACGTATGTTTGATTTATTTCTTCAAGAAGGACGTCAATGTGTATTACCGCGCATTGATGACTTACGTCGTTTGCGCTTTAATCTGTTATTTGATTTATTCCGTATTCCAGACTACCGTTCCCCGTCCTATCGTAACGGGAAGCGATCCGATCTCGCAGCTAATGAGCTATATCTACCAACGCGATAAGCCTTATAACTGTTTTCCGAGTATTCACTGCTTCTCCAGCTATATGGTCATGAGAACGATATGGACCAGTTCTTTCCGTAACAAGTGGAACGTAACGTTAATCACAGTGATATCCAGTACCATTATTATGTCCACATTATTCGTGAAGCAACACGTCATTATGGATGCATTAGCGGGAATATTTCTTGTAGAAGTCGTTACCGCAGTGCTCTTCTTGTTGGAACGCAGGTTCCAAGTCACGCGCGAACGTCAAAAAACATTCGGGGCTTAGGAATGTGAAAAAGAGGCTGATCCTATAGGCAGATTTCAAACTCTGCTTGGGGGAATCAGCCTCTTTTTTTATTGTGCCATCCGCGGATGCGCGTAGAATGTAAATAGTCGGCGAAAGTGCAGCTTAATTTGTTCGACCGTATAGCCCTTCTCCTGCTTCATGTGGAAGTAGCCTATAGGGGACATGGAGCAAATGATGGAATGGGCAGCAAAGTCGGTATCGATAGGTTGCTGAGAATCGCTGACCAGCATCTCGGAGAGAATTTCGGACATCCTATCTCTGAAGAAGCGATACATCGGCGAATGGAAGAAGTTCCCGCGGTCGTCCTCGCAGCTCATCTTGGATTCCATGGCAATGATCAAATCGGCTTTCTCTTCGATCGCATCGACCCAATGATCCACGATTCCTCCCAAACGAAAGGCAGGCGGCTCGTTCCGATGCTCCTCCAAGAAGAGATTGATCTGGTTCATGAGCTGATGGCTGTAATCATATAACATATCTAAGCAAAGATCGCCTTTGTGGGCATATCTGCGATATAACGTTGCCTGTCCTATCCCAGCCGTCTTGGCAATTTGGTGCATGCTGACAGGCTGGACTCCGTGTTCGCTGAATAAATCGTGCGCGGTCCGAAGAATCAATTGGCGGTGTTCCAACGCGTCTTTGCGTTCCCGGCGAATGGACACGGAATAGCCTCCTCGTTTTACCGAAAATTTACATTTCGTTTGTTGACAACCGGATAATTGTCCGGTAACATCAGATTTAAACGGACAATTGTCCGGTAAAGTTGCGGGCTTTCGTCAGAAGGGTCCATATGTCCATATTGTAACGCCAAAGAAAGTGGCGGTCAATGGACGAGAGAGACTGCGCGAAGGAAGCTCTAATCAGGATAGGAGGGAATACATGTCTTCAAAAGCAACGCAAGCACAAGCAACTAAGGAAGAAGCGCCATTCTCAATGCGCAGCATTATCGGCCCGTTGGTTGCGATCGTCGTCGGTATTTTTATGGTTATCTTGGACGGGACGGCCGTTAACGTCGCGCTCCCCAAGCTAGCGGAAGAATTTGAACTGTTGAACTTCTCGTTAGTACAATGGACGGTCATCGGTTATGCGTTAGCGCAAGCTGCGGTCATTCCATTGGCAGGCTGGCTTTCGGATCGATTCGGAGCCAAAAAAATATTCCTGATCTCGGTCGGTTTGTTCACCATCGGATCCGGGCTATGCGCAATGGCAACTTCGGTAGAAATGCTCATTACGTACCGAATTATCCAAGGCGCGGGCGGAGGCGTCGTTATTCCGATCGCTATGGCCTTTATCTATAGGTTGTCGCCTCCGGGTAAAGTAGGGACCGTCATGGGTATGATGGGGATTCCGATTCTGCTCGGCCCCGCGTTAGGACCGGTAGTCGCCGGATGGTTGGTCGAGTATCATAGCTGGCAGTGGATATTCCTGATTAACTTGCCTATCGGCGTAATCGGAATCCTTATCGGTATACGCTCGTTGCCTAACATTCAACGCCAGTCGGTTGCGGCATTGGATTTGTTGGGTATGATCCTCGGGCCATTGGCTTTCGCCGCGCTCGTATACGGCGTTTCCCAGGGCGGCGTTGACGAAATGACGGGTGAATCCACTTGGAACGACGCAACGACGTTGATCGGTTCGGGAATCGGTATCGTGGCGCTGATCTTGTTCATTCTCGTCGAGACGAGACGTCAGAACCCGTTGCTCGAGCTTCGCGTATTCCGCTCCGGAAACTTCACTAAAGGAATTATCGTGCAATGGATTTCGCAAATCGCGATGTTCGGTACGATGTTCATGGTTCCTCTTTTTTTGCAACAGGCTCACGGGTACAGCCCGTTCAAAACAGGTTTGATTATGCTGCCTCAAGCGCTTGCTTCCGGATTGTTCATGCCGATAGGGGGTAAATTATCCGACAAGTTCGGCGCGCGTCCTCTAGTCATAGCAGGTATGGCTCTTACGACCATATCGGCATTGTTGCTATCCAACATCTCGGCGTCTTCGGGAGATGCGGCGGTCATGTTGCCGCTTGCTTTGCTAGGAGCCGGAATGGGATTGTTCATGATGCCGCTCAATAACCATCTGATTCAATCCGCTCCGCAGAACCTGGTAGGCCGAGTCACATCCCTTACCAATGCGGCGCAACAAGTCATGATGTCCTTCGCTATCGCGATCCTCACGACTTTGTCCGCGACGAAGATGAAGGATCTGATGATCGAGACGGGCAAGACGGAAAAAGACATCGAGCTATACGCTTCTTCCTTCGGTTACACGTTCTTGATACTGCTGGGAATCGCGGTCCTCGGCGGTGTGCTTGGACTGATGCTTCAGAAGCCTAAGAAGGTCGAAGGCGAAGAAGGAAGTGCCGAGATCCCGGTGATGGTTGGTCATTAAATCTCATGAATAGTACGTTAGGCGGCATCCCTGTAAAGGGTGCCGCCTTTTCCTTGTATCCTTTAAAATTGGACGACCCCCGTCAGACGTATCTGACGAGGGTCTAATATTGAAGCGCAACCGCGCGATTCATCCTGATTTCACTTTCACGAAGACAACGATAGCCCTGCCTCTCTATCGTTCTTACGGCTCCAAGACCGCTCCAGTTTAGAATTCGTGTTCCTTCCAGCAGCCAATCTGAGATTTTAATAAGGAACGTGTGGGAAAACGGAGGAATATTACCCTTTATTGAGGAAAAATCTGAGGGTTACTACTTCTAGATTCTTAACTATACTCTCTTGCGTGAATAATGTCAAGGGAGATTATCTCAGAATCTCAGAGGAAAGAAATGGTATACTTGATGATCAGTTTTCGCAAACTCGTGACTTCAGTCGTGAGTTAGAAAACTTCGGATAGGGCGTGGCTTTTGCCATGTTAACTATCGCATATGTTTAGGAAACGGATACAAACAAAAACAACAC
>NZ_SOMN01000036.1 GCF_004564235.1 Cohnella luojiensis
GTTTGCCGCCGACTTCCTTCAGATTCGACCTCTTGGTCGACACCCTTGTCTTAAGCTAATGACTACTACTGCCTTCGTCACTCGGGACTTTCACCCTATAGATAACGCCCATGCTGGGCGCACTAGATGAATAAAGAGGCCAAGGGATTTCCCCTGGCCTCTTTATTCATAATCATAGTGCAAAGCTAATGATTCGGACGCTCTTGAATGACCTTAACCGCATTGGTCAGCTCTCTTAGAACATCGGATTGAAGCTGCGGCTCCATGTAAAGCGCCTTAATATACGCTTCCCCCGTTTGACTGGAGGTGTAGTGCGGCGGCATGTGGTTAAGCGCCAGCAGAATGATGTCAATCTGGCATTTCTCGCAAGCGCAATGCAATCCGCCAGTTTTCACGTAATTATCCTCGAATAGGCGGCTAACGATAGGCTCCATAACGTTAAGGATAGACAGCTCGCGAGAAAAGATCATGTAACACACTCCAATTTGTATGAGCGATAAAATTCAGGACCTCATTATAACATAAATTTGCGAATGGCTCTTCGGAGACGAAAGAGGGACTATCCTATAGGTCTGAGAAGACCTTGAGATAGTCCCGGTTCAAAAATAGTAACGATATGCAATTATTTGCTGATTCAGCGAGGACTTTATAGAAAATAACAGCATATTGCACTTATTTGGGAGCTCAGGCAACAATACGCACGCGATTCGGAGGAGCCTTACTCTCCAAACTTCTCCAGACAAGCTTGGCAGATGCAAGCTTGATTCAACTGATCGGCAGGAATTTGCTTGAAAATAGCCGGAGGAAATTCGACCTTGCTGCACCAGCAAGCCCCATGCGACAAGCCTGCCAAATTGCCGCATTGGTTGCCTCGTCCGCATAACGGACAGTTTCCTGCGGTGTTCGATTGTTCGCTCACGCGATGACACCCCGTTTAGGACTTCCCTTTGAGAAATTGAACCGCCGCGGCGATATCCGCTTCCGGATTGTCGCCGACCTCGCGTTCAATGGTCAGATATCCATTATAGCCAATATCCCTCAAAGCCTTCAAATACGCGTCCCAAACCACTCCGCCTTGTCCGAGCGGAACTTCCCTGAATGCATCGCCCGATTCGGCTTGCTCCGCGATCTTATCGTGATCCAGCGGGTCAAAGCCTAGCGCTCCGTATATTAACCGCGGATCAACCTCGCGCAACCGAATGCCGTCCTTCGCATGCGTATGGACGATGTAATCCTTAAGCGTATAAACGCCCTGAACGGGATCGTCGCCGGTAACCATGACCATGTTCGCGGGATCGAAGTTAACCGATACGCCCTTGGATCCTAGCCCACCCAGGAAGCTTTTCAGGTGTGCCGCCGTCTCCGGTCCCGTCTCGATGGCAAAGAAAGCGTTCATGCTCGTCGCGTAACGGCTTAATTCCTCGCAAGCGAGATGCATGGATTCATAGACTTCGCTATTCCGATCGTCCGGTACGATTCCGATATGCGTCGTGACGACGTTCGTACCCAATTCGACGGCAAGATCCAGAATTCGTTTGGACTTCTCTACTTTCGCGGCGTTTGCCAGCTTATCCTGAAATCCGTGACCGCCCAGATCCCCGACTAAAGCCGAGATGTGCAAGCCCAGAGATTCGATATAGTCTTTCCATTCCTTGCGGGCAGCGGAGGAGAGATTCGCAGGGTCCATCTCTCCCGTTACGGCATAGATTTGTACTCCGTCCGCTCCGACTTTCTTCGCCTTAACGAGCCCCTCGCGAACGCCAACTCGGAAGCTGTCCACGATGACTCCGATTTTCCAAGGCTGGATGATTGCCGCCATGATTATCGCACTCCTTCGGCTTGAATGGTTTGTTCCCACATCCGTCGTACGTTGTTTATCGCCAGCCTCGTTGCGTTCACGCAAGGTTCCATTCCTTCGAACTCGATGGACAGGTAACCGTCATAACCGGACTGGCGCACAATGCGGAACGCAGATCGGATATCGAGATCTCCGTGTCCGGCAATGGCTCCCCGAATATAATTGCCACCTGAGGAACGGAACCAACCTTCTCCCGGATCAAGCGTCCCGGACCTCAGATAGAAGTCTTTGACATGCACCATGGATGCATAGTCGATGTTATTGCGAACCGCAACGAGCGGGTTTTCGTCCACGCATACGAAATTGCCGATATCGAGCGTCGTTCGGAAGTTATCGCGGTTCACCTCGTGGATTAACATCTGTACCCTATCGCTAGCTTGGATATGATATCCGTGATTCTCTACGCTTGTCGTGATACCCAGCGGAGCCGCATAGTCGGCGATCCTTCGGCTTGCTTCCGCGAGTTGAGGCAGGTCTTTCATGAATTGCCGGATGGAGGTGTCCGAAGAAGAAGCAACGTCATGCCGCATCAATTTCACGCCTAGCGCCGCAGCGATGTCGACTTCTTTTTTCACGCGCTCGATTTCCTTCTCGAGAGCTTCCGCTCCCAAACCCGCGAAGTTGGCTCCGATCGCATAGTTGGAGACGTCGATACCGACCTCCTTCGCCTTATTCTTGATGGCTCCAATCAATTCCGGGTTTGCGGTAAGATCGAATCCGAGAGGAACGATCTCGACATGTTCGCCGCCCATGTCCGCAATGTGGCCGATCGCTTGGATGACGTCCATCTCGCCTGCTTGCATCGCTTGCCAGAAGCAGTAAGTGCTTATTCCTATTTTCATAACCGGATCTCCTCGCCCTTGGCCGCGGACTCGTAGATTCCACACAGTATTTTCATCATCTCCACGCCGTCTTCCACCGGACTGATCTGCTTATCTCCTTTAACGATGCAATCGATGAAATGATTGATTTCGTTCTGGAAAGCCGGGTCCCCGGTGAATCCTGCCGAGCTATCGGTTTGGGGCTGAATATTCAGAATGGTGTTATGCTTCTCGGTAACGATGGAGATCGTGGGATCGATCTCGAAGCCGCCTTTGTCTCCGTAGAGCTTAACCGAGCCTTCATCTTGCTTGGCATGAAGGGAGTAGCTCACGTCGACCATTAGGGAAGCGCCGTTCTCGAATCGGATAATCGCGTTGGCCAGATCCTCGACCGTATTCTTGGAAGCATCGTAATCCGCGGCTTTGTAGAAGGAAAGGTGCTGAACGTTTGAACGGTTGCCTAGTTTCCTGTACGTATTGGCGCTGATCGTCTTGACCTTCGGCCGCCCCATCAAGTACCAGCAGAGATCGATGACATGAACGCCGATATCGATCAACGGCCCGCCGCCGGAACGCTCCACGTCGGCGAACCAGCCTCCGGGATTGCCGAGCCGGCGAATCGTTGAAGCTTTGGCATAATACAGCTCCCCGAACTCCCCGTTATCGGCGAATTGGCGAAGCATCTGCACGTTTGGGTCATATCTGCGGACGAAACCGACCTGAAGCAGCTTGCCCGATGCCCGAACAGCTTCTTCTATTCGCAATGCCTCTTCAACCGTACGAGCGAGAGGTTTCTCCACGAGCACGTGCTTTCCCGCTTCCAGCGCTGCTATGCTGATCGGCGCATGCGTATTGTTCCACGTACAGACGCTTACGGCATCGATGTCCGGATCGGAGAGCAGCGCTCGATAATCCGCGTAAGTCTTTTCCGCCCCGTATTTCTTCGCGACTTGGCCCGCCCTCTCCTCGTTGATGTCGCAGATTGCGGCGATCCTAGCATTAGGATTAAGTGAATAAGCATTCAAGTGCGATTCCGAGATTGAACCAGTACCGATAACGCCGATTCGAATGGGGTTCACTTCGCTCAACTCTCCCTGTGGTTAACATGTATTCTTAATTCGTATTATAATAGGATTAGTATTGGGCACCATGAAGAAGCATGCTCTTTGTTTGTACAATCGTGCGATTCCGGGAGTGAACTCATGAACAAGCTAGCCTCTTTACGCGAACCGATGCCCATGCCGGATCCTTCTTTTCCGATTAAGATCCATCCCCGCCATACGGGTAAAATGGTTGTGGGGGCCACGTTATTCCCCCATCATTGGCATGAACATATGGAGTTCCTCTACTTCGTATCCGGCAATGCCACTATTGAATGCGGATCCGTTCCTTATCAATATCAAGCAGGCGAATTATGCGTCGTGAATAGCAACGAGCTTCATTATGGAATAACCAATTCCGAAGATTTGTCCTTTTATGCGATGATCGTCGATATCTCCTTGCTGCATAGCTACTCCACGGACGCGATTGAAACGAAGTTTATCACTCCGATCTCCCAGAACCGGATCTTGTTCCAGAACCGGATATCGGATGATGAGGAGATCACTCGTTGCATGCTTACGATCATAAGAGAATTAGAACGGAAGGACTTAGGATACGAACTTTCCATTAAGTCTCATCTCTATCTGCTATTGTCTCTTCTCGTTCGCAACTATATGGCGACTTTAACGGAGCAAGACGAGTATCGTCATAGGCTGAAGGAATTGGAACGGCTTGCCCCCGTGTTCGCCTATATCGACGAGCATTACAAGGCAAAGTTGACCGTGCAGCAGCTCGCGGGACATGCCGGTCTGAGCCGATTTCATTTCAGTAGATTATTCAAGCAGGTAACGGACAAAACGTTAGTCGAATATATCAATCTAGTTCGAATCAATAAATCCGAAAGCCTTCTTCGCAGCACGCGTTTGACCATTTCGGAAATCGCCATGGAAACGGGCTTTAGCGATATTTACTACTTCAGCCGCACGTTTAAGAAACTAAAGAAGCTGTCCCCGTCAGAATGGCGGCATACGGATTCTTGAGAATGGAACATAAAGTGCGCGGGCTTAGTCGCCTGCGCACTTGAGTCGTCTTTAAATAGCTTGGTCTCTCGGAGTATATTGACCGGACCATGCTTTAACGCTGGTCCATGGCATGCTCTCGCCTTGCCAGAATGGCGTATCTTCCCTTAAACCGAGCGGCAAGAAAACGAGCGCGCACAAATACAGGCTTCCGGTTGATATGTACGATTCGCCGAGCTCCGGCTGATGTCCGCAGAAACCGATCCGCAGCCACCCGCCGTCGTCGAATGTTCTCGGCGCATCCATTAAACGGCGCATAACCGCCGTTAAAGCGCAACGAACCTGAGAAGGTACAAGCTCGGACGATAGCTCTCCCCGCAGAGCCGATTGCGCAAGCGATTGGAAGGCGCCCATACGGTACGCTATCGATCTTCCTATTACAGGAAACGTACCCTCCGGGGAAATGAGTCTTTCCTGTACCGTGGAATAACGAAGCGCCCTTGCCATGATCGGATCGCGAAGCTTCGCCCAATCCTCGGATTGATCCTGAACGATATCCACGATATCGACAAGCATAGGCTGAATGACAAAGCTGTTGTAATAATCCGCACGATATTCCGGTCCGTCCGAGTACATCCCATCCCCGAGGTACCATTGCTCATGTTGACGCAGAGCATAATCGATACGCATCGGATCCCAATCTTGGCCTATCCTAAGCAATGCCGTCTCGATCATGGCGGAGAATAGCAGCCAATTACTGAAGCCCGGCTTCCTTGATCTAGTCGACAACAGCGCCGAGGTTACTTGCGCTTGAACGCGCGGAGAAAGCCGTTCCCACAATTCGCCGGGAGCACGAACGATGGCATGCGACAAGAAAGCCGCATCAACGATTGGTTGGTAGCCTGCGGAGAAATTCATGAAATCCGGAGAACTCGGATTTGTCGCCTGATCAATCGCGTTTCTAGCCATCCGAGCATATCTTTCGCGGTTTCTTTCTTCTTCCTCATCCATCGGACGGGATTCCAGCCACGGAGCCATTCCTGCCAAAAGCCGACCTAAGGCTTCCAAGTGCGAGTACTCAACCCGTTCCGCCCCGCCTTCTACAGGCATTGTTTCTTTTAGAGCGCCGTTCTCCAAAGCCCCTAATACAGGTTCGGCTAACTTAGCCAAAGTCTCCAACCAATAGGATCGATCCATGATTCCTGTCCCCATTATCCTAAACTCTCCGATCGCATGAGAAATGAATGCCTAGATATTACCATCATAAGCCTAGGAATTCAGCTCGGCAATGATGCGATCGGGTCAAATTCCTGGAGAAATAGATGCATTATTGAATCAGAAGAACCATCCGGTTTTTCGTGAAACGATTCGCGTAGGAAGACGCGACGCAGGCTTCCGGCTTGACTCTCGGGGCGTACATCCCCATCGCCTCTACCCGGTCCACCATCTCCTGAACGTAAATTGCCGTCTTATTGATCACCGGCTCCGTCCCCGCATCGATATCGATGAAGGTTTCCAGTATCGCCCCTTGATAAACGTAAGGCAGCATGAGGTCTTCCATCCGAGTAAGAACTCCGGCATCGAAGTAACCCGCCACCCGTTGGGAGAATGAGGTTTCCAGCATCAGTTTTTCCCTAATGGAGGTTAACTGCCTAGGAACGGCCAGTTGACGGTAGCAAGCCCAAGCTCCTCTTCCGATGCGATGAATGACGATTCCCGTCACGAACTTGGTTTGGCCGCGATGGACTTGGCTATCCGTACCGATAACGAATTGGTAGGCCCCTTTAGGGTCCTTGGAGATAAACTTAAGAATTCGGTCCAGCACATGATCAAGGCTCATATCCCTCTCCGACAAATTCTGAAAACTCAATTCATCCCATGCGGAGATCGTGTTCATCATGGTCATACCCCTCACCTCTGCAGCACCATGCTGTCCTTCCATAGGTTATAGGTTATTGTATGGCGAAGTCGACCGGACTCGAACCTCTGCGCTTCATGAAACCTTTCTTAGTTTTGAAGGCCTGTTTGCACCTCATTTACTCTCCAACGGAAGGGTACTATAATTAATAAAGTAGATATTCATACAAAGCCCGATCGAAGGGGATTCTCATGTATAAAAAAATATTGGTCATGACTGCGGTAGACGCGGAAAAAGAGGCGGTAATGCGCGGTATTCGCGGGGATCGCAGATTCGAGGTTTTGGCTGCGGGCGTCGGCCCGGTCGCCGCTGCGGTGAGTACGGCGATTGCACTGGCCTCGTCGTCTGCGGCAGGCGGATACGATCTCGTCGTAAGCGCCGGAATCGGCGGAGGTTTCGTAGACGAAGCCCCGATCGGCTCGATCGTCGTGGCAAGTGAGGTCATTGCCGCGGATTTAGGCGCGGAAACGCCCGAAGGCTTCGCAGGCGTGGACAAGCTTGGTTTCGGAACGAATCGGATTCCGGTAGAGGAGAATATGTCTTGCTTGCTCGTGGAAACGCTGAGAGCCGCGGGGTTGACAGCGGGATATGGCGCTATTCTTACGCTATCTACGGTCACGGGCACTGCCGAGACCGCAGCTATGTTGGCGGAACGGATTCCGGGAGCCGCCGCCGAAGCGATGGAAGGATACGGCGTTGCTTCGGCGGCGCATCGCCAGGGCATTCCGTTTATTGAAATCCGGGCCATCTCTAACGCGGTCGGACCGCGCGACAAGGCGGCATGGCGAATCGGAGATGCTCTAGCCGCGTTGGAAGCCGCAAGCACTTATTTATCGGAGGTTACCTCATGAAAATCGCTTACTCTCCATGTCCGAACGATACCTTCGTATTCCATGCATTAGTGCATGGACTCATTCCCGACACGCCGACTTTTGAAGTCACTTACGCGGATATCGATATTACGAACAATCTGGCTGCCAGCTCCACCGAGTTGGACATCCTGAAAATTTCCTATGCCGCATTGCCTTGGATCCTTCCGGAGTATAAACTCATCCCTTGCGGCGGAGCTCTTGGCCGGGGATGCGGACCATTGGTGTTGACTTCCGGCACCGAAGCGCAAGACGCTTCCTACCTGTCCGGCAGAAAAGTCGCCGTACCGAGCGAACGATCGACGGCCTACTTGCTTTTCCGGTTATGGGCGGCGCAGAACGTGCCGGGAGGCGTCGGCGAGATCGTCGTCATGCCATTCCACGAGATTATGCCAGCCGTTCGGGACGGAATAATCGATGCCGGACTCGTGATTCATGAAGCCCGGTTTACTTACCGGAATTACGGGCTCTCCCAAGTCGTTGATCTTGGCCAATGGTGGGAAAGCGATACGGGTTTGCCGATCCCGCTCGGAGCTATCATCGCCCGCCGGTCCCTCGACCTAACCGCCATTAGCGAGTGGATTCAAGCTTCCGTCGCTTATGCTTGGGCCGATCCCGATAAATCTAGAGAGTATATCATGGCGCACGCTCAAGAGATGGATCCGGACGTAGCTCAGTCGCACATCGATCTTTACGTAAACGAGTTTACGGCCAGCCTGGGAGACGCCGGTTTCGCCGCAGTAACCACCTTGTTGCAGCGAGCGATGGATGAAGGGTTAGTTCCGAGGATGGACTTGGCGTCCCTTGCTCTCTAACCCGGCTTATCCGGGCTGCAATCTCGGCGAAAATCAGTTTAGTTAGAGCTCTAAGCCGCTGCCAGCGGTCTAAACAGTGAAAATCAGGTTAGTTTAGAGCTCTAAGCCGCTGCCAGCGGTCTAAACGGAGAAAATCAGGTTAGTTTAGAGCTCTAAGCCGCTGCCAGCGGTCTAAACGGCGAAAATCAGGTTAGTTTAGAGCTCTAAGCCGCTGAGAGCGGTCTAAACAGCGAAAATCTGGTTAGTTTAGAGCTCTAAGCCGCTGCCAGCGGTCTAAACGGAGAAAATCCGATTAGTTTAGAGCTATAAGCCGCTCCCAGCGGTCTAAACGGTGAAAATTCGATTAGTTGGGAGCTATAAGCCGCCGCCAGCGGTCTAAATAGTAAAAATCCGATTAGTTGGGTGCTCTAAGCCGCTGCCAGCGGTCTAAACGGAGTAAATCAGGTTAGTTTAGAGCTCTAACCCTCTGCCAGTTGGCGCGTCGACGCGCTTCTACAACCCGGTTTCTCCAGGTTGCGGCGACACTCTACTCCCGAAGGTTGTTAGATAATCCCGTTTACCAACAAACCTTTTGACGGGATCTGCAGGGAAACTTGCATGGAGGATTGATAGGTGGCGAACTGTTGCATGGCCAGCTTATTCCGGTTGAGAAGGCTGCTTGCCGAGACGTCGTTAAAGCGGTCCGTCGCCTTCTCCAAGCTTTTGGCCAGTCCGTTGTTTCCGGTTAGCGCTTTTCTCGTCTGCTCATCGTTCAAGCTTAGACTCTCGATTAGCTTCTCCCCGTCCAGTTCCAGAGTGCCGTCTCCGTTCATCCTTATACCGATTTGTTCATAAGCGCTTGAGCTCACCGCGTTCTCCAAGCTTCTTTTTACCAGTGGACTTAAGTACCCTCCCGCTTTATTCAGACGGCTATGCATTTCATTATATCCGGCGATCAGCTTCCCCACTTGTTCAACCGTCTTATCCTCGTCGGGTCGAACGCTAATCTCGACCGGTTCCGGGACAGCTTTGAGCAACGCAGCCGTTACTTCCCCCTTTTCCAGTACGATGATTTTAGACTGATAAGAGTTCTTCTGCAGGAGGCTGTTGGCGATGGTTTGTACATTCCGTGCGGATTTCAGAAAATCGGCTATTTCCGTCGCGGCGGTCTTGATGATTTGCTCGGAGGGAGTGGGAATGAAAGACGAAGACGATTTTAACCAAGAACCGGCGGGCTGCCTGTAAGCCGTCGGGATGAAAGGAGGCGTCGTGTAAGAGTTTACGGGAGGGACGATTCTGTTGGCTGCTCCAGCTGTTAATAACCCTATAGGATATAATCCGGCGGAAGAATACATCTTGTCATCACCCTTTATTAATAGAAGTAGCTGACGCAACTAATATAACATCTTCCAATTTCTTACACAATCATCCGTCTTCCTAAACCAAACTTATTCTCGTCGAAAAATGATAAGAGTCAAAATCGCCTGAAATGTGCAATCTATCCTTATTGAGGGGAATTATGGATTGATCTATTTGTTAGATCATTCCTATGCATAATAATGTCTATTTCCGAACATAAAAATGCTTTAGAATGGAAAGAGGTGCTCACGACTTCAAAGTTTCGCACTAAAGTATGACTAACATGAATGCAGAGGGATGCACAATGTCAGACGACAATGAAGTAATGCAAGGACTATGGGAGCAATTCTTCGGCCCTAATCTAGGCTACATCCAAGAGCAGTACGACATCTACTTACAAAATTCAGAAGCGGTGAGTCCGCAATATCGCGAGTTGTTCGCTCAATACGGAGCTCCTCCTCGCGCCGAGACCGGGGCACGCCATCAGGGTATGGCCGCGCAACCCCAACGAAATGATGGATCGGTTGCAACCGATACCCAGTTGCTTAAGAAAGCAATTGCCGCCGGCCAACTGGCCTGGAATATACGCTCGTTCGGCCATCTTGCCGCCGATATCGACCCTCTTGGCCTTAGCCCGAAAGCAAGCTCCGAGATGATCGAACCAAGCACGTACGGTTTAACGGAATCGGACTTGCAACAATTGCCTCCGGAATGCGTATGGGAAGATGCTCCCTATCCATTCAAGAATGCTTTGGACGCGGTTCGCAAGCTGCGCGAGGTTTACACGGGACCGATTGCTTTCGAATTCGGCCATGTTCACTCCGAAGAAGAGCGCAAGTGGCTGAACAATCGGGCGGAAGCCGTTATTCCTTCTACCCAGTTGCTCGCATCCGAGCGCGAAACCTTGCTTAGAAAGTTGCTTGAGGCTGAACAATTCGAGGATTTCCTGCAGCGCACCTTCGTCGGACAGAAACGCTTCTCCGCGGAAGGGATCGAAGCGCTTATTCCGCTTGCGGATGAAATCGTGCACGAGCTTACGAACGATGGCGCTCGTCACATCGTCATGGGCATGGCGCATCGCGGACGCTTGAACGTGCTCGCCCATGTTCTGGGCAAGCCTTACGGCAACATTTTCTCGGAATTCCATCACTCCCCTAACAAGAATCTTATTCCTTCGGAAGGCTCGATCGGCATTAACTACGGCTGGACCGGAGACGTGAAATATCATCTGGGCGCGAATCGCTCGATTCCATCCGGCGAAACCGCGGAAACGCGCATTACGCTAGCCAACAATCCCAGCCATCTCGAGTACGTCAATCCTGTCGTTGGCGGCTTTGCCCGGGCAGCGCAAGAGGATCGTACCAAGCCTGGTTATCCGGTTCAAAATCTCGATTTGGCGGCATCCATCATCATGCATGGCGACGCGGCATTCTCCGGGGAAGGCATCGTGGCGGAGACGCTCAACTTCAATAACCTGCGCGGCTATACGAGCGGCGGAACGATTCATATCATCGCTAACAACCGCATCGGTTTCACGACGGAAAGCCATGATTCCCGTTCGACCCATTACGCCAGCGATTTGGCCAAAGGCTTCGAAATTCCGATCATTCACGTGAACGCGGACGATCCTGAGGCTTGCATAGCAGCTGCGCGCATGGCCAGCGAATATCGCACTCTTTTCAAGAAGGACTTCCTGATCGACCTGATCGGCTATCGCCGTTACGGCCATAACGAGACAGACGATCCGGAAACCACGCAACCGTTGATTTACAAAAAAGTAAAAGCGCATTTGCCGGTCGCTCGCCTATACGCGGACAAACTGGTTCGCGAGGGCTCTCTATCCGCGGAAGGTTCGGAACAAATCAAGCGCGACGTGTTGAACAAACTTAAATCCGCTTACGATCAGGTCAAGGGCCAAGAGCACAAGGATCCCGTCCATCAAGCTCGCCCGACGGTGTACAATCTTGGCGAAGCAAAGCCTGCTACTTCCGTTCCAATGGATAAGCTTCGTAAGATTAACAAAGGATTGCTGACATGGCCAGAGACGTTCAAGGTGTACGGAAAGCTTCAAAAGATTCTTGAACGTCGAGCCGACGCGCTGAAGGATGGCGAGAAAGTGGACTGGGGTCATGCCGAGACGCTTGCGTTCGCATCGATATTAGCGGACGGTACTCCAATCCGCTTGAGCGGCCAGGACGTGGAAAGAGCGACCTTCGCTCACCGGAACCTCGTCTTGCACGATTCCGAGACGGGCGATACCTACTGCCCGCTTCACGAATTGCCTGAAGCGAAAGCATCCTTCGCCATTCACAACAGTCCGCTATCCGAAGCGGGCGTTCTAGGCTTGGAGTATGGCTACAACGTATATGCCCCTGAGACGATGGTCATCTGGGAAGCGCAATATGGCGACTTTACGAATGCCGCCCAGGTTCTAATCGACCAATTTATCTCCGCGGGTCAATCCAAGTGGACGCAGCGTTCCGGATTGACGATGCTGCTGCCGCACGGATACGAAGGCCAAGGTCCAGAGCATTCCAGCGCAAGAATGGAACGATTCCTGCAATTGTCGGGCGAAGAAAACTGGACCGTAGCGTACTTGTCCAGCGCGGCGCAATATTTCCACTTGCTTCGCCGCCAAGCTTCGATCATGAATACGGAATCGGCTCGTCCGCTCGTGGTCATGGCGCCTAAAAGCATGATCCGCAACCCGCTTGTGGCATCGCCTTCGTCCTTGCTGAGCGAAGGCTCGTTCCAGACCGTGGTCGAGCAGCCAGGACTTGGACAGAAGCCACAACGCGTGGAAAGACTTGTCCTCTGCACGGGAAAAGTCGCGATAGATTTGGCGGAAGAGCTCGACAAATCCGCCGATATCAATCGGGATTGGTTGCATATTGTCCGCGTCGAACAGCTGTACCCGTTCCCGCAGCAAGAAATCCAAGCGATTATCGAACGCTTCCCGAACCTCGCGGAAGTGCTCTGGGTACAGGAAGAACCGAAGAATATGGGTGCTTGGAGCTACATGGAACCGCGCATTCGCGAGCTAGTCGAATCTTCGGATATGACGGTCGGCTACAACGGACGTCCTAAACGTTCCAGCCCGGCTAGCGGTTACCAGCAGATCCACAGCTTCGAGCAGCAATTCATCATCAACCAAGCTTTGGTCCAGAAGAAGAAAACGGCCATAAAATCCGGGAGGTAACAGCAATGCATGACATTATAGTACCAGCGATGGGCGAGTCCATTACGGAAGGAACGATTTCGAAATGGATCGTCAAAGTAGGGGATACCGTTAGTCAAGGCGATCTCCTGCTCGAGCTGGAAACCGACAAAGTAAACCTGGAAATCAGCGCCGAGCAAGACGGCGTCATCTCGGAAATTCTCATGAACGAAGGGGATACCGTGAAAATCGGCGAAGCCGTAGGCAGAATCGGCGCTGCCGGTCAGGCTGCGGCACCTATAGCGGCTGCCCCAGCCGCGGTTATGCAGAAAGAAAGCGTGCCAGCGCCGGCTCAAGTTCCGGCGCCGGTTGCCGCTCCTGCTGCAGCTGCGAGCGTGGATGCCAGCTCTACTCTCGCTACGCCTGCCGCAAGGAAGCTCGCCCGGGAAAAGGGAATCGACCTGAACGCGGTGCCTGCGCGCGACCCGATCGGCCGCATTCATTCCAGCGACGTCCAATCCGCGGGAACTGCGCCCGCAAGCGCTTCAGCAGCGCAACCGGCTCCTACAGCCGCGACGGATAAACCGACCTCGAACACGAATAAGCCGGAAGAGCGCAAACGCATGTCCCGCCGCCGTCTAACGATCGCCAAACGGTTGGTTGAAGCTCAACAAACGGCCGCGATGCTCACGACATTCAACGAAGTCGATATGACCGCTATTCTCGAAGTCCGTAAGCGCCGCAAGGATTCCTTCAAGGAAAAGCATGACGTCGGCTTAGGCTTCATGTCCTTCTTCACCAAAGCTGTTGTCGGTGCGCTGAAGGCATTCCCGCACCTGAACGCGGAAATCAACGGCGAAGACATTATCGTTAAGAAATACTACGATATCGGTATTGCCGTATCCGCCAAAGAAGGTTTAGTCGTTCCCGTGCTGCGTGAAGCGGATCGCCTAGGATTCGCCGAAATCGAGCGCACGATCGTTCAACTAGCCGGCAAAGCCCGCAACAATACGCTTGAATTGTCCGAGCTGCAGGGCGGAACCTTCACGATCACGAACGGCGGCGTATTCGGCTCCTTGCTGTCGACTCCGATCCTCAACGCTCCTCAAGTCGGGATTCTGGGCATGCACAAGATCCAGCTTCGTCCGGTCGCCATCGATGCGACGCGCATGGAGAACCGCCCTATGATGTATATCGCGCTGTCCTATGACCACAGAATCGTTGACGGCGCCGAAGCCGTGCAATTCCTCGTTAAGATCAAGGAAATGCTCGAAGATCCGGAAACGTTGCTTCTCGAAGGTTAATCGTCCAATCAAAAACCTCATCATCGATGCCGTATACTACGGTACGAGGATGAGGTTTTTTGTTAATGCTTGTATGAGTTCGAACTGAAGCTTAGAAGCCGTTGAATCCGCGGCGGTTTCTTAAGAAACGGTGTTAAAGACCAGCAATGCGGCGCCAATCGCCCCCGCTTCTTTGCCAAGGGACGGCGAAACGATTCTTACTCCGGCTGCCATATTGGAAATCCCCCTATCCGCGATGACTTGATGCATTGGATCCAATAGCGGGGCGCCGATGCTTGCCGCTCCTCCGCCAACGATAAGCACTTCCGGATTCATAACATGAATGATACCGACAAGTCCCGCCCCGAGAGCCTGACCAGCCTCCTTAAGGATGCTTGCGGACAATTCATCCCCCTCCGATGCCGCTTCTGCGACATGACGGGAGGTAATCGAATTCGTAGTACCTGCCTTCCCGGTTAACGCCGACGCTTTCTCAGGAAACTCGGCTGCCAACTGCTGTGCCCGTCTTCCGATAGCCGTCCCGGAAGCATAAAGCTCCAAGCAGCCTATGTTTCCGCAGGGACATTGGGGACCCTTCCAATCGATAGTGATATGACCCAATTCTCCAGCGCTTGCATCCCTGCCCCGAATGAGCCGTCCCCCGCTTACGATCCCTGCCCCGATCCCAGTAGAAACGGTCACGTAAACGCAATCCTTCGTTCCTCGGCCGGCTCCAACGGCCCATTCTCCATAGGCAGCCGCATTCGCATCGTTCTCCAGGTTGACGGGAACACCGAATGCCTGCTGCAGCAATTGGCCCAAAGGAACATTGCTCCAACCCAAGTTAAAAGCATAAGCAACGATTCCTTCCCCGGTATTCAATGTCCCTGCCGTAGCCACGCCAATGCTAACCAATTGCTGCGACTTATCCAAACACTTGCTTATCAATTCAATCATGCGCCGAATGACTGCATCCGAACCCTCTTGAGCATTCGTGCTAACCTCGGATTTATTTAGAATATTCCCGTTATCGTCTACGATCACCGCAAGTATTTTGGTTCCCCCTAAATCGATACCCGCATAAACCTTGTTCGTCATTACCGTACCTCCGCGTTGTTTTATGTAATAGGCAAACTCACCGTTTTAACCCACTCTCTCGCCATTATAGCGGTAAGCGGTTTGCTAAACAAATAACCTTGAATACAATCGCATTCGTACTTCTTCAGGTAATCCAACTGGAAATAGGTCTCCACGCCTTCGGCAATGACTTTTAACCCCATCCCTTGCGCAAGACGAATGATGAGTCCGGTTAAGGGCTGGATATCCATGCTGTCCGGGATTTGCTCAATGAAACTCTTGTCGATCTTGAGTGTCGTGATCGGAAGCCTCATAAGGTGGCTAAGGGAAGAGAATCCTCTCCCGAAGTCGTCCAGCGCGATATTCACTCCTTGCTCCCTCAAGCGGCGCAGCTTATCCGCAATCAAATCCAACGACTCTATGACCATTGACTCCGTAATCTCAAGCTCCAAATATCGGGGCTCCAATCCCGTTTCCCGCAAAATATCCAATACCCGTTCGACGTAGCGTTGCCCGATAAGCTGTACGACCGAGACGTTTACGGAGATCATCGGTTTTTCATTCCCGTTTTCGTGAATGGCCCGAATAAATTGGCATGCCGTTCGGAGCACCCATTCTCCGATCGGAACGATCAATTGCGTTTCTTCCGCGATTCGAATGAATTCATCGGGCGCAACCCGTCCAAGCTCCGGACTGTTCCAACGAATTAAGGCTTCCAGCCCATCGACCCGGGGACCCCCCAAATGGATTTGCGGCTGATAATGCAGCTCGAACTCCCCTTTATCCAGCGCATTCCGAAGGAGGCGCTCCATATCTGCCCGATGATGAAGCGGAATGCTCAGAGATCCGTCATAGAAGGCGAAACCGTTCTTGCCTCTGCTTTTTACATGATTGAGGGTGATATCCGCATTTTGCAACAATTGATCCAAAGTCCTGCCATGGGATGGAAAATGGGAAATCCCAACGCTCCCGGTCATATGCATCCGATGCTCTCCGACGGCGAAAGGACTTTCGAATAGTTCCAATAACCTCTCGCCTCTGTAATGCAGCCGGTCTTGCGGCTGTCGGGTGACTATCACCCACTCGTCTCCGCCTATACGGTAAAGTTGCTCGGACGGAAGTAAGTCCCCGATTAAGCGCGTGGAAATCTCTTTGATCAACCTGTCGCCGAATGCATGTCCTAATGTGTCGTTCGTGTATTTGAAATCATCCAAATCCACATAGAACAAGGATGCATCCTTCAATAAGGTCAGATTCTCGTACAAGGCAAGCCGATTCGGCAGGCCGGTTAACGGATCCCGAAAGGCAACTTGGCGCAGCTCTTCCCGGCTATTCAACAATTCCGTATATTGATTGTGAAGCTTCTGCTCGGCTACGCTCATTCGAAATGTTGCCCTATATATTAATATAAATAGCAGCGCGGCAGTAATCACAATGTATACCCAACCCTTGATCACGCTAAACTTAGCGAACAGCTCCTTATTCGGTACGAGCGCATTCAACGCCTGATCGGAGAACAGGATCCACAACGCTCCGCAGATCAAATAGATAAGCGAAATTCTAAGAGAATCTGCAATCCGCAGCTGCGATTTGTATGGTTTCGAAGTTTCATGCTGGGAATCCTTCAAGTGCGACATCCCTTCCTGTCGAATTGTGTCGGTTATTCTAACATTCGACATTGCACCGCCCTGTTCCTACTATTTGGAAACATTAATTTACTAGAATGATTCAAAGCCTATTGAAATTATCACCGATCTGGATTAAGATAAGGATATCAAAACTTTGTGAATTAAATCACAACATAGTTTATTATGTGAATTTATTCACAAAATAACTCGAGGAGGAATCGCCATGAAGATCATCGTTATTGGCTGTACCCATGCCGGAACCGCCGCCGTTACTCAGATAGCCAAGCTCTATCCGGATGCTAAGATTACCGTTTACGAACGTAATGACAACATTTCGTTCCTTTCATGCGGCATTGCGCTTCATGTCGGAGGCGTCGTTCACGATGCCGAACAGCTCTTCTACTCGAATCCGGGCCAACTTAGACAGCTCGGAATAAACACGAAGATGCGCCATGATGTTCTCGCAATCGATACCGACCATAAAACCGTGCAAGTTCGCGACCTCGTAAGCGGGTCCACTAGCGAAGATTGGTATGACAAGCTTGTATTGACAACGGGATCGTGGCCGATAATCCCTAAGATGCAAGGCATTAATCTGGATAATATTTTACTTTGCAAAAACTACGCCCATGCCAAGACTATCATTCAGAAAGCGGAGCATGCGCGGAAAATCGTTGTGGTCGGCGCTGGATACATCGGGATCGAACTCGTGGAAGCTTTCGAACAATTAGGTAAGCACGTCACATTAATCGATAATACGCCGCGAGTGCTGTGCAAGTATCTCGATGAACGATTCACCGATCTTGTAGAGGAAGAGTTAAAGGCAAGGGGAGTGGATCTGGCACTGGAACAAACCGTTACCTCGTTCATCGGTACAAGCGGAAAAGTAAATAAGGTAGTAACGACCGCAGGAGAACATGAAGCCGACCTCGTCATTCTGTGCATCGGATTTCGCCCTAACACGAAGCTGCTCGAAGGCCAAGCGGAAATGCTTCCTAACGGAGCTATTATCGTCGATGAATATATGCGCACGAGTTGCCCCGATGTATACGCAGCCGGCGACAGCTGCGCCATTCGATTCAATCCTACCGGGAAGCATGCATACATCCCTCTCGCCACGAATGCCGTCCGAATGGGAACCCTCGTTGCCCGCAATTTGGTTAAACCGACCATCATGTACTTAGGCACTCAGGGAACGTCGGGCATTAAGGTTTTCGATTACAACATCGCTTCGACTGGCATGACCGAACAAGCGGCTCTTGACGCGGGAATGAATGTGAAAGAAATCACAATTGTCGACGACTACCGTCCCGATTTCATGCCGACCCATGAGAAGGCGCTGCTCAAAGTCGTCTATGAAGCAGACGGCGGAAGAATCATTGGAGCCCAGGTACTCTCGAAAGCGGATCTGACTCAGTCGATCAACACCCTATCGGTATGCATCCAGAATGGCATGACGATGGATGAGCTCGGATTCGTCGACTTCTTCTTCCAGCCGCATTACAACAAGCCTTGGAACCTGCTTAATCAGGCGGGTTTGCAAGCCTACGCCTCGATTTAAATTAGTTAAGAGGAATCTCATACGGTCTTAGCTCTATTGCCGCATCCGTATAGGGGAACGCACTTCTGGCTTCCGCTTCCAAGCCCGATAAATCCTCCGGCTTGTATCGGGAGCTGAAGTGCGTGATCAGCAGCCGTTTGGCCCCCGCGGCCTGCGCGGTTTCCGCTGCTTGAAGAGCGGTGGAGTGCGTATAATCATCGGCTTTTATCGCCAGATCATGACTAAACGTTGCTTCGTGCACAAGCAGGTCTGCTCCCCGCGCAAGCTGTATGGCGCTAGCGCAAGGCTTCGTATCTCCCAACACGACAATGACGCGACCCGGCAAGGGATTGCCGATAACATCCGAGGAACGGATGATTCGTCCGTCTTCTAACGATACGTCTTCCCCGGACTTCAATTTACCGTATAGGGGTCCTGATGGAACACCCATATCGGCAAGCAACGCGGTATTAAGCGCGCCTGCGCGAGGACTTTCGGCTATGCGATACCCGAAGCTCTCGATCCGATGATCCAGTTTAGCCGCTTCTACGCTAAAAGCTTCATCCTCGAAAACCTTTCCTTCCACGATTTCATGAATCTGAAGCGGATAGTTCAAATGAGTCCCCGAGATCCGAAATGATGTCTCCATGAATTCCCGTAATCCTTGAGGACCATGCAAATCAAGCGGTTCGGTTCCGCCAAGCGACGATCTGCTGCTCAATAAGCCGGGAAGTCCGAAGACATGATCCCCATGTAAATGGGTTATGAACAACTTCTCCAGCCGGCTTAACTTGAAGGACGTTCGCAGCAATTGGTGCTGCGTCCCTTCCCCGCAGTCGAACATCCAGAACGTTCCCCTGTTCTGCGGCATTCGCAGGGCAACCGACGTGACGTTCCTGCCTGATATCGGCATTCCCGCGCTCGTGCCCAAAAACCAAAGTTCCACGCCGACACCTCCTATAGTAGCTTGTGCCGCTCGTGGAACTTTTAACCTAAACCCCCGTACGCCTCTTCTGGTTATTTTGCACCTTATGAATCTGCGTTTTCATCTTCTTAGGTCCCGAGGAATTGTTTCCTTGTTGACCGTTTGCCTGCTGCTGAGCTTGTTTCTTCTTCTCGAGAATGCGTTTGATCGCTTCTGCTTGGCTCAACTTCTTCGGTTCTTCCGCGCCGGTGCCGCCATCGGCGGAATTCGCAGTCTTATCGCTCATATGATCACCCCATGTAAGTGTATCTGTCCATTTTACAACATCGGAGCGCTTATTTAATATTTTTGCCGTAAAAAATTTCGTCCATCTCCTCTTTCAGCTGCTGCGCGATTTCCCTTTGCTCGATGGGATCCAGCTTATCCTTCGTATATCCGAACAAATAGTTGTTCAGATCGAATTCGCGCAGCTTGCACTTCGTGTGGAATATATTCTCTTGATAGACGTTGACGTCGATCATGTCGTATTGTTGGATGATTTCCTTCGGTATATAATTCTGGATCGAATTAATGTCATGATCGATGAACAGCTTGTGCCCGTTGATATCCCTCGTGAACCCTCTCACGCGATAATCGATCGTCATGATATCCGTGTCGAACGAATGGATTAAGTAGTTCAGCGCTTTAAGCGGAGAAATTTCCCCGCAGGTAGAGACGTCGATATCCGCCCTGAACGTGCTGATCCCCTCCTCCGGATGATATTCCGGATAAGTGTGGACCGTAATATGGCTCTTGTCGAGCTGCAGAACGACATTGCTGGGAAGAGGCCCCGGCGATTCATCGTAGGATTCGTTCGGCACCTCCACGATCGGACCTTCCGATACGAGCAAGGTCACGCTGGCGCCTTGGGGAACGTAATCCTGCTTGGCCGTATTCAGAACGTGCGCGCCGATAATGTCGGAGACGTGATTTAATATCTTCGTTAACCGTTCCGAATTATATTGCTCGTCGATATAGGTGATATAGGCTTCGCGCTCTTCCTTGGTCTTCGTATAACATACGTCGTACATATTGAAGCTAAGCGATTTTGTGAGATTGTTGAATCCATGCAGGGTAAATCTCTGTTCCGGCGTTAGCCTCATCGGTCCAGCCTCCATTCTTAACACATATTACCCCTCTTCTTCCTCTCCGATTCACGAAAGTCGATTTCCACTATTACGGACGAAATCTTCTAAGGTATTATATCGCCGATATGCGGAAAGAAATTCCAACAAAAGCGGACAAAAAACACTTATAATAGAAGTACAAGCTATCATTATATGGGGTGTATCTATGAGAATATTGTATTTATTGCTCGCATGCTGTCTATTGCTGACGGCTTGCAATAACGATGGAACAACATCGAATTTCGGAGACGATGCCTCCCTCAAGCCAACGCTTGACGTCAAGCTTGAAGTGTCCGGCAATCAGTTATCGGTTAAGGTCGAGACGGATATGAAAATTTCTCCGGAGCATTACGGAATGGCGCGCGAGGATGGAGAAGGTCACATTCATATGTACTTGGACAACCTTCCCAAGATCGGACTTAAAGAGGATCATACGGTAATTCCGGATCTTTCTCCGGGGAAGCACAAGCTTAAAGTTTCCCTGCACAACAATGATCACACCCCCTACGACGTGACGAAAACGTTCGAATTCGAAATCCAATAAATTTCCCTTAACAGGAGAACCCTCGTGCTCAAAAAATTAAGCTTGCAGAATAGAATTCTTGCGCTCGTCTCTACGGTAACCATCCTATTGATGTCGGTCATCGTCTTGTTCGATTCGTACAGCCTGCGGAAATCGGTCGAGGTTACCTACGTTAGCCAGTTGGACGGAATGACGACCGCTATCAACGGCAGGTATGAGGAATCCCATTCCGTGAAAGACGTTCAGCAAATTTTCGATTATATCCAATATAAGAACGGCAACGTGCTGCAGCTGATTTTATACGGGGAAGACAAGATACTTGCCTCGACCGACCGGGAGCTAGTCGGCAAGCCTTCTCCAACGGATTTGTTGGAGACGCTCCAGCACGCGGAAAACGAAACTCTAGTCGCTCACATCCGCAATGACGCGGACGGCATCCCTAAAGATCGGCTTACGGCTCCCTTGAAGGAGGACGGGGTAACGATCGGAGCCATCGAGCTGCTCGTGAATACGTCGGAAAGCACGGATCTCATCCGGAACAGGACTCTGTTCATCATCGGAGTCAGCGTTGTCATTGCCGCTCTGCTATTGGTAGCTTTAGGGTTCATTATCCGCAAGTTGCTCATTCGACCACTGCTGAAAATCCGGGAAGCCGCAATCTCCGTTAAACAAGGCGCTGCCTATATGGAGATCAAGCTTAATTCCAGCCAAGAGATCAATGAGGTCGCCTCCGCTTTCAATGAAATGGTCCATAACCTCGAGGGCCGTTATTGCGAGCTTCAACAAGCGCAGAAACAGCTGGTCGAATCAGAGAAAATGGTCGCGCTCGGAAATCTCGTGGCAGGCGTTTCGCACGAGATCAATACGCCGATCGGCATTGGCGTAACGGCCGTCTCGTACATGGACGAGAAATCGAAAGCTTTTCAAGCCCTGTTCCAGGATAGCAAGATGAAACGATCGGACTTGGAGGACTACATCAATACGGTGCGCGAGACGACGGGAATGATCCAGACGAACCTCTTCCGCGCTTCGGAGTTGATCAGAAGCTTCAAGCAAATAGCGGTCGACAGATCGATCGAAACGAAAAGAAGGTTCATGATCAAGGAATATATCAAAGAAGTTCTTATCAGCTTGCAGCCGAATCTCAAGAAAACGAAGCATCAGGTATGGGTCACGGGCAAGGAAGAGGTCACCCTGTTCAGCGATCCCGGCGCCATCTCTCAAATCGTAACCAATCTAATCATGAATTCTCTGATCCATGCCTTTGAACCGGAAGATGAAGGACAAATCACTATCGATATTTCTTCCCATTATAACGAGCTTTTCCTGCATTATTCGGATAATGGCAAAGGCATGCCGCAGCACGTTGTCGAGCAAATCTTTAACCCCTTCTTCACCACCAATCGCAGCGGCGGCGGAACCGGGCTCGGGATGCACATTGTCTATAATCTTGTCACGCAATCGCTCGGCGGCACGATAAGATGTGAGAGCAAGACAGGCGCGGGTACCGACTTTATTATTCAAATTCCATTGATGAACGAGGGATGACCTAAATGGTAAGCGACGAACAAGAAGATTTCCTAATATTCGCAGACGAGCAAGAGGATTCAACCGACCGCAGCCTTGAGAAGGAATGCTGGAAGATTATTATCGTGGACGACGAGAACGAGGTGCACAACGTCACCCGCATGGTGCTAAGCGACTTCGAATTCGATGGCAAGCGTCTCGAACTGATCAGCGCTTTTACGGAATCGGAGGCGCTTAATGTGCTGAAGGACCATCCGGACGTCGCCATCATTCTGCTCGATGTCGTGATGGATCAAGACGACTCCGGACTTCGATTGGTCAAATACATACGGGAGCAACTAAAGTACCAATCCCCTCGCATCATCTTACGTACGGGTCAACCCGGACAAGCTCCGGAGAAAACCGTCATCATGAACTACGATATTAACGATTACAAAGAAAAAACCGAATTGACTTCGCAGAAGCTTTTTACGACGGTCATGTCCGCGCTGCGTTCCTACCGGGATATCATGGTGATCGAGAATAACAAGATCGGGTTGGAAAAAATCATTAATTCTTCCGCGGATCTGTTCGAGCTGAAGTCGATGAGGAAATTCGCTTCCGGCGTTCTGACTCAACTGACTTCCATCTTGAATTTGAATAAGAACGCGCTCCATTGCAACAGCTTCGCCGTCTCCAAAGGGCAAGAAACCATCTATATCCTCGCGGCTACGGGCGACTATTCGCCCAACGAGAATGACAAGATCGAGGACGTCGTTCCGGCGCGCGTTCTGGTTAGCATTGAAAATACGTTCCGGGAAAAGAAGGGCAGCTTCTACGACGATCATTTCACCTGCTACTTCGAGAGCAAGACGGGCAGCGAGAACGTCATCTACTTCGAAGGTTCAATGCAACTGAACGAATGGAACCGGTACTTAATCGAGATCTACAGCTCCAATGTCTCCGTGGCTTTCGAGAACATATACCTGAACGAGGAAGTCGAGAATACGCAGAAGGAAATCATATTTACATTGGGCGAGATTGCAGAGACCCGTTCCAAAGAAACCGGAAACCACGTTAAACGAGTCGCCGAATACTCCAAGCTTCTTGCCCTTAAGTTCGGTATACCCGAGGAAGAAGCCGAGATCGTCAGGCTGGCCTCTTCCATGCATGACGTGGGCAAGGTCGCCGTTCCCGACGCGATATTGAACAAGCCCGGGAAGCTCACTCCGGAAGAGTTCGATACGATCAAGAACCATACGAACCATGGCTACGCCATGTTGAACCACTCGAATCGCGATATCATTAAGACCGCGGCGATCATCGCTCATCAGCATCACGAGAAGTATAACGGACAGGGATACCCGAACGGACTAGCGGGAGAAGATATTCATATTTACGGCAGAATCGCGGCTCTAGCAGACGTATTCGATGCGCTCGGTAGCGAAAGAGTGTATAAGAAAGCTTGGCCGCTCGAGGATATTCTGGATTATTTCCGGCAGGAAAGCGGTCAACACTTCGATCCTCAGCTGGTGAAAATATTTTTCGATAACCTGCAAGGCATACTGAAAATCAGAGATCAATATTCCGATGTCATGAAGAGCTAAATACAATAAAGAGCTGTCCCGGATAGGTCATGGCGACCTGCTCGAGACAGCTCTTATTATTGTCGCGTTGCGACTTACACGAAATTCAATCCGTTCGTATAGGGAAACGGGAGCGGGAACCTTCTGGCGGTTGCCTCTTTCCATTCTTCGGACAGCCGGGTTTCGGGCTCGGGGTCGAACAGCAAAGATACCAGCTCCTCGTGGGTCAACTCCGCTTCAGGAAGACCCGGGAGCGTTAAGATCGCCCCGCTGTCCACCGCGTTAGCAATGGATAAGCTTGTTGCGGCAGTCGGATCGATTTCCGCGAAATAAGGCCGCAACTGATCGAATAAACGCTCCGCGTCGAAAATATAAACCGTTCCCTGGTTCCGCTTTTTCTCGGCAGGGATTAGCCTTAATTCGCCGATCAGTTCTTTCTCGTGTCCGCTAACGGTAATCGAAACCTGCTCCAGATCGGCTTCGGTCATCACGTAAGACAACAAGGATAATACGGCGACTGCCTCGCCCGCCCACTCAACGACGACCGGAGCGGCTTCAGGAGAACCTTCCGGAAGACCCATGACGACGAACGCCACGGGAATACCGTTTTGCTTGGCCGCGTAGACGCGTTGTTTCATTTTCTTGCCGCTGATGTCGGCTTCCGTTTTAATCAACACCGAGAAGTCCCACAGGCTCTGTTCATAAGCGGAGTAGCGCCCGGCTGCGATCTCATGAAGTCTTAGAACGTCCCCGTGAAGCGCTTCACCGAATTGATAGTCCTTGCGGATATCCGTTAATGATTCGGTAAAGCCGCGCTTTAACGTGAATTCGTAAGCTTCTCCGAATTTCCTGCACCCGGCCCTCGCGTAAAGCGGGCCGTCTCCCGACACGAGCAGAAGCGACGCTCCGGCTTTCCGGCCGTAGCGTTTGATTTCGGCCAACACTTCCCCCGCGTATCCCCGGTTGCGGGCGGCCTCGACCGAATAAACGGAACCGAGGGAGAAGACGGATAACCGGGCATTCCCTAATTGGACGTTCGCGGGAACCAAGCCCATGAACACTAGCAGCCGTTCATTCTCGAACAAGCCGTAAGAGTGGGATACGTCCGCAGAGAAAATAAAAGGGAACGCACTTTGCATCGAAATCATTTCGCTATCGCGGAAGATTGCATCGGCGGAAGCGACCGCGTCTTTCATCTCTTCTTTTTTAACGAGACGGATTTCATTCATGTGGATGACCTCCCGGACAGCATTAAATCTTGCGTATATCGATCCATTTCCACGACTTGGCGAGTGAGCCTGGACTGTTCGGCTGCAAAAGCCATCAGATGGCTCTGCACGGATATTTGGGCGGACGTTCTGCTATCGTTCGCTTCCTTGCCCCGCAAGGAGGAAACGAAGTTGGCGATCAGCCGCAAGTCCCCGCCGCCGTGGCCGACATGCCCGTCGACGTCTTCCAAGGTTATGATTTCCGGCTTGCCGTTTCCGAACCGGATAATCTCGATTTCGTTCTTGTCCATGGCACCTCGGATTTCTCCTAATGTGCCCATCAATTTAATCGTGCGATGGTTCTCGTTCGTAAATGCGCTCATCGTAAACGCGGCGGTCACTTCGTTCGCGAATTCCAGATTTACCACTTGATGGTCGACAACGTCGTTGTCGCAGCGGTACACGCAGCGTCCGTAAGGCCCCGTTCTTAACGCTTCCGCTCTCGCTTCGTAGCTCATGTCGTTGCTTATAACGGCTGTAGGCCAGTCGGTATTGTCGGTTAAATAGGTATTCGGCGCGTAATATAAGCATTGGTCCTGGACGGGACAACCGTGAATGCAATGCGTCGGCGCTCCTTCCGGCGCGTTCTCGGAACGGAAATGCGAGAGGGATCCGAAGGAGGAAACCCTTACGCAATCGGCCCCTGCGAGCCACAGCAGGATATCCAGATCGTGGCACGATTTGGCCAAGATCATCGGGCTCGACTCGTCGCTGCGGCGCCAATTGCCGCGAACGTAGCTATGCGCCTGATGCCAATGCGCTACGTTCTCGTTATGCTGGATGGACATGAGCCGCCCGATCCGGCCGCTCTCGAGCAACTGCTTCAGCGCAGCGAAAAAAGGCGAATACCGGAGAACGTGGCAAATATCGAAATGACGGTCCGTATTATCCGCTTTCTCACCCATCATCAGGCATTCCAAAGGATTTGTCGACATCGGTTTTTCCAGCAGGACGTGGTAGCCCATCTCTAACGCTTGATTGGTAGGCTCGAAGTGCATGCGATCCTGCAAGCAGATAAGGACGGCATCCGCCATCTTCGGAGCGGCCAGCAAATCCCGCCAGTCCTCGAAGACGTTGTCTGGCTCGATTTCGTGCAAATCCCGGAAAGCCTTTCTCCTTAGCGGATCGGATTCCGCTACGGCGACAACCTTAACTTCATGTGGATTCAGCAGAGCGTATTTGGTATAAACGTGTCCTCTTTGCCCGGCGCCGATAAGCGCGATCTTCACTTGTTCCATTCCGGTTTCACTCCAATTACAATAGTTAGATAATCACCCTTTAACCGCTCCGGCGGTCAAGCTTTCCACGACTTTTTCCTGAGAGAAAACGAAGATGGCGATCGGCGGCAGAATCGTAAGAATAACCGCGGCGAACAACGCGGGATAGTTATTCGAGAACGTGCCCAAATAATAGCTTAACGCAATAGGAACCGTCCTTGCCTGGTCGCCGCTCGTCAGGACGAGCGCGAAGAAGAACTCGTTCCATGAGCTAAGAAACTGAAGGATGCCCGCAGTAACCATGCCTGGCACCGATAAGGGAAGAATGACTTTCAGGAACGTCACCGCGAAGCCGGCTCCGTCTATGCTAGCCGCTTCTTCGAGCGATTTGGGAATGCTTAGAAAGAAGCTTCGCAAGATGAAAAAAGTGATCGGAATTCCAAAGGCGGCGTAAATCAAGATCAATCCGGTTTTCGTGTCGAGCAGATGGAATGATCTCAATAAGGTGAATATCGGAACGGCCAACGATTGGGACGGCAACAGCATGACCGAGGCGATAGCGGCCACGATGAGCTTCTTCATGCCGAAATGATACCTTGCCAAAACGTAAGCGAAAGGAGCGACGACAGCGAAATTCACAGCAGTCGTGACCGCGCAAACGATGAGACTATTGACGAAAAACTTGCCGATCGGAGCTAATCGGAAGGCTTCCGCGTAGTTGGAGAAATTAAATTGCGAAGGCAAGGCGAACGCCGACGAATAAATCTCGCCGCGAGTTTTGAAAGAGCCCAGCAACACCCAGAAAATCGGACCCAAAGAGATCAAGACGATGCAGATCAGCGCTGCATAGACGAATCCCGAAGACAGCTTCCCATTCAACGCGCCGCTCCTATTCATGGGATTCACCTAGCTTAAACGCTCTCCCAATCAATAGAACCAAGAACAGACCCAGCAGAATCTGCATGACGCTTATGGCATTAGTAAGCCCGTAATCGTTATCTAGAGTGGCCGTATTATATAAATAAACCGAGAGATTAAGAGTCGAGGATCCCGGACCGCCTTTCGTCGTTACGTAAATGGTATCGAATTGGGTGATCATGCCTACCGCCGCCAATATCACGCATGTTCCGATAATATTGCGCAGCAAGGGAAGAAGGATAAATAGATCGATTTGAAAACGGGATGCCCCGTCGATTCTGGCCGCTTCCAGCAGCGAGCCGGATATCGTGCCTAGTTCGGCCATAATAATTACGGTACTGATGGCGGAGTAAAATAACCACGTCAACGTTAAAGCCCAGAAGGCATACGAGCTATTGCCGAACAAATTAAGCGTCGGACCTTGCGATCCGAGGAATTGCTGCAAAGGCTTCACGATGCCTAGTTCGGGATTCAAGAGCAAATAGAACATGATACCTGAAGCGACGGTCGGTATAATGCTAGGGATCATATAGACGGCCCGGAAAAACTTCCATCCGAAAGGCTTGCGGAAGAGCAGCAAAGCGACCGCGCAACCGATCGATACGCCGACCGTGCATTGCAGCAGAACCCAGAGCAACGTATTTTTCACGGCATCCCAGAAGCTATCGTCATGGAAGAGCAGTTGCTCGTAATTCCCCCATCCCGAGATTTCCGGTTTGGAGAACGTTGTATAATCCGCGAACGACGTCCATACGACGTTGACCAGTGGGATGCCTATCAGGACAACGAACATGAGCAAGCAAGGCGCTAGGAACAACAAAATCCATACCCTATTTGTTTTCGTCAACATCGGCACCTCCATTCCAAGCAGAAGCGCATATCCTGGAGATCTATACGCTTCTGCCCGTTTGTTTAATTATGGGTCTACTCGTTTTTTTTCGCGACTTCCTCAAGCTTCTTGGCGAAGTCCTCAGGCGTGATCTTATCGAAAGCTAACTCAGGAAGCAATCTGCTTAGAGTATCGAGCGTATTCTGGTACCAATTCGCCTGGTTCTCTCCGAATTGATACTTGGCTTTGGTCGTAAGCTCGAGCATCCGGCCAACTAGCGGGTTTTCCTTATTGAATTCCTCCGGTACGACGGCCTTCGACGAAACGGGAATGATGCCCGTCATTTTCAACGAAGTGATCTGGTTGTCCAAGGAAGTCTGGTACTTCAGGAAATTCACCGCCGCGTCCGTCGTCGCTTTGTCTCCGGCCGAAACCATATCTCCCGCGCCCGGAACGTTTACCATTCCGTCTTCCGGGAAAAGCATAACTCCGATTTGATCCGAGAGCCCCTCGACGGCTTTCTCTTTGTTGCTGAAATCGGGCACCATCCAAGGTCCGTTCGAGATCATGGCGACTTCGCCCATAAGGAAGTGCGCAGCCATAGGATCGTATTTACCGCCGATGGCATCTTGCGTCGAATATTGGGTAAGCATCGTTTTTAAGTTTTTAAGGGCATCGACGACTTCGAGATTGTTGAAGTTGGTCGGGTGCAAAGCGTTCATGAACTTATTGCCCTCTTCGTTAGCCGTTCCGATCATGGCTCCAAGGAACATGGAAGACAGCCATGCGAAATCGTTCGTGTCCAAGGAAAGCGGCGTGATGCCTGCAGCCTTCAGCTTCTCGCATGCGGCGAAAAATTCTTCCCAGGAAGCGAAGGAGGTTTCCGGTTCCGCTATGCCCGCTTTTTTAAACAAGGCTTTATTGTAATAGATCATGGCGATTTCTTTTTGATTCGGCACGGCGTATATTTTGCCGTCTATGCTGTTCCGTTCGAGCGCGCCGGGATCGAACGAAGATTTCCATTCGGGGTCGGCGTCGAAGTATGGCGTTAGATCCGCGATTTTTCCGGACTTCACGGCCAAGTCGAGAATGTTGTTTCCGGATGTCAGAATAATATCGGGAATGTCCCCGGTAGCGAACAACACTTTGATTTTCTGCGCGTACGCATCGGTGGTCGGAATCTCCTGCATATCGAACTTAACGCCCTTGCCTAGTTCGGAGCTCGGAAATTCGTCAAACATTTTCTTGAAGAAGGAGGCCGCGTAATCTTCGCCCACATGATAATTCAGAACCTTTAACGTAACCTCTTCGCCGTCAATTCCGTTATTCGCGTTCGCGTTTTTATTGTCGTTGCTTGAACAACCCGCTAGCAGTAAGGTTGCGGCAACAGTAACCATAACGCCTTTTGATAGTTTCTTTAACATGTTCGTTCCTCCTCTAATGGGTTTGACTTTCTCAGTATAATGAAGCAAACTGAGTCTCGTAATTCAATTTACTGACATGAATCGATAAAAAATAAGTCGAATTTCGCAATTATCGTTTCACTGGATTGGTATATTTGAATATATTCCCATATAAACGATCATTTTTTTGATTTACTATAAGAATTATGACATATCGCGATATCGAGAGAATAACCCCCCAAGACATTACATTACACCTTACGATAGGGATGTGTTAGATGTGAAACGAAAGTGGTTTGACCCTCCCTTCCATAGCATTCGATTCAAAGTCATTTCCATGACGCTTCTCATCGTGTTCTTTTCGTTATCCTTTATCGGAATTTATTTCTATCAATCGATGAACGGGATATTACGGGATAACGCCGACGATAATCTCACCCGATTGCTCGAACAAACCAACAATAACCTAGAGTCCCAGCTAGGCATTATAGACACGTCTATTATTTCCTTCTTGTCTAACCCTGTAATCAGCGCCCATCTTGAGGAGCAGCCCATAACGAGCCCCTATTCGAAGCAAATCGCAAAGTCGGAAATCGAAGAACAAATGATCTATCTCTTGTCGAACAACTACTTATGGGAGAACGATGTGATCGAATCGGTCGTGATCGTGGACGATTATGGCGACAGCTACTACGTTTTCAAAAACTATGACAACCTAAAAACGCAGATTAATAGAAACCTTATCGTCTACGACTCCTCCATGAGCAGATCGGAGGATACTCAAATCGTGAATCCCGCTCCCGAACAGCCTATCATTTATTTCGTCAAAAGCATCAGAAGTATCGTAAACTACGACTATAAGGGTAAAATTATCCTTGGAATCAACGAAGTAAAAATGAACGGCCTATACGACGGCATTCTGCATTACGGCGAGGCAAGCGCTTTCCTTACGGATGCCGACGGCTCGATCCTATCTACTAAAAACACGAGCTTGCTAGGCAAAAAAATGGACGAGGGCTTGGCGACATTCCTTGAGACCACTCAATTTAGCCAAACGAAGTTTAAGGGCATCCCTTACTTCATAGCCACCAAAAAAATCGAAAAATACGATTGGACGTTCGTTATCCTCATTCCGCAAAAACAAGTGTTATCCCATTTATCCGAATCGATCGGCAGGTTTATCCCGATTGCCATAGGTATTCTTCTGTTTTTTCTCGTCCTGGGCTATTTCTTCTCCTCGAAGGCTACCCGGCCGATCCTGGATATCCTGAAAAGAATCGAGCAGATAAGAAAAGGGGATTATTCGACCCGGATGCCCGCATACAAGGAGCTCGAGCTTAACAAACTGGCGACCGTATTCAATAAAATGTCGGGAGAAATGCAATATCTGATAACGAACGTCTACGAGAGTCAGCTTCTCGTCAAGGAATCCGAACTGAAATCCCTGCATGCGCAGATGAACCCGCACTTTTTGTTTAACGTGCTCGAAACGATCAGCTGGCACGCGAGGATGAGCGACAATACCGAAATCTACGAGATGGTAACGTCGCTGGGGTATATGCTGAGGACAAGCCTGGCGGCGAGCGGCCAGCAGAAGAGCACCGTCCGCGAGGAATTGAAATACATCGATTTTTATATTCTGCTGCAGAAAAAACGGTTCGGGGAGCGGCTGCAAGTTGAGATTGCAGTCAAGGACGATCTCCTTCTGGACAGCTACTTGCCTAAACTAAGCATTCAACCCATCGTTGAAAATGCGATCGTTCACGGTTTGGAACCGAAAGTAGGCGATTGGCGATTATCGATAGGGATTTTCATGGATGATGAGATGATCTTCTTCGTGATCGAGGATAACGGGGTAGGCTTTGCCCGCGACCGAACCGAAGCCCGCGGAGAGCACAATCATATCGCGCTCTACAACGTAAATAGGAGAATTCAGCTCTTATACGGAGATCTATACGGGATCGGTATCGAGAGCCAGGTAGGACAAGGAACTACGGTTACGGTACGAATTCCGGTGGATATTCCCAATAGGGCAGCAATCAGTGAACAACCGAGAGGGGATAACGCTTATGTACCGAGTACTCATCGTTGACGATGAACCTATCATCAGATCCGGTCTGACGCACTTTATCGATTGGAAGCAACATGGCTGCGAGATCGTAGGACAAGCGGGAGACGGGCTGATGGCCAAGGAACAGGTCGCTCTCCTCCATCCGGATATCGTGATTACCGATATCCGGATGTCGGGATTAGACGGCTTGGAATTAACCGAGTTCCTCTATGTTCACTACCCCTACGTCAAAATCATTATGCTCACGGGATATGCCGATTTCAGTTATGCCCAATCGGCGATCCGTTTCGGAGTCGTCGACTTTCTCTTGAAGCCGACTACCAACGAACAAGTCATTCAAGCCATAGGCAAAGCCGCGGAATTGCTTGATCGGGAACGCCAAGCGAAGGGTCAATTCACGCTTATCCAGGAAAAATTTTTCCAAGATATGATTTACGGGATTCTAACCGACCTCCCTACCATTCTCGGCAAGGGCAAGGAATATAAAATCGATATTTCTTCCTTCTCGTTGGTTTTGTTCGAAATTAACCCGTTGAAGGATGAAGGGAACCGCCTGCCTTTGAAGACTATCGAAAATATCATCAAGACGTCTTTCCAACCGTATGACGGTTACTCATTCCCTATCGGCAGGGAGAAGGTCGGCGTCGTAATATCGGCCGAACGGGAACAAACCGCCGGCATCTGCCTCGAGTTGATCCAATCCGCGGAAAGCTTGTTCAGCTTACGGATGCGGGCGGGTATCAGCGACCGCCACCATGTCTTGACCGAGATTCACTCCGCCTATCAAGAAGCTCTCTCCGCGATGGCTTTGGGATCCGAAGAAGATAATGACGTCGCGATTTTTCGAAGCGACATGATCGACCAGGAGGAGAGTTATCAACGATCCGCGCTCGTTTTCTGCGAACGGATCGTCGCGCTCCTGGAAGAAGATCAATTGGAAGTTGCCCTTCAAGAGATTTATTCCTGCTTCGAAATCAAAAAAATATTCCAACGATCCGTCGAGAAGTATAAGCTCGTCGCGATCAAGCTTTACCTGGAATTATGGAATCACTCGCAGCCTTCGGTCAACGTTATTCATGACAAAATCATTATGTGCGATACCGTACCGCAAGTAGCCGAAGCTTTAACGGAATATATCCGGAAAACCGTTTCCGCGACGAGAATCCAGGATGGAAACGCGTTGATTTCCAAATCGTTGGAATTCATCCAGAACAACTACCATCAAGAGCTTTCCCTTCAATCGATAGCCGATGCCGTTTATTTGAACAGCAGCTACTTAAGCAAGCTGTTTCATAAGGAAACGGGGGAAACCGTCACCGAAGCGATCACCAAAATCCGGATGAAGAAAGCGATGGATCTGCTAACCGAATCCGAAATCAAAACGCATGAAATCGCCTCTAAGGTCGGCTTCGACAATCCAGCGTACTTTTCCCATATTTTCAAGAAACGTTTCGGTCTTACTCCCAAAGAATATAGAGCTTCAAAAAGATAAGCTTCCAAGCATATCTTTATTTCTTTTAGAATAATTCTAAATAAGTAGGGAAGTAAACTTTCTTGAGGAGTGATTTCGTTATGGGTTCCAACAAACATCTAACGACCGGCTGGGGGGCTCCCGTAGGAGACAACCAAAACTCGATGACCGCGGGATCGCGCGGTCCGACGCTAATTCAGGACGTTCACCTTCTTGAGAAACTAGCGCACTTTAATAGAGAGCGCGTTCCCGAAAGAGTCGTGCATGCCAAAGGCGCAGGCGCTCACGGCTATTTCGAGGTCACGAATGACTTATCGTTATACACGAAGGCGAGCTTCCTATCCGAGGTTGGCAAACGCACCCCCATGTTCATTCGCTTCTCCACCGTGGCAGGCGAGTTAGGGTCGGCAGATACGGTGCGCGATCCGCGTGGATTTGCCGTGAAGTTTTATACGGAAGAAGGCAACTATGATTTGGTCGGCAACAACACTCCCGTCTTCTTCATCCGCGATGCGATTAAATTTCCGGACTTCATTCATACGCAGAAGCGCCACCCGCAGACTCACTTGAAGAATCCGAACGCGGTTTGGGATTTCTGGTCCTTATCACCGGAGTCTTTGCATCAAGTGACGATCCTCATGTCGGATCGGGGAATCCCGGCTACGCTGAGACACATGCACGGATTCGGCAGCCATACGTTCAAATGGGTCAACGCCCAAGGCGACGCCGTATGGGTCAAATATCACTTCAAAACGGAGCAAGGCATCAAAAATCTCGACGTCGACCTTGCGGCTAAGCTTGCGGGGGAGAACCCGGATTATCATACGGAGGATCTGTTCAACGCGATCGCGAACGGGGATTTCCCTGCATGGAAGCTGTGCGTCCAGATCATGCCGATCGAGGATGCGAGTACTTACCGGTTCGATCCGTTCGATGTTACGAAGGTCTGGTCGCAGAAGGATTATCCGTTAATCGAATTGGGCCGAATGGTACTGGATCGAAATCCCGATAACTACTTCGCCGAAGTCGAACAGGCTACCTTCTCCCCGGGATCTTTCGTGCCGGGCATCGAAGCTTCGCCGGATAAAATGCTGCAAGGACGGCTCTTCGCCTATTCCGACGCGCATCGTTACCGGGTCGGAGCGAACCATAATTCGTTGCCGGTCAACCGTCCGCATTCCGAAGTGAATACTTATCAGCGGGACGGCCAGATGCGTTCGGACAACAACGGCGGAGGCTCCGTCTATTACGAGCCCAACAGTTACGGCGGACCTTCGGAGTCAGCTCGGAACAAACCAGCTGCGTATCCGGTATCGGGTGAGGCCGATAGCGTCGGTTATGACCATCATGACCATTACACGCAGCCTGGAGACCTGTACCGGCTGCTCAGCGCGGAAGAGCGCGTGCGTCTCGTCCGGAATATCGTCGGCGCCATGCTCCCCGTCGAGAAAGACGAGATCAAGCTGCGCCAGATCGGGCACTTCTACAAAGCCGATCCCGAGTTCGGCCAAGGCGTCGCCGATGGCCTCGGATTGTCGGTACCGCGCGAAGTTTGATCCGGCGAGTTCTAATTACAAGACGCCTCCTACACCGCTTTGACAGTGGCATAGGAGGCTTTTTTCTGAGGTCATCCTTTAATGGAACCGATCATAACGCCTTTATCGAAGTATTTTTGCAAGAATGGATACAGCACTAAGATCGGTAATGTAGATACGATAATAACTCCGTATTTGATTTGATCGGCATATCTCTGCGCATAACCTCCGGCATCTCCGCCGACGCCCGCGCCATTCGCGAATACCTGGTTCGATAATAGAATATCCCTTAAAATAATTTGCAGCGGTTGTAATTCATTGTCCCTTATATAGATTAATGCCGTAAAGAAATCATTCCAGTGCCCGACCAAGTAATAGAGTCCGATAACGGATATAAGGGCTTTGGATAAAGGCAATGCGACTTTGATAAAAAATTTGATGTGGGAACAACCGTCCATTGCGGCAGCCTCATACAATTCGGATGGCAACGAAGATTCGAAAAACGTTCGTGCGATAATCAGATAAAACACGTTAACGCAAAACGGGAGAATAAAAACCCATATCGTATTCGTCAAGTGAAGCCCTTTCATCAATAAGTAGGTCGGGATCAAACCTCCGTTAAAAAACAAGGTTACGACAAATAGGAGCATGATAAACCGTCTTGCTTTAAATTCCTTTCTTGATAGAACATAGGCAGCCGGCAATGTGAACAATAAATTGACAAAGGTACCCGCAAACGTATAAAAAATCGTATTTTTATACCCCGTCCAAATTCTTGAATCATGAAAAATTTCATTGTATCCGAATAGACTGATTCCCTTGGGAATAAAAAACACTTTACCGGTTGAGACAAGGGTTGAGTCGCTAATAGAAGCAATAATGATAAAGTACAAGGGATAAGCAACGATTAGAAATATCAACAAACCTAACGCAATTAAAATAAGGCTAAACATGATTTCGTTTCCATTCTTACTCGTTTGACCCATTGCTCATCCTCCCCTCCTTCGGCAACCCTTTACCATAAACTCATATTTGAAAATCTCCTTGAAATCGCATTCACGGCAAATAAGAAAATGAAATTAATGATTGTATTAAACAATCCGATTGCCGCGGCATAACTAAATTGGTTTGAAATAATCCCTATCTTATATACGTATGTCGAAATAACCTCCGAAACAGGTAGATTTAACGAATTTTGCATGAGAAAGATTTTTTCAAAGCCGGTGCTGAGTATACCCCCCATGCTGAGAATGAACAGGATAATAATCGTTGGAATAATAGCCGGAATATCGACATACCGTATCGATTGCCATCTGCTGGCTCCATCTATTTTTGCGGAATCATATAATAGCGGATCAATAGTCGATAGGGCTGCCAGATAGATAATGCTATTCCATCCGCAATGCTGCCAAATATCGGAAAGCACATAGACGGGAATAAATGTATTTGTCGAAGCCAATAAGTTAACATTATCGATTCCAATCGACTTCATCATATATCCGACGATGCCCGTTTCCGGCGATAACAGGACATTTAACATCCCTACCAATACGATTGTCGATATAAAGTGAGGCAAATACACCGTGGTTTGCAAAATTTGCTTCATTTTTTTTCTTCGGATCTGATTAAGTATCAATGCCAATAGGATCGGTGCGGGAAAACCTAATACAATGGATGCCAAACTAATGAGAAACGTATTTCTCATTAAATCGGTGAATAAATAGCTGTCGATAAATTGTTTGAAATAGTGTAGTCCGTGCCAAGCCCCTCCCGTAAGTCCCTTGCTGAAATCGTAATCCCGGAAAGCTAATTGAATGCCGTACATCGGCACAAAGTTAAAGAGCAAAATAACGATAATGGCCGGAAATATCATGATCCACAATTGATAGTCGCGTTTGAATGTGTTTAAAACCGTCGGTTTCTTCGCTAATCGGATTCCGGGTCCTATTGTCTTGCGGTCGATATCTATCATTTGAGAGCTCATAAAGATATTCTCCCTTATTATCAGGAAGATGCCGTACCGTAATGAGGACAGTTCGGCATCTTCCATCAAATGATTATTATTATTTACTCATGTAGTCATCGTAGTATTTTTGCATGATTTCAATATTTTGTTCCAGCCCGGCCTTTATACTTTCCTTTACATAAGCATCCCACTGAGTTTCAACCCCGCCTTTAGTAACCCATTTCGCGAAATTGGTATTCGCCAAATTCGTTACGTTCGTGTTGTTCAAGCTCATTGTGTTATTGTCCGCATCGGAATATTTGATAAACATGCCCGGAAACACGTCTTTCTCTAGATTTACTTCCAAAGCGCTCTTAAGCGGTTCCGATTGCGTGAGAACTTCTTGCATATCTTTACCGAGAGTCAAATTTATCGTATCCGCAATGTACATAGGTCCGGCATCGGCCATCGAAGAAGTCCACTTCCAAGTTCCAGGATCCATCTTCGTATCTGTTGGCGGCAGCACGCTGTACGTCCCATCTCCGTTATCCTTGATATTCGGACCAATCGAACCGAATAAGACTTGCATGCTAACCACGGGGTTATACAATTCATTGATGAATCTCATAGCCGCCTCTTTATTTTTCGATTTCGCCGACATGACAATATGATTGGTGCCATAGTTCAATGTGTTGTAATCATAGCTCCAGGATACTTTGCCTGTATAATCAGCCGACACTTTAAGCGGGGACATCGAAGCATATTGCGGAGCCAATTGCTCGCCGAACCTGTCCGATGCGACCCATCCCCAAGTAAAGCCGACTTTCGCGGTATCTCCTTCGCCGCGGGCGATCGATTGGTACTTCGTGTAATCGTGAGTAAATACTTCAGGGTTAATCAATCCTGCTTTATTGAGTTTGTTCAAGAAAACGACCAATTTTTTATAACGCTCGTCCGTCAGGAAGTTTTTCACTTTGCCCTCTTCGACAAAATAGCCTTGGCTGCTTCCGTCCGTTAAAGTTATGCCCTCGCTTCCCAGCAGAACTGCGGGATTAAAAAATCCTCCGAAGCCTCCCGGAAAATCCATTGGGATTTCATCATTGGGATCGCCGTTGCCGTTAGCGTCTTTTTCTTTGAACGCCAACAAGACCTCATATAATTCATCCCACGTAGTCGGCATTGCTAGGCCTAGGTTGTCCAGCCATTTTTGATTAATGAACTGTCTTGTTGCAGACGCTGGCCAAAATCTCTGGTATTTCGGCAATCCGTAAATTTTCCCGTCGGGCTGCGTCGCGATTACCTTTGTTTCCGGCTTTGTATCAAACATCTCTTGAACTTTTGGCGCTTGGGATATCAATTCGGATAAATCTTGGAATAAACCCTTAAATTGCGCAAAATCGGCATCCGTGATGACATTTCCTCCAACGAATAAATCCGGAATATCGCCGCTGGCAAGCATCGTCCCCTTTTTCTGACCCCAATCCGCCGTAATCTCTTGCCACTCGATGTCAACGCCCGCAGCTTCTTCCGCCTTTTGCAGCCATTCCATTTCCGCCAGCGGTTTCGTTAATGGGTGTTTGACCATAATTCCGGTTAACTTTACTTTAGCTTTAGCGCCGCTGTTGTCACCGCTGTTGCTGCCGCTTTTGTCTTCGGCATTTGAATCGGAACCGCTGCAGCCTGCCAATACAGTTGCGAATATTAGGATAACTGTCAGGAAAACCATTAACTTCGTACGCATTGCATGACCTCCCATTATATTGTTCGCAGGGCGATTTCGCTCGGCACCCTAAACAATAGATGATCGATAAATGATGTGTATATGGACAGTTTTTGATCGATCGCCATTTTATGAAAGCGCTTAAAAATACACATTTGAAAGCGATTGCATTTCTTGTGTCATGCCCATTTAGAAAAATTGCATATGTTCAAAAAATGCTGTTTCCTCTCACTGAATCGAATCTCGGAACTGGCCCGGCGTAATCCCGACCATTTTCTTAAAGGAACGGATAAAGCTGGACGTATTCGAATAACCTACTTGTTTCGAAATTGATTCTAACGGTTCATCCATACTTCGGAGCAATTGAATGGATTTTTGAATGCGAAGCCGGTCGATATATTCCTTAAAGTTTTGTCCCATCGTTTTCTTGAAGTAATAGCTGAAGTTGGAGAGCGACATTCCGAAGTGATCGGCAATCAGTTGCAGCGAATAATTGGGATCCATGCCCTTCTTTTCAATAAACGCCGATATCTCTTCTATTGAAGCAGTCCGGGGAGGCGGCAATGTGCCGCGAATGAAATCGCAAAGCTTGCCGCAGCTTTCCCGCATGATGCCGATCATCTGCTCGATGGTGTAACGGTGTTGGAAAGCTGCGCCGGTTAATTGCAGCAAGCTTCGATCGTCGTGCCGAAACCTCTCCAATCCATTGAATATCACGCTGACCGTGTTCAAATAAACAGTCCTAACCATATGCGGCGGAATCCCGTCGCTGCATATATAATCGATAATTCGCTCCATGACCGATTCGATTGAGTTGATTTCGTTTTTTAGTATAAACAGCTCAAGCGATTGCAGTTGATCCGCATAATAGGAAACCGCACCGGTCTGCTTTACTTTGATTTCACCAAAAAGAAGAACCGAGTATTGATTCCGGACGCGAAGATGTTCGGCCGCTCGCACCGCTTGCAAATAAGAAAGGTGGACCCCTTCCGGGGAACTTTCCGGCGTTCCAATACCGATCAGCGTACGGTTGCCGCTTAGTTTGGTCAGCTCCTGCTGAAGGCCTTCGATATACGCCTTTAATTGAAAGTCCGGATCGTGGGAACAAACAAAGACGATTTCTTGATTATAGATGCTCTTGAAGAAGTGCCCCTGAAGCTCTTCCGGAAACCCGTCCTCCTTCATCCGGCAATATTCGGCTGCCGCGAAGATGTCGTCGCCCGTTTCGCAACAAAGTACGGCAACTGAAAGATAAGGATGAATGAACGACAACCCATATGGAGCAGCCTCCCTTTGAAACGCTTCCCATGTCGGGTAACGGCCGCTTACCAGCTCGAACAACAGATTCTCCCGCATGATCGGAAGCGTGCTTTTCACCTTTTCGTCCAGCTTGCTATTGACGGAAGAAAGTTGATCAAGCGCATATCGTATTGTATCGAATTCATTCATTTTTCTCGGTTCGCTCGGCGTAAACATGTTTTTGGTGAAAATAACCAATCCTTTGATCGGACGATAATTTTTGCGGATGGACACGTAAATGACGGCAACCTCGAGTAGAAAAATCAAAGCGACAAGAACGACCGTTTTGCGCTGAATCGATCGGATATCTTGCAGCGTTTCCGTCAAAGGCATTAAACTCACATAATTCCAGCCGTTTTTATCCGATACGTCATGCGAAACGATATAAGATTCGCCGTCGATCCGATAAATGCCCGATCCTGATCGGCTCTTGTCCAAACGGGACATCAGATTTTCGAAATCGCTTGAATCGCTATAGGAGGTCTGGTTCGAGGCAACCAATCGACGGCCCTGTTGGTCAAAGATAAAGAAGTCCCCGTTATAAGCTTCGGAAACCGACTTCATCAAGCGGATGATCGTATCCTCTCTTACCATGATCAATACCGTGCCGGGCGAGTTGCCGCCGCCGAGGGGCAACGGCAATAGGAACGTCAGCATTCGCAAACGATTGTTTCCGGGTACGATGACGGTTTCCGCCGCCCGGACGGTCTGCCCAGTCAAGCTGTTCAATTGCTCGAACATGGCTTTATGCGGCCAGTTTTCGTAAAAATATCCGACTCCCGGATGTTCGAAATCCTGAACGCTGTAAGCGCTTCCCGTTTTATCAAACATAAAGCCGATGCTTTTGACGTACAGAAAGGTGTTATAGACGAAGGCATCCGTCGCATTGTATTTCCGCATTTCACGGGCGATGACGATTCTTTGATAATCGTCATCGCTTGCCATATACAGCTTAATCTCAGGATTATGCACCAGTTCCGAAGGCAGATTATACACATACCGGGTGAATATATCTATAGAGTTCATAAACTTCTCGGTAATATGCGCGTTCCATTCCATTTCCTTCTCCTTTACGATATCCGTCGAATGCGGATAGTAGTAGAAAAGGATAAGGATTACGGGAAACAGCAGCACCAACATATAGGAGATTAGAAATCTGGCCAACAAGTTGATCCTGGTTTTTTTCACATCCGTTCACCTGCCTTCTTAACCGGTGAGAACTCTCAAAAACTCTTTCAATAAGAAACGGTTACTTGATATTCCTTTTTGGTGCTATGATCTTCTGCAGTCACAGTGATCTTTAACGTTGTCATCCGATTTTGCTTCGATACTTTTCTTGGCAATACATCCTCTACTAAAATGTCATTGACGTAAATCAGAGCATTTTTATTTTCCGGAGTTACGCTTAACATTAAAGATGAATGTTCTCCAGGGATCATCAGTGTATACTCTGTTAGATCTTGTCGAAAGTCTTCTGACAACGTTCCGCAATTAAAGCTTAATTGCTTTAGATTTGCGTTGTTATCAAAGCTCTTCATCGTCCGGAGCCTATCGTATATTCCGTTAGTCTTACCCTTGGCAACGAACTTGATTTCGATCTTTCGTTTATCTTTAATCCTCTCCGCGGGAATCAAATATCTTTTGTCATGGAAATTTTTATTCCTCTCGGGGGCAAGCATCTCGCTTGATAACCATTCGCCATCCGCAAAGATGTCGTAAGCCGTCCCCCTGCCGCCCGCAAAGTATACGACCGACAAATAATTATCCGCTTGGGGCAATACCTTCAACTGGTAGCTAAACCAACCGTTTTCTTCGGCGCCTCTGTAATTGTATCCATCCCAGGTTCCGACGAAAGTATGCTCTCCTCCAACATTATGCTCTAGCTCATACTGATCGTTGGCTATCGGCAAGCTGTCTATCGTAGTATCCTTTAATCTTTCATTGTGCTTGTTTTGTAAAATATGGCGTTGCAATTCGTCGGAATCCGACTCCACTAAATTCCAGTAAATACCATATCTTTCGCTGTGTTGTTGGAAATGAGGCGTGAACACCAAGTTCTCATCTTCGTCCGTATTCCTTAAGACAAATGCCAGCTTATCTTTTTTCCTAACCACATTATTCTCAAGCTGTTCAACCCAGTTCGCCGCGCTTGTTCCCTTTACGGTTATGAAATCCTTAATGAGCATACTCTTCGTAGGTACGCTCACCATCACTCCGGTTTGCGATTGCTCCATATTCGCTTGCCCTAGACCCGCGCTTAACACGACCGGACCATATCTGAACCCGACTACGCTATTACGATCCGGCAAGCCGGAATAGGAAACTTTCATCGGTATTCTCATCCGGATAACATCTCCGTCTTTCCAAGGCCGATCCAATACAACGTAATTGTCTTGCTCCGTAAAATTGATCGTTGCATCGTTTAGCGCGATTTCAACCTTACCCGCAGCCCAGCTGGGAACTCGTAAATGTATAGCGAGTTTCTTGTCCGTATTATTCAATGTTTGGATAACAATTTGAACGGTATCCATATCGGGTATAGCCGCGGTTTGAGTTAGCTTTACTAGGCCTTCTCCCCATGTCAGCGTAGAACCGATGAATTGATTGATAAAGATCCGATTATCTTCATGGAAATAGATACTGTCGTTCAGCTTCGTGAAATTTTCCATTCCCGTTCCCGTGCAGCACCAGAAATGTTCGAACGGAGAACCGTACACCTTGAAATATCCGGTTGCCATAGGCTGAAAATACGTAGTCATGCCCGTTTCCGGATTCTGCGAGGATAGAATGGAATTAATTAGAGTGTTCTCGTAAAAGTCGGCGTATTTAACGTTTCTCGTAATCTTGAATAATTCTCTTGTCAGCTTCAGCATGTTGTAGCTGTTGCAGGTTTCGCAGGTGAAATGAGAGCGGTCGCCGTCCAGAATATCAGGCTCGCCGAAATGTTCCCATTCGCTATTGCCGCCCGTTATATAGCTATGATGATTAACCACCATGTCCCAGAATTGAATACAAGCCTCCAGATAAAAAACTTCGCTTTCGCCCAACACCTTATACCTATTTAACGCACCGAGAAATTTCGGGATCGTGGTATTCGCATGTTTTCCTTGCAAAATATCGTTCCCTTGTCGGATGGGCGTAAACAATGCCAGCTCGTCAAACTTATGCGCGGCTTCCAAGTGACGATTATCGCGCGATATTGTATAAAGCTCATAGAGACAATCATTCATCCCGCCGTATTCTACCGCCAGTACTCTGGCATGAATTTCCGGAGTCCACTTTGACGTTCTGTTAAACACCCATTCTCCCAATTTGGTCGCAAGATCATATGCAACCCGATTCTGGGTGGATTTATAGACGTCTATTATTCCCAAAATAATTTTGTGCAACGTATACCACGGGACCCATGCAGGCTTATTATTTTCCACATTATCGAATAACGTTTCCGGAAATGCCGAAATGTATCCGCTATCAAATTGGCAAAGCTTTAATTCCGCTATCATATAATCAAGTCTGCTTCGAATTTCTTCATCTTCCGTATTAATAAATGCTTGAGAGCTTGCCGTTAAATAATGTCCTAAAGTATGGCCCTTGATTTCCGTGTTTTCCCACCCCGAATATTTATCGGCTTTCGGAAGCAACCCTCTATTCTCGCGGAAGCCGGCAAGGAGCCTGTCCGGATCGAGGCTTTTTAAGTATTCGATTTCTTTGGCGAATGCATGATTGGAATATTCATTCGTCACTTTAACCTGATCCATTCTAAAATCCTTCAGATGATTATTATGTGTCATTGCTTAATCCCCAATCTACAATCCTTAATAATAAATACCGGATGATTTTTAACTCTATACCCATTCTTCTGAATGAGAAATAGCTAAAGGCTCGAATAGGTGTGAAAAGGTTAGCAATTATCATGACTTATATGATAATTTAGAGATGAATCATCAAGTTATATGTGTAAGAACGTTAGATAAGGTGGTGTATGGTTAGATGAAGGGGTATGAATTTCTGGTAGATACGCCTATTAAGTTAGAGTTAACTGGCAAATTTAAAGCACCCACTTCGGAGTGGATGCATTTAAGCAGATATTTGATGGACTATGAGCTCATTGTTTTAACCAGCGGAACTTTATATATTGCAGGCGATAAACATCGCTATACCGTTAACGTAGGGGAATATTTGCTTTTACCCCCGCTAACGAATCAGTATGGTTACAAATCATCCGATTGCAGTTTTTACTGGCTGCACTTTTCTTATAAGAACGACATAACGGTCAGAGATAATTCAAATGACTCTTCCGCATATGAAGTTGGAAAAATCGTTATTCCGCAACAAGGTACTCTGAAAAGCGTTGAGAGAATTATAGTCATGATGAAACAATTGCAAGATTCCGTCCGCGGTTATAACGAAAAGACGTTAAACGATTATATGTCGACGGTAATCCTATGCGAAGTGTATAACCAGCTCTTCTTCTCGCAAAACAATCCGAATAAAAAGTCTAAGCAAGAGCAGCTTTATAACGATATTGTTGATCACATAAGATGGAGGCATTACGAGAATACGAAAGTCTCGCAAATAGCTGATCATTTCGGCTATAACGAGAAGTATTTATCCCACCTGTTTACTAAACTTTCAGGATTGTCTTTGAAGCAATACATTTTGCACCAGAAGATGGAAGTCGCGAAATCCATTCTTTCCGATACGAATCACAGCGTAAGCGAAATTGCTTTTCAACTGGGGTATAAGGATTGTCATAACTTCATGAAGTCCTTTAAGAAAATCGTCGGATTAACCCCATCCGAATTCAGGAATGCCTATTCCAAAAGATTGCTTTACTATGAATAACAGGATTCGGTATAATAGCGGAACCTCGTTCCGCTATTGCGAGCATGTGCGGTGTTTTCGGTATAATAGCGGAACCTCGTTCCGCTATTGCAACCGCGGGTGGTGTTTTCGATATAATAGCGGAACCTCGTTCCGCTATTGCGAGCGTTGACGGTGTTTTCGGTATAATAGCGGAACCTCGTTCCGATATTGCAACCGCGGGCGGTGTTTTCGGTATAATAGCGGAACCTCGTTCCGATATTGCAACCGCGGGCGGTGTTTTCGGTATAATAGCGGAACCTTAGGAAAGCTCTTCCCATCGCACCCACATTTCCCTCGGATTCACCTCGTAAATCTGATCTTCCCTGTACATGAACTGATGCATGATAAACTCCCTGCGAATCGTCGCGAAATCCTCGTGAAAATCTTTGATGAATTCGTTGATTTCCTTTTCCTCGTACTTCCTGCCGCTATCCAATCTTGACACGAGATACTCCAAGACGATCAGCTTTTTCTTAAGTTGAGCCGGCAGATGTTTCAGCTTCCCTTCCGATGTGAAAAAGTTCTTCACGACGGTTTCCATCGCCCTATTCCGTTCGTCATTCATCGTTTCTCCATCTCCTTGAGTGCCCGCCCTGCGATAGATCAAGTTTTCAGTGGCGGTAGAGTTACTCTTAATAAAGTAATCGTTCAGCGAAAAATAAATCGTGTTCTTGTCCCTGCGCTCGTTAATCAAGCTAGCTTCCCTTAGCTTCGCCGCATGGTGAGTAATCGTCGCCGGAGTAACGGATAGCTTCTCCGCGAGAACTTGACCGTTCAGTTCCCCGTCCGCCAGCAAGATCAGAATTTTGATTCTCGTCGGGTCCGCCAATGCTTTATGGTAGTTGACTACTTTATCTAACTGCACGAAATCGGCTCCTCCTCACAAGACATTTAATAAATATCTAATTAGATACTTGTTAAATTACATAATAAGGGAGTCCGCAACACCTGTCAATCGCAAAAAAAAATTCCCCTCAAGTCTAGGAAAGGACTTGGGAGAACCCACTTTTTGCAATGCTCGCAGTCAATCGAAACCACTGAATTCCTCTTCGTTCGCGATGCTCTGGATATCCTCGGCGCTGATGTTGATATAGCGGTAACCGTCGGTCAAATTCTTCTTTAAGGCCTTCTCCTTCATAAACTTTGGGCTCCCCTCTCCCGCATCTTCATCGTATACCAGGAGAATACCCTCCGTTTTCCGAAATAACAAATCGTCTCTCGCAGTGAACTGCCACACGCCGCTATAGGGCTGCTTGCTTACCGAGCCGTGGAAATCCACACCCTTTAGAATCTCCTGATAGTATTGCTTCTTGTCTTCCTTCCATTTCTCGTCTTGATTGACGAAAGCTGTCATGATCGATAGCTTCAGATGAGGGTATTGTAGCTTTAATTCAATTACAGCCTCGCAAGCCCATAAGTCAACGCCATACTGGCCCGGAGTAATGATCCACTCCAACCCTTCTTCAACGAGCGGGACTAGCTTTGCCGTTATAGCTTTTTTAATATAAATAATACCTTTATGTTTTTGATCGAATATACTCAGCTCGTGGGCGCGATAACCGGTGACCAATAGATTTTTCATTCGGTGCTCCTTGTTCGGTACGTAGAGAAACGGGATCATTTCATTTTAACATTGGTGCGGTTATTTGGTTAGTCCGAGTATTTGGTTGGTCGGAGGCACTTTGTTGTTATAGCATGCAAACTGCCTACTTTAGCCGCTCTAACCATACTTCTTATAATTGCGGGCGGTCGGACGCGGATTCTCGGAGCTATAGCCATACTTTTTAATGTTAGAGGTGATCAGGCGCGGTTTCTCCTTTCTATAGCCATACTTTTTATGGTTAGGGGTGATCAGGCGCGGTTTCTTGGAGCTATAGCCATACTTTTAAATGTTAGAGGTGATAGGCGCGGTTTCTCCTTTCTATAGCCATACTTTTTATGGTTAGGGGTGATCAGGCGCGGTTTCTCCTTCTTGTAGCCATACTTTCGGCGAAATAAGCGTTTCTGGCGCGGGTATTTGGTTGGTCGGAGGCACGCGAAACCTTTCGGCGATAGAGTCGTCCCTGCGACGGATATCAAATTTGTCCAGTTCATCTGTGGCTTTCTCCATTGAGATATACGCTATTATAGGCAATAATGGGAGCAAGCAATGCTATTCGTAGAGGAGAGGGCTAATCGATGCGCAAAGTCAAAGTCGGAGTCATCGGCACGGGGCAAATCAGCGGGATATACTTAAAGAACGCGACGGAGACGTTCGACGGCATCTTGGAAGTGAAAGCGGTTGCGGACGCGGTGCCCGAGCTTGCCCGGAAACGAGCGGAGCAATTCGGCATCCCGAATACCTGGACCGTCGAGGAATTGCTGGCCGATCCGGAAATCGAGATCGTACTGAATTTGACGGCTCCGGCCGTTCATGCGGCAATTAACTTGAGAGCCTTGCAGGCTGGCAAGCACGTTTATACGGAGAAGCCTTTTGCCTTGAAGAGGGAAGACGCCGATGAGGTGCTTCGGCTGGCGGATGCCAAAGGGTTGCTCGTCGGCTGCGCGCCGGACACGTTCTTGGGCGCGGGGCTGCAGACATGCCGCAAGCTGATCGACGAAGGCTGGATCGGCACGCCCTACTCCGCTAACGGAACGATTATCATGGGCAACGCTTCAGGCGGCATGCACCCGAATTTCCAGAACTTCCTTAAGCTCGGCGGAGATCCGGTGATGGACATGGCCCCTTATTACTTAACCGCTTTAGTCTTCCTGCTCGGTCCGGTTCGGAGAGTTACCGGAACGGCTCAGCAGCTGAATCAAGAAATTACGGTCATTAACCCGAAATCGCCGCGATATGGCGACAAGGTCGCTGTTGAAGCGCCTACTAACGTATCGGCAGTGCTAGACTTTCACAGCGGGGCCGTAGCCAGCTTGCAAGCTGCCAAGGAAAGCTTCGGCTACTTGCCAAGGTTGGAAATCTTCGGCACGGAGGGCAATTTGACCGTTCCCGATCCTAACTTTTTCGGAGGCCGTATTTCCGTTCAATTCCCTAATGGGGAAACGAAGGAATTCCCGTACTCCCCCGGCTTTACTGAAGACAGCCGGGGAATCGGACTTGCGGATATGGCTTATGCCATTCGCACCGGACGCCAGCATCGCGCCAGCGGTCAATTGGCCCGGCACGTGCTCGATATCTCGCTCGGTATTTTCGAGGCATCTAACGAAGGGCGTCACGTTGCTCTTGAATCAACGATTACGCGTCCCGCCCCGCTTCCGCTTGGATTAAAATACAATCGCTTGGATGCTAACGATACCGTATAAAACCCATTAAAACCAAATTCGATAAAGGGAAGTGTTGTGAAATGAACCAATTCCCCATCGCTATCCAGCCTTATACCGTTCGGGACGCCATAAGCCAAGATTACGCAGGTACCCTTGAAAAGCTCGCCGGCATCGGATTCGAAGGGATCGAGCTCGGCCTGCCGCCGGAAGGAATGACGATCGCCAAGCAGAAGGAGCTTCTGGATCGCCTTAATTTGCAGGTTATCGGAACGCATGCCTCATTCGATAACCTGGACGTCGACTTCGATCGGCTAACCGATTATCTTCACCAAGTCGGCGGCAAGTACATCACGATATCGATGCGTTTCGATTCAAAGGAGGACGTACTCCGTAAATCGGAGCAATTCAACCGGATCGGAGAAATATGCCGCGCCGCGAACACGACTTTCCTCTATCACAATCACGATTGGGAATTCGCCAAGTTCGAAGGAGAGTATGTGCTTGATCTCATTCTTCGGGAGACGGATCCCGAGCTTGTGAAGCTGGAGCTGGATACGTATTGGGTGCGTAAGGGAGGACTAGATCCTTCCGAGTACCTGAGCAAGCTGAAGAATCGTTGCCCGCTCTTGCACATCAAGGACGTGGAAGTCGGCGAGGAGCAGTTCTTCGCGGAGATCGGCGAGGGCATCCTCGACTTCAAGGCCATTGCGAAAACCGCCGCCAACGTCGGAACCGAGTGGCTCGTCGTGGAACAGGATCAGTGCCGTCGCGATCCGTTCGAGAGCTTGGCCATCAGCTATCGCAATCTGGCGAGCATGGATTTGATCCGCAAGCCCGCGAATCGGCTATAAGAGGAGAATGCTTATGCCGGATACCGCTACGGGCGATTTAACCTCTATTCGTTCGGCGATCAATCTTCCTTCCATCCGCGTTCTCGGCGACTTCGTTAAGAAGCCGGGAACGGGACTTGGGGAGCGGGATATCCCGGACTACGAGCTGCTGTATTTTCCGGAAGGGACAGGTACGATCTATCGGGTTGGCGAACGGGAATTCACCCTTAGCCAGCCTTGTTTCATTATCACGCGGCCCGGAGAGATACACAGCTACCGCTACGATATGCAGCATCCGACAAGACATCTGTTCATTCATTTCTGGCTTCGGTCGTTTCCCGCTTCTTCATTGCCGGTACTTTTGCCGGAAGGCCCATCCGTCATACCCTATGAAGGGGATTTGCTGGTTGCGATGATGAAGCAGATTATGGCAATCGCCCACTTGAAGCCGGAACGGTTACAGGAGCGAGGGAGCCTGCTTCTGCTTGCGCTCCTATCGGAAATCCACTCGCTGGTCGTCGACGAACCGATGTTGGAGGAAACCAAGCGGCTGCCCCCGCAGGTGGTCAAAGTATTGGACGCCATCGATATGTCCTTGTCTGCACCGCTTACCGTGGAAGGACTCGCTAAGCAAGCGGGATGGACGCCGGAGCACCTCTCCCGTTCGTTCGCCCGCCATCTCGGACTTTCCCCGAAGGAAATGATCGTCCGGCGACGGATCGATCGGGCATGCCAGCTTCTGCTCTACGGACAGAAAAGCATAAAGGAAATCGCGTTCGAGGTCGGGTTCGCGGACGAGAATTACTTCTGCCGCGTATTCAAGACGACGAAAGCCATAACGGCGACGGAATACCGCGCCAAGCATTACAACCCGAGGAATGGAGACTTAGCTCCCGTCATCGACGGGGAGTCGCTTTATCCATCCAACCGGGTTTTCTACGGAGAACATTAACGAAAGGGGATTAACCCGTATGTTTCCATTCCGCACTTCGCTTAACGCTTCCACTTTGTTTCCCTTTCAACTGGGAATCAGCGAGCAGATCCAGGTCGCCGCGAAAGCAGGCTACGAAGGAATAGAAATTTGGATGAAGGATTTACAGGCTTATGCGGAGGCAGGCGGATCAATTGCCGATCTCAGGAACATGGCCGCAGACCTTGGAATCGAGATCGTAAACGCGATCTCGTTCATTCCATGGGCGGATGCCGACGAAGGCGTTCGGGCACGGGGAAAGCGGCAGACGTCCGAGGAACTGTCGCTGCTCGCCGAGCTCGGTTGCCCGGCTTTCGCAGCTCCTCCGTTCGGCGACGTGGAGAACGCGACTCTGGATGAGATCGCGAGCCGCTACGCGGAGTTGGCCGAGCAATCACGCAACCACGGAGTATCTCCTATCCTGGAATTCTGGGGCAGGGCCAAGAAGCTGTCCCGCCTGAGCGAAGCTATCTATGTCGCGATGCAAAGCCGCGTCCCGGATGTGAAGCTCTTGCTTGACCCGTTCCATATGTACACGGGAGGCAGCGTTCTGAGTGATCTGACCTACTTAAGCGGGGATCGAATAGGTATCGTTCACGCGAATGATTATCCTCATTCCCCTTCACGGGAAACGATTACGGATGCGGAGCGACTTTTTCCCGGAGACGGTATCTCTCCTTCGGCTGAATTCGCTAGATTGCTGGCTGCCGGCGGCTATAAAGGCTACTTGTCCCTTGAGCTTTTCGTCGCTGATTTCGGGGGGAAATCTGCCCTTGAAGTCGCTATTCACGGACTAGCCAAAATCAAAAGCGCGTACGCCATCTGACGGATGGACGAGAAGGAGCGCAAGGTGAGCAACAGCATGATTCGCGACATTTCATTATTCGCCATCACTTGGCCGATCTTCATCGAATCCGGACTTCAGATGTTCATGCGCATCACGGACACGTTCATGCTGAGCCGGGTCTCCGATGAAGCGGTTGCCGCAGTCGGCGTCGCGAACCAGATTATCCAAATCGCGATGCTTATTTTCAATTTCGCGGCCATCGGCTCGGCCGTCGTCGTATCGCAATATTTAGGCGCGCGCAAGGTTGGCGAACTAGGAAGGCTTGCGGCTTCTTCGATAAGCGTCAATTTTCTATTCGGCGCCGTCATTAGCGTTCTCGTCGTATCGCTGAGCGGTCCGTTGCTTAACGTCTTCGGGCTCGACGACTCCCTCTTTCGTCTCGCCCGCAGCTATCTTTATATTGCCGGGGGAACTTTGTTCATTCAGGCGATTCTGACAGCGCTCGCGGCCATCATCCAATCCTATGGCTATACGCGCCAAACGATGATGGTCACGATCGGCATGAACGTCCTCAACATCATCGGCAATTGCATGTTCATTTACGGGCTATTCGGATTTCCGAAGCTCGGAGTGACCGGAGTGGCTATATCTACGGCGGTCAGCCAATGTATCGGCCTTATCATCAATTTCATCCTGCTGCGCAAAGTGTCCGGAGTGCCGATCTTATGGCGTTATTTCGTGCGTTGGCAGAAGGATCTGGTGAGAAAGGTACTTAGAATCGGCATTCCTTCATCTGCCGTGACCTTGTCCTACTCCGCTAGCCAGTTCGTCATTTTGGCGTTCATCGCGACGCTCGGAGCCCAGATGATGACGACGAAGGTGTATACGCAGAACATCATGTTCATCGTTATGATCCTTGCGGCGTCGCTAGGCCGGGGCGTTCAGATCATCGTTGGCAGACGAATCGGCGCCGGCGAGAAAGAGCTCGCGTACCGGGAAGTGTTCGTTAATCTCCGCAGAAGCTTGCTGATTACGCTTGCCGGAGTATGTATCCTCGTTCTCGTCCGAGTTCCGCTGCTCGAACTATTTACGAATGACCCTACGATCATCTCTCTTGGCGCTGCCTTGCTATTGCTTAGTTTCTTGCTAGAGCCTGGCCGTAATTTCAACATCATTCTGGAAAAGTCGCTTCAAGCAGCGGGAGACGCCCGATTTCCGATGATCGTATCCGTAGCTATCACTTGGCTGTTCAGCCTGCCGCTCACCTATTTCCTCGGAATCCATATGGGATACGGTCTTGTCGGAATGTGGTCGGCGTTCATAGTCGACGAATGGTTAAGGGGCCTCATTCTGTTCGTTCGCTGGAGGAGTAGAGCGTGGGAGAGCAAGTCCCTCGTCCAGCGAAGTGACAAGCGCGAGGCTGCGATGTAAGATAAGAACGTGCCACCTCTTACGCTTTTACGCTCGCAGGTTAAACCTCATATCGGAGGAGATCATCCCATGCGCTTCATCAGCAATAACAATAATCATGACCCGTCGTTGAACCTTGCGTTAGAAGAATACATTTTGCGTTCCTTGCCCGACAGCGACGATTATCTGCTGTTCTATATTAACGAACCTTCGATCATCATCGGCAAAAACCAGAACACAGTCGAGGAGATCAACGCCGAATACGTGCAACAGAATAACATTCACGTCGTCCGCAGGCTTTCGGGGGGCGGCGCCGTCTACCACGATCTCGGAAACTTGAATTTCAGCTTCATAATGAGGGACGACGGCCAATCCTTCCATAATTTCAAGAAGTTTACCGAGCCTGTCGTTCGCGCGCTTCGCAAGCTAGGGGTGGATGCGGAACTGACCGGTCGCAACGATCTGCAGGTGGGCGAACGCAAAATATCCGGAAACGCGCAATTCTCCACCAGAGGCAGAATGTTCAGCCATGGCACCTTGTTATTCGATTCGGAAATCGACCATGTCGTCTCCGCGCTGAAAGCGAATGTCGAGAAATACGCCTCCAAATCGACGAAGTCGATCCGAAGCAGGGTTGCCAATATCTCGGAATTCCTTGCTGAGCCGATGACCATCGAGCAATTCAAGCAAAGCCTGCTGACTTCCTTATTCGAAGGCGAACCCGAGATTCCTTACTATGAGTTGACCGAGAAGGACTGGGCCAACGTACGCAAGCTTGCGGACGAACGTTACCGAAGCTGGGAATGGAATTACGGACGTTCGCCGGCTTTTAATGTACGCCAGACGAAGCGAATCGAGGGTGCGGGAACGTTCGATATTCGCCTTCAAGTAGAAAAAGGCATTATCGCGGAGGCAACGATATACGGAGATTTCTTCGGCAAGGGCGACAGCGCGGAGTTGGCATCCAAGTTCGTAGGGACGCGTTACGAAGCCGGAGCGCTAAGCCAGCTTCTTGACGGCATAGATCTGCCTTTCTACTGCGGCCCCGTGACGAAGGAACAATGGTTGGACTTGATGCTTTAATTTGTACTTAAAAACCTCAAGCATGGCTTCATGCTTGAGGTTTTCAATGGCTGGGCTATACCCGTTCTAACTTAAACACGTTGTCTATCGCTACTCCGAGCCTTTTCTTTAGAGGAACCTTAATATCTCTCCCCAGTTCCCGGAAGAAGACATCGATATCGCATTCCACGTTTGACAGGGCAAGCTTAATGAAGCCGTCGCCAACGATATTCCGATTCGCTTCATTGGGAATCGAGATATCGATCGAATGATTCTTGGATAACGTATTCGAGTACCTCGTAAACAATTCGATTAATTCATCGTTCGAGAAGTTCGCGATCGCTATTTTCCCTTTGGCGGTAAAATTCAATTTCACGTTCAATTTTGTTCCCCTTTTCTTTTCCAACCATAGGCCCCTGACTACTCATCCTATCTATCATACTCATCTTCGACTAATTAGTACACCTTTACCCCCACTCCATTTGTTGGCTAATTGCCCTTCTTGTTCGACATTATTTTAGTTTCTTGCCCTCGTTCAGATTCTCTATAGATTTAGCGATCCGAGCTTGTCTTGTTTCCGGTTTCTTCGCCGCCTCAATCCAAACGACATACTCCTTCTGATAGGAATAGGCGAGATTCCGGAAAAAGGCCGACGCTTCCGCGTTTTCTTCCAAGCTAGTTAGAAAATCCTCCGGAATACGGATCACGCGCTCTTCCGTGTCTCGCTCCATCACAACTTCAACGATGGTTCCCATTATCGCGTTTGCAGCTTCTCGCAGAGTTTGATTTACGACCATATAGTGGGTTCCGTCGCCATGGGGCATGAGAGAACCTCGATAGGCAATGCCGTTCAGGGTCCCCTTGACCTTGACTTGTCCCTTGCTTCCATATACCTCTTTCACTTGAAAAGGAACGTTCACGTACGTCCACGTCCCCGTTCCATTCGGCCTGATCAGCTTGGCATTGAATTCGTTCACGAGGAAGCCCTCCATCTAAATTCATGTTCGACGAATCCTTACCCTTATCATACTTCAAATTGAAATAAAAGCCGACCCCTAGAGGCAATGTCATTAAGTTAAGGCGCAGGGCCAAAATTAAGAACAAGAGCAGGTTATCTAAAAGATAGCCCGCTCTTTTTTTTGCATGAAAAAATGAAAACAGGACTTGACAAGTAGATGAAAAAGTGT
>NZ_SOMN01000037.1 GCF_004564235.1 Cohnella luojiensis
CAAATCCTGCCGCTACGCGGTCCTTACCTCGCCACTTGCGCGGGCTTAACGGCAAATCCTGCCGCTACGCGGTCCTTACCTCGCCACTTGCGCGGGCTTAACGGCAAATCCTGCCGCTACGCGGTCCCTACCTCGCCACTTGCGCGGGCTTAACGGCAAATCCTGCCGCTACGCGGTCCTTACCTCGCCACTTGCGCGGGCTTAACGGCAAATCCTGCCGCTACGCGGTCCTTACCTCGCCACTTGCGCGGGCTTAACGGCAAATCCTGCCGCTACGCGGTCCTTACCTCGCCACTTGCGCGGCAAAACCAGCACCGCATAGCGCTATGCTCAACAGAGGCACTTCAGCCAGAGGCAACCCGCCTCCGGCTGTAACTCAATCCAAAGCCGGAGCTTCGCCCGGGGCTACCCGGCGAACGCCGTTGCCTACGCGCCGCAGCACCTCGTTCATCTCCTCCGGATGGAGCAGCTCGATAGGCGATACGCCTTTGTCGAACTGGAAGGAGTCCCCTTCGATCAGAACGACGTACCGTCCGTTCATCCGGGCGATATGGATGTTGTTGCCGTAGTCGTCCATGTGCCCCTTGATCAACACATCGTCCAGCCGGAACTTCAGCTCGAGATCAGGCTGCATCTCCACTATCTGTTTGGTCGCTTCGACGACATGCTCGTGGGTCCATTTCTCCTGCAGCTCGCGTTTCTCGCCCGCGGCCCATACGTCGAATTGCTGCTTTTCTTGCCGCATCGCGACCGTTTCTTCCGTCTCCGCAGCTTCTGCCGCATCCTCCGCGTGATACGGGATATCCGCGCCTTGCCACTTGGTTTCCATATACTGATGAACCAATTCCATTACCTGGTCGGCCACGATCTCGGGCTTCGACTTCTCGTAGCTGACATACTTAAGGAAATCCTCGAAATACCTGGCATGGGAAGCTTGATGAATCTTCAGCTCCCACTCCTCCAGCATCCCTTCCTCCGGCATATGCGGATATTGAATGGACTTGATATTTTTCGCGTTAATCGCCATCTCCACTTGGGAGATCAAGCTTTTCTCATCCGACACCCTCGCGATCTTCGATTCAAAATCGCATTTGAACAGGAACAGGAAAGGATCATTATACAGCTCGTTCAGCTTGGCCGTAGCCAGCACGAACGCTCCACCCCTCGCCGATTGAGTATCCATATAGATGCGAAGCAAGTCATCGCCGCAATTGTGAAACTCCGCTTTGTCCGCAGCTGTTCTTAGACGTTGAAACAAATTATAGTTAGGATTGCTCGTCAAATCATGTCCGGGCTCCACGACGAATCGTCCGATCTTCGTCGGCACCTGTTCGGATACCGCGTTAATCTCCGCTTTCCGTTTGGCGATTCGCTTGAACTCCCCGTCGAGGAACAATTTCAGTTCGCTATCCTGGTACTCTTCGTGCGTTAACGTTTGATAATGCTTGTACTTCTTAGGCCCATCCGGATCGGATCCCTCATTCTGAATGACGAAAAAAGATAAATATTGAACGGCGAATTTCATGTCTGGCTCCCCGCTTGCTCCGATGAATTTCGTAAAACCTAACCGAATCTTATCAGGTTCGCTCGTCCGCGACAACCCAATCGCCCCTCCAGGATGTGATATACTCTTTTTGAAAATATTGCTGGGAGTTGAGCTCGTGCCGGATTGGTCTTACCAAACCTTGTTTCGTCCGCTATTGTTTCGGTTGCCTTCCCGGGCCGCGCGCGGCTTAACGCTGAACGCGATGAGAAGGATAAGCCGCCTCCCTGGGGGCACCTTGCTGATTAAGACGTTAGGACACATGGAGCCTCCCCCCCTATTGCAGGGGCGAATTGCCGGAATCCCGGTTCCTACACCCGTTGGGTTATCGGGTATCGTGGACCCTCAGGGCACCGCGCACCGAGCCATCTCTCAATTCGGATTCGGTTTTATAGAGATCGGCCCCGTCACCCTTCATCCGATCGCTAGCCCCGAGCCCATCCTTAACGATTGGCGACAGGAGAGAATCGTCTATCCTTGCGAGTATGAGAATGAGGGACTTCCCCGGATGAAGCGGATGATCAAGAACCCGAGCCATCCCTTGCCGCAATTCGTTCGGATCGCGCCGATGCCGGGAAGCTCCTCCGAACAAGTCACTGCTGAGCTGAAATCCCTGCTTCACTCTTTAACTTCCGAGACAGTCGCAGGATTCTACCTAGATTTCTTGTCATGCGAAAGAGATCAAGAAGCCAATCTCAACCTACTGGAACAAGTCATCGCGATGACACGGCAACGGCACCCCTACTTAAACGGAAAGCCATTGTTCCTGCACGTTCCCTTGGACTATCCGGAATCTTGGCTGGAACAAGCCATCGCCCGAACCGATTCCACCATATGGTCTGGATACGTCATCGGCAATTCCCTTAGGGAAAGCCGCGGAGTAGAAGTAAGCCGTAGGGGTAAAGAGCTCATCCTATCCAAAATAAAACTACTAAGAGCCGCCATTTCCAAGGATAGCGTTATTAAAGCAAGCGCCGCGGTACATGAACCTCAGGACGCTCTGGATATGCTCCAAGCCGGAGCCGACAACGTGCTGCTAAACAGCGGTCTCGTATTCTCCGGCCCGGGATTCCCCAAACGGGTTAACGAAGCCATCATCTACGATAAAATAAGATCATCCCCTCTGCCGGAACAACCTTCCTTCTGGAAGCATTGGGGCTGGATGTGTCTGCTCGGCATCGGCATGATCGTCGGGGGCATGATCGCTTGGCTAATCGCGGCATCTTCAGTCGTGCTCCCTTATGATGAAGATTTCCTAGAAATGACGCGCGAGGAGCTCCAGCAGATCAATCAGCATCTGCTGCACTTCATGTCACACGATAGAATCACGTTAGCCGGCACGATGATATCCATTGGCATCCTCTACTACCAATTGGCGAAGAACGGCTTGAGATTCGGTCTGCACTGGGCGAGAACAGCTCTAATGACTTCGGGAGTCGTCGGTTTCCCTAGCTTTTTCTTGTATTTGGGATACGGTTTCTTCGATCCCTTCCATGCAGCCGCGGCAGCCGTACTCTTCCCCATGTTCCTGCTTGCCATGCGAAGAAATCCCGATCAGCCCTTCCGCAAGCCGGTGAACCTGCGCAATAGCCGACAATGGCGTCTCGCCATGTGGGGGCAGCTATGCTTCGTAGCTTTGGGCATCGCATTGAGCGTAGGAGGTGTCGTCATCGCGAGCGTCGGAGTCACCCATGTATTCGTCCCTCAGGATTTAGCATTCATGGGCGTAAGCCGAGAACAATTGGAGCTGGCTAACCCACGGTTAATTCCGCTCATCGCCCATGACCGGGCAGGTTTCGGGGGAGCCCTCTTCTCCGACGCCGTCATGCTTCTCATTCTCGCGCTGTGGGGACTGCAGCAGGGCGAGCGTTGGTTGTGGTGGACTTTGCTAGCGGGCGGAGCCCCAGCGTTCATCGCCGGTCTGAGCGTTCATTACCATATCGATTACACCGATTTCTTGCACCTTCTGCCCGCTTATGTCGCCGTGGCGCTTTACGTGGCCGGACTGATCCTGCTCTACCCTTATTTGATGCGCAAAGCCAACATATGACAACAACAACTCCCGACGACGTGACTGTAATATGACTAAAACGATGACGCCGGTAACTTATGCGGTTACGTATCGATGGAATATAATGACTCTCGTGGAACGGAAAGAGGATTTCGCAGTGCACGGCGAAGCTTCTCCAACGAACAATTTCCAAGGAGACATTATCGATATGAAAAAGACGCTTCGATTACTCACGACAACCGCGCTCGTATGCGCCCTAATGGTTCCAACTCTTGCTTACGCGGCCGAAAGCAGCCAAGAGCCAGCACCACCGGCTCCCCTTGCTCCCGTTAACGCATCGCTTCAAACAGACGGGGCATTCGCCGCCCTTCAAGTCGGCAAGCAAGTATACGTTTATAACAATGACGGCCAACTATACCAAACGAAGGGCAAGGAACGCATCGGCGATCTGAAGGATCTGTTCGTCATTCCTTACGGGCCGATGCAGGTTCAGATGATCTTGATCAAGAACGACAAAAACGGCTATATGGTATTCAGCGACCTGTGGCCGAAATTTGCCCCATGCAAAGAGAACGACTCTATCGACGCTTATTTCAGCGGCCGCGTTCATGCCGCTCCCCGCGACAAAATCGTCACCAGAACCGGCCATCACTATTCGGAGCAAATCGGCGATGAAGTCGTCACTTATACCGCGAACGATTTCGATGACATCGGCAAAGGATTCCATGAATCCATCCGCGTCAAAGGCAAATTGAGAGGCTTGATTCTGTTCGATTGCTGCGCGTACGTTGTCTTGGACGACGGCAAAGAAACGCTCTCCGTCTATCACGCCGGCGAGAGCGGTGCGGAACTGGCCAGCTCCATCGCATTCAAGTGAACGATGCATGTAGAATCCTTCATTTTGGGAATAGTATGTAGGTGATCTCAATTTTAGGAGGGACCTTCTTTCCAATGGACGATACGCATCAGTTTGTAGAGAAATTACACGATACGCAGAAGAAGGATAAACGGAACAGACGTCGCCCAAGCGCGGGAGACTCCAGCGAGAAACCCGGCCTAAAGCTTCCTGGAAAGCAGCACAGCACCAATAAATAATTTACGACGCGCATACGATGGCCCCTTCTCTCTCTTAGGAAGGGGTTTTTGATTACTATCCATAGCGGAAATTCGCTTCGGTTTAATCAAATGCCGCGACAGCATGAAGAATTCGCTCATACGATGTGGAGGAATACATGGACAAGGGGGTTCAACCGTGACCCGTACCCGAGTGAAATCCTTCCGCCGCCGCATTGGCAAGAACCATTATCTCGTCATTCAAATTTATCAGCTCGCTAACGCCCACGCCGATTCCGGCAACGCTCTAGCAAGCAATGCGCTTAACATCAAGTTCACTAAGCAACGCAAAGGCAAAGGCAAAGGTCGCCTTTAAAAGTTACTCGCCCTACTCCCATGGAAGGGGGTGGTAAACGATGCCACGCAAATCCTCGTCTAACGTCAAGAAATGGAAAAACGGCAAAACGAACGTCAATGTCGGCCAAAAAGCGAATGCTTCCATTAATCAAGGCGGAAACGCCATTTCCATTAACGCAGTCGATATCGGAGTCGTCCGCATTCGCCCTCAGTAAATTCATCGGATAGGATCCGAAAGAGATCGCCCGTCGGGCGGTCTCTTTGCTTAGTCGTTGATGCAAAAGAGGATGCCCCTAATCGGACATCCCTCTACCCGTTAATGTTGACGTTGCGAATGTGCCAGCTTCACGAGCATGTGCGCCAGCTTGTGGCGTTCTTCTTCCGTACCGACTTTCCATAGCTCCTGTAGAAGCTTCTCTTCGCTATTGCGGGCATCCTCATGGCTTGCCAAGTAATCCGCCACCTTCTGGGCGATTACGGCCATTTGCTCCTCGCCTAGGCCAATGCTTTCCGCCATCTTAATGCGTTTGCCTAGATAACCTTTAAATTCATCGAAATCCCTGAGGATTCGGTCCTTCTCGTCGGCATCGATACTGGAGATCGCGCGATCCACCTTGCTCGGATCGATGTCTCCGTCCTTGTCCACGACATGGTTGTACTCGGACATTTGGATTCCTCCTCGCACGATTTATTTATGCTTTAACATTTTAACCCTTTATCAAGGAATTGAACCTCTGCCCGAGTATAAAAAAAGACACCCGCAAGGTGTCCTACAATCCCTTATTCGTCAGCTTCACGACTTCCAGAACGCCGATCTTGCGCTGGGTCTGGTCCTCATAGATCCAAGGGTCCCGAACATGGTCGACGAATAAGATTCCGTTAAGATGGTCGATCTCATGCTGCATGCAGCGAGCCAGGAAGCCTTCGCCTTCAAGGTCGACTTTCTCTCCTTGCCGGTTAAGCGTCGTAATCTTCACGTACTGGGCTCTCTTCACGTAGCCATGGTAGCCTGGAAAGGACAAGCAAGCCTCGGCACCCTCTTGCTCCCCGCTTGCCTCTATTATCTCCGGATTGATAAGTTCGATGAGTCCCTCGCCACAGTCCATGACGATGATTCGTCTAAGGATTCCTACCTGAGGCGCCGCTAAGCCAGCCCGGCCTTCCGACGCATAGAGCGTTTCGGCCATATCGTCCAGCAGCTTGAGCATTTTCGGCGTTAGCCCCTCTACGGGCCTGGCTTTCTTGCGAAGAATCGATTCTCCGAATAGCACGATATTTAACACGGACATCTACGTTCATGCCCCTTTCATAATCTATGTTTCACCGTTCGACATTTCCGCCGCCTACTATATCATATTGCTTACCCGCTAACAACATTATCATAATTCTAATGTTTCGCTTCCCGTAGCCATGGGGTATTAATCTCTCAGTACCGCAAAAATTCGATCTGCAGAGAGGGGACTTCCACATGGAATCCAAAACAAACAATAGGAAATGGATCACAATCCTTCTAACCGCCACGATGAGCGTCGCTTTGCTGTTCGGCGCTACCGCATGCAACGATAACGGCAACAACGGCGGCACGGACGTAGTCGTCGAAGATAACACGCCGGACGCAAGCGTTCCGGCAGAGTCGGGTGCCGTAGAAAGCCCATCCGCGAGCGCCGCGGAATAAACCGTTTACGAAGAAAACCCGCGACATTCGCGCTTCGGCGCGGATTTCGCGGGTTTTACATTATCTTTTAGTAGATCCATTTGAAACGCTCTCGAACGTTGCTGTAGCCATACTTTTTATAGTTACAGCCCTTCCGATTCGCTTCCCACGTGCTCTAGCCATACTTTTTATAGTTACAGCCCTTCCGATTCACTTCCCACGTGCTCTAGCCATACTTTTTATAGTTACAGCCCTTCCGATCCACTTCCCACGTGCTCTAGCCATACTTTTTATAGTTACAGCCCTTCCGATCCACTTCCCACGTGCTCTAGCCATACTTTCTAAGGACATAATCCATCATCTCCGCCACTCCTCCGGCAGCAGACGGGAATATTGCGGCTTCAGGTACCTGTCGTCGATGAGCGCGAGCACGCCGCGGTCCCGCTCGGAACGGATGAGCCTGCCCCCCGCCTGCAGCACTTTATTGATTCCAGGGTACACGTAGGCATAATTAAATCCGTTGCGCCCTTCATCGTCGAAGTAACTCTTGATTAAATTCCGTTCCAACCCGAGCTGAGGCATGCCTACCCCGACGACTGCCACTCCCTGCAGCCGGTCGCCAACCAGATCGATGCCTTCCGAGAAAATGCCTCCCATAACCGCGAATCCCACCAAACTCTGAGCGTTCTCCGCGTCGAACGCAGCGAGAAAACTTTCCCGTTCCTCCTCCGCCATATCCGGCGTCTGCAGCAAAGTCCGCACGCGCTCATGATCGTTCTCCGCCATGAATACCTCGTAAACCCCGTTCATATACGCATAGGACGGGAAGAAGTACAAATAATTCCCGGGCCTTTTCTCCACTAGCCCGCGAAGCAAATGGACTAAAGGCGCTTTCGTCTCTTCCCGGTCCGCGTACCTCGTGGAGATCGGGGCAATGGACACTTCCCATTGTTCCTTGGCGAAAGGAGATCCGAGCGTAACCGAATAATCCTCTTCGTCCGCGCCCAGCATGTCCATGAAATAAATGAGCGGGGATAACGTCGCCGAGAAGAAGACGTGCGAGCGGAAGCCTTTGCCCATCTGCCGCAATAGCTGGGACGGATTCATGCAGAACATTTTCAGCCGGACATCGTTTCGGTTGACTTCGGAGTACGTAATGTAGCTCTCGTCGTATAGCTTGCCAATCCTAATAAAACTTAGTGCCTCAAAATAAACCTCCAGAAGTCTCGTGCTTACGGCGCCCGCCGCCAACTCCCGCTCCGCCTGCGCTACGAAAACCTCAACCAATTCCAGCAGCTCTCTCGGGGCCTCTTTGGTTATTGCAGCCTCACCGTCCGATCTCTTCCTGACCTCGATGAACCGCTTATTAATCGCCTTGGCCGCCGAATGAATATCCGCGCGAACCCCCTTGAACTCCCGCTCCAGCTCGAGGAAATCCTTCTTGTCCAATGCCGCCGAGTACATCTCCCGGGCGCGGTCGATCAGGTTATGCGCCTCATCCACCAGCAGGACGGTTTCGTGTTTTCGTTCGCCGGTCAAGCGTTTCAATGAGACGCGAGGATCGAATAAGTAGTTGTAATCGCAGATAACGGCATCCGCGCCATATGCGGCGTCGAGCGACATCTCGAAGGGACAAACCATATGCTTGCGCGCATATTTCTCGATAACATCCCGCCGAATCAACGTCTCGTTTTCCAACAGGTCAAGAATAGCTCCGTTTATGCGATCATAGTACCCCTCCGCGTAGGGGCACTTCTCCTTCCGGCAATCCACTTCCTCTTGAAAGCAGATCTTGTCCTTTGCGGTGACCGTCACCGCACGCAGAATAAGCCCCTGCGACTTCATCAGAGACAACGCATCCTCCGCTGCCGTCCTCGTAATCGTCCTGGCCGTTAAGTAGAATAGATGCTGAATTTTGCCCAACCCGATCGCCTTAATCGCCGGATACAAGGTCGATATCGTCTTCCCGATTCCCGTCGGAGCCTTGGCGAACAGCTTGCGTCCCTCGTCGATCGCCTTGTAGACGGAGCTAACGAGCTTCCTTTGCCCTTCCCGATAAGCGGCGAACGGAAAGTCCAACCCTTCGATGCTCTCATCTCTCAACCGCTCATTGCGCTGCAGCATTCGGGCATAGGGCGCATAACTTTCCACGATCTGCGCAATGTAAGGCACCAGCTCTTCCAAGGCGACTTCCCGCTCGAATCGCTTCTGCTCCTCCGTGTCGACTTGAACATAGGTCAGGCGAACGCGCATCCTCTGCACTCCGCTATTCAAGGCATACATGTACGCGTAAAAATTAGCCTGCGCCCAATGCACCGGATAAGAATCCTCTTCCGTCATCGCGCCGATATCCATCGAAGTCGACTTGATCTCGTCGATCGTGATCCCGCCGTCCTCGCCGACCAGCAGCCCATCGCATCGCCCGTCTACGACAAATAGGAGATCCCCGTAAGGGATCTCCGCGCTTAGATGCACTTCTTTTTGGTCCTGCTCGCCGTATTGCTTCTGTATTCTCTGATGGGCTTTCGTACCCTCTGCCAGCGTGGTCATCGTACGAAACCCCGAATCGATGCTCCCGCTTAAGAACACGTACTCGACAAGGCCTCTAACTGAAAGGGCTACCGTATGCGGCATGGGATGGATTCTCCTAATAAAAGAACATTTGTTCCTCTATTTTAACGGTAAACCCGAGTCCTGTTCAACTATTGGATTTTACCCCATGAACAGAAAAGCCGGAAACGCGAATTGAGCAGTACGGCCAGAATCGCCATTACCCGAAATAAATCCACCGCTATTTGGTAAACACCGGAAGATAAGGCTTGTTCTTCTCCAGCATCTCGTCCAGCATCGCTTTGGCCACGTTCACAGAAGGGACTAACGGGTGGCTCGCCATTGCTTGAAGCGCTATACCCCTGTCCCCGGTAATCGCGGCTTCGATAGTCAGCCGTTCATAATTCTTGACCGCCGCGATCAAGCCTTTCGCTTGCTCGGGTACGACCGATACCGGAAGCACGATCGGGCCTTTGCCCGTCACGACGCAATTGACCTCGATCGAAGCATCCGCAGGCAGAAATTCCAGCGTTCTGCCGTTCGCGACGTTCAAGGTTTGAATATCCCTCTTATCGTTGTAAAGCGAGTCCATCAGGTTTACCGCCGCTTCGGAATAGTAGGCGCCGCCGCGTTTCTCGAGCTGCTTCGGCTTTTCCTTCAGGTCCGGGTTCTTGTACAGCTCGAACAGCTCGTCTTCCACGCGTTTGACGACCTCTGCACGCGTACCGTTCGCTTTCAAGGATTCCAACTGCTCGTCGAGCATTACGTCCGTCATGTAGAAGTACTTTAAGTAATAGGACGGAAATCCGCCTAGCCCGCGCAAGAAATCCAAATCCCATTCCGACGCGGGAACGTTTTTCCCCGAATATTCTTCGCGTTTATCCAGTAATTCCGTTAGTTTGTCTTCGCCGTCGACTTCGATCCGAGTCACCCAGTGGAGATGATTAAGCCCGACAAACTCGGTATAGATGCGGTCCGTCGCCGTCTCGTATTTCTTGCTCAGCCATTTGTGCAATCCGATAGGAGCGTTGCAGAGCCCGATGCTCTTCACCTTCGAATAGCGAGTAATCGCCTCGGTAACCATCCCGGCCGGGTTCGTGAAATTCAGCAACCACGCATTAGGAGCCAGCTCCTCGATATCCTTGCAGATATCCAGCAATACCGGAATCGTTCGCAGCGCCTTCATCATCCCGCCCGGCCCCGTCGTTTCTTGCCCGATGACCCCGTATTTATTCGGGATATGTTCATCCCATTTGCGAGCTTCAAGCAGTCCTACCCGCATTTGCGTCGAGACGAAATCCGCTCCTTCAATTGCCTTGCGACGGTCTAGAGTCAAATGCACTTCTATAGGAAGCCCTGATCGGGCTACCATCCTTTTCGCCAGCTCGCCTACGATCTCAAGCTTATGCATGCCTGCCTCGATATCGACAAGCCATAGCTCTCTGACCGGCAACTGCTCGTATCTCTGAATAAATCCTTCCACGATCTCCGGCGTGTACGAGGAACCTCCGCCGATGACCGCGATTTTCAAACCGTTTCCTTTTGCCATCTATCGTCCATCTCCCTTGTCGGCCATCTCTATCATCATGTCGTTCAAATCAAGCTAAAGTCGGATATAGAGCGCAATCGACGATTGATCTTTTCCGGCAAGCCAATTCCGCTAGATTCGGCCGCAAGCCATACCGCTCCGACAACCGGCTCCACTTTAAGCTTTACGATAGTCGCACGCGGGGCTGCTTCCTTGACGGCATGTTCAATGTAAGCATGAACGAAGTCCCCTTCTCCGCGGGTCACGACGCTTCCTGCCAGCACAACGTCAAAGCACTCGCTTCCCATATCAAGATGCTTGATGACGGCTTTGGCTGACTTGCCCAGCTCCACGCCTTGGTTCCGCAGGATTTCCCTGGATACCGCATCCCCCTGATTCGCCGCCTGGAACAGCAGCTTCGTCAATTTGAGCGGAGGAACCTCGTTATGATCCAGATAATCGTCGAACATCTCTTGCACGCTGGCGTACCTAAGCTCGTCTAAGACGAGCTGCGTCAACAAGGTAGGGCGTTCGCGGCCATCCCATGCTCGAATGACCGCCCGGAATGCCTCGACGCACAACGAACCGCCGCCGCCGAAGTCCCCGAATTGATAGGAGAATCCGCCGCATTGGTAGAACCGTCCTTCCCGGTTCACTCCTGCGCTATTCGTTCCGGTTCCGCAGATCAGCACGACCCCATACGGGCGATTCGTACCCGCCCGAAGGGCGATCATCGTATCGCAATTGATCTCATGCCTTGGAAACCCAAGCTCTGCGATCATGGGACGCAGAATCTTGTAATCCGCCTCCCTGTCCGCGCCCGCCAAGCCAAAATAGGCGAATTCGATATTTTCCCGCTTTAGCCTTGCATGCTCCAATGCCATCTCGACGGATTTACGAATATTGCGTCTCGCTTCATCGTAACCTACCTGGTGATTCCCGTTGCCGCTGCTCCCTTTGCCTACGATCTTTCCTTGCTCATCGACAATCAGCGTATACGTTTTGCTTCCGCCGCCATCGACGCCTAAATAATATTTCAACGCGCTCACTCCTGCCTATGCCAACCTATGTTTTACGTGCCGTTGATTCCCTGATGATCAGTTCCGGTTCGATTTGAATCGTTACGTTTCGTTTTGACGGATCGTTAATGGCTCCAAGAAGCAGATCAACGCTTGCCGCGCCGATTTTGTCAGCCGGCTGCCGGATCGTGGTAAGCAACGGCCGAAGCTCGGAAGCGAATATTTGATCGTCGAAACCGATAATCGATAGATCTTGAGGGATTCGTACGCCCTCGACCATGCATGCGTTGATGACGCCGAGCGCCATATAGTCATCCGAGGCGAAAATCGCCGACGGCAGATTCCCTGAATCGATCCACCGCTTGGCGATTCCGTACCCCGAAGAGATTTCAAATGTGCCGCGTTCAATGCCGTAAGGCTTTAATCCCGCTTCTTCAAGCGCCAACAAATACCCCTGTTCCCGTTCTCTGCTGCTGAGAAAAGGGTCCGGTCCGCCGATATGGGCAATCTCGGTATGACCGAGGTCGATAAGGTGTCTCGTCGCATCGTATCCTCCCTTAAAGTTATCCACGATAACGGAAGCAACGGAGGAACTCCTGCGGGAATTATCGATCATGATAAAAGGGATTTTCTTCTTCTTAAGCTCCATGACATACTCGTCCTCATCGACCGGGGAGAGCAAAATAACCCCGTCAACGCGGTCTTCCTGAAATAAGGAACGATGAAACGCATCTTCGTAACCGGTCGAAATCGAAAGCGCCAGAAAATAGCCCTGCTCGGCAAGCCTGTCGTTAACCTCTTTGACGACGGCATCCAAGAACGAGTCATCCAACGTTGTCAAAGTCAATCCGATAATGCCCGTTTTCCCTCGAGCCAGACTGCGTGCGGAAGCATTCGGATGATAGTCGAGCTCCTTCATCGCCTGCAGCACTTTTTCTCTATTATTATGGCGTACCGAAGAGGAGTTGTTGAGCACTCTCGATACCGTAACCACGGACAAACCGGACTTCTTGGCAACATCAAAGATACTGACCTTCATCGTTATAACGCTCCTGTATGAAAAAATGAATGATTGTCATTAAAGTACCACAGTTGGAGCAAAGAGCAATTCGCGCATGCGGATGGCAGGGAGGAATGCCTTCATCCCTCCCTCATTGATCTGCGATAAAGAAGTAGAATAATCCACACCAAAAATTTAAGCGATTAAACTTTTGTCATAGGCACGCTTCAACGCAGGGTGTGATGAACTTTTCATAGTCCAGACGGTCAAAATGACCGCTTCAAGAGCGATATTGACTGAGTGTACGCTTGAGGTGGTCAAAATGACCGTTTCAGCATACAAATCAAAACATCGATGCCTAGTTGTCGTGTCAAGACGGTCAAAGTGACCGTCTCAAATGCGAAGTTAGTCCAGTGTGCGTGTGAGGTGGTCAAAATGGCCGTGTCAGTTAAGTGAGTGAAATCACTAAATCACATTTCTAATCGGATAGCCAGAAAAAAACGTCTAACTTAGCCTGTAACCAATAGATTTTGCATCGATTACAACGAGCTTTTATAAGTTAAAGCGATTAAACTTTATACGAATTATATTATGTACTTTTGTCACTGACAAGAACATTTTCGAGTATCTGCCCCAATTTAACCACAAAAAAAACGAGATACTCGATTAATTCGAGTATCTCGCTCCGAACAACAACAGGATTAGCTTGCCTGCAAACGGCGGATCCGATCTTCCAGGTCCGGATGCGTGGAGAATAAAGCGCTGCGTTTCTTGCCGCTGATCTGCAAAGTCGAGATAGCGGTCTGTTGGCTATCCCTCATGCGGTCCGTATGGCGTTGAAGTCCGCGAAGGGCATGAATCATCTTGTCTTTACCGGCCAGGTGGGCGCCGCCCGCGTCCGCGTGGAATTCGCGGTATCTGGAGAACGCGAGTACGACCATGCTGCCGAGAATGGAGAACGCGATCTGGAAGACGATGACCGCGATCAAATGAACGATCCACGCGAGTTCTTCTTTCACCAGGCGGGCTACCGCCCAAGCCGCGAGGCGGGACAGGAACACGACAAAGGTATTCACGACGCCTTGCAGCAACGTCATCGTCACCATGTCGCCGTTCACGATATGGGCGACCTCATGGGCGACGATGCCTTCAACCGCATCGGCGTCCATCTCTTGCAGCAGTCCCGTCGATACCGCGACGAGCGATCTTTTCTTGGACGGCCCCGTCGCGAAGGCGTTCACTTCATGCGATTCGTAGATACCGACCTGAGGCATATGCATTAATCCCGCGGAACGGGACAATCGATGTACCATCTCGACGAGCTGCCGCTCACCGTGCGATAAGTTGGCTTCCGGCTTCAGAACGCGAACCCTCATCATCCATTTAGCCATAATGCGGGACATCGCGAGCGAGATAAACGCTCCAGTAAACCCGACAATCGCGCTAAAGATAAGCAAAGACATCAAGTTCACGCTGCCCGATTCGTTCAGATAAGAGCCGACTCCGAATACCGACAAGATAATGCCGATGGTCAGCATGACGAGTAAGTTGGTCAAGATAAACAGCAATATACGTTTCATAATTCCTCTTTCCTCCCGAGAAAGAATAGATTGGGGATGCTTTGTCTTACTTATATATTAAATGTATACGTAAATAATCCTTCAATAGATTCAACTAGGATAAAAAAAAGGACGACCCGCTTACGGGTTGTCCCTTCAACTCGCTCATTTCGTTGTCCGGTTACGGCTAAACCCGGTTAAAGGCTTCTTCCCTCAAGTAATCCCTGGCTTCTTCGTACGTCTCGAAAGCCATCTCGAGATTCAAGCCCGAGAAGATGTACCACATGTCATCCTCGAATTTCAGCACCAGCAAGTTGCGGTCCGAGTCGAACCACTTCTCCTCTTGCCCTTCCTCCCATGACGCGTCTCCCGTCAAGGACTGGATGGACTGCTCGACGATGGAGCGAAGCTTCTCCTCGGTATAATCGCGAACGTTAACGAAGCCTTTCTCATCCGTCTCGTAACCTTCAATCTCCCCGGCGAAAATATAGCCGTTGCCATTCGGGTGGAAATGAAAACCGACGTTTTTCTTCTCGATGACGCTCTTCTCATAATGGAAATTCACGCGTCCTAGGGATACGTCCCTGCGCTCTAATTGGGGGAACGATTCGAGAATGGCGAGCTTTTGTTGAAAGCTTAACATAGGATCATCCGCCTTACGGTTTATTGTTGGTAGTGATTATAACATATATGGTACCGGTTTGAAGAACGGCTGCCCGTCAGCGGGTAGCTTCTTTGTTATCGTTGATCCCTGAGAGCGGTGTCGGGTTCTCCGCGTCGCCGGAAAACCGCGACTCGATTTTCTTGCTGATCCACAGCGATGCGCCGATGAAAAGGAAGACGTAGATCAGTTCAAGCGGACGCTCGATGAACCTTCCGAAGTCATGTCCGATGATCGATACCGACATGACCATGATCGCCTTTCCGAATACGATCGCGATTAAGAAAGAACGAAAGCGCATCTGCGCGACAGCCGCGGCGATATTGATGACAACGAAAGGACCGACGGGGAAAAGACTAAGAAGGAACACGTAACTGAACGCGTTACGGCGAACCCAGATCAAGCTCTTCTGTACCTTCGGTTTCCGAGCCCAACGTACGAAGTAAGGATGTCCGGCTATTCTGCGTACAATCAGGAAGGTGATAAGGCATCCACTTACAATACCTAACCAAGAATAGAGAAATCCCAGCCACAGCCCATAGACGGCCGCATTCACCCCGACGATGAGGATTGTAGGCAGAGGCGGGATGAACGATTTCATGAACGTCAAGGCAATGCCGGGAAAAGGGCCGAAAGCCCGATATTGTTCCAATAGATCCTTTAGGTTCTCTTCCGTCACGTTCGACAGTATATCCGATATATTCATGCTTGCTTATGCACCTATTTCCGGTTTTCAGAGATAAGGGTATTATACCAACTCCTTGCGGAAAACAAAAAGCCAGCCCCCTGGGAGGATTTCTCAAATCGATGCATAATCTTTTATAATAGCTGATTAGGGGGGTATGTTATGAAAATTGCTGTTGGATTCGTGCACGGTAATGGACAACAACATCCTGACTTCTATCAAGGAATGGTTGCTGCTTTAGAAGGACGATTAGCGGAGATTTGCCCTGAAGTCGAGCTTGTGCCTGAGGGGATTTACTGGGCCGATATAACCGATAATCTCGAAAAAAAGCTACAAGATAAGCTCGTACCTTACAATCTTAGATGGGATAAAATGATTGATGCACGGGGTTTCATGATTAATTTCGTAGGCGATGCTATCGCTTATCAGCCTCTTCCCATAAAAAATGACCAAGCTGCAAATAATTACATTTATGCCGACATTCATGAACGTTTTGCACTAAAACTTCAGTCGTTGGCCCGCAAAGCAGGCCCGGATGCCCCGCTTTGTCTGATTTGTCATAGTCTTGGAACGATCATTACAAGCAACTATTTATATGATCTGCAATGCGGCAAAATATCGCCTCGCATTCGCGAAATTATCGATATGAACAATACTCCATTAGAAAGAGGGGAAACGCTCACCCATCTTTATATGATGGGGAGCCCCATTGCGCTGTGGACTTTGCGATATCATGATTTCGGCAAACCCGTTACTGTTCCGGCACCGAACCTTCGCGGTCAAGAAATCGGGGAATGGGTTAATTTTTACGATAAAGACGATGTCATTGCTTATCCAATCAAGAACCTGAGCGAACAATATGCCGAAGTCGTCAAGGATGATATCGAGGTACGAAATCCTGGTTTGTTAAGCGGGACGCCGCTAGGATCACATGGAGGCTACTATCAATCAGATGAAGTGATTGAGCGTATCGTTCAATCGCTCGCCGAGATGAGCAACAAAATCACCGCTCAACAAGATATCGCCGCCGCTAAAGCGACATGAAGATTTTCTAAGCCTGCTTCTTCTGTTGCTCAGAGAAAATAAGATTGGATACGTATTTGCGTGCGTCGGCGGTTAACAAGAGCAGCTTGGCGTAGACCGGCTCCGGGGATTCCGTAGACCCCGCGAGCCTCTTCCTGAACCGCAGCTCCATTCCCTCGAGCTCTTCACTAGTTCCCACGATTACGAACCCATCCTGCAGCAAAGCATCGACGGCCCGCTTCTCCCTCGCAAACTCTTCATAAGCCGACATTAGTAAGCCCCTCCGATCGGAAGCTTCTTAACCGCCGGTTTGTCAGCCTCGCCGAACCGTCCGCGATGCAAGTATTGGCCGTATCCGGGTTTGCCGACGAACTCCCTGTCGCGAATAACGAACTCCCCGCGGCTCAGAACCGATATCGGCTCCCCCGTCACTTGCATCCCTTCGAATGCGTTATAATCCACCTTCATATGATGGGTTGCCGCCGATATCGTACGCTCGACCGACGGGTCGAAAATAACGATGTCCGCGTCGCTGCCGATCGCGATCGTCCCCTTTTGCGGGAACAGTCCGAACAGCTTCGCGCTGGCAGTGGAGATCACGTCTACGAACTTGTTAATGGAAAGCCGGCCTTTGTGCACGCCTTCCGAATACAGAATGCTGAAGCGATCCTCGATCATCGGTCCTCCGTTCGGGATTTTCGAGAAATCGCCTAAGCCCAATTCCTTCTGTCCTTTGAAGTTGAAGGAGCATTGATCCGAGCCGACCGTCTGAAGCTGCCCGTTGCGCAAGGAATCCCATAACACGTCCTGATTCCATTGCTCCCTTAGAGGCGGCGACCATACGTATTTCGCCCCTTCGAAATCCGGTTTCTCCAGAGAGGATTGGTCGAGCATAAGGTATTGCGGGCATGTTTCCCCGAAAACGCGAAGCCCTTTGTTGCGCGCCTCCGCGATTTTCCAAACCGCTTCCGCGCACGTAACGTGAACGACGTACAGCTGGGAGTCGGCCAATTCCGTCAAATCCGCGGCCCTTCCCGTTGCTTCGCCTTCCAATATAGCCGGTCTCGTTAACGCATGGTAGATCGGATCCGTATTGCCTTCCTCCAACGCCTTGCGCACCAAGAAGTCGATCACGTCGCCATTTTCCGCATGTACCATGACTAAAGCACCTTGCTCCTTGGCCATCAGCAACGTTTTGTACAAGGTGCCGTCATCCGCTTGCAGCACGTTCTTATACGCCATGAAAACCTTCAGGGAAGTAATGCCTTCTTCCTCGATGATTTGCGGCAACTCGTGCAGTACATCGTCCGTAACTTCGGAAACCATCAGATGAAAGCCGTAATCGATGACGGCCAAACCTTTGGATTTGTTATGCCAGGTTTCGACCGCCTTAGCGAGCGGCGCGCCTTTGGAGGTCAAGCAGAAATCGATCACCGTCGTCGTACCGCCATAGGCGGCGGCTATCGTGCCGGATTCGAAATCGTCCGCGGTGACCGTGCCTCCGAATGGCATATCCAAGTGAGTGTGCGGGTCGATTCCGCCCGGAAAGACATAACAACCCGAAGCGTCCACGATCTCGGCTTCGTCATCCTCCAAATCCACGCCGATCATCACGATAATGCCGTCATCGATGAGAATGTCGCCAAAGTAAGTGTCCGCCGCCGTTACGATCGTTCCGTTCTTAATGATTTTTCGCATCGCTTAGACCGCCTCCATCTCAGAGGATTCAGAATTCTTTCGAGCCAAAGCCTTCTGCCTGTCATTCCATGTCATCGGAGCGTGCGTGCCTTGAACCTCCACCATATCGATGACGCCGTCCACCGGACAGACGATCGCGCAAAGGTTGCAGCCGACGCAGTCCTCTTCCCGCACCTTCAAGTAAGCTTTGCCATTGGCATCCGTCAGGCGATCAATGCATTGGTGCGAGGTGTCCTCGCAGGCGATGTGGCACTTGTTGCAGTTGATGCACGTCTCCGCGTTGATTCGGGCAACGACCTGATAGTTCAAGTCCAGCTCGCCCCAAGTCGAATACTTTGGTACCGTCTGTCCGATGAGGTCGGTTACCTTCGCGATTCCTTTGTCGTCGAGGTAGTTGTTAAGCCCGTCGATCATCTCCTCGACGATGCGGAAGCCATGGTGCATCGCGGCCGTGCAAATCTGCACGTTGGTGGCTCCCATGAGCATGAACTCCACGGTATCCTGCCAGGAGGAAATTCCCCCGATACCCGAGATCGGCACGCTAACCTTCGGATCCTTCGCGCACTCCGCAACCATGCTTAAGGCGATGGGCTTCACCGCCGGTCCGCAGTAACCGCCGTGCGCCCCTTTGCCGCCCACGTGAGGGACGGTATTCCATGTGTGGATGTCCACGCCCGCGAGACTGTTGATCGTGTTGATGAGGCTGACCGCGTCAGCACCGCCCATGACGGCATGACGGGCGACGACGGTAATGTCCGTAATGTTCGGCGTGAGCTTCACGATGACCGGAGTCTGCGCCGCTTCCTTCGCCCACATCGTCTGCATCTCGACCAGGTCGGGCTGCTGGCCGGATGCCGAGCCCATTCCCCGTTCCGCCATGCCGTGCGGACATCCGAAGTTCAACTCCAACCCGTCTACCCCTACCGCCTCGACCTTTTTCACGATTTCGTGCCACTTCTCCCGCTTCGGCTCCACCATCAAGGACACGACGACCGCATGATTCGGAAACCGTTTTTTCGTCTCGTAGATTTCCTTCAGGTTCACCTCGAGAGGCCGATCCGTAATAAGCTCGATATTATTGAAGCCCGCGACCCGTTGTCCGTTAAAATGAACCGCGGCGAACCGCGACGAAGTGTTGATGATCGGATCGCCCAGCGTCTTCCACACCGCGCCGCCCCAACCCGCCTCGAACGCCCGCTGTACCTGATACCCCGTGTTCGTCGGAGGCGCGGAAGCGAGCCAGAACGGATTCGGGGACGGGATACCCGTAAGGTTGATTCGCAAATCTGCCATGTGATCAGCCTCCCTAACTTCGATTTAGATTGCTACCGAATCGTTTGAATGGAATGACGACGATGCAAAGTGCCTGCTTATCGCATACGCCGCCTGCTTGCCTTGCTCCGCGGCCGAGACTACCATCGCCTCTCCTTGACCGTTGCCGAAAACGATATCCCCCGCGGCGAATATCCGGGGATGGGACGTTCCGCGCGTCGTTTCGTCGATAAGAACGACTCCCCGGTCGTGCTCCAGCCCAAGCAGATCAATCAGACCGTGATGCCGCTTCTGTCCGATCGCCAGAATGACCGCGTCCACCGGAAGCAGGAATTCCGATCCCTCTATCGGCGTCGGAATCCTTCGGCCGTCTTTGCCCAAGGCGTTGGAAAGCTCCATTCTCACGCACTCCAGATGAGTAACCCGCCCAAAGCTATCGCCTAATATACGCTTAGGAGCGGTCAGCCAACTAAACTCAACGCCTTCTTGTTTCGCGAACTCGTATTCGAAATCATAAGCAGTCATTTCGTCCTTCGTCCGTCTGTAGACCATCTTGACGTTACTCGCTCCTAATCTCACGGAACAGGTCGCGGCGTCGATGGCCGTGTTCCCGGCTCCGATTACCGCGACGCGCGCCCCGACGATCGGGTACGGAGGGACATCGGATTTCGTGGCTTCCACGTACTCGATCGCGTCGTATACTCCTTCTAATTGCTCGCCTTCGATACCGAGGTTCGGAACGTTGCCCATTCCCGCGGCTAAGATGATGGCATCATACTCGGCGAGCAGTTCTTCGACGGTAACGTCCACGCCTACCCGGATACCCGTACGGATCTCCACGCCAAGCTTCTCGACTTGCTCGACTTCCCAGAGGGAGATCGATTGCGGCAAACGAAAAGAGACTATGCCATAAGTATCGAGTCCTCCGGCTTGCGGTTTGGCTTCGAAGACAACGACGGCAAATCCGTCTCGCGCGAGTTCCCTAGCTGCGGACAACCCCGCCGGTCCGCCGCCGATAATCGCAACCTTGCGTCCGTTAGATGGGCCTGGCTTGAATAGCGTTTGCCCGCTTTGGACCGCCCAATCCGTCGCATAACGCTGAAGCAGCCCTATTTTGATCGGCTCCGATTCGTCATTGAGCACGCAAGCACCTTCGCACAGCTCCTCGGTCGGACATACGCGGGCGCAGCTTGCACCGACGGGATTGGCATCCATAATTGCGGTGGCGGAGCCTTTCAGATTATCCGTTGCGATCCGCTTGATGAAGGATGGGATGTTAATGCTAGTCGGACAGGCTTTAATGCATGGCGCATCATAGCAATACAGGCAGCGATTCGATTCTTCCATCGCCGCCTTGCGGGTTAAACCCGGCACGGTTTCGGCAAAATTGTTCGCAAATGCTTCCGGCGTTAGCCGCGTCAGCTCCTTGTGATTGTCCATCTCTCTCATCCCTCCCGCATTTAGTAGGTTATGTTCCGCACATTTGCAATGTTGTCCTGTATAGCAGTTCCGTCCCTAAGGCGATATCCTCGAGACTAGAGAATTCTTTAGGATTATGGCTTATTCCATCCTTGCAACGGACGAAAATCATGCCGTAGTCGCAATAGTAGGACATCGCGAGCGAATCGTGGAATGGACCGCTCATCAGCTCCGGTGCCTTCAGCCCCATTTCCATCGCGGCTTCGCGTATCGTATCGACAATGCGCGGCGCGCAATAACGGGGCTCGCTGTTCGTATCTTCTCGGATTTCCACGCGGAGTCCATGTTCTTCGGCAACCTCGTTGATGAGCTCGCGCAATTGCCGTTCCAATCGGTCTCGGCGCGGTAGATCGATGTCTCGCAAATCTATCGTGAATTGGACATGCTCCGGGATGATGTTGCGGGAATCGGGAAATACCCTCATAGATCCGACTGTTCCAACTGTCGGCGCTCCGGGCTCGCTAGAAGCCAGAGCCTGAAGGCCTACGACGATCTTGGAGGCGCCCACCAAGGCGTCTTTGCGCAGCCCCATCGGAACCGAACCGGCATGCCCCGCAAAACCGTACAAATCTACCGTCCACCATAAGGGTCCCGATATGCCGGTTACGATTCCAAGCGGGCGACCGAGCGTTTCCAGAACCGGTCCCTGCTCGATGTGAAGCTCCAAGAATACGCTGACCTGCCCAAGCTCGTAACGGGATTCTTCGAAGCGTTCAGGATCTCCCCCGAATGCCAGCAAAGCCTCCCTGCGGGTCACTCCGTTCTTGTCGGCTCTCTCCAGCTCCCCGTCTTCGAGCCGACCGAGTATTCCCCTAACGCCGAACAGCCCTTTGTTAAACCGGCAGCCTTCCTCATCGCAGAAGGACGCGACTTCAATGGGCACCTCCGGAACGACTCCTAAATCAGCGAGAGTCTGAACGACCTCGATCGCTCCGATGACGCCGATAATTCCATCGAATCTCCCGGCATAAGGCTGCGTATCGATATGAGAGCCAAGCATCACGGCGGGTTTGTTCGGATCCTTGCCGGGCAATCTGCCGATCAGGTTCCCGAAGCCATCCAGCCGAACCGTCATCCCCGCCTCCTCCATCCAGCCTCGCACCACCTCGACCGCTTCCCGGTCTTCGGGCGAAAGAGCCAGCCGGCACACGCCCGTATCGCTGATCTTCCCGATCTGGGCAAGCCTCTCGATTCGTTGTCCCACTCTGTCCGCGTCAATCGTCAACCCGCTCATCCTAACCCCTCCCTTCAGCTAACTTCATGTAACTCAATGTAACTCAATGTTACTAAACGCCCCATAATAAGCGGAATATTCTGAAAAATGTTTGTGCATCTTGCTAAAAACGAGTCCCTAATCTTGTATATATTCAATTGCGGCTCATAATGAAAGTTATGCGGCTGTGTGAAAATGCGATTGCCGCTGGTAGTTATAGCTAACCCATTCGCTCAGCTGGTACCACGCGGAAGCTGAGTTAGCTAACTTTCTTTGCTAATTTGGCTCTGGATGCACACGGTTGGCGGAGTTAACTAACTTTCTCTGCTAATTCGGCGCTGGATGACACAGTTGGCGGAGTTAGCTAACTTTCTTTGCTAATTCGGCGCTGGATGCACGCAGAGGGCTGAGTTAGCTAACTTTCTTTGCTAATTCTGTGCTGGATGCACACGGTTGGCGGAGTTGGCTAACTTTCTTTGCTAATTCGGCGTTGGATGCACACGGTTGGCGGAGTTAGCTAACATTTGTTACTATCTCGATGCCATTCGAACGCGGAGGGCGGAGTTAGTACGCTTTTGTTACTATCTCGATGCCATTCGACCGCGTAGGGCGGAGTTAGTAAACATTTGCTACTATCTCGATGCCATTCGACCGCGGAGGGCGGAGTTAGTACGCTTTTGTTACTATCTCGATGCCATTCGACCGCGGAGGGCGGAGTTAGTACGCTTTTGTTACTATCTCGATGCCATTCGGCCGCGAAGGGCGGAGTTAGTACGCTTTTGTTACCATCTCGATGCCATTCGACCGCGGAGGGCGGAGTTAGTAAACATTTGTTACTATCTCGATGCCATTCGGCCGCGAAGGGCGGAGTTAGTACGCTTTTGTTACTATCTCGCAGACCTCATCAGAGGCGGAGAAAATAGCGCCCGTAAGTAACGGAGTCCACCGCAAACTCACTCAACCTATAAAAGCTGGGGGCGATCACCATCGATACGGAACTTATCCTAACGGTTCGCGAAGCGCTTAGCCGCCCTTTGTTTGGGAACGCCCAGCTTGTGGCTGGAGAGAAGGGACTCGGCAAGCAAATCCGCTGGGTGCACATTCTTGAAATCACCCATTTCGAGGAGCTCATCCACGGTCAGGAGATGATTCTCACGACGGGGCTTGGCTTTAATCTCGACGCCGACTCCTCGGTTACGTTCATGGAAAAGCTGATCTCGCAGAACGCCTCCTGTTTGTGCATAGAACTCGGTCCTTACTTCGAGCAAGTGTCGCCGGAGTTGATCGAGCTCGCCGACAACGCCGCTTTTCCGCTTATCTTATTCCCAAGCACCGTTCGCTACGTCGACATCACGCAGGACCTGCACTCGCTGATCATCAACCGTCACCATAAAATGCTCCAAGAGCTCGAAAGCATCTCCCGGGAATTTTACCGACTAACCCTTCATTCCCAAGGAACCGCCAACGTGTTGAAGTTGCTGCACCGAAGCACTCAGAACCAGATCATCTACCGCCCGTTGCAAGGCCAACCGCACTTTTTTCCGGTTATGCCGGCCTTGCAACAAGAAGCGATACTTCGTTTCCTTGATGAGCGTCCGAGCCCGAGCTCAATCGAAGAGAAACCGCCACAACTCAAGCCAACCTCGGCTCCTGAGCTGCGGGGATACCATGACCGCACGCTAGTCTTAAAACCGGTTGGAGCGTTAGAGCAAATATGGGCTTACTTGATCATGTCGTGTCCGCGCAAACCGCAGGAGTACGAGTATTTGCTGCTGGAATCCGCCTCCCTATCCATCGCCCAGGAGCTGCTTCGTACCCGATATATCGAAGAACGAAAGCTGTTTTCCGAGAATATGTGGGTGGATGAGCTCATTAGCGGAAGACTTACGGAAGATCGGCAGATTAAGGATTTGCTCGGCCCCGATCTCAAAGGTATGAACGAGTCCAGCCTTCGCGTCTGCCTCATCGAAATCGAAAACCTGTACGGGAATAGCGAATTCCCCTCCGAGAACGAACGGGAATCGACCAGACTTCGCTTGTCGCTGATCGTGCGCTCGACTTTCGAGAAGCACGGATTTCGCCCTCTTATTACTCTGAAAAACAATCGTCTGGCCATCATCGCTCTCGACCTCAAGTCTAAGATTCCGGCCAAGGTCCGGCTCGCGCAAGCGCTGGAGTCGCTTCAGGACATGAACGGCGGCGCCGACGATAGATTCAAGGATTTGAGACTGCTAACCGGCGTCGGCAGATCCCATGTGCAATTGAAAAACGCATACTCAAGTTATCAAGAAGCTCTTCAAGCGCTGTCGCTATCCTCGACGTACGGGAAGTCCGTCCTTTTCTACGATGAGCTCGGGGTGTTCCAACTGCTTCTCAGCTTGAATGACGGCAAGACGCTGCAGACCTTCATCCGTCACTACCTAGGTCCCTTGATCGACCATGACAAGTCCAAAGGAAGCGAGCTTCTGCTCACGCTTAAGGTCTTTCTGGATCACGACGGCTCCAAGCAAATCGCGGCGCAGAAGCTGTTTATCGTAAGGCAGTCCCTCTATTACCGGTTGGAAAAAATGGCGGAGCTGCTAGGGGAAGACTTCATGTCCGTGGAAAACCGGATTTCCATTCAAGTCGCCCTGCGCGCTTACCAGTTGCTCCATCCCGATTATTTCGGTTCCGCGTGAGCGTACCCCTGATTGATCTCTCTCAGAACTCTGATGATCATAAGGGAATTCCTTCTCTCCGCAAATTCATGACTTCCGCGAACGTAGACAGGATAAAGGCCAAGTCCTCGTCGGTCGAAGACAATGGAGGCGAGAACGTCAGCACGTTGTTAAACCCGGCGACCGTATCCCCGTTCTTCCCGATAATTAAGCCGCGAGCCTTGCATTGCCCGATGATCGATTTAACCGTATCTAGGGAAGCAGGCTCTTTCGTCTCTTTATCCGCTACAAGCTCCACGCCGAGTAGGAAACCGAAGCTGCGGATATCTCCGACTAGCGGATGCTCCAGCAACGGTTTCATCCCCGCCTCCAGCCGTTGTCCAAGCACTCGCGCCCTTTCGACGAGAGCGTCCCGCTCAAGAATCTCCAGGTTTTTCAGCGCAAGCGCGCATGCCGCAGGATTGCCCCCGAAAGTGTTAATGTGCCTGAAATGGCCATATTCGTCTCCAGCCTTGAATCGCTCGTAGATATCCTTGCGGACCGCCGTTGCCGACAGAGGCAAATAACCGCTCGTTAAGCCCTTCGCCATCGTGACGATGTCCGGTTTCATGCCGAAGTTCTGATGGCCGAACTTGCGACCGGAGCGGCCGAATCCGCAGATGACCTCGTCGATGATCAGGAGCACGCCGTGTTTGTTGCATATTTCCTGTACCCTATCGAGATAGATTTGATCCGGAACGATGACTCCGCCGCCCGTAATGACCGGTTCCATAATGACCCCGGCAACGGATTCCACCCCTTCCCATAGGATCGTATCCTCGATCGCTTGGGCGCATTGAAGGTTGAATTGCTCCACGGTTTGACCCGCTGGCCGCCGATAACTATCGGGCGGGGCAACGTGAAGGAATCCCGCGCTTAGAGGCTCATACTTGTACTTTCTTTGCGCTTGGCCCGTCGCGGACAACGACCCCATAGAGCTGCCGTGATAAGCGCGATACCTCGAGATAAACTTATACCGGCTGCTTTGCCCGATTTGCTGTTGATATTGCCTGGCGATCTTGAATGCCGCCTCGTTTGCCTCCGAACCGCTATTGGAGAAGTAGATGACATATTCCCCTTCCAACCATTCGTTAAGCTTCTCCGCCAAGCGGATCGCCGGCAGATGGCTTTGCGTCAAAGGGTAATACGCCAATGTTAGCATTTGCTCGTAGGCTGCTTCGGCCAATTCTTTTCTCCCGTAGCCGACGTTGACGCACCACAAGCCGGACATGGCGTCCAAATACCGCTTCCCCTCGGAATCCACGATCCAAGAGCCTTCCCCTCCGGTTACGATCATGGGTTGATTAGCCGCATTGTAGGACGTCATGTTGTGCCATACGAACTTTAGATCTTTCTCCACCAGGTCCGCCGTAGCCGGAACCGGAACATCCTTGTGCACGACAACCACTCCTTCCTCATCCGCCGCGATATGAATGCCGGTTATAGCCGAGTTAATTCCTTGTACGTCTCAGGCCTGCGATCGCGGTAGAATTGCCAGCTTTCGCGCACCTCTCGGATCAGCGACTTGTTCATTTGCCCGATGATGACTTCATCCTGGTCCCTGCTCCCCATTGCGACGAAGCTTCCACGAGGATCGACCAAATACGATTGCCCATAGAATTCGCCCATGTTCCAAGGAGCCTCGAATCCGACGCGGTTGATCGCAGCCACGTAGTACCCGTTAGCCACCGCATGGGCGGGCTGCTCGAGCTTCCACAAGTATTCGGACGTTCCCGATACGGTCGCCGAAGGATTAAATACGATTTCCGCGCCGTTTAACCCTAATGCCCTTGCCCCTTCCGGAAAATGGCGATCATAACAAATGTACACGCCGACCTTGGCATAAGCGGTGTCGAATACCGGATATCCCAAGTTGCCCGGTTTAAAATAATACTTCTCCCAGAATCCGCAGCCTCCTTCGCCCGCCCCGACATGAGGGATATGATGCTTGCGGTATTTGCCCAAGTAGGATCCGTCCGCATCGATAACCGCAGCGGTGTTGTAGTAAGTGGCAATCCCCTCGCGTTCGTATACCGGCAAAACAATGACGATGCCAAGCTCCTTGGCTAACTCTTGAAATAAATTCGTCGCGGGACCGCCCGGCACCTCCTCCGCGGCATCGTACCACTTCGTCGTTTGCTCCGCGCAGAAGTAAGGCCCATAAAAGATTTCCTGAAGAGACACGATCTGCGCGCCCTTGCCGCTCGCTTCGCGCACAAGCTTCACATGCTTCTCGATAGCTTGCTTCTTGTGAACCTCTACCGACTCGTCTCCGTGTACGCCGTGTATCGTTTGAATAAGGCCGATCGTTACGGTATCCATGCGATTGATTCCCTCCCGGTTGAAGGAAAGGATGGCCTCCGCTTGCCCGAAGCCATCCTCCCCTACTCTTACTCCCTCTTACTATTTCATGGCCATTTCCACGATTTCATTCGTATAAGCTTGCGTAAGATCGGATTCTTTTTTGATGACGCCGAATTTGAAGGCGATATCCGCGGTTTGCTTGAACATGGCGTCGTCGATGTAACCCATCTTCGCAGCGTCGAAGCCTTCCGGCAGGATGAGCTTGGAGACCTCTTCCATCATTTTCAGCTGATGCTCCTTGGACGTGCTGCCTTCTTCGGTCTGCTTCATGACGCTGTCCACAGCCATAGCAGGGTCGGCGATCGCGTCCTTCCACCCCTTCAAGGAAGCGCGGACGAACTTAGCAGCAGTCTCCTTGTTGTCCGCTAGCCATTCTTTGTTGGCGAAAAGGTTGTCTTCGAGCATCGCGACGCCTTCGGCGTTCATATCGATGACGTTAAGGTCTGCAGCCGGGATTCCTTGCTCCAGCACGACCTGGTATTCGTTATAGGTCATGGCGGAAGCGGCGTCGATTTCCCCGGTCAGGAACTGGTCCATCGTGAAGCCTTGCTTCGTGAAATTCAGATCTTTATTCGGATCGAGTTTATATTTATCGAATAGAGCCAGAATTTCGAATTCGTTGCCGCCCATCCAGTTGCCGATTTTCTTGCCTTTCATGTCGGCTGGCGCGGCGATTCCGGCCGTCTTCTTGGAGACGAGCACGAGTCCGCTTCGCTGAAAGATTTGCGAGATTTCGACGAGCGGCAACCCTTGCTCCTGATGCGCAAGCAAGCTCGCTACCCAATCGACGCCTATATCCGCGGCTCCGTTGGCGACCTGCTGCTCCGGCACGATATCGGGTCCTCCGGGCAGAATCTCGACGTCCAGTCCTTCGGCTGCGTAATATCCTTTGTCCATCGCCACGAAGTAACCCGCGAACTGGGCTTGCGGCACCCACTTCAGTTGCAGCTTGACCTTGACCGGTTCGGCGGATGCGGATTCCGATGAAGATGCCGACGGGGATTCGCTTGCCGCAGCGCTTGAAGCCGGAACGGATGACGACTCGCTCGGCGAAGCCGACGCCGGCTCGTTATTGTTGTTGCCTCCGCATGCCGCGAGTACCATCGTGAACAATAAGACCGCCATTAACCCTAACGCCCCACGGTAGATCTTGCTTTGTACCTTCATTGATCTTCTCTCCCTTTGTTTTGTGGTAAAGAGGCATTTCACAGTATGGCTGCGATCAACGCGGGTTATATGCAATCGGCTTGTCGGTTCTCTACCCATCTGTCCGCTTAAGCCGGATGTTACCGATGTTAAGGCACCTTATCGATGTTATGTCCGGTTGGCAGGATGCCACTTCATGAAAAGCTTCTCCAGAACTTCGACAATGAGGTAAAAGAGAACTCCCGCAACCGCCGCCACCACGATACAAGACCAACCCAGCGGCATTTTGGCAACCTTAATCGAATTGGAAAGCAAGTAGCCCAAGCCTCGGGAGGAGAAGAAGAATTCCCCGACGATCGCCCCGATCATGCTTGCCGTCGTATTGATCTTGAGCGCGGCAAAAACGTATGGCAGGCTGTTAGGAATTCTTAAGTAGAGGAACACCTCGCGTTTCTTGGCGGCGTAAGAGTGCATGAGATCTAGCGACAGAGGGTTAACCATCTTCATCCCTTTGTGGGCATTGATCGCCATTGCAGCCGTCGTTGTCGCCATGACGATTGCCGCCCTAGAGAGCATTCCGTCGCCGAACCACAGATTCATCGTGGGAGCCAATGCCACGATCGGCACCGCGTTCAGGGATGCGACAAGCAGTAAGCTTCCCGCTCCCCATCTCGGCCAAGCCGTTGCCATGAGCGCAATGGCAAAGCCCGCAATGGAACCGGCTAGCATTCCCAATACCGCCTCAGTAAGCGTATAGCGTGTATAGGATAATAAAAGTTCTTGATTATCCTTTATCGCTTCTACGATAGCCGAGGGAAGCGGCAGCTGGTAAATTTTAAGATCCAGCAATCGATGGAAAAGCTGCTTCTCCCATGCTAAGAGAAATAAGACTCCGGCAAGGAAAGGCAGTCCGATGCGGATGAGCGACCCCCGCCATCTGCTCCGGTTCCTTCTTCCTGGCGAACGGGAAGCTCGAGCCGGCACCGCCGGTACCGCAAGCTGGCTTTGACCCGCGTCGTTCAGACTCATGACCGGTCACCTCCCTTAGCGCGGAATTCCGGCTGCCAAGGCGCCACTAGCCTCTCGATCGCGCTCATGAGCAGATAACTGAGTACGCCAAGAAGCGCCCCCACGATTACCGTAGACCAGAACATATACGTGTGGGAAGGACCGTAATACAGGTTGCGAAGCATGATGACGCCGACTCCGTGCCGCGCTCCCATCAGCTCCACGAGGATTGCGCCTGTAACCGCAAGAGGCGCGGCTATTTTGAGTCCGCTGAACAGCCCCGGAAGCGAAGCCGGCAGCTTTAATTTGAAGTAGATGCTCCAAGACTTGGCGGCGTAGGAGTACATAAGTTCTAGCGCGGATGGCTCCACGCTCCTTAGCCCTCTTAGCGTATTGATCGATACAGGGAAAAAGGTAATGTAGCCCGCAATGAGGATACGAGCGACTTGCTCGTCGTGAACGATCCCGTACAGGATGGGCGCAAGCCCAAGAATCGGAATCATCTGCGAAGCTACCGCGTAGGGAAACGCGAGATGCTCCACCCATTTGGATAAACTCATTAGGATGGCCAACAGCGCTCCGGCAGCCGAGCCAAGAAGAAACCCTAGTCCGGCGTTACCGAAGGTGACTGCCCCCTCTTTGGCAAGCGTACCGCCATAATTCGCGAAGGCGCGCAGCACTTCATGGATATAAGGAAGCTTGGACTGGGCCAGCGGCACTTGTCGCACCTGCAGCAGATACCAGGACGCCGCTTCCCATAGGACCAGCAATCCCAATCCCCATACCATCGTCGGCATTAGTCGTCCTTGACGCAGAATCTTGAGCCCCTTCATCCGTTACACCCCTTCGAAGCTGCCGCGGATTTGCGCGATGAGACCGAAGAATTCCGGACTGTTCCTCATCTCCCGGGTACGCGGCCTCGGGAGCGGAATATCCGCGACGGAGGAGAGCCTGCCCGGATGCGGAGAAAGCACGAACACCCTGTCGGACAGAAAAATAGATTCGGAAATGCTGTGAGTAACGAAAACGACCGTATTCTTCACTTGGCTCCAGATGGACAGAAGCTCCTCGTTAAGCCGTTCTCTCGTAAATTCGTCCAACGCCGAGAAGGGCTCATCCATCAGAAGGATTTCGGGTTCCATCGACAATGCCCTGGCAATCGCAACGCGTTGCTGCATCCCTCCGCTTAACTGCCAAGGATACTTATCGCCGAAGCCTTGAAGACCTACTAAATCCAGGAGTTCCGCCGCTTTTCTCTTCCGTTCCGCCTTCTTAACCCCCATCAGCTCGAGCGGAAGCGTAATATTCTCTTCTACCCTCCTCCAATCGTATAAGACCGGATTCTGGAAGACGATCCCGTATTTCCGGGCTAATCTCGCTTCCTTCGCCGACTTGCCCGCAACCTTGATCGAACCGCTCGTCGGTTGGATCAAGTCTGCCATCAATCGCAGCAGCGTCGTTTTGCCGCATCCGGATGGACCTAGAAGAGAAACGAATTCCCCCTTGGCGATATTCAAGCTAACATTCTGTAAGGCAATCACCTCGGTAGCATCGGACGGATAATGCATGCCTATGTCCGCGAGTTCAATTTCGGGAAAACCAGTCGCCGTCACCATTTCATCGCTCCTTTTCTCGGAGTTTTGCGTTAGATTATATGACATAAATAAGCTAGACATTTGGCATTTAGCAACTTAATGTTATTATTTATTTCATGTTACTCCTTGAAGATAACGGAATCATTAGACAAAGAGTAAAACAGAAGCCGTATATTTTTATCAAAGTGTCCAGAACGTCAAAAACATGATGTAATGTTTCATGACAAAAAGAAGCCGCTTCCAAAGTGATATGCTCCCCATAAAATGAAAAAAATGCAGCCTTTATCCTTTAGGATATTGGCTGCATTTTGCTTGTTAGCTTTGTCATTGATTGGCGTTCACAAATGTCAAGAGACACGAAATCGGTTGCCTTAACGGTTATCTCCATCATTTTGCCGTCTTTTCATTACATTATTCACCAAGTTTTGAGTCGCATCTCGGGTTGATTCAGCCGTATTTTCAATCGCATTTTGAACATAATTTGTCGCTGATTGAAATCCGTTTTTAAAGACTTCCGTTTTGTTTTCTTCAACGTTGTTCAGGTCTTCATTATTTTCAACCAACATTTAACCCTCCACACGCGCGGATTCACTGAAAGCTAAGTTTACTTGCCTTCCTTCTCCTCCGGCACATCGTACTTATTGATGTGGGTAACCATCGCCTCAACCGCTTCGCCGCCTAGTGTGCTTGATGGAACCTCTTTCACTTCATCCTCGGTTTCATCCAGAAAATTACTTTGGTCGGCACTAATGGCATCCAGACTGTTGCTCATAAAGTCCCCTCCTAATTTCGTTATCATTACCACATAGCTGCACCCTAGGGTTGCCGAGGTAATCGAAAATTATTCGGTTTAAAACATTTGTCCGGTCAAAGAATGCTCTCCCCGAATAAGGAACCGACGAGACTAACCGCGGTTTTGGCCGTACGGTTGCAGTGATCAAGAATCGGGTTGACCTCGACCAGCTCCGCGGACACAAGCAGCCGACTCTCTCCGATCATTTCCATCGCCAGATGGCTTTCCCGGTAAGAGAGACCGCCAAGCACGGGCGTTCCTACTCCGGGTGCTTCGCTTGGATCCATCCCGTCCATATCCAGGCTGAGATGAATGCCATCCGTACCGTCGGATGCGATGCCGATCGCTTGCTCGACTACCCTCTTCATGCCCATGCTGTCGATATCTTTCATCGTAAACACATGCACGCCTTGTTCTTTCAGAAATTTCTTTTCTCCGGGATCAATCGTCCGCACCCCGATAATCGCCACGTTGCCGGGACGGATTGCCGCATGCTCTCCGCCTATTGAAACCAGGTCCGGGTGACCGAACCCGAGCGACACGGCCAGCGACATCCCGTGGATATTGCCCGAAGGAGAAGTTTCGGCCGTATTGGCGTCTGCATGCGCGTCAAACCAAATGACGCCGAGACGTTCGACTTGCTTCAGAACGCCTTTAATCGTACCGATCGCAATACTATGGTCGCCTCCGATAACGAGAGGGAAGCGGCCCTGTTTCATTTCGCTCTCTACTTTGCCGCACAGTTCCGCGTTCGCCCGGATGATTTCATTCAAGTATTTGAGATTTCCTTCGCTTCCGAAGGGATTCTTCGGACGTTCTATCCGGAGATCTCCCTGATCGTGAACGACGAATCCCAAGCCCTCAAGCTTTTCTTGCAGGCAAGCGCAGCGCAGCGCGCTCGGTCCCATATCGACCCCCCGGCGGTCCGCGCCCAAATCCATCGGCACTCCGATTATCGAAACGTTTTTGTTTTTTTGCGGATCCATGATGACGCTCCTTTCTTCCCACAAATGATTTTTATGGCAATTTTGGAGAAAAGACAGGCCATAATTCGCCTGTCTTTCGGGAGTCGATGAAATTACGCTTCGTTTTTTCTGGATGTCAGTTTGGCCTGGGTGAATTGAAGCAAATAGTCATACCCGCCCGCCTTGGAATCCGTTCCGGACATGTTAAACCCGCCGAACGGATGAACGCCTACCAAAGCGCCCGTGCATTTGCGATTGATATATAAATTCCCGCAGTGCATTTCTTCAAGCGCATAGGAAATCCGATCCTCCACGCGGGAGAAGAAAGCGCCCGTCAAACCGAATTCCGTATCGTTATACATGTCGATCGCTTCTTTCCAATCTTCCGCCGCGGCAATCGCCAGAACGGGACCGAATATTTCCTCCTGCATGATTCGCGCATCGGATTTGACGTCCGCGAAAACGGTCGGTTGAATGTAAAATCCGTTCCCTTCCGCCTTTTCTCCGCCGACGACCAAGCGCCCTTCCCGTTTGCCGATTTCAATATATTCCAAAATCTTATCATAGGAATTGCGGTCGATTACCGGCCCTGCTTGATAATTGTCTTCAGGAAGCCCGATTTGCAGCTTTCTAGTCAAATCAGCTACTTTATTCAAAACCTCTTCATAGACCGATTTGACGACAACGGCGCGCGAACCTGCAGAGCATTTCTGCCCCTGGAAGCCGAAAGCAGAGGCGACGATGGCCGAAGCCGCTTGATCCAGATCCGCCGTTTCGTCCACGACGATGCCGTCTTTCCCTCCCAATTCGGCTACGACGCGCTTGATCCATATTTGACCTTTTGCCGTCTCGGAAGCAATTCTATTAATTCGCAAGCCGACTTCTTTGGAACCCGTAAAATTAATGAACCGCGTTTTCGGATGGGAAGTCATATAATCGCCCACTTCCGCCCCGCTGCCCGGCACGAAATTGATGACGCCTGCCGGTACCCCGACTTCTTCCATTAAAGCAACGAACTTGTGCGCGATAACGGCTGTCGGGCTTGCCGGCTTCAGCAGAACGGTGTTGCCGCAGACGATCGCCGCCGATGTCATGCCGGCAAGGATAGCCAACGGAAAATTCCATGGGGGGATAATGGCACCGACACCTAGAGGAATATAGGTTATTTCGTTCGTTTCACCGGCGAGCTTCGTTAAGGGCCGAATGGTATTGGTTTCGCTTAATCTGATCATTTCTCTAGCGTAAAAATCAAGAAAATCTATGGCCTCTGCCGTATCGGCATCGGCTTCCGCATAGTTCTTACCGGCTTCCAGCACCATTAATGCCGAAAATTCGTGTTTTCTCAGGCGCATCAAATCCGCTGCGTCAAAAAGGTATTGCGCACGTTCGATGGCAGGCGTCTTTTTCCAGCTTTCGAACGCCGTAAGAGCAGAATTCATAGCACGCTCGACCAATTCCACCGAAGCTTTGCTTACGTAACCGATGATTTCATCCTTATTGCCCGGATTTATCGACACGGTTCTTTCTGCCGTCATCACCTTTTCGCCGCCGATGAAAAGCGGATAATCGCCGCCCAGCTCTCCCCTGACTTTGATGAGGGCAGCCTTCATTGCACGTTGATTTTCCTCTAATGTGAAATCGGTAAACGCTTCGTTGGCGAAAGAAGCCATCCTGCTGTTTGTCATGTTCTCCACGCTCCTGTTTTATAGATTACTTAAACAAATTTTTTAGGACAAACCAGACGTTAGCCGGCCGTTCGGCCAGTCGCCGCATGAAATAACCGAACCAATCCATGCCGTAAGGGACATAGATTCGGACGCGATACCCTTCTTGAACCAGCTGCTTCTGCAAATCTTCCGAAATCCCGTAAAGCATTTGAAACTCATATCGGTCGCCCGTAATCCCTTTTCCCTTGATAAAAGACTTCATATCCGCAATGACAGTGGGATCATGGCTGGCGATCGCGGAATAATGGCCGTTCATCAGATGCTGCTTAATGATGTTTCGGAAATTATCGTCCACCTGCTTCTTCTCGGGAAACGCCACTTTCGGAGACTCCTTGTAAGCCCCTTTAACCAATCGAAGGTTGGCCCCGATTTCGCTCAAATTCCGAATATCCTCTTCGCTGCGGTACAGATAAGCCTGAATGACGAGACCGACGTTGTCGTAGTCCTTGCGAAGCTCATGGAAAATATCCAATGAAATTTGGCAATGCGAGAAATCCTCCATGTCGATGCGAACGAAATTGCCGTGCGTTCGGGCACAATCCAATATACTCCGCATATTCCGCATACAAAGGTCCTTGCTGATATCCAGCCCGAGCGACGTCATTTTCAAAGACAAATTGGAATCCACGCCCGATTTAGCGATTGCCTGCAAAGTCTGGATACACATCTGGGCTGAAAGAATCGCTTCCTCCTCGCTTCCGACAAATTCTCCCAAATGATCCAAAGTCGCAAGCTTACCCTCTTTATTCAACTTATGCACGGCACCGATCGCTTTATCAAGCGATTCTCCCGCGACAAAGCGGCTCGCGCCGAATTTCAAACCGTATTTCCGGGCCCACCCGTTAACCACGCGGTTCTTTCCGAGAAATTGAAACGCATTTCTCATTAACGTTTCCAACCGCACTCACCTCACTTTTAACAACTTGTACAATATTGAACACTTATGTATCTCAATTGTACACTAACGTTCAATCGTTGTATATGTATTTGATGATAAAATTCAACAAGCTCTCTGGCGCGCTGGGCTACCGGGACTTCTACTTCTTCAGCCGGCAGTTCAAGCAGTATACGAGGAAAAGCCTATCGGAAATTCGTTGAGCGGCGGCTGGGAGCGGTTTAAACCGCCAAAAGAAACAGTCGGATGCACTATTGGCGAAATAAGCGTTCCTGGCGCGGGTATTTGGTTGGTCGGATGCACTTGCGGCGAAATAAGCGTTCCTGGCGCGGGTATTTGGTTGGTCGGGGGCACATTCGGCGAAATAAGCGTTTCTGGCGCGGGTATTTGGTTGGTCGGGGGCACATTCGGCGAAATAAGCGTTCCTGGCGCGGGTATTTGGTTGGTCGGGGACACTTTTGGCGAAATAAGCGTTCCTGGCGCGGGTATTTGGTTGGTCAGAGGTACTTTTGGCATAATAAGCGTTCCTGGCGTGGTTATTTGGTTGTTCGGAGGCACTTTTGGCGAAATAAGCGTTCCTGGCGCGGGTATTCGGTTAGTCGGGGGCACTAGCCAAAGTAAAACCTCCATACCCACTTTGATAGTGGATTTGGAGGTTTTATTGTTCATATTTCGGGATTGTCTTTCGGTTCTATCCTTTTGGGACAGCCCCGTGGACAGCGGTCAGCCTTTGACTGCGCCGGCCGTAAGCCCGCTGACGATATATTTCTGGGCGAATAAATAAAGAATAAGCACTGGCAGAGAGGTGAGAACAAGATCGGCGAAAATCAAGTTCCAGTCCCGGCTGTATTTCCCGTAGAAATTGTAAACCGAAAGCGGCATCGTCCAGGTCGAGCTGTCGGTCAGAAAGTAAAGCGGAATCGTAATATCGTTCCAGACGGACATAAATACCATGATGGCCACCGTGGCGTTAACGGGAACGATCAGCGGAGTTATGATCCGGAAAAACACATCGAACATATTGGCCCCTTCCAGAAAGGCAACCTCATCCAAAGCTCTCGGAATCGCTTTAATAAAACCGCTGTACAAGAAAACGCTGAAAGCGGTATTTAATGCGGCATAAATGAAAATAACGCTTGTAACGCTGCCGTAGAAGCCCATCCATTGAACGACCCGAATCGTCGTAATCGTTGACATGGGAGCGATAAGCCCCATAAAGAAAAAGAGATACAGCACGCTAGACAATTTCGTCTCTCTTCGCACCAGGATAAAAGAAGCCGCCGAAGAGGTGATGATATTAACGATGGAAGAAACGCCGGTAATCAATAGGCCGTTCAGAAATGCCCTTCCGAGACCCCCCTCCTTGAACACTTGGGTGTAGTTCGAAAACAGCCATTTCTCGGGAAGCCTTAGGGAGAAGCGAAGCACCTCGGAACTCGTCATGAAGGAACCGAAAATCATCATTAATAAGGGAAGAATTATCGTGAGCGAGGCAAGGATCAACAAGCCCTCGACCAAGTAGTTGCGCAACGCGAGTTTACGCGAGAAGCCCATTATTCCGTGACCTCCTTACGCCGCATGAAAATAAGCAGCGGAATTGAAATAATGGTAACAACGACAAAAAGCAGCGTATTGATGGCTGTGCCCAATCCCCAGCTTCCTTCTCCGAATGCCCGAAGAATGATGGTCCCAACGACTTGGGAAGCATTGCCCGGCCCTCCGCCCGTCAGAACGAATACTTCCGAGAACACCTTTAATCCGCCGATGAGCGTCAGCATCAGATTGATGTTTATGGCAGGCAGCAGGAGCGGCAGCGTGATCTTAAGGAAGCTCTTCCACGCTCCCGCCCCGTCGATGGTAGCCGCCTCGTAATATTCCTTGGAGATGGACTGAAGACCGGCCAAATAAATCGCCATTTGAAACCCGGTGTGCTGCCAGATGGAAACGGCGGCCACCGTCCAAATCACGATCGAGGGATCGGTCAGCCAAGCCTGACTTAACGAACCCAGTCCTACCGCTTCGAACAGTTTATTAATGGTGCCTTCCGAACGCAGCATCGGGGTAAACACAATGCTGATGACCAAGACGCTTAATATGGAGGGCGAGTAAAAAATAACCCTCAGCAGATTTCTGGTCTTCAGCCGCATATTTAAGCCGACGGCCAGCGCTATACCCAGCACGTTCTTGCCGATTACCGTGATAATCGCGAAAATAAACGTATTCTTAATCGCCAGAATAAGCGTTTTATCCGTAAATATCCGATTAAAGTTGTCCCAACCGATGAATTGAATGACTTCCCGGTCGAGCCGCCAGTCCGTAAAGGAATAAAATAAGCCAACGATTGCCGGAAGAACAAAAAACGCGGAATAGATGATCAGCGCCGGCCAGATCAAATAGTACGAGTACAAGCTTTTTGAAATCTTCATCTTTTCACGCTCCATTACAGCTTTGGGCAGAATAAAGCCCGAAGGGCTTTATTCTGCCTGGGCTTTATTCTGCCTGATGTTCAGTCGATTAGAAACCGGAAACGCCCTTATCCTTCATCAGTTGGCTGAACTTGTCGTTCCAATCCGCCAACACTTCCTCAGGCGTTTTGCCGCCTGCAAACTGATCCTGCAAGCTTCTATACAGCTCGCTTCGGTCAACTAACATGTAAGCATCCGTTGTCAGCACCGTTTTCTTCGGAGTGATGTATTGGTCGACGATATCCTGCTTATACTCCGGAAGCTCCGGTGTCGTAACATCGCTGAAGATGGATACGTATTTTCTTTGGTCAACGATCTTCTGCGCCACTTCCTTCGTGGCTATATAATCCAGGAACTTCTTGGCTTCGGCCATATGCTTAGCCTTCTTGGGTATAAACAGCTGACCTCCTAGCGGGCTCGCGCCAAGGCTGGCTCCTTCAGACGAAGGGATTGCGAATAGCCCCAAGTGAATGTTCGGATCTTTCTCGGCCACATTCTCGATGAGCCAATCGCCCATGAACATCATGGCGACTTCCTTGTTCAGGAATTTGCCTACGGCCATATCGTAGCTGTCGCTAAGAATATCCGTGTTCGTGTAGCCCTTCTTGTACACATCGTACTGCTGTTGAAGGAACGTTTCGAATTCCGGAATATCGGTCCATTTTTTACGATTCGCGTTCAGGTCATCAAACAGCGCAGGTTCGTTCTTCGCCGCATAATCGGCGAATGCGGCTGCCGGCCAGATGTTAGCAGCCCAGTTATCCTTGAACGGCATAAAGACCGGCGTGATTCCACTTGCCTTGATCTTCTCGCATACAGCCAGGAACTCTTCGAAATTTTGCGGAATCGACAGGCCCAGTTCCTTGAACATATCCTTGTTGTAGACAACGCCCTGCATCCCTGTATCCTGGCTCACATGGAAGCTGTACACATGTCCATAAGCGGAAAGGACATCCTTGTTCAGGAGACGACTTACCCACGGCTCGTTGTCGAGAATTTCAAAGTTCCGTTCCAGATTAAGGTCGGTTGTAGCGCTGGCCAGATTGTACTGGATAATATCGGGCGTCTCGTCCACCGCCAGCTTCGTTTGAAGAACGGTCGACGTTTGTTCGGCGGGAAGCAGTTGAAGATTGACATGGATATTTGTTTTTTCTTCGAATTCATCCAGAAGATCCTGTGCGACGAAAGCCGAATCCTGCGAGCTTTTGGAGATGGCCAATTCAATCGTGACTTTCTCGCCTTTGTTGCCGTTATTGCTGCCGCCGTTGCTTGCGGAACTTTCGGAATTGGAGTTTCCAGAGCCGCAAGCGGCCAGCGAAACCGACATCAACCCGGCAATCATGCCAATTGCAATCCTTTTCATTGCGTAATTCAAATCTAATCCCCCCGTGTATAAATTTATGTTCATCAGCTTGAATGCGGTTACAGGTTCGATTATAGACGCTCTCCCCCGCCGGGTACATGTTTGCCATTTACTATTCTTGTGTAATATTCTGAACCCAATTAAGCTTGTCCATAAAGAGATCCGAGTGGTACAGTAGGAGCATTAAAGAGTACAAGGAGGATACAGTTGGCTACCTCGAACGGAAAACTCAACAACGGCAACTATCAAGCCAGCCTTCAAACGAAGTTTTTTCTGACGTTCGTTATCCTGCTCTTGATCGTGCTCGGCTGTTTTTTGATTTACGTCAACTGGCTGGTTATCAAACCCCTTAAAGAGAGGACCGAGAACGAGAAGCTGATGACGGCCGCCAAAGTGAGCGACCAGGTAGACATCTATATCAACAACCAGAATCAGCTTTCGCAACGTATTCTATCCAACAAGGAGATTTTCACTTCTTTATCGGATGAATTCCGCTCGACTCCTACCATTGAGGGACTGACCCGAAGCCGAAAGCTCAAGACGATCATGTTTCAGGCTCTCGGTCCGAGCATGAACATCCGGGATATGATTATTTACGACCTTCAAGGTAAGGCAATCGCCTCGTTTATCGGTTACGATACCAATCCGCCTTCTCTCAAGCCCTTTCTGGAAGATAGCTCGACTGCGGGACAGTGGAGCAAGAGCAGTTATATTTTAACTCGCCAGCAGACGGGTATCGTGTCGTTTATTCGCGCGATCATGAACCAGAACGGGGAGGTATTCGGCTATTTATCGATACAATTGGATCAAGCTTATCTGCAAATACCGGCGAACGGCGTAGCGGTCGGAGACGTCATCATACTCGATCAAGAGGGCCAGGTGATCTCGAGCTCGCGAAATGCGGCAGTGGAAGAAACGGTTCCCAACCTCGTAAAACCTACCGTGAGCAGCGGGATATACATGGATAGCTCTCAAAATTATATCGCCTATTATCAGTCAGCCAACACGGGATGGACAACCTACCTTGTGACGCCTAAGAAGTCCGTGCTCGGGCCCGTCAATTCGGTCAAATATATATCCATTTTGCTTATTACGTCATTGATGCTATTCTCGTTCTTTTACATTTATTTTTCCGCCAAAAATTTGCTCCTGCCGATTCGCAAGCTCCGCAGTCAAATTTTGCGCGTCAATTATAGCAACATGAATGTTAAGGTAGACAGCCGCCGCTCGCACAATAACGAACTGATTATGCTTAACGTAGCTTTCCAGGAGCTTCTCGAACGGCTGCAGCAGTCCATCGAGAGAGAAAAATTGGCGCTGCACGAAGAAGTGATGGCCAGAAACTCGGCACTGCAGGCGCAGATTGCTCCCCATTTTATTCATAATGTGCTTTATCTTATCAGCATTGCCGCACAGGAAGGCAAGAACGATGTGGTGTCGGACATGTGCAAGCATTTGTCGGACAGTCTGCGCTATATCGTGTCATCTCCTTACCAGCACGTTACGATGGCCGATGAATTGGAGCACGCGAGACATTATTTATCGTTGGTTCAACAAAAATACGAGGACGATTTGGAGTGGGAGATCGAGGCGGACGAAAACGTCGGACTTATTCATTTGCCTCGACTGGTCATTCAGCCGTTCGTGGAAAACTGCATCGAGCATGCTTTTAAGAATACCGCCCCTCCTTGGCGCATTCAGATTCGGGTTAAGCTATTCAACGGAGTATGGGCCATTGAAATCAGCGATAACGGAAACGGGTTCGAAACGGATAAAATCAAGGAGATATTGGCCAATATTGATGAATCCGAATCAGGAGCGCAAGAGCTTCATACGTACACTTCAGGCATTGGCAACATGGGCATAGTCAACACCGTAAACCGGCTCAAGCTGATGTACAAAAACCGTCTGTTCTTTAATGTATACAACGAAGGCGAAGGCGCCACGGTACAGATTATCGCATCGTTGACGAAGGACTTCTACTGATCGAGGGAGGGGAAAGCCATGTTTACCGCATTGATCGCCGAAGACAGCAAGCCGATCCTGCGCAACATTAAAGCGCTCCTTCAATCGACGGATTTGCCGATCCGCGTCGCGGCTACGGCATCCAACGGCGAAGAAGCGCTCGAATATATCCGGCAGCAGCCGGTGGATATCTTGCTGACCGACATTCGGATGCCGAAGATGGATGGCCTTGCTCTCATCGAGCAGGCCAAACGCATATATCCGCAATTAAAGGTCGTTCTCATCAGCGGTTATAACGATTTCGAGTATACGCGCAAAGCTCTGAATTTGCAGGTTTTCGATTACTTGCTCAAGCCTGTCGAGCGTCATCAGCTTCTCGAGGTAATGGAACGAATCATTGTCCAATTAAACGAGCGGCAGGTCAGCGATACCGAAATGTTCCAGGACATTCTCGATGCCTATTTCCGCACGGAGATGAGGCTGGGGCCCGACTTTCACGATCAGGCCAAGATTCCGCTCGTACTCCGCAAGCAGCCGTTCACTCCGGGATCGGACTCATGGAGGCAGGAATTTCTGCAAGAATGCTTAACCAAAGCTTACGCGCCGCATGCCTGTTGGGTTTTCCCGACGCATACGCCGCAGCAGTTTCTCGTCCTGGTTAACATTTCAATTAAGGAAAAGTATCCTTCAGCCTTTGATTGCATGGATTCAACCCGACGGCATTTGCTTGCTCACGGCGTTCACGCATCTATTGGCGGTCAGCTTCAGCCTGTAGAGCCGGGCAAGCTGACGGAGTATTACCGGAAAGTGTCCCGGCTGCTGAACGAGCAGCTATCCATCGCAAGCCCGCTGCTTCTGGACGCCGGCGATCAAATTTCTCTAGGTATGCCGGGAAATGGCGACATGGAAAAGCTTGCGGGGAGCTTCGCGGAGATGATTCGCCAGCGTCAGAAGGAACGCTTCGCGTTGAAGCTTTCCGAGCAGTTGATGAAGTGGCAAAGCGGGAACATCCGAATTGCCGAGCTGGTAAGGTTCATATCGGTAATGACCGATACGTTCAGCACCTTATTGTCGGAGCAGGATCCTTGGAACAAGCTGAAGCTGGCGGAGAAATCAAAGCTGTTGATCGAGAATGACAGCTATGCCGACTTCTGCAAAGGGCTGCTGGACTGGGCCGAACAATGCTTCGAGATGCTGCAAGCCCAGAATAGAAAGAGCGGATACGAATTGTTCCAACAAATCGACGGATTCGTACAGATGAATATGTATTCGCACGTGTCCATAACCGATTTGGCGCTCAAGTTCCACGTGAGCCCTTCTTATATCAGCCGAATCATTAAAAGATATTCGCAAAGTACATTCGTGCACTACTATATGCAATTGAAAATCAAAGAGGCTTGCAGGCTCATGGAAGCCAAGCCGGATATGAAGATTAAAGAGGTGTCGGACGCGTTATCGTTCAGCGACCAGCACTATTTCTCCAAAGTATTCAAGGAGTACGCAGGCTGCAGCCCAACGGAGTATAAGGAGCATACCTTTAAAGCTTGATTCCGTTTTCTTTTATTTTATTATAAAGCGTTCCTCTGGAGATACCGAGAAGTTTGGCGGCGGCGCTTTTATTTCCGTAAACTTTGCGCAACGCTTCGTAAATAATTGCATTCTCTTCCTGATCGGTCAGTCGCGCTTTCAAGATCATATCTTCCTCTTCCATCTTGCCGCCAACTTGCTGAAGCTCCGAAATCAAACCTTGGGGAAGATGTTCTACGGATATGGCGCCGCCATCGCCGAGCACGACGATTCGTTCGACGACATTACGCAGTTCCCCTATATTTCCGGGCCAATCATAATTCATCAGCGCGGTCATGACATCCCTATCGAGCTTAGGAACATGTTTATTGTACTGCCATGAAAATTCTCGTATGAACGCCTGCACAAGCTCGGGAATATCTTCCGTTCGCTCGCGGAGGGGCGGCATTTCAATCCTCATCACTTCTAATTTATAGTACAACTCTTCCAAGAAGTGACCGTCCTCCATCTGGGATTGCAGCGAGGCGGATGTCGCAGCGATGATTCGCGTATCCGCTCGAACGGATTCCCCTCCGCCGATACGTTTGAAAGAGCCGCTTTTAATAAATTGCAACAGCTTCAACTGAATATGGGGCGGCATCTTGTCGATATCTTTCAGCAGTAGAGTACCTCCCGCCGCCAGCTCGAGCTTTCCCGAGTTTCCTTGGTCCTCTTGACTGGTAAACGCCCCTCCCTGGTATCCGAACAACTCGGTTTCCAGAAGTCCTCCCGGAAGCGCTCCGCAATGAATCGTGTAAAATGAAGCGTCTTTTCGTCCTGCTCCGTGATGAATCGCTTGCGCCAGCGTTTCTTTGCCCGATCCCGCCTCGCCTGTCAGAAGGACTGGCGCATGGATACGGGTAAATTTTTGCGCAAGCTCCAAAACGCGCTTAAAGACAGGGCCTGAACCGATAATGGCGGCAAAAGACCTGTCTTGTTCTATCTTTGAGGGTACGGCGGAGTAAAGCTCTTCGTTTAAACGGACAATTCGAGTGATGTCCTGTTCCGTGGCGATCCCGCCAATGATTGTACCGTTATCCATAATAGGAGATGCGCTGATCAGCACATGGGTATCGGGAGTCGGTTGATGATAAATTTGCCGGACGGGGCGCCCCTCATCCAATATCCGTTGCAGCATAATCGACTCTTGGTCGAAATGCTCGGCGACTTTCCTGCCGATGATCGTTTCCTTGCGGATCCCATAAACCTGTTCGGCAGCCTCATTCCAATAAATAACCCGTCCTTCTTGGTCGACTGCCGTGACGGCGTCATTGACCGTCTCGACCAATGCGGTAAAGTAAGAGGTTAAACGTCTTTTTTCATGAATCAAGCATTCTATGATCGCACGAGACGTTGCCACGCCCCGAATATCCGACGGATCTTCTCCTATCAGTACAGGCCTGTCAGAAGTTAGTTCCAGTTCCATAAGCCGAGATAACGGACAGACGGGCGAATCAGGAAATTTCGCGCTTTTAATCCATTCCCGCAGCGACATCTTTGGATCCGACAGTTCCAATAACATGGATTCGCTGTCGGCAACGGCATACGCAAGCTTATCTATAAAAATAACAAAACGGTTTTGTTGCAACAACGCCCGCGCTTGTGCCAGGGAGACATCTTTCTCGACCAAAACAAAAGACGAGTCGATACTCAGCTGTTCAAAATTGAACATGTTCGGTAATATCCTTTCCGAAGTGACTCTTCTTATTAACTTATCACAGAAGAGAAACAATTCCAATCCGATACGAATCGGAGGGAAAGGACGAGAAGGATTAAGGTTTAAGCATAGATGCGAAAACATGCTGGATGCGTTCCGCCGCCCAGTGCAAATCGGCCTCCGAGATGACAAGCGGCGGCGCGAGACGGATGACCTTCTCGTGCGTCTCCTTGCATAGCAGCCCGGCTTGCTTCAGCATCTCGCAATAGGGACGTGCAGGCCCCGTTGTCTCGATCGCGATAAACAAGCCCTTGCCTCGGACCTCGACGATGCCCGGGTGGCGAATCCGTCTCAGCTTCGCAAGTAGATCCGCTCCGAGCGACAAGGATCTCTCCGCGAGACGCTCCTCCTCCGTCACCCGCAACGCCGCGACCGCGACCGCGCTGGCAAGCGGATTGCCGCCGAAGGTCGAGCCGTGCGAACCCGGCTCGAATACTCCGAGAATGCCGCTGTCCGCCGCGACGGCCGATACCGGGAGCACGCCTCCTCCGAGCGCTTTGCCCATGATATATACGTCGGGAACGACATCCTCCCAATCGCACGCGAACCGCTTGCCGGTGCGGCCGAAACCTGTCTGGATCTCGTCCGCCATGAGCAATACTTCCCGCTCCCGGCATAACGCCGCCGCTCCTCGTAAATAACCGTCCGGCGGAATAACGATTCCAGCTTCCCCTTGAATGGGCTCGACCAGAAACGCGGCCGTGTTCGGCGAGATCGCCCTCTCAAGCGCTTCCACATCCCCGTACGGAATGATCTTGAAGCCGGGCAGGAACGGACCGAAATGCTCGCGGTATGCGGGCTCCGAGGAGAACGAAGTGGCGGCGAGCGTCCGTCCGTGAAAATTGCCCTCGCACACGATAATTTCCACCTGGTTATCGGGAATCCCTTTCACCCGGTATCCCCAACGGCGAGCCGCCTTAACGGCCGTCTCGACCGCCTCCACTCCCGTGTTCATCGGCAGCATCGTGTTTTTGCCGGTCAATTCCGTTACCAGCTCCATCAGTTCTGCCAACGGTTCATTATAAAAGGCTCGAGAAGTTAACGTAACGAGATCGGCCTGACGCTTTAAAGCTTCAATAATTCGCGGATGCCTGTGTCCCTGATTGAGCGCGGAGTAGCCGCTCAGCATATCCATATACCGTTGACCTTGTTGATCCTCGACCCACACGCCTTCCGCCTTGGCAATGACGATCGGCAGCGGATGATAATTGTGAGCTCCGAGACGTTCCGTAATGGTGATCGTGTCCCTGGATTGATTCATTGTATCCCTCCATACGTCTCAGATAAACGGGAGAAGTTATATCTCCATCAGTGTAAGTCAGGAACGGAAATTCATCAACCGCTAACTCGCTTTCGCCTGTATATTCGAGAGCGACATGCGCTCTTCTCGCCTGCGAAACACAATGCGGGAAAGCCATACGCTGCCCTCGTACAGGATGACCAGAGGAATCAGCACGATGAATGCCGATAGGAAGTCGGGCGGCGTAATCGCGGTGGATATGATCACCAGCACCAAGTAGGCGACGCGGCGCATCTTGTTGAGTTTCTGCGGCGTCAATAAGCCGATGCTGGTCAGGAACATGACGACGATAGGGAGCTCGAACGCGATGGCGACCGGGATCACGATATTGAACATGGATCTAAAGTAATGGCTCACGCCGTAAGTTTCGACGAGATTCATCCGTTCGGCGACGGAAGAGACGAAGGAGAAGCTCATCGGGAACACGACATAATAGCCGAACGCAAGGCCGACGATCATGCAGCCGAGGCTAAAGGGAATATAGCGGAGGGTGGCGGCTTGCTCTTGTACGCTCAGCCCTATTTTCACGAAGGACCACAGCTGTTGCATGGCGAAAGGGAGCGTCACGACCATGGCGAGCGCGGCGGAAACGGTCATGTACATCTGAATGCCGTCCCAGGGAGAGAACACGTTCCACGTCATGCCGGAGGCGGGAGGGACGCTTTTCATATAGTTCAAGAGACGCGGCGCAAAGAACATGCCTCCGATCATGCTGATAGCGAAGACGATCGCCACCGCGATCAGACGCTTGCGCAGCTCGCTTACGTGACTCAAGACGGGCATCTTGAAAGGTTGGCCCATTCTCCGTCAGCTCCTTCCGGAATCAAACTTAAGCAAGCTTGCGGCCGATCTGCGTAGATCATAAGTACGAAATCCGTCTTTCATTTTCAAATGGATCACTTTCAATTTTTCGACATCCTCGAACGAAAACTTTCGTGCGCCTCCCCTAGATCGACGGGGGAAAATCAATTGCTTCTCCTCGTAATAACGAATTTGCCGCTCGGTGAGTCCGGTCAATTCGCGCACGGTGCCGATGCTAATGACCTTATCGTTCATCATGACGCCTCCCTTACCTCGTGGAATTGGCTTGCAAACCATTGCGACATTCATGTCACATAAAGTAACACGAATAGGCTTTGGACGAGATTCTATCAATTGCGGATGCAAATGACAATGGTCGTCTAGCACCATATAAATAACAAGGATGTAAAGTAATTCCACGGAATTCCCGGGTCTAGGGACGCACATTCTCTATTTTTATCGCTATGTACTATTATGATAAAAAACGGTGATGTAAGGGTTTCTCACTCAAAAATAGATACGTCGGTAAAACCCATGCTACATTGTCGGTGCGAAGACTACCTTCATGGCAGATGGGAGTGACGGGGATGGAAACGAAAGAAGCTCCAAACGAAATCACGAGAAGGCAATTCCTGACGACGGTGGGCAAAATCGGCGGAGGCGCCGCGGTCTTCAGCGTAATGGGAACGCTGGGGCTGCTTTCGCCGGAGACGCTGAAGGCGGCGGAATACGAGCCGCCAGGCATGAACGACCTGAAGCATTCGAACCGCAACGGCAAGAAGGTCGTCATTCTGGGAGCGGGCGTCGCCGGGATGACAGCCGCCTACGAGCTAGGCCTCGCCGGGTACGATTGCACGATCCTGGAAGCGAGAACGCGCTCGGGAGGCCGTGTTTGGTCGGTGCGCAAAGGAACGGCGAATACGGAGGTCGGCGGGACGAAACAGATCGCGCGATTCGACAACGGCATGTATTTCAACGCTGGCCCCATGCGAATTCCGCAGTTCCACGTCACCATGGAATACATCAGGAAATTCGGCGTCCCGATCGAGCCGTTCAACAACGTAAACGATCACGCCTATTACTACAACGAGAACGTCGGAGAGCTGTCTAGCCAGAAGATACGCAAGCGCGCGGCCAAAGCCGACGTTCGCGGCTACGTCAGCGAGATGATGGCGAAGGCCGTCAATCTTCAGGCGCTGGATTTGCCGCTCACGCCGGAGGAGAAGGAGAAGCTTGTTGAATATCTGCGCGCGGAAGGGGGTCTCGATAAGGATCTGTTCTACAAGGGGACTTCCAGGGGCGGTTACAAAGACGAGCCGGGTTCCGGTCTCGATGCCGGGGTCCTTCGCGATCCGTTCAGCATGAAGGCGATCATCAATTCCGGCTTCGGGAACTTCTTGAGCAGCGAGTACAGCTACGATCAGCAGATGATGATGTTCCATCCGATCGGCGGCATGGATGCCGTCTCGAACGCGTTCGAGAGCCGGCTGAAGGGCAAGATCCAGTTTAATGCCGAGGTAACGGAGATCAAACAATCGAACAATAGCGTCACCGTCGAGTACAAGGACCTCGTGACGGGCAAGATGAAGCAGGCGATGGGCGACTTCTGCATCTGCACGATTCCGCTGACCGTGCTGAAGTCGATCAAAGCCGACTTTTCCCCGGAGATGAAGAGCGCCATCGACAGCGTCGGCTACGCCTCGGCGGGCAAGATCGGCCTGCAGTTCAAGCGCCGGTTCTGGGAGGAGGACGAACAGATCTACGGCGGGAACTCGCTTACGAACATGGACATCTCGTCGATCTATTATCCTCCGACCCGGTATAACGACAAGAAAGGGCTTCTGCTCGGTTACTACAACTTCGGCGCAAATGCGGATAAGCTGGGGGCCATGACTTACCAGCAGCGGGAAGCTCATGCGCTGACGCAAGGCGCCAAGATCCATCCGCAATATTATAAGGAATTCGAAGCGTCGTTCTCCGTCGATTGGAAGAAGATCAAGTACAATCTCGGAGGCTGGGTATCTTATACCGGCGACCAACGGCAGACGATTTACCCGACGCTCTGCAAACCGGACCGCAACGTGTACCTCGCCGGAGAGCATATGAGCTACATTACGGCTTGGCAGGCAGGCGCGATCGAATCGGCGCGCGAGGTCGTGACGGCGATCCACCAGCGGGTCATGCAATCCTAACATTATCAACTTATCGGTCGAGGGGGATTCCGTATGAAGATAGGCAATAAGGCAAAAGTGATAATCGGCGCGTCGTTGCTGTCGTGCTTCGTGGGAGCAAGCGTGTATGCCGCCACTTATAAACCCGTTCACAAGGTGACTTACTTCGGGACGGAGACGTCTTCGATCTCCAGCGCAGTCGCTATCCCGAAGGACGTGGCGTCGTTCTGGACGAGCGGAACCGTGCCGCCGGTCCTCAACAGGGACGGCAAGACGATCTATGAAAAATACGGCAATACACAGACGCAAGGGGAAGGTATTTTGAAAGGTATAGAGGCGCAGTTGAAGGAACAAGGACTGTCGCTAAAAGACGTCACTTACCTGCGCGTATACGTCGCGCCGGATGCGGCGCTCGGCGGGAAGCCGGACTACCAAGGCTGGTTCGGCGCTTATGCGAAGTACTTCAACACGAAGGACAACCCGACGAAGCCGGCCCGTTCTACCGTCGGCGTCTCGAGCCTCGTCAACTCCGATTGGCTGATCGAGATCGAAGCGTTCGCTGCTTATCCGAAGAGTAAATAGCATTAGGAAAGAGCAAAAACCATCCTATACAAACGGAGCTGATCTTATGCTGCAAAGCATCGGTTTTCCCGGACTTCTCATGATTCTCGTCGTTGTGCTCATTCTCTTCGGACCATCCAAGCTGCCGGAGCTGGGCAGGGCCGTCGGGCGCACCCTGCATGAATTCAAATCGTCGGCCAAGGATCTCGTCGCCGACACGAAGGAAGAAGTCGTAGAACCGAAGCCTTAACGGAGGGAAATTCATAGACCCATAAACGTGCTTCCATAGGCGCTTATGGGTCTATTTGGCATATCTACGTTTTCATTGTTGTTAAAACACTTTTTGCTTCCAAGATACTTATTTGACTTCAAGTAAGATGTTTCGCATCGCTAATCGCTATTGACCGTTTAGTGCAATTAACCTCCTTCTTTGGGCTCTGCTCCCTTGAATGTATTCCAAATTCTTTTGGATTTAATAAAATAAACGATCCATATCATTCCTAAAACGAACCCAACGATTAACTCGATCCAATCCACTAAGCCTTTTCGCGAATCTACAAAATAAAGGGTTGATGCCCCTAAGTAAAATGACTCCGCAATGACTATAAACATTGGCGTGTATGATTTTTTTAAGCAGATGAAAATGATAGAAAGAGTAGTCAGTACCAACACCAATAGGTAATCGACAATCTCGTAAACTAATTTATAATGAACGATGTTAAATTCGTTTAATATATAGTAGCTAGTGTACAAGCCCCACAGATTTAAGAATATACTAATGATGGAGATGACAAGATACACTAATAGCCAACCCTTGATTCCGATTAGATGATCGCTGTTTTTAACCGACATTACATTCCACTTTCCTTAATGTTCATATTTAAAATGAATCCAAGTTTAATTAGATATCTAGAAAAATTATCCAAGAAATCCTGATTGCTATCATGATTAGAATCAATAAAGTTCAAAACATAACAACATCCTTCAGAACTGTACGTTGCTATCTTCATCGAATCCAATAGAACAGCCAAATTCTTACCCGCGGTTCCGTATAAGGCTATTTCAAATTCATGCTCGCTGTTGTCCTGACACTCCGAGGCTTTAATTATGGTTTTGATATCATCTTTTAGAGCAATAACATCGTCCGCCGAACCCAGTTTTACATAAGTTGTATAATCTTTTCGCACATAATTTCCATAGAAGCTTTTATTTATAAAAGCCCCGCTTTTTTCAAGAATTCCAATGATGTATAGTATGCATTCCCCGACTTTTTGAATGTAAAGATCAAATTCCAAGTCCGTTATATTCTCCCGAATTGCAGCCATAAAAGCATCTGATTGAATAGACAAATTATAATTATCATACGTCCTAATGGAAATAATTGTGGCTAATACTAGGCTATTAATATTAAATTCAATATGTAGGTCTTTCAAATTCGAGCGAATCCATTTTTCATCCACAATAGAATGTCCTTTATGCAATAAATAACCTGAGAGTTCATCGCGAAAATGGATACTATCAAGATATCCGCGACGAAATTTGATACTATCCGAATTCAATGACTTCCCTCCTTTATGATTGTGGGCGCTTGTACGTACATTTTGCTGGACTTGCATTCCCAACGGATGAAGCTTTACTGAAAATGCATGCTCTATCTGGCCATGATGGAAGTCTCCCCTTCAGAAGTATCCTCAGAGCATAGCGGACTCATTATTAATTGTAAAACTAAATCTACATACTCGTATTCAGATCAAACTTACCAATCGTCTAAATCTTCAATACCGTCTATACTAATACGGCTCATTTCTGGGATATCAATAGCATTGCACTGTCCTTTAGACTAATTTGACTTTCATCAAACCTGATCTCTCCCGAGTCAATGCAGATTCTTTTAGTTTCTTTCTATTCGTTATTATTTTTAAATCAAACAGTACACTATGTTTTGATAACTGGACTAACAGATACTCTCTACAACTTTATTTTGCACACTTAACAAAAGTCGACGTTTTCCAAACTCTTCTTTAATCTTCTACGGGCCATGCATGATACCAGTGATATGATATCGTCTTTAACTTAAAGGTATGTGGAGAATTTGCAAATTTAGGTTTTTTCCCATCTGTTGTATAGACCAATGAATATCGGCCATTTTCTATTTCAAAAGCTACCTCATTTTTTCTAACTCTAATTAAGGATAAATATGCCATATCGCCATGACGAAAAGCTTTTTCCACAATTTTCAAAAGAGATTCTTGCTCTTTTTGGCTCATCGTTACTTCAACGAACTTTTCAGTGTTGACATTTTCATATCTTAAATTGACTGTTTCATCAGGATTCTCATTTACAATTATATAAGAGTTTACAATTATATAAGAGTCCTTCATTTGACCTTTGCTATACTCACGATAAGCCAAGTTCGCTATAGTCTGGAAATCGCTTTTATAGGTATCAAAATCTCTTACTTTGTACTCCCAAACAGGCACCAGAAAAGTCCCTAGTAAAAAAATACCAACCCCTAATAACACACTAAATGAAATGATGGCTATCAATAACAATTTAATTAACGATTTAATTTTTTTTGTTTTTATTAATTTCATTCAATCAATCCTTTCTTAATTGTTTCTGAGAATATTACTTTTACAACTTTTCATCAAACTCAATAATGGTTTGAAAAGGCTTGTGTCTTCTTTTAATGCTGTATAATGTTCTAAAATATATACCATGACCTTAAACCTACCCATTCTCTTTGATCAGTTACGTCCTCTTCATCCAATGTCACTTTCGTTAGTTGTCCGAGCGCATTCCATTCGAATTTGCTGCGGCTGTCGGTAAGCAGACTACCTTGGTCGTCATACGTATAGTCGTATTCCTCGTAACGGGTCAAGTTCTCCCGATGAACGAGTTAATTGCGGGTATTATACGTATAATTCGTCCCGATGACGGTATATCCTTTGCCGACTTCGCGGATGCGTTAACTATAACCCGTCATCAGATCCCGTTGTTCTGACGTTCTAAAAGTTCGGTGTGAACGGATAGAACAATCGAATTTTCTTGTTATGCTTCTCGATTCCATTAGAAAGTTCATCGGATTCGGCATGTGCTGCATAAGTCTGAAAAAGGAACAAGCTGCCGTCGGTTGAATACTGGACGACAGCCTGATTCATAGGCTCAATAAGTAAATTCATTATATTTATATTCTATATAGACGGCAATAAAGAAGCCGTTATATCTATATCTTAATGCAAAGTCGATCAATAATTTTCATCGGACTTTTGCTTATTTCGTCAGTAAAGCCTTTTACTGCAGTTCTTATCTCGTCTACGG
>NZ_SOMN01000038.1 GCF_004564235.1 Cohnella luojiensis
CACACTTTTTCATCTACTTGTCAAGTCCTGTTTTCATTTTTTCATGCAAAAAAAAGAGCGGGCTATCTTTTAGATAACCTGCTCTTGTTCTTAATTTTGGCCCTGCGCCTTAACTTAATGACATTGGCCGATTTGGCAGTCCTTTATTCGCTGATAGCTAGTTAACCGCAACTTTCTCCGGTTCGGGTTGAATGCCGCCCTTTAACTTAAACAGCGGAACGATAACCGCCACGCCCACGAGGAGGAATAAACCTGCGATCACGTATAGCGGAACGAGCGAGATTGCGTTTTTCATCACGCCGGACAGCATCATCGTAACGACCATCGAACCCATGAATAGCGGAGTCAGAGTGCCGTTTACCCGGCCGATGAACGATTCCTCCGTATTTTTCATAATCATCGTATTGATCCCGATATTTATGCATGGAAACACGATGCCGCTGATGAACTGCAGCCCCAATGTCACCCAGTAATCCGTCGAGAACCCCATGGCGATGAACGCCAAGCTGTTTACCGTCATGCCGAACGCCAGAAGCTTCTGCGGCGATATTTTGCTGGAAAAGCTCATCGCCAGCACGCCGCCGATAATCATCGCTACGCCGTTGACCAATAGGAACCACTGCAAATAATCCTCCGTCTTCCCAAGCCGCTCCGTAATGAGGAAGATGCCGAGCGGCTGAATAAGGCCGAGGGCGAGCCCAGCGGCAATGAACGCGCTGCCGAGTTTACGGAGAATAATGCTGGACCATACATAGCTGACCCCCGCCTTAAAGTCTTCCAACACTTTCGACTTTTGTTTCTCCCCTTCGTCTTGCCGATCGCGCGGAAGGAAGGCCAGTGAAACAACCGACAACAGAAAGGCAACGCCCATTACGCCGATTGCCGTCTCGATGCCATAGTTCTGGTAAACGAACGTGCCGACGACCGGTCCGAAAATCATAAATGCCGCGAACAACGTTTGATACACCGACATGCCCTTTTGCACTAAATGTTCAGGCACATGCAGCTTGAATAGCTTCATGCCGGCGGGTTGCGAAAATTGGGATAATATCGCCGAGACTAAAGTCGCAAAAAATACCGCTTTCCACGAACCGTTCGCCATTGCGAACAGCACTGCGAGAATAGAAGCCGCGCTTAACACGTCGCACCATACCATCGTCCTTTTCGGCCGCCAGCGGTCTGCGAACGTCCCTCCGATAAACGAAAATACGAAGATCGGCGCGATCTCCGCGACGGAGATGAGCGAAACGGCGAACGCGTCGTCATTAGTCATTTCTTTGACGTAAAACAGGGTGGCGATATTTCGCACCCAAATGCCGATTTGCAAAAACAACGTGGACATCAAAATCACTTGCACGAACCGGTTGCTTAGCAGCGAAGGCGAAGCGGGTTTATTGGCAGAACGAAAGATCGCTCCGTCTAGAGACCGATTTATTATTTCGTTATAGTAATTAGGTTTAAAACAAACTAAACAATAACAACAACAAACTATCAATTTACGTTTAGCTAACAGTTTGCTATGATTAGGTTGAAATGAAGCGGATTCATCTACAAGTGCCTGAACATTATTTGGAAGCGGTCGGTGCGAAGGATGCCGATTAAGTGCTGCTTCGACTCGAAGAAGACCATATCATTTTGCGGCCTCTTTCCCTTGGGGCAAAGCGGATGGATGAAAGATGACATAAATAGAATGGACGGGTTTGAATGAGAGGAAAAGTGAAAATCCAGGAAATCGCCGATTTTGCAGGAGTTTCCAAGTTTGCAGTATCGCGCGCATTATCTGGAAAGAGCGGCGTGAGTGAACGAACGAGGGAAATGATCATGAAAGTGGCGGGCCAGCTCGGATACTTCAAAAATCATGAACCGATCCGATTTGCTGGCGAGCTGTACGATCATGAGGACGTGAAGCGGAGCGGAACGATTGTCGTGATGTTCCCGAACGTGCGTTATCAGAACAAGGATTCCGTTTATTGGGGGCCTGTGTTTGACGGCGTCAATACGAGGCTGAGTCAAAGAGGACTGGATATTATTACACTGACTGAGCCTTCTGGCGAGCATGTTTTCTCGCTTCTCAAGCCGGAAGCAATTCAGGGTGTTATTACGATTGGAACCGTATCGACGCAGATTCTTCTGGATATCAAACGGATGAACATTCCCGTCGTAATGATTGATCACAGTGACCCAGCCCTTCATTGCGATACTATTTTCACGGACAATTTCAACTGCATGCAAGAACTGATGACGAAGCTGATCAGCAAAGGTTATCGCAAATTTCAATTTGTAGGCAGCATAAAGGACGCCCCGAGTTATTTCGAGAGATGGCTGGCCTTTCGGACGACGCTCGAAAGTTACCAAATCGAATTGAATCAAGACCCGCAGCTAATCAGCCCGGATGCCAATGATATGTACCTCTTGTTTTCCAAGATAACCCTTGGAGAACTTCCGGAAGTATTTGTTTGCGCTCACGACGTTAATGCGCGATATTTGATCGAAGAGCTGAATAAACTTCAAATTAATGTGCCTTCCCAGTGCGCCGTGACGGGCTTTGACAACACTTGCGACAATTATCCGATACTCGGAACGGTCAATGTGAACATGGAATTGCTCGGTATGAGGGCCGTCGATCAAATGTTGTGGCGAATTCTCAATCCAAGCTCGGCTTATGAAAAAAAATTGATTTACGGCGACATTATCATTCGGGACAACTTTGCTCATTCCCTTCCAGATGATGAATCGGCAAACTGATCGTGCAATCCCGAAGCTAAGGGGCTGTCCTATAAGTGGACTGCACCCCGTTAAGTAGACAGTAGAATAAAATACTTAGGCAGCCTTGGTTCGAACTTCCATCGGACTAAGGCTGTTTAGTTTCGCCTGTAAACGATCGTTATTATAAAAATAGATGTAGTCATCAATATCTTTCTTTAGAGCTTCGTGACATACTTTGGGTCAAACCATGGGCTTCTAATAGATTCTTGCTTTTTTTTGTTACATGTGGGATTACCTGCCCTTAAGCTGTGGTTTGCCTCATTACGAATGATGTAATTGTGTTCTATGCTAATATTGCATGCACTAACACGAAGGAGGATATTAATAAAATGAAAAAGCTACAAAGAAGAGTATCTACCTTTCTTATCGTTGTTCTATCTTTCGTATTCTTAATTGCTCCGGTAGCGTCAATTTCTGTAGCGGCTTCCACCGCGGCAGATGCTGAGGTATTTCCCTATACACAGGGAACCAAATATCAAACTTCTACAAACTATACGTTAAAAGCGAACGGAGCAGCTGTTCCGGTCATTCGTGCTTTTAACGATTATGATTACGCTCACTTCTCAGCATCCGAAGGATTGATTACTTACGAGCTAACGATTCTGAACACCGATAAGGTGCATGAATATTCGATTAGCCCGAAGAAGCATTGATATAGCAAAAGGAATGTCTGTTGTTCAAGCGTTCTTAAGGAGAAATGTACCTTATGGTCGAGACCAACGGTGTTGGTATGAAGCTGGCAACGTCTATCGTAGCTGAGGTTGGGAATGCTTCACAATTATTGAGACGTGCTGCTTTGGCAGTAGTCTGTGGATTACGTGCAGGGTATAACCCCCGCTTGAGGGAGTATTATGATAAGAAAAAAAGTGAGGGCAAACCCCATAAAGTAGCCGTGATTGCTTGCGCCAACAAGTTACTACATCACGTCTACGCTATAAGAATGGGTTGCCCTACACCGTATAAAACTTAGATATCCATAAACTTCCACAAAGAGGAGGTTTATTTGGTATGCCTCCCAATATTATAACAACTTTTCATCCATCAACAAAGACGGAATTGACAAACCATTAGCTGGTTTTGTGTTTCAGCATTATCATAAAAACACAACATAACAAAATAATAATAAAAATAACAATACAACAAAAAAATATTGGCAATTTAACTAAAATCAAATTGACTATTTTTAGAAGTGGATGCTATGATTGGCATGTGGTTATGAAATACTTAGCCTATCGGTGGTGATGTAATTAAGTAAAGTAGAGATTTGAAAACGTTCCCGGTTGAGAAAGAACGGTAGTACGGAATCCGTAAACCGGAAGGCTGTGTTCTGAAGTGCGGCAAGAAAAACAAATGGGAGGTTGTTTTGCAATGAAAAAAATGAAAGCACTTACAATCTTGCTTGTCGCGTTAATGCTTACTCTAACAGCGTGCGGAGGAGGCAACAGTAACAACAGCAGCAATAGCAGCACTGCGAGCAACTCAGCTGTAACAACCGAGTCAAATACAAACGAAGCTGCAACGACCGATCCGGCACCTGAACCGACTCCAGCTCCTGTGGATCTCGGAGGCCGCGTCATTAAAATCTCCATGTGGTGGGATGGCAAGCCGAAGGGTGAGACTGCAGGCGAGAAAGCGTCCCTTGCAAAGATTGCAGAGCTCGAAAAAAAATACAATTGTAAAATCGAATTCGTGAACATCCCGTTCGAACAATACATGGATAAGTTCACAACCGCAGTGCTTGCAGGCGAGCCGATTGCGGACATCTCCATTATGGAGTTCAAACGCTCGATCTCTCCGGTTAAACAAGGTCTAGTACTCCCGCTTAATGACTTTACGCTAGCAACAAGCGATATCAATAATGAACAGAAGCATATCATGAAACTGCCTGCGATCGCAGGAGCGGAATATTCATTCAATACGCCTTTTGTCAGTGCTGTCGGAATGTACTACAACCGCGACCTGATCAAGAAGTTAGGACTTCCTGATCCGCAAGAGCTATACATGAACGGACAATGGACCTGGGATAAATTCTTGGAAATCGCAAAGCAAGCAACGACCGACACGAACAATGATGGCAAGAACGATACTTGGGGTTACTCCGGTTGGCCAGCCGATGCAGCTCGTCACATAGGAGTAACGAATGGTGCACTCTTCGTAAACGACTCTGACCTGTCTCTTGGCTTAACCGATCCGAAGTTGACTGAAGCACTCGAGTTTGTCAATCGTATCTATAACGTCGAGAACGTCGTAAAAGTAAAAACCGGCAATAAAATGGACTGGAATGAAACGAACACGTTCAAAGACGGCGACGTTGCAATGTCCATCAACTACGATTGGAATATGGGCGATCTTACGTTTGAAGTCGGCATCGTGCCGAACCCGGCCGGTCCGCAAGGCGATGGTAAGAGCACATTCGCGAATACGGCTCAGAACGGCTACTTTATTCCAAAAGGAGTTAAAGAACCGCAAATCGTTTATCAAATTTTCGAGGAACTGCAAGATATTCCTCCAACAGAAGAATATCTAGGTCAAGACTGGCTCGAATCCCGCTTTAAGAACGAAGCCGACATCAAGATGGTAATCGAACACGTTAGTGGTACTGGCCGACTTTCTCTTGAAGAAGGCATTGCCGATTTCCCGTTCTTCCCGATTATGGACGATATCATTATTAAGAACCAATCCGTCACGGCAACGCTCGAGAAATACAAACAAGCCGGCCAAGCAGCGCTTGATAAGTTGCAATAAGCAGCATGGATATTGAAGGGGAGGGGCTGCCGATCTTACCGGTCTGCCCCTTTTTCTATAAATAAACCCAAAAGCTTCATACAAACAAATTGATAATGATAACCTAACATTTTTTCGTTTTTGTTAGGTAACTAAATATTGATAGGTCCGCAGATCAAGTCGCCGCATAGGAGGGCTGACGTTGAAAGGGAAAATAAGACTGAAGAAATGGACGTTATCGGCGGTGGGTGTCGTCATTGCGGCCGGATTGCTCTTGTTCTGGTCCCGGATGGATGCCGATAACGCGAGTGGTGCAGGAGAAAAGCAAACGTTCACGGACGGTTCATGGAAATCGCTGCAACAAGGACGAGGTGATTACTCGGAGTATTTAGCGAAAAATAAAAATGCTGTTTTCGCTGACCGGGAAATTATCGTGGAAGCTTCCGAATACGCGAAGGCAGAAGGAGAAGGAATCGAGAAAATCGATCATTTCGAAGGCAAGAGCGGCGTCTCGCTCAAGACAGGCGAGCAAGGGCGCGTTGATTGGACGATCAATGTCGCAGAAGCGGGTTTTTACAATATCTCGGTTCAGTATTATCCGATTGAAGGAAAAAGTTCAAGCATTGAACGGTCGCTATTGATTGATGGAGAATTACCGTTCGAGGAAGCGGAATATTTGCAGTTCGACCGCGTTTGGGATAATGAGCTCGACCAAATAAAGCGTGACAATCGCGGTAATGATCTGCGCCCGCAGCAGTTCGAGAGACCGGAGTGGCGCGAGGATCTGCTGGAAGATTCTAACGGTTATTATGCGGATCCGTTCCGATTTTATTTGACTTCCGGAACGCATACGCTATCATTCGTTTCGCAGCGTGAGCCGATGGTTATCAGGCAGTTGAAGCTGTTTCAAGTGAAACGTCCTGCTACATATGAAGATACATTTAAGCGCTTTCATATAGATGGTTTGAAGGAAACAGCCGGCCAGATGATTACGGTTCAGGGCGAAGATGCAAGAGCGAAGTCGTCTCCGACGCTGTATCCTCAGACCGAACGAGCCAGCGCAACCGTTACTCCCTACAGTCCCAAGCTGATACGGGTGAATACAATCGGCGGCTACAACTGGCGCATACCGGGTCAATGGATCGAGTGGGAAGTTGATGTTCCCGAAACCGGGCTCTACAAAATCGGGATGAAGGTAAAGCAACAATTCGTTCGCGGCTTATACTCGACACGCCGTCTCTTAATAAACGGCGAAGTGCCGTTCCAGGAAGCGGAACAGGTTCCGTTCCGTTACGAGAGCGGATACCGAATCGACGTAATGGGTGGGGATGAGCCGTATTTGTTCGAGCTTAAGAAAGGCAAGAACATAATCCGACTAGAAGACACGCTTGGCGAGTTTGCTCCGCTAATTCGCGAGGTTAAAGACAGTCTTTTTAATCTCAACGCCATGTATCGCAAAATCATAATGATTACCGGTGCTTCCCCGGACAAGTTCCGCGACTATCGCGTGGACCAACAAGTTCCGAATCTGCTTGAGACGTTCAAGTCGGAACAGGAGAGACTTACGGCCGTCAGCAAGGAATTGCGCAGACTGTCAGGCGGCAGCAGCGATTCCGAAGCATTGCTGAAAACGATGTCGCTTCAGCTTGGCGAGTTAATCGATAATCCGGATACCATTCCGCGCCGTCTCGTCGCTTTCAAGACCAACACCGGCGGTCTTGGCACATGGTTGCAAAAGGCGATTGAGATGCCGCTGCAAATCGATGAAATCTACGTAGCTTCTCCGGATAAGAAGTTTCCGGCTTCCGGAGACGGTTTCTTCGCGGGGCTCAAGCATGAGTTCGCTACATTCAATTATTCGTTCGTCATTGATTACAACCAAATCGGCAACGCCTCCGAAAAGAATAATCAACGTTCGATTACCGTATGGATCGGCAGCGGCCGCGACCAGGCGAACACGCTGAAAGCAATGATCGACGAAACATTCACGCCTGAAACAGGCATCAACGTGAACTTGAAGCTAGTTCAGATGAATACGCTGCTGCCGGCGACGCTGGCAGGTAGAGGTCCGGATGTGGCGATGCAGATCGGAATCGATATTCCGGTTAACTACGCGATGCGTAAAGCTGCGGCCGACCTTACGCAATTTCCTGATTATCAAGATGTAGCACAATGGTTCCGTCCAAGCGCGCTTGTTCCGTTCTCCTATCAAAAAGGCGTTTACGCGCTTCCGGAAACGCAAACGTTCAATATGCTCTTCTACCGTAAGGATATCCTGAAAGAGCTGGGACTTGAAGTTCCTCAGACATGGGATGACGTTTACAAGCTTTTGGCCGTATTGAACAAAAACCACATGCAACTTGGCATGCCGATTTCGGCACCGGCGACGTCTGTCCCGGTTCCGGGCCAGAACATTCCCCCGAATCCAATCTTTGCTACTTTGCTCATGCAGAACGGCGGACAATTTTACCGCAACGACGGGAAAGAGTCCGATTTGGATTCCCGAATCGGCGTGGAAACGTTCAAAACGTGGACGGACTTCTATAGCGATTACAAACTGGAGCGCGAGTTTGATTTCGCTAATCGCTTCCGGACCGGCGAAATGCCGATCGGTATCGTGGATTATACGACTTACAACCAACTCTCGGTATTCGCACCGGAAATTCGTGGCATGTGGGGATTCGTTCCAATACCCGGAACGAAACAACAAGACGGCACGATTCGGAGAGATACGCCCAGTACCGGAAGCGGCACGCTGATGCTTAATGGCGCCAAAGACAAAGATGCCGCTTGGCAATTCATGAAATGGTGGACCGGCAAAGAGGCGCAAACGAATTACGGACGGGAAATGGAAGCGCTTATGGGTGCATCCGCGCGTTATCCGACCGCAAACATCAAAGCGTTGGATAGCCTGCCTTGGCCTTTAGCCGATTATGAAAGCCTGAAGGAAGAGTTTGAATGGGTACGCGGTATTCCGGAGGTTCCGGGAGGTTACTTCACCGGACGGCATCTGCAGAACGCATTCTTAAAAGTAGTTGTAAGTGCGAATACGGAGGCGCGAGAAGCGATCCTTGATTACGTGCAATATATCCATGAGGAAATTCACGCGAAACGCAAAGAATTCGGCCTGCCGGAATAAAGGAGGGGTCCAAATGTCAAATATCAACATACCGAATCAACGACCTTTGACGATTGCCGGTAAAACTTCAACGAGCACTCCGAGATGGTGGGCTGCCAAATGGCAGGAGATGAAGGCACATAAGCATTCTTATCTATTGATGTCGCCTTACATGCTGCTCTTCGCAATATTTACTGTTTTGCCTGTGATAATGTCCATCTTCATCAGTTTTACGTATTTCAATATGCTGGAATTTCCGCGCTTTATCGGGTGGCAGAATTATTCCCGCCTGTTCCTGGAAGACGACGTGTTCTTGATTGCAATCAAGAACACGATCCTCTTTGCGGTAATTACCGGACCGCTAAGTTTTATAGCTTGTTTCGTGTTTGCATGGATCATTAACGATTTTCGTCCGAAGATGCGTGCATTCATGACGCTTGTGTTCTATGCTCCTTCCATCTCCGGGAACGTATATTTCCTCTGGCAGATGATCTTCTCGGGCGACCGCTACGGTATCGCAAATGGATTCTTGATTAATATGGGAGCCATTCTTGATCCGATCCTATGGCTGAAGACGGAAAAGTACATTATGCCTATTATTATTCTCGTTCAATTGTGGCTGAGTTTGGGCACTGGTTTCCTTGCCTTCATCGCGGGTCTTCAGACGGTAGACAGGACGCTTTATGAAGCCGGTGCCGTCGATGGCATTAAGAACCGTTGGCAAGAGCTATGGTACATTACGCTGCCATCGATGAAGCCGCAGCTTATGTTCGGAGCGGTCATTCAGATTACGGCATCTCTGGCTATTGCGGATGTCTCGATCTATCTAGCCGGCTTCCCGAGCGTTAACTACGCTGCTGAAACAATCGTAACGCACCTTATCGACTTCGGTACGATTCGATTCGAGATGGGTTACGCTTCCGCGATCGCGACCATCCTGTTCACCCTGATGCTGGGTTCGAATCTGGTCGTTCAACGACTTCTCAGGAGGGTGGGGAATTAATAACATGAAGATCGCGCTATCACTTCACAAAAAACGCGTTAACCGCTCCTTTGCGGGGACGTTCTTTATGTCTGTTTTTCTGGCTGTCGTTGCCGCCTTTATGGCGCTGCCGCTCGTATACGCGATTAATGCGGCGTTTAAGCCGCTCGATGAAATATTTTTGTTCCCGCCGACATTGTTCGTTCGGAACCCGACCTCGAGTAATTTCATCGATTTGATGACGCTGCTAGGACAATCCTGGGTGCCATTCTCTCGGTATATTTTTAATACTTTTTTCATTACCGGCATGGGAGTTGTCGGTCATGTTCTCTTGGCTTCCGCCGCGGCTTATCCGCTCGCCAAACATCGTTTTCCGGGCAGCAAGATTATTTTTACGATCGTTGTCCTGTCGCTGATGTTTACGCCGCAGGTAACGGCGATTCCGAACTACATGATAATGTCATGGATCGGTTTCATCGATACGTATTGGGCTGTGATTGTGCCGGCGTTCGCTTTTTCGCTTGGCCTCTATTTGATGAAACAGTTCATGGAACAAATTCCTGACGCGTTGCTCGAATCGGCAAAAATCGACGGTGCAAACGAATATCGTATTTTCTGGCAAATCGTTATGCCGAATGTCAAGCCTGCATGGCTGACGTTGGTTATCCTGTTGTTTCAAATGCTGTGGGGCACAGATGGCAACGGGTTCATTTATAGTGAACAGCTGAAAACGCTCCACTACGCGTCCAATCAAATAATTTTCGGCGGGATAGCACGTGCCGGCGTCGGCTCGGCTGTCGCTTTGATCTTAATGAGCGTGCCGATCGCGCTGTTCATATTCTCGCAAAGCCGTATTATCGAAACGATGTCGACGTCCGGCATGAAAGACTAGAGGGGGTGGAAGCGTGCAAAGAAAGAGAGTGCTCCTGCTTGCAGCGATTTTAACGCTTGCGACGACTATCGTCGTGCCGTCCGCATCGGCAGCCGCGCCGTATGAAGCTTATAATTACGATTTCTATGGGGATCCCGCGCCGCTGCCCGCCCCCTACCTGCCGGACTATTCCATTTCCGGCAGCAGCTTGGGTGTCGGTGATTTTAATCAGCCCAACGATATGTACGTAACGCAGGACGGCATCATTTATATACTGGACAGCGGCAATGCGCGCGTGGTTGTGTTGGACAGTAATTTAAAAGTCTTGCAAGTCATAACATCGTTTGATAATAACGGCAAGGAAGATGGATTCGCAGCACCGGAAGGGCTGTTCGTATCCGAGAAGAAAGAGATCTACGTCGCAGATACCGACCATAATCGCGTAGTCGTGCTTTCGAACGACGGCAAGCTGATTAAAATGATCGAGAATCCGAAATCGGATATTTTACCGAGCGGCTTTAAGTTTTTCCCTCTTAAAGTAACGGTTGACAAAGCGGACAGAATTTTCGTAGTCGCCCGCGGTGTATTTGAAGGAATCATGCAATTTGATGATAAAAGCATGTTTATGGGTTATGTAGGCACGATTAATGTATCTCCAAGTATCTGGGACCGGATCTGGAGATCGTTATCTACGAATGCGCAAAAGCGGCAGATGGAATTGTTTATTCCAACTGAGTTCGCCAGCGTTGATATCGACAGCAAAGGATTCGTATACGCGACTGCAGTCGATATGACCTCGGATAAGACGATTAAACGTTTGAATCCGTCCGGTCAGGATGTTCTTAAACGGTTCGGCTACTGGCCGGTCAAAGGCGAAATACGTTTCCGGAGGTTCGGCAATAACTCGGGTCCCTCGAAACTCACCGACATCAAGGTGCTTGACGGAGGCATGTACGTCGCGCTGGATTCGAATCGCGCGCGACTGTTCACTTACAATGATGAAGGCGATTTGTTATATGTTTTCGGAGGCAGGGGTAATCAGCTTGGCGTATTCAATACGCCGGTCGCCGTGGAACGGATCGGCGATAAGCTCGCCGTGCTCGACAGGGGTAAAAACAATATCGCCGTCTTTCGTCCTACGGAGTTCGGCAACTTAGTACGGAAAGCAACGATTCAGCATTATAACGGAAACGATACGGAAGCCGTAAAATTGTGGGAACAAGTACTCCGCTTGAATACCAACTATGAGATCGCCTATCTGGGTATCGGCAAGTCGCTGCTGATGGAGAAGAAAAACAAAGAAGCGATGGAATATTTCAAGCTCGGCATGAGTCGCAAAGACTTTTCCGTTGCATACAAACGGTATCGCCGGGAAGTGATGAAGGAGCATTTTGGTTCATTCATGACGGTGTTGTTATCCCTCGTAACCGCGTTTATCGCGTACCGCATTGCTCGACAAGTTATAAGAAGGAGGACTGGGAAACGTGAAGCAGGATTTTATTAAGTTTCCGCTCCATCTCATCTTGCATCCGTTCGACGGATTCTGGGATATGAAATTCGAGAGCAAGGGGAAAGTCAGAGTTTCCTTAGCGATTCTGTTGATGCTTGTTTTGACTGTCATTTTGCAGAAGCAATTTGCAGGCTTTCTGGTCAATTTCGTTGATCCAAGAGGGCTAAACAGTCTTGACGATCTTCAGTTTACGGTGCTTCCGTTCTTTCTTTTCTGCGTAGCGAATTGGTCCATAACGACGCTAATGGAAGGCGAAGGCAAGTTCAAGGAAATTGTTATGGCAACCGGCTATGCGCTGCTGCCGATCGTGCTTATCAACCTGCCGATTACATTCATAAGCCGATTTATAACGCAAGAGGAGACAGCTTTCTATTGGCTGCTAAACAGCGTAGCCAGTATCTGGTTTATCCTGCTGCTGTTCATCGGAATCATGACCGTACACCAATATACGCCTGCCAAAGCCGTTCTCACCCTAGCGCTTACGGTCGTAGCGATGGGATTCGTCGTCTTTCTCGGTACGCTGGCATTCAGCTTGGGCCTGCAAATTTACTGGTTCATTTACGATGTTTATCGCGAAATCATATTCCGTACTTAAAGGAGGCCGCACCCTTGAAAAATCGAACGAAATGGTATGCGGCGCTGGCCTGTATCGGGATTGTTGGTATCTCGGCTTTCGCTTACAGCCTGTCAACGAAAGGAGCGCCGGCGGTCGAGGTGAGCGCATATGCGCAAACAGACATAAAGCCGGCTGCGGCTACGGATCTTACTTATCTACCGGATAGCGATGCTGCCGTTAATGGCATGAAGCTCGCAGCGCAATCTGATGCGCTGGCGCTATATTTCAACCCGGACACGACCGAGATAGCCGTGCTCAATCGGAGCAGCGGTAAAGTATGGCGCAGCAATCCGGCCGATCTGGGAGCAGACGCCAAAGCGTCGCCTTTCGAGAAGGACCGGCTTGCCGCTCAAGTATCCATCAACTACAGAGATTCCATAGGGACGCTTGGAACTATCACGAACTTTACGGATAGTATTCAGCGTAAGCAGTTCAAGGCGGAGGGCATTGAGAACGGCATTCGGATTACGTATACGATAGGTGATACGTCTCTCGGTATCGATGCGCTGCCAAAAAGAATCAGCAAGAAGCGCATGGAAGAGAAAGTGTACAGCAAGCTCGATGAAGCGACGGCGAAATACGTAGGCAACCGTTACTTTCCGCTTGATGACAATCCGGAAGTGCTGGAGAGGCTCGATACAGCGGTTTCCAGAGCACTGGTTCTGAGCAGAATGCTCGATGCCTTCGCGAAAGCAGGCTATACGGCACAGGATTTGGCGGTGGACAATCAAGAGAACGGCTTGTCTGCCGCGGCGGGAGCGAGCCGTCCAAATTTTATTATTCCGATGGAGTACCGAGTCTCCGGCGATTCACTGCTCATCCATGTGCCTGTGAACGAGATAAAGGAAAGCAAAGGCTATCAAATCCGCACGCTGGAACTGCTCGATTTCTTCGGCGCAGCCGGTACTGATGAAAAAGGCTATATGCTCGTACCGGACGGTTCCGGAAGCTTGATTGAACTAAACAACGGGAAAATAGGCGAAGAGGTCTACGCGCAACGCGTTTACGGCGAAGACGAGAACAACAACTCCCGTCGCCGCGGTCAAGTATCCGAATCCGTGCGGCTTCCGGTATTCGGATTGAAATCCGGTGACGATGCCTGGTTCGCTTCGATCGAGAAAGGCGAAGGCATTGCCAGTATCAACGCCGATATCAGCGGCAGGAAAAACTCTTATAACAGCGCTTATGCTAGTTTTGCCATTCGCGGAGAAGATGTGCTTGAGCTCTACAAAGGCAACAAGGCAGACGAGATTCAGCTCCTGACCGATGATCGTTTCGAAGGAGATCTTCAGGTCCGGTATAACTTCTTGTCCGGAAGCGATGCGAATTACTCTGGCATGGCGAAGCTGTACCGCGAGAAGTTGGTTCAGGAAGGCGTTCTTAAGCCTAAGAAAGCAGACGACGAACTGCCTTTCTATCTTGACGTGCTGGGTGCAGTGGACAAACGCAAGTCGTTCCTGGGCATTCCTTACAAGGGGCTGATGCCGATGACCACCTTTGAACAAGCCGGACAAATTGCTGAGCAGATGAAAGAAGCCGGCGTTTCCAATGTTCAAATGCGTTATATGGGCTGGTTTAATGAAGGAATCGATCATAAGATTCCGAAAAATGTAAAACTGGATAGCGAGCTGGGCAGCAAAGCAGATCTTAAGAAGCTGTCAGAGCAGCTTCAATCGATGGGCGGCAACTTGTATCCGGATGTCGCGTTCCAACACGTGCTTCGCGAGAACAGGGACTTTAAACCGGCCTCCGATGCGGCGCGCTTCATTACGCGCGAACAAGCCAAGCTGTCGCCTATCAATCGTGCATTCAATGCGATGGATATATCGCTTGGCTCATTCTACTTGCTTTCTCCGGTGAAGCTTCCATATTTCGTCGATCGGTTCATCGACAGCTACAATAACTATGGTTTAGAATCCGTCTCACTCCGTGATTTGGGTGATTTGCTGCAGGCCGACTACCGGGTGAGCCGCGTTGTTTTCCGTGATGTCGCGAAGAACATTGTAACGGAGCAGCTTGGCAAGCTGGAAAATAGCTATACGAACATCATGCTTTCCGGAGGCAATGCTTATGCGCTGAAATATGCAGATCAGTTGATCGACGTGCCGATGGCCTCAAGCGGTTTCAGCATTACGGATCAAGAAATTCCATTCTATGAAATGGTCATACATGGTTACAAGGATTATTCCGGCTCACCTATCAACTTGGATGACAATCAAGATCTGACTTACCATATGCTGCGTTCGATAGAGTATGGCGCTGCACCGCACTTCTATTGGTCGTACGAATCATCCTCTAAGCTGAAGTTTACGTCTTACGAATCGCTATTTTCCACGCATTATTCGGAATGGCTCAAAGAAGCTGCCGGGCTATACAGTAAAGTCAACAAAGCGCTGGCTGGCTTGCAATCCAAATCGATCATCGAACATATCCAGCACGAACCCGGCGTTGCCCAGGTGCGTTACGATAACGGAACTTCCGTTTATGTGAACTATACGGAAAAGCCTGTCACCGTTAACGGAGTTCAGATCGATGCGAAAAATTTTTCGGTAGGCGGTGACAACCAGTGAACATAAGACGATTAACCTTGAAGCAAAAACGCGCATTTCTCGGAGTCGCATTTATTACGCCGTGGCTGCTTGGCTTCGTATTTCTATTCGCGACGCCGCTTATACAATCGCTGCGTTTCAGCTTTAGCGAGCTGAAGGTGGCTCCAGGCGGGTATACACTCGACTTCATCGGGTTGAAAAACTTTAAAGATGCTCTCTTCGTAGATCCGAACTACAACCGGATTCTTACCCAATCCTTGTCGGAGATGGCATGGAACGTACCGATGATCTTATTCTTCAGCTTGTTTACGGCCACGTTGCTGAATTCGAAATTCAAAGGGCGCCCTATTGCCAGAGCTATATTTTTTCTTCCCGTTATTCTGGCTTCGGGAGCCGTCGCTTCTGCCCAGTCTTCCGGGTTAATTCAACTTACGGGCAGTTCGGAGGTCGCGCAGGAACTGGGACTTGCCCAAAACGGATTCGACCCGCTCTCGCTCGTATTTATGCTCGCTCAAGCGGGTCTGCCCGATATATTCATCGAGTATATCGTGGATGCCGTGCAACGAATCTATGAAATCATCAGCAGCTCCGGCGTCCAAATTCTAATCTTCCTTGCGGCGCTTCAGTCTGTTCCGGTGACGATGTACGAAGTAGCAAAGATGGAAGGCGCTACGCCATACGAAACGTTCTGGAAGATTACATTTCCGATGGTTAGTCCATTGATTCTAACGAACATCATCTATACGATTATTGACTCGTTTACTGAAAGCCAACTGACAAGAACGATTTACACAACAGCGTTTCAGGCGCAAAATTTCGGTTTAAGCGCCTCGATGTCCTGGATATACACGCTTGTCATCAGTATCGTTCTCATTGTCGTCGGCATCCTGGTCTCCAGAAAAGTGTTCTACTATAACTGATCGAGAAGGAGGGGAATAGCTTGAAAGTATCACTTATGGATAACGAGGTTGTTGTCGTGCGTATGCAAAAAGCACGAAACAAATCGATCGAACTGCTGTGGGCGCTATTTCGTTACATCCTGATCATCGGGATCTCGTTTGTCATCATTTACCCGCTCATTCAGCAGATTTCAGTTGCCATCAAGGACAAGGTAGACATCTACAACCCGACGATTTACATGATTCCCGTTCATTTTTCGACAGAGAATATACGTCTGGCGATGGGCGTATTGGATTACTGGCCGCTACTGAAGAACACGCTGCTTTTCGCAGCTTCGACGACACTTCTTCAGGCCGCATCTTGCGCGCTTGCAGGCTACGGTTTCGCGAGGTTCTCATTCCCGGGAAGAAATATTCTGTTTACGTTCGTCATTTTGACGATATTGATTCCATCAAGCACGCTGATGGTGCCCATGTATTTACATTTTCGCAGCTTTGACGTCTTAGGTTTGATGAATCTGGTCACAGGTAAAGACGGTATCAACATGCTGAATACGTATGGGCCGTCTCTCATCACGGCAGCGCTTGCCAATGGGTTGAAATCCGGATTGTACATTTATATTTTCCGGCAATTTTTCCGCGGCATGCCTGGGGAAATAGAGGAAGCGGCGCTCATCGACGGAGCGGGGGGGTTCCGAACCTTCTTTACGATCATGCTGCCTAATGCAATTCCTCCTTTGATCACCGTAACGCTTTTTGCTTTTGTTTGGCAGTATAACGATACGTTCTACACATCGCTGTTTATGAGCCAAAGCAATCTCATGGCCATTAAGGTTGCTTCTCTGCCGGCAGATGCGAACCAATACTTGCCGGGTATTCTCGGCGTTGGCGCCGGATCGAACGTGAAAGTTGACCCGAACCTTGTTTCTATGATTGTCGACACGGGCATATTGCTGGCGATTGCACCGCTCATTATTATGTATCTCTTCGTACAGAGGTTCTTCGTAGAGAGCGTAGAGCGCACAGGCGTGGTCGGTTAATGGCCGCGTGAGGGGACAAGCAAATATGAACAATCGAAGGGGAGATGGAGTATGGCGAATATCGCTTGGAATCGCCGATTGCAAGTAGAACCCAAACTAATCAACAAGCACGCCGACGATTGCGCCAAACGGCTTATGGCCTATTTGTGTGACACCTACGGGAAACGAATGCTGACAGGGCAACAAATCGGCGTGCTCTCAACGCCCGAGATGGACGTCATTCATAACGAAACAGGTAAATATCCGGCAATCGGCGGCTTCGATTTCATGAACGATTCCCCCTCCCGAGTGGAATGGGGGACGGTCGGGACCGATACGGAGCTTGCGCTAAAATGGTGGGAAGACGGCGGTATCGTAACTTTTTGCTGGCATTGGAACGCGCCTAAGGATCTGATCGACCAACAGCCTGACAACGGTTGGCACCGGGGTTTCTATACTACTGCAACGACATTCGATATTTCGCATGCAATGGACGATCCGACATCTGAGGACTACGCATTGCTGCTTCGTGATATCGATGTTATTTCAGCTCTTTTGGCCAAGTTAAGGGATGCAGGCGTGCCAGTCCTATGGAGGCCGCTGCATGAGGCTTCCGGCGCTTGGTTCTGGTGGGGTGCTAAAGGCGCGGAGCCATGTATAAAGTTGTGGAAGCTCATGTATGAACGGATGACAAATAAGCATGAACTTCATAACCTGATTTGGGTTTGGAACGGCCAGCATAAGGACTGGTATCCCGGCGACGAATTCGTCGACATCATCGGTGAAGATATTTACTCGCCGGAGAAGAATTACAGCTCGAATGTAAAGCGATTCCGCCAGGCTCTTGATTATACCTCAGCAACCAAAATCATTGCACTATCGGAGAACGGACCGCTTCCCGATCCTGATAGCATGCTTGCGGACGGAGCTCTCTGGGCTTGGAACTGCACTTGGTATGGCACATTCGTGCAGAAGCAGGACAACGACGGCTTTGCGGTAGTGTCCGAGCAGTATACAGAACGGGATATGCTGCAGAAGGTATATCACCACGCATTCACGGTGACGCGCGACGAGCTGCCCGACCTAGAAAGTTATCCATTACCTGAATAACACCCTAAAGGAGAGAAACGCGTTGCCCAATGATTTGTTCATCAAAGGTATGACATATGGATGGAACAGTTCCCGCGGTTCCTACAGGCAGCCCTATGCAATTGATTCTCTCCGAAAGCTGAAAGAGACCGGCAGCGAATGGATCGCATTATCCTTTTATACTTTACAAAATAACGTTTACTCGACAGAGATTCCATTTGATTACGGATTGACCATGACGGACCGGGATATCGAACATGCAGTAAAGGAGGCCAAAGCGCTCGGACTCAAAGTATGTCTTAAGCCGGTAGTCAATTCCAAGGACGGGATCTGGAGGGCGCATATCGGATTTCCCGAAGAAGCAGGGGCCGAGCCTTATTGGGACGCGTGGTTTCGCTCGTACGGCAATTTTCTGTGCCATTACGCTGAGCTTGCTCAGGAATTGAACTGCGAGATGTTCTGCATAGGCTGTGAAATGGTCAAGACAGAACCTAAAGATGAGCATTGGACGCGACTGATCGAACAGATTCGACAACTTTACGACGGTCCGATCGTTTATAATGCGAACCACGGTTCGGAAGAACGAATCAAGTGGTTCGACCAAGTGGACCTGATCGGTACGAGCGCTTATTACCCGGTAGCTAATCAGCCTGGAGACAGTGAGGAGGCAATGATTGCAAACTGGCTGCCGGTGCGCGACAAAATGGCTTTGCTTCATGAGAAGTTGGGCATTCCGGTCATTTTCATGGAAATAGGCTGCCGAAGCGCATTGGGATGCGCAACGATGCCCTGGGATTTTATGCACAAGGAGCTTCCATTTAATGAAGAGGAACAAGCTAACTTCTACAGCTCGGTCTTAAAGGTGTTCTGGGAAGAAACGTGGTTTGCCGGATTTTTCTGGTGGGACTGGAGCGTAAAGCTCTATGACCAGGAAGCGGCTAAATCCAATGTCGGATTTGATATATACGGCAAGAAAGCGGAACGGGTTCTGAAAGAATGGTATGGGAAACATAGATAATCCGGCGGTTTAAATAGAAGAGGAGATGTGTTCGTGACACTGGCAAATCGACGGATTCATGTAAATCAGGTTGGCTATCGTCCATCTGATCCCAAGTATTTTATTGTTACCGATGCTTGCGAGCGGTTTGAGATTGTTGACGAGACAAATGGCAGCCTTGCATTTACCGGTGAATTAACAGGACCGATTGCGGGTACTTCCAGCGGGGAAAACGTATTTCGGGGGGAGTTCTCTGAATTACGTGCCGACGGTACCTACGTGGTACGTATTCCTGAAATAGGAAGATCCTACCCATTTATCGTAGCGCAAGATGTTTATAATGACGTTACAGACGCTTTGTTAAAAAGTTTTTATTTCCAGCGCTGCGGAATGGACTTGGAAATCCGCTACGCAGGGGTTTGGTCGCACAAAGCATGCCATCAGGCACATGGCTCTGTTCACGGAAACAATTCGGAGCTGCTCCCGTCGTCCGGCGGCTGGCATGATGCTGGCGATTATGGGAAATACACGGTGGCTGCCGCGAAGGCTGTCGCAGATTTGATGCTTACTTACGAGTTCTTTCCTTCTCCGTTCGAACGGACGATGAATATTCCGGAGTCCGGCAACGGTGTGCCGGATATATTGAACGAGGTACGTTACGAGCTGGAGTTTCTTTTCAGAATGCAGCGCTCTTCTGATGGTGCCGTCTATCATAAAGTAACAACGAAATCATTCCCGGGGCTCAGTGTAATGCCGGAAGACGATACGGCGGAGCTAGTCTTCTCTCCCCATTCCTATGCGGCTACTGCGACTTTCGCGGCCGTAATGGCAATGGCTTCAAGGTTGTATCGTATGTTTGACGCTTCATTTGCGGAAGAGTGTCTGAAAGCTGCAGAAAAGGCATGGAATTGGATTTGCGAAAACCCTACATCCGGAGGATTTATAAATCCTCCGGATATCCATACCGGCGAATATGGCGACACCGTCTTAGGCGACGAGAAGTATTGGGCCAGTGCGGAACTGTTCCGGACCACAGGTCGAGCAGTCTATCATGACGCGTTTCTATCGGCGTTAGAACAGCCTGACTTACTGCTCTACGAACTCGGTTGGGCGGATACTGCCGGTTACGGAACGCTGTCTTATTTGCTTGGCGGGCATGACCATTCAAACCACGCAACCTATCAAAAGCTGATGAGAGGCTGGCATGAACAAGCAGATAAGTTAAGAGCCAGATGCGATAGCGACGGATACCAGATCACTTTGGCGCCGGATCAATACATCTGGGGAAGCAATATGGTCCTGATGAATCAGGCGATGCATCTGATCATCACGAAGCAGTTTACCGGGGATGACAAGTATGGAGATGCAGCGTTGAATCATCTGCACTATCTTCTCGGTTTGAACTCTATGGGCCTCAGTTATGTAACGGGTATCGGAAGCGATGCCGTAATGAATCCGCATCATCGTCCATCTGTTGGCGATGGCATCCTTGAACCTGTCCCGGGCATGGTAGCCGGCGGACCTAATCGCAACTTGCAGGATGAGTACGCGAAGCGGACACTCCAAGGATTGCCGCCGGCCAAATGCTTTGTCGATCACGAAGATAGTTACTCCACGAATGAGATGACCATTTATTGGAATTCGCCTGCCGTTTTTGTAACAGCTTATTTTGATGGCTTGCGTTCGTTAGACATACGATCGATTAATAAGGAAGAGTATGCACGAGTTCATGCTTTTCAGTGTGAATATTTGGATCAAGAGAGCTTTAATGATTTCGTAAACAGAATCGAAATAAATCATGATTTATACCTAGCAGCGTTTATGGTAGATGAATTAGTCGGAATATGCTACGGGCACCCTTCGCATAAAGATGACTCATCTATTAATCTGCAAGGCATTGCCGTTAGTCATGAAGAGACAAAAAATTATTTGAGAACCGGAATCGGTTCAAAGCTGATCGCGAAATTTGAAGAAGCGGTCAAATCTAAAGGCTATAGAAAAATGGATCTCGGCGCTGCCGATGATCCGAAAGTTGAACATTTTTATATGAAAAATGGATTTTTGCCCTATGAATTAGTAGCAAAGGGTCCCCATCATGAAGAATACGAAAGAATTCCAATAAAAGACTATGAGAATGGTAAGATCACGCAGGAAGAAATGCGCAAAAAACATAACGCTAAAGAGGTTATCTTTATTTTTTCAAAAAACGTACTTCAGTAATATCGGAAGCTTCAGCCGTACGTATTTACGTAACTCTTATTTGTAATATTTGCACGCAATTCCCGCTTTGTTATTAGGCGGGGGTTATTTTTTTACCGGCGTTTGCCTGTTATTCAACACTTTCTGTTCATTAGCACACTACAGACGGGCGTGGCATTCCACTGGAGACTGGCTATAAGCTGTACAGAATCTTACTTTCAGAATAAGAATATCCGTGAGCTCGATATGTTACATAACTACGTTTCCTTACGTCTAAATTCATTGCACTTAACATACATAAATATTGAATAAGTATATAAAGATATGTTACGCTAAAAAAAATAGGTGAGGAGGATAAACGATGACTATATTAGTAACGGGAGCAACAGGTAACATCGGTCGTCATATAGTCGACCAGCTTGTCCAGAAAAAAAATAAAGGAGGCTCTATCGATGAGTGTCAGTTTAAACTGGATTTCAGCAGGTAATTTGGAAGCGCTTAAACAAGAGACCGCAAAGGTTATACGAGGCGGTATCGCTGTTTTTTATCATGAAGACCAAGTATACGCGGTGGACAACCGCTGCCCGCATTTAGGCTTTCCGCTCCATATGGGGAGCTTGTGCGACGGGATTTTGACGTGCCATTGGCATCATGCCCGGTTTGACATCTGCAGCGGGGGTACGCTTGATCCGTGGGCGGACGATGTTCCGTCGTATGAAGTACGGGTCGACGGCGGCGAAGTGTGGGTAAATCCGGTTTCCAGAAGAACGGAAGGTACGGAAAAATATAAGCATAGACTGAAAGAAGGACTCGAGCAAAATATCGGCATCGTCATCGCGAAAGCGGTCGTCGGACTGATCGAAGCGGGAGTGCCGGAGCAGGACATCGCCCGCATTGGCATTGAATTCGGCACGACATATGGTACGGGCTGGAACGCCGGACTTACGATTCTTACCGCGATGACGCAAAGCGTCGACAAGCTGGACAAGAACGGCAAAATACTCGCCTTGTACCAAGGCCTTGTCCATGTCGCTCGAGGCAGCTCGGGTAGAGGAACCCGTCACTTGCTGTCGGCGCTGCCGACGGCGGACGTGCCGTTCGATCGGTTGACCGAGTGGTATCGCAGTTGCATAGAGGTGCGGGATACGCAGGGCGCTGAGAAAGTGCTGATCACCGCCATTATGAAAGGCATTGATACGAAGCGGCTGTCGGAAATGATGCTTGTCGCCGCAACAGATCACTTTTACTTGGACGGCGGGCATATGTTCGATTTCCACAGCAAAGCTTTTGAGGCGCTGGATTGGGCGGAGGTGTCGCAAAAGGAGAGGATTTTAACTTCGCTCGTACCGATGATGGCTCGTCCGACACGGAGCGAGGAGCTTCACCAGTGGCAGGCGCCGCTGAACCTCGTAGAGCCGATCAAGCAAGTGGTCAACGAGCTGGAGCAGAATGCGGCGCAGGCGAAGCTCGCCGGGGGGTCTAAGAATGCGAGGCTATCTGCTGATACGGAAGAGCAATTGCTGCAGCAGTTGCTGAGCGATACTCCGGAGCAGACGATCGCTTTGCTGCGCGACCTGCTCATCGCGGGAACGGCTCCGGCGCAATTGGCGCAGCTCGTTGCTTTGGCCGCCGCGGAACGGATCGTTCGTTTCCATACGCAGAACGATTTCGGCGATTGGATTGCAGTACTCCATACGTTCACTTATGCTCACGCCGTGCATGAAAGGCTGCTGCAATCGGATGAGCCGCTGCTGCAGCGGGCGATTTTTCACGGAGCCGTCAGCGTATATCTTGACCGTTTCTTAAACGTGCCGACAGCCGCACGTCCGAAGCCGTCCGGCTCAGCCGCGTCGGCCAACCATCAGGAACTGCTCGATTTGCTTGATTTGCGCCAGCAGATCGGACCGGCCGCGCAATGGGTGATGGACTACATTCATGGCGGTGGTGAGCCGGGAGCGCTGCTTAACACGCTTGGCCATGCGCTGTTGCGGGAGGATGCGGAATTCCATTCTTTCCAAATGTATGAAGCCGCAGTGGCCGAATACGACCGCTGGCAAGCGGCGGCAGGCTCATTTGCGGAGAAGGCCAAAGAAACGATGCTGCTTGCTTGCACCCGATATTTGGCGGCACACGCACCAACCGCGCGCGAGCTCCCACATACAGCTAAAATTGCCCAGAGGCTGCATAAAGGCGAACGGTTGTTTGAAGAAGAATAGCAGATGGTCACACCAGCTGGATCGTAGGAGCGCTTCGGCTGGTCCCTTTTAAACTAATTTACCTAATCAAGTTAAACATGGCTCTCGATTAGTGGGAAGATGGATGGCTCCTAATACGGATACGACCACTGAAATATTCGCTATTTGGGAGTATGACAGCTATGAAAGGTATAAAGAAATAGAATCCAATGTCAGGAGTGACATTGAACATGTACAAAGAGTAAATAAATGGTATGAAAATAATAGTGGTAGAGATTTTGTGTACATGGAGTATGTAATTGAAGTTAAAAATGAGCAGTTATTTTCAACTTTAGGGGTTACGAATGGACATTGAATGGATTAATGAGAAATACAAGGAAGCTAATAGAATAATGGACTCCGATTGGGAAGTTTATCAATGGGCGGATTCACTTTATCCTGACTTTGGAGGGGGTCTAAGAGTTAACGTTGGGTACGCGACTCCAGATTATAAAGTTTACGCATATTTATTCGAGCATCTTCCGACATGGGCAAGCTTCAACAATTCAAAAATTAAGGTGCATACTTCACATGATTTAATAGATGGGAAGAAGATATTTAAAATCTGGATAACAGTCTGAATCATTTGGCAATTACAGACTAGGAGGATCCAAAAAGATGGAAACAGCCTTATCAACGATGCGCTTAGAAACAGAACGCCTTATCATTCGTCCTTACATTAAAGCGACATGACGGAATCTTTTGAACTAATGCAAAATTCGGAGTTGTTCACTTACATGCATTTAAGTGTCTTAACGTTTGAAGATTATAAAAGAGTGTTCAAGTGGTTGATGAACAGCTACAGTACACCTTTCGATATATGCCGTTATAATATTCGTTCGCGATTCGTAGCAAATCAACAGGAGACTTTATAGGATGGTGCGGTGTAGGGGTACTTGATTTTAGTGTAACTGACAAAGAATTGTACTATTTGATTGGTCGTGACTATTGGGGTAACGGCTACGCAACTGAAGCTTCTTCAGCGTTGACTGCATACGCATTTGATGTTATTGGACTCGATCGACTATACGCCAAGGCTGATCCAAGGAACAAGGCGTCGTTGAAAATTTTCGAGAAGCTAGGCTTTGAGTTTGACCGCATACTTGCGGGGCTGACAAGCGATAACGAAGAATGTAATGGTGAGCTGATGCACGTACTCACGAAAGAACGTTTTATTGAGCGAAAAATGGACTTGATCGTAACAGGTTCTAGTGGATCGGGAAAAACCTACGTTATCAATGAACTGCGAAAAATATGCCAGATTTCGATATCTTTGATCGATAGTCTCCGCGAGTTAGGTGTTACGGATGAGCAACAAATCCACGAACGATCTCATTGCCGGTACCTCCAGAATGCTGCTTTTAGTCTTTAGGGCTATTGGGGAGAGGGATTTGGAATAAGCAAATAATGACCCTGACGAAGCGCAAGATACATTTCTTTGTACTTGTTAGCTTCATCTTCCGCATCTATAAGTCTTCCGCTAAGTTCGTTCAGTTCGATACGCAACCTAACTATTTCCTCTTGTAGTTTTTGGTTATCAGTTACTTTGAGGCGATATGCAGCCATTAAGCTTAAATCTTCAATCTCGCTTTGGAAATTTAGTTTTTTCGCTGCTATTTTCGTCATGATGCATCATCCTTCTCGTTTAGTTAAAATTTGCCTATCTTAATATAATATTCGATATGCTTTTGTCATTTGAGGGGGTTGAAGCTGTTCAAACATTCATAAATATGATATTTATTTAAGTGTAAGGTGTAAAGATATGGAAAACATAACTATTATTAAGGATGGAAATATTGAGCAGTGTAGAGAGCTGTGCAACGAACTAATGGCATTTCAAAAATCAATGGCTACAATTGGGCCAGAGATCTTTGACGCAATGAACTTTGACACTAGAATGAAAAAAAGCTATGAAAGTGCGATAGATAGTCAGGTAATCGTTGTTAAGGACAACGGTTTTCCTGTCGGGTATGTTTTCTCTACTATAGAAAATATTGAAAGCAGCAAGAACACTGTCCCAGAATGGGCTCCCGTTGAAAATATTGAACATTACGAGTAAATAATGATTTGTACACTTGTCCTATAAATTTGTTGTTTCCCCACCGTAAATACGGAAGGATACGGAATATGTTGCCTATTGGCGTTGACTTAACTATGCGAGAGTTATGCAGTGCATTGCATACTCAATTGGCAGACAACTTAGAAACAGTTTATGTCTATGGTTCAACTGCACTTGGGGCGTACATTGAAGATTCTAGCGACATTGACTTTCTAGTTTTAATCAGACGCCCCCTAACCCAGTTAGAAGTACAGGCAATTTCTGATGTGCATGAAGAAGTTGAAAAGGCAATTCCTGGTACGGACATCATGGGCTCGTATATTTGCAGAGAGGATCTTGGCAAATCCTACACAGATATCCCTGTTTATGCTTCGTATTACAATAAAAAAATTCATACTAACGGTACAGGAGCAGATATAAATCCGATTACGTTGTGGGTTCTTCGAAAGCATGGAATTTGTGTCTTTGGGGATGATTTGCCCTTCGAATATGACACGTCACTGGACGAATTGTTAAAATACGTTATAAACAACATGAATACTTATTGGACTAGCTGGATAGATCGGTTAGAGAGCAAACTTGAAACGATTGCCATACAAAATCACTCTGAGGTAGAACAATTAGACGATGCAGTTGAATGGTGTACTCTTGGAATGCTGAGACAACTCTACACGATTGAGGAACGGGATATCACAAGCAAAATCGGTGCGGGCGAATATGGACTTAAAAAATTGCCAGAACGATGGCATGAGTTGATAAGAGAAGCGATCGCAATAAAACGGCGGAAACCAATGCCTCTATATTCGTCACAAGCGACTCGACTAAAAGACTTAGTGGAGCTGCTACGGTTCATTCATACTGAATGCAACCGGCAATTTGAACAGTGGCTTGAAAACAAATGAAATTAAGGAGTCGAGTAGAATGATTCGATTGTGCGAGAAGAAGGATGAGGACGGCATTTACCGGATTATTAACGATGCAGCTAAGGCGTACCAAGGCGTCATTCCGGAGGATCGGTATCATGAACCGTACATGAGAAGGGATGAACTCATTCAAGAGATTGAGGAAGGCGTCATCTTCTGGGGATTTGAAGATGATGGAGAGCTTTGTGGTGTTATGGGAATTCAGGATAAAGGCGAGGTTGCCTTGATTCGGCACGCGTATGTTCGAACAGATCAACGCCAAGGTGGTATCGGAACCAAGCTGTTGATACATATTACAAAGCTTACGGATAAGCCAATCTTGATCGGTACATGGGAAGCAGCAACTTGGGCAATCTCGTTTTATTTAAAGAATGGCTTTGGTCTTGCAAATGCGGACGAGAAGAGGAACTTGCTTCGGAAATATTGGAATGTACCGGAGCGGCAGATCGAGACGTCAGTCGTTCTGTGCTCGCCAGGGTTTCATGCCAAGAAATAGTGGAAGAGGAATGGAGGAAGAGAATGCAGTACTTCATAGGGATTGTGCCACCGTTGGATTATAAAGAGAAAATCATTTCCTTTCAAAAAAACTGGGAAAGCAATGGTTTTATTAATGTTGTAGAGCCTCATATCACTCTAAAAGCACAAGGGGGATTAACTCCAGACAAAAGATGGCTAGATGATTTAGAAACACTGTGTAGGGATTTCCCATCTTTTCGGATTACACTGACAGAACCAAAATTTTTCGGCGACTATGTTGTATATTTAAGCATGCAATCGCAAGAGTTATATCAACTACATAATAAAATAGTTAGACTAATAAATCCTTCAGATAGTCTAATTAAGAAGTATTTCGAACTTGAGGACTTTGTACCTCATCTAACTTTGGGTAAGACTTATTTTGGTATGAACTCAAATGAGCTTAATGAAATGGCAATAGAAGCGCAGAGATTACTAATGCCTTATCCAACATTTGATGTGAATCAAATAAGGGTATATCAGGAAATTGAACCCTTAGAATACATTACTTATAAGGATATTGCATTGAAACAACAATAGCATTTCTTTCATATCAAACTAACCGTGAAAATTTGATCTTTCTTCCTGTCTTGAATTTTTTACCGATAAATATTTTCTATATGTCGTACAGAAATGATGGATTAATATTTATCAAAAACTCATGTTATCATACCACTAATTGAGAAAAGGTGGTGTGTGGTTTGGAAAGGAACGTACTTTCGGAGCGTTTTAGGGTTTTTGCTGAAAGGGAATGTAAGGATTCCAGCAGTCTATATGGGCAGCTTGCAGGAAACATAGCCAATGACCCGAAGTTACTTAAACTAGCGGCTTATTCGAGACCAGGACAGCCTGTTCCTAACCTCTTATTGGGTGCGGTTCACTATCTACTATTAGGGGGGATAGAACACGAATTAGCTGAGTATTACGCAAGCATTGTAGGTGAACCACGACCTTCATCGGCAGCAATTAATTATTTCAGGGATTTTTGTAAGCAATACGAAAATGAGATTATTCGGATTCTAGAAAACAAGCTTGTACAAACAAACGAAGTGAGACGCTGTTCTTACTTGTACCCTAGCTTTTGCTACATTCATAAAATATCGCAAAAACCGTTAGCTCTCATCGAAATAGGAACAAGTGCCGGATTGCAACTCCTTTGGGATAAATACAGTTACTCGTATAAATCAAACAAAAAGTACGGAAATGAACAATCGGCTTTAGAGATTACGGCTGAAATTAGAGGCGATAATATTCCATTCCTTCTTGAGCATAGCCCACCAGTAACATCCAGGATCGGTGTAGATCTGCACATAAATGACCTAAATGATCCTGAAGATTTTCTTTGGCTGAAAGCGTTAATTTGGCCAGAACATAAAGAACGGATTTCCTATTTTGAAAAAGCCGCTTTATGTTTAGAAAAGCAACCCTTAGAGTTAGTTGAGGAAGATGGCGTGTCTTTACTTCCGAATATTGCATCGAAGATTACTAAGGATTCAACAATATGCGTTTTTCATACCCATGTGGCCAACCAGATACCTCACGAGGCTAAGATAAAATTAAGTGAGCATATTCAAAACCTCGGTGAAGAAAGGGACGTTTTCCACCTCTATAATAATATGTGGGATCTAGACCTCCATCTTGATTACTATGTAGACGGGAAAGGACACAAGGAAACGCTGGCAGTAACAGATGGCCACGGCCGGTGGTTTCAGTGGAAAGTATAGGAGGCATTGAGAGACAATTTATAAATTCGAGACTCAAAGTGAGGTACAACGTTATCCGCATTACGGGCGTTTTTTGAGACTTGAGCAAGACCGTCTAGTCGAAATCACGTGGGTTAAGATGCGATAAGAAGATCAAATGAAGGTGATGAGATTAATGAGCGAACAAAGAACAATCGAATTATCAAAGAAAATGAATGATATAGATTCCGTATATAATGATTTATTTAAACTTGGAGTCAGAGAGGGGGATATATTAATAGTACATTCTTCTCTTTCAAGCTTAGGGTGGGTTTGTGGAGGTGCTCAGGCTGTATTAATGGCTCTTAAGCAAGCTGTAGGTAAGAGCGGGACTTTAGTAATGCCCGCACATAGCGGCGGAATTTCCGATCCAGCTGAATGGCGTAATCCTCCCGTCCCGAAGGAATGGATAGAAAAGATATATGAAAGCATGCCTGGCTTTGATGTAGACCTTTCGCCAACTAGGGGCATGGGATGTATCGCTGAGTTATTTAGGACCTTACCAGAATCCATTAGGTCCAACCATCCGCAAGTATCTTTTTCTGCAAGTGGAAAATATGCAAACGTGATTACAGATAATCATCAGTTAACACCTCAATTTGGGAGGAATACTCCTTTAGGTAAATTGTATGAATTAAACGCAAAAGTTCTTTTATTAGGCGTCAACTATGATTCTTGCACAAGCTTTCATCTTGCTGAAGCGTTAAATGAAAAAATGCCAAGAAAAAAGATGGGAACTGCAATAATAGAAAATAATAAAAGAGTTTGGAAATGGTTTGAAGATTATGCTTATGATTCCGATCAGGATTTTGAGCAGATTGGAAAAGCATTCGAAGAAACTAGCAACGTTACATTGGGTGAAATTGGAAATGCAGAATGTAGATTATTTAATATGAAAACAGGTGTTGATTTTGCGGGAGAATGGTTGGAAAAGAATAGATTCCATACATAAAAGAGTGGATGTGTATGAAACAACAGGCTGCCGACATCGGTGGCCTGTTCAGCTTACGGACATCGTCATACTTACCTGTGATAAGAATATAAATAAAAGTGGCATTTATAAAAACAGGAAAGTAGTGTGTATAAAATGGCAAAGACCTTCGGTCAGTTAGTTAGTGAGGCAAAGGAAAACATCCCATTAGTCACCCCAGAAGAGGCACAAAAAATGATAGAGGATAATCCAAACACTTTAATAGTTGATGTGCGTGATGCTTGGAACATTCGAGAGACGGGAATTATCGCTGGGGCAATACCAATATCGGTCGGAATGCTGGCAGTTAGAGCAGACCAAGTACTTCCTGAAAGTTATCGCGACCAACGTTTACAAGACCGTACTAGACCGATTATTACGGCTTGTAATGTTGGAGCCATAGCCTCATTTGGTGCTAAAACCCTCAAGGACATGGGATTTACGGACGTTTACATTCTTGATGGTGGAACGAAAGCTTGGAAAGATGAAGGACTTCCTATTAAGGAATTTGACGAAAAGTAAAATTTACCTTGAAAACACGAGTAGGTTGCCACGGCAGCCTGCTCTTTTTATTGAACAAAAGGGCAGATTGTAAATCCGGTACAAATACATCCATATCATGGTATCTTATATATGGTGACTAAAAATACCAGTTATTCGACGCCAGAGATTGTTATACCTAGGCTGCCGAAAAGCTCGGCAGCCTGCAATTACTAAATCCCTCGTTCTTTACTATCGATGATCGTCTAGCGAGGTATGCGCATCGCGGTTCGCCGCCTTAGCAATTTCGCGATCCGTTTCACTTCCGCCTTGGATGGCATCCGCCGCATTTGCCTGCTGATTCAATTGTTCTTCAGCTTGTCCGATCCCATGCGCCCCTTGATGATTCCGGCTTGATGGCATAGCTATTACCTCCGCAACATTTTGGGAATTTCCCAAACTTATTTTTTGTTGGTCGAACCCGGGACTGCAGAATCGTGATTGTTTCCGGGATTTTGCGATTTTTTGCCCTTATTATTTGTCTTTTGGCGAGACATGTAAATGTGCTCCCTTCTGTACGTTCCAAACATTCGCAACCAATGGCTGCCATAAAAAGTATGTCCCGTTGTTTAATTCGTAATCCGAGAACGAACAGTTACGTGAACTGGAAAATTGTAACCAAGGGACTGATTATCTAATGAACGGATTTCGCTTAGTGGCTCTGTTTATCGTATTGGGAATAGTCTCCATTTTGTTTTCTTCTCTTGCCAACGCCAACGGCGGACCGGTCTCTTGGCCCCCACCGGGCGACGGTCCTCTGCGGTTCGATCCTGTTTCTGGAATTAGTCTCATTCGCGAACAGGTGAGCTTCCATTTTGACGAAGAACTGGCTCACCCGACAGTCAACATAGAATACGTGCTGAAGAACACGCTTGAACGGAAAACAGAAATACAGATGATGTTCATCACGCCTGCTTTCCAAGATGAATCCCTGCAAGTACATGAGGGAGAACGGAAAGTCGAGGCTTCTTTCGTGGCAGACGTACAAATCAACGGTTGGGATCCCGAAGTGAAAAAAGATTTCGTGGAGCCGGTTAGCGGGAAACCCATGACCTATAGTGACCGTTATTCCGGTTCGAATAGACAATCGGTTAACGGACATTCGTTTGAACTGTCGTTTGAACCTACTGAAACACAAAAGGTCTCCATGCAATATACAGCTTACGGAGGCGCTCATCGAATCGGGACGGTCAACGAGGTCATCACGCAACTGTACTATTTGACTCCGGCTGCCTATTGGAACGGCGACACTAAGGCGGAGTTGTCTATTCATTTGCCGGCTCGCCATTATCGAGTTCATTCCAATATCCCGCTCACTCAGCAAGACGCGAGGACCTATCAGGCTCGGCTGGACCGACTTCCGGATGTGGAATGGTACTTTTCGTTAACGGATACAACGGGTCTCGTGTTTGGAACCAACGACTCTCTCGTACATAACCGGTTTATTGCAATCATTATCTTCGCATTGATTTTGATTTCCTATATACAGGCAATCCGCTATCGCAGAGGAAGGTACATGATCTTTGGAGCTGCTGCAAGCCTTTTGGTTCTGTTCCAATTCGTACGGTCAATCGACGGTCAATATACATCGGACAACTTTCTAAAGCTGCTGCTTGCCCTGCTATTGGCAGGCATTTTTGGTGTCGGACTAATCGTAGTGCACATCCTAAAACTAGCGAAGAGAAGAACGGGAACCGAAAGTTCATTAATCAAAATAGGTTTTGAATAGTATTATCGTAACCATCTTGTAGCAGGCGTAACTCTGGAACAAGGTGAACGAAACCTGGATTATTTTTACGACTCCGCTACCGACAAATTCTTACTCAACGGCAGTATCGGCAGATCGAATCATGTTGCTTGATATGAGGATGGCCGCCTATCTTGAATAAAGGAAGGTTACATTAATGGAATTCAGTTATATTAGTCATCTTCATTGCCCCAAATGTCAAAAGGAATACGGATTCGTTGAAATCCAGCAGCTGTGCGCGTGCGGATCTCCACTATTAGTCGATTACGATTTGCCGAAGCTTAAAAAGAATTGGACGCTCGCGAGTCTTGTAGGACGATCCAACGATTTATGGAGATACCATGAGCTTCTTCCCGTTATCGATCCGAAGAACATCGTAACGTTAGGCGAAGGAATGACTCCGCTCTTGCGAATGGATCGAATGGGGTTGTCAATGGGAATCGACCATCTTTGGATGAAAGACGAAGGCATCATACCGACAGGAAGTTTTAAGGCGCGCGGAGCGGCTGTCGGAGTATCCAAGGCCAAGGAATTGGCGGTTCGGGAGCTGGCCATGCCTACCAACGGCAACGCCGGCGCGGCTTGGTCGTTATATGCCGCTAGAGCTGGCATCAAAGCCTCTATCGTGATGCCTGTAGGAGCTCCCGTCATTACCCGCAATGAATGCGCGATTTCCGGTGCTAATCTTAACCTGGTTAATGGATTGATCAGCGACGCGGGAAAAATAGTAGCTCAAGCCGTCAAGGAGCACGACTTGTTCGATGCTTCGACTTTGAAGGAGCCTTATCGGATCGAGGGGAAGAAAACGATGGGGCTGGAGATTATAGAACAGCTCAATTGGACAGTACCTGACGTGATCTTGTATCCTACGGGCGGCGGCGTGGGGTTAATCGGGATATATAAAGCGCTGAAGGAGCTTATTGAACTCGGTTGGATTGAAGAGAAGCTTCCACGCCTAGTAGCGGTACAGGCGGAGGGCTGTGCCCCGATCGTTAAGGCATGGGAGGCAGGAAAGGCTGAATCCCAGTTTTGGGAGGATTCGAAGACTGCGGCCTTTGGCATTAACGTACCGAAAGCATTGGGTGATTTTCTTGTGCTCAAAGACATTTACGAATCAGGCGGCTGTGCGATTGCCATCGATGATGCCTCGCTGCTGGAGGAGCAGAAGAAAATCGCTCGTTTGGAAGGGGCATTCGTATGTCCAGAAGGCGCGGCAACATTCTCGGCGGCACGAAGATTAAGGGAAAGCGGATGGATTAAAGCGGGTGAAACCGTCATTGCCCTGAATACGGGAAGCGGAATTAAATATCCGGAAACCGTTCGGGTAGAAGTCGCCGTATTGGAACCGGGAGAACGCATGACAAGGGGATAAAAGTCTACGGCGGATCACTGGGAATAATACAAGCAGGATAATTTCCCACTTGCACGGGAACAATTGTTCGTAATATGATATAAGAACAAACGTTCCTATGGAGGGGAAGGATTTGGTTAAACTCGTGAAAAGGCATCTCCCGATTAATGCGTACGACATCGAAAAACGAGTACCTCGGCAGTTTGATATCGGTCGCATTCTTGCGACTTGGCCGGTGACTCGACATGCCTCCTGAACGTACCATTTTTTTAGTCGACGGCCAATCCTTTTACGCATCCGTTGAAAAAGCCGCACACCCGGAGTATCATGACAAACCGGTAGCGGTCGGAGATCCGGAAAGAAAGTCCGGCATCATCCTGGCAGCCTGTCCGATCGCAAAGTCGAAGGGAGTTACGACGGCGGAGAGAATAGGGGAGGCTCTTGCTAAATGTCCGGATCTAATCGTCATACGACCAAGGATGCAACGTTATATCACGATATCGCTTTTGATCACGGAAATATTCGAGTCAATCACTGACCAAGTCGAGCCCTATTCAATCGATGAGCAGTTTTTGGACGTGACGGGATCCATCGCGACTTTTGGTTCTCCTGCCGAAATCGCTCAATCCATCCAGTCTCGCATCCTTCTGTCGACGGGAGTCTGGTCTAGAGTAGGTATCGGCCCAACGAAAATTCTCGCTAAAATGGCAACGGATAACTTCGCCAAGAAACGGAGCGACGGTATTTTCAAACTCGGGTATGAGAATATGGAATCCGATCTGTGGCCGCTTCCCGTCCATCATATGTTTATGGTCGGATCTCGTATGACCAAGCATTTTATGTATATGGGACTGAACACGATCGGAGACATTGCGAGAATGCCGCTTGCCGATTTCAAAAGGAGAATGAAGCAACGAATGGGGAAACAGAGCGATATCCAGGCGGAATATTACTGGCAGACGGCGCGCGGGATCGATCCGAGCCCGGTTGTGGCGTCCATACGCGGAAACCTGAAATCGGTTAGTCACGGCAAGGCGCTGCGCAGCAGTCTTTACCGCAAACTGCCGGATATCGAAGTCGTCCTTCTTGAGCTGGTCGTTGAGGTATGCAGGAGGGCGCGCAGGCTCGGCTATCAAGGTCGGGTTGTTTCCGTAGGCGCTGCCGAAACGGACGGGGAACGCTCATCGGGGTTTGGACGACAAATGACGTTGCAACAGCCGACATCGCTTACGCATGAAGTCGCGGCGGCGGCTCGGCAGCTATTCGTGGAGCATTGGCGCGGACTGCCGTTAAGTCATCTATATATCTCGTTGACGCAGCTTTCCGATGACAAGACCTATCAACTTACGCTTTTTGAAGATCGTGCCGAAGCTTACGACATTGAACGGGCTACGGATGAAATAAAAGACCGTTACGGAAGTCATGCACTTATGCGAGCCTCGTCGCTATTATCTTCCGGAGTAGCAAGAGAGCGGTCTGAGCAAATCGGGGGACACTACAAATGACAAAACTTGACGGAAACGAACGTTGGAAATCAAAGATGCTGCTAACCGAGCATCAGGAGCAATATCAGGATCGTCATAATAAAGCGCTGACGGGACGTGCGACAACGGAGGAGCTTAAGATGATCCGCGACTTAATCATGCTCCCGCATATGCTTACGATGAGCAACAAGAGCCTGCAGGAAGCAAGAAGGGTTCCGAATTTATACAAAAGGTACTTCGAACAATTTATCCAACTCGTGATGGACAGAATTAGCAAGGAACTGTTTACGCTTCGGCGCGAACTGAAGAATCGAAACATTAAAGTATTCGATGACGAGACGGCGGACGGAATTATCTACCATCGCTATGTCTGCAGAGGATACGAAGATAAATTCGGAATTGTGCGAGAGGCATTGCGATCGGAAATCAGCGTACGCCTAGCCAAGTATGCCTCTTCGATTTTCAACCCGGAATCTAAAGAGTCTCAAGAGCAGAGATGATTTCGAGGTGAGAAAAATATATCTTTTGGCACATTCCAAAGGTAACTGTCATATCAAATTCAGAATTGTTAGAATATTAGGTACATCACTGTTCAGCTTCAATTTATATATCTAATCCTATAGGAGGGAATAAAAATGGAGCGAAAAGTACATGTGATTCCGTTTCAAGTGCTTGAACTGGCCGACAAGGTCAATGAAGTTCCAAAAGGGGTGGAAATGATTCAGGCCCCCAAAATCTGGGATCAAACAAAAGGGAAGAGCATAACGGTTGCCATATTGGACACGGGCTGCGACATTACTCACCCTGACTTGAAAGAACGGATTGTCGGCGGAAGAAATTTTACGGACGATGATGGAGGGAAAATTGACGTATTCCAGGATTACAATGGCCATGGTACCCATGTTGCCGGGACGATCGCCGCAACGAAGAACAATAATGGCGTCGTAGGTGTAGCCCCTGAAGCCAATCTGCTCATTATCAAGGTTCTTGATAAAAACGGGTCCGGTCAATACGAATGGATTATTAATGGGATTAACTATGCAATAGAACAAAAAGCGGACATCATCTCTATGTCGCTTGGCGGTCCGGAAGATCGTCAAGAACTGCATGAAGCCATTCAAAAAGCCGTTTCCCACAACATTCTCGTGATTTGCGCGGCAGGCAATCAAGGTGACGGCGTTGATTCAACCGATGAGTTCGATTATCCAGGTTGTTATAATGAAGTGATAAGCGTAGGCGCAATCGACTTGGAGAGACGCTCTTCCGATTTTACGAATTCAAACAATGAAGTAGACTTAGTGGGCCCAGGCGAGAAAATTATATCAACCTACTTAAATGGAAAATATGCAACTTTAAGCGGAACTTCCATGGCTACTCCGCATGTTGCCGGTGCAATGGCTCTGATAAAAGCTCTTGTCAATACAAGCTTCGAACGAAATCTCACGGAGCGAGAGCTTTATGCTCAATTAATAAAGAGAACGGTACCTTTGGGGAACTCTCCAAAACTTGAAGGCAATGGACTCGTCTATTTAACGGTAATGGATGAATTATCTGAAATATTTAATCAACGATTTGTCGCAAAATTGTTGAGCTTATGAGACGTCTTTAGAAAAAATTTATTAAAAAAATCAATTGTATGATTATACCTTCTTCATGATATTGAGGCTCAAACTATGCGGGAAAATTCGACATCAACTATCGTATTCTCTTATGAAGCGTTTTCATTCTTGTTTGCATGAGAAATCATTTTTTTCTAAATAGTTACGACGAAAAAAGAGGCGAGAGCCTCTCTTTTTGTTGTGGTTTTTGATAGGAGGGCAAGGTAACGATAAACATATTCCAGTTAATGTAATTTGTCGTATTTACTCGAACTAGAATAGCGGCCACAATCCACGAGGTTATGAATATTAATAAAAGTTAATAAATATAAATTAGGCCTACGGGATTACGAGAAAGACGAAGAAAAAAGATTTTGCGATTATTCTGAAAATTAGTTATGCTTCAAAAAAGCGCCTTGCGCTTATACCATTATTTGCTACACAAAATGCGAGGAGGATGAATGAGTGAGAAAGAACAAGTGGGTCTCGAGTTTTACCGTTTTTGCGCTTGCAGCCGTATTGATTGCGGGGTGTTCGAATAACAAGCCGTCGGATTCGGCTTCACCTTCGGAGTCACCCAGCGCTTCACCTACCGCGTCAGCCAGCGAGTCTCCATCCGCACCCCCTTCCAGCAGCCCTTCTGAAGGGCCAAAAGACGGCGGAACCATGACCATCAGCACTTTCTCCGACATCGTATCCGTCAACCCGATCTTCATTAACGACACGGCATCCGGGGACATCGATGCCCTCGTATTCGCCAAGCTGTACGACCTGGACAGAAATGCAAACCTTGTAGCCGAGCCTTGGTCCATCGCGGCAGAACTTCCGAACATCAGCGATGACAACAAAACATACACGATTAAATTGAAAAACACGGCCAAATGGAGCGATGGGCAGCCGATTACGGCGGATGACGTGATATTCACCTTCGACACGGTCCGCAATCCGGACGTCGGCGCACCCGGCATCAGCCAATACGACAAGATCGAAGCTATCAACAAGATCGACGATCAAACGATCGAGATCAAGCTGAAGCAGGTCTATGCACCGTTTCAATTCTCTCTCTTCGCATCCATCACTCCGGCTCATATCCTGAAGGATGTACCTGCGAAGGACCTTAAAACGCATCCGTTCGGCGTCGATCCGGCCAAAACGGTAACCAGCGGTCCTTGGATGTTCTCTGAATGGAAACAAGGACAACATATCACTCTGAACAAAAACCCTAACTACTGGGGAGAAAAGAAACCGCACATCGATACGATCATCTATAAGATCTACGCGGACCAAAATACCGAAGTTCAAGCGCTGATGAAAGGCGACGTCGACATGACGCAAGCCGTTCCGCTGACGCAAATCGAACCTCTGAAGGCAAAAGAAGGAATCGAAGTCATTCTGGAACCGGGTCCTACTTACGAGTACATTCAGTTCAACTTCAAGGACGAGAATTTCCCGGATAAATACTCTCCGTTCAAAGGCCAGAAAACCCGTCAAGCCATTGCGCACGCCGTCAACCGCCAAGGCATGGTGGACAATGTGCTCAAGGGTTCCGGCGGCCTGATGAACACCCCATTCCTGCCGGGCAGTTGGGCAGATCCTGGCGATAAAGCAACCAACTACACCTATGACGCCGAGAAAGCGAAAGCGTTGTTGGCGGAAGACGGGTGGAAGCCGGGCAAAGACGGAATTCTGGAGAAGGACGGACACCGTTTCTCCTTCGAGCTTCAGTACAATTCCGGCAATAGCCGTCGCGAGCAAGTTGCAGCAATCATCCAGCAAAACCTGAAAGACGTAGGTATCGAAGTGAATCCGAAAGGCATCGACTTCGCGACCTGGATCGACCAGAACATCACCCCGGGCAAATTCCCGGCCATATTGCTGGCATGGTCCCTCAGCAACCCGGATCCGGATGCCGAAAGCATTTTCTCCTCCAAATACTTCCCGCCGGCCGGTCAAAACGGCGGCTGGTACGTAAACAAGGAAATCGACGAGCTGTGGGTCAAAGGACAGCTTACCGTCGATCAAGCGGCGCGCACCGAGATCTATCATGAAATCGGCGCGAAGATTTCCGTCGACCTGCCTTACGTATTCTTGTATCAGTACGGCCTGCCCCAAGCCGTCAATACTTCCAAGATCAAATGGGCGGAAGAAGACGCGCCGGAATCGTCCCTGGCATACGGCTACCTGTTCCATGCCATCAACTGGTGGGTAGAAAGCAAGTAAGCTAACAATATCATAATCAACTGATTCAGGGGAAGGTCCTTCTGGCCCTTCCCCTGTACTAGTGATAGGGGGACGCCGGATGACCGAATATTTGATACGTCGCGTGCTGCAATCCGTACTGGTGCTTTTCCTGATTACCATTCTGACATTTGCCTTGATCCATGCGGCTCCAGGCGGTCCTACTCAGGTATTTCTGGCTCCGGGATTATCCCCGGAAGCTGCCCAGATTCAAGCGCATAATTTGGGGCTGGATCAGAAGGTTTACATACAGTATCTCAAATGGATTGGAGGTTTGTTGCAGGGGGATCTGGGCCATACCTTCAAAAACCATATTCCCGTAGGCGACATTCTCTGGCCCACCGTGAAAAACACGATGATTTTGATGGCGGCAGCCTGGTTATTATCCTTGATCATCGCCATACCCTGGGGGATATATAACAGTACCAAGGAATACGGGTTTTCCGATCAGACCTCCAACTTCATTTCCTATCTCGGGTTTGCAATGCCGACGTTCTGGTTCGGCATTATTTTGCAGCAAACGTTTGCCATGAAGCTCGATATATTGCCTTTGTCGGATATGTACGATATGGACAAGCAAGGCGACATCGGCAATTTAATGCTGCATCTGGTTCTTCCCGTCACGGTGCTATCTCTCGGCTTTTTGGCCGGTTACGTTAAATATTCCCGTGCCAGCATGCTTGAGGTGCTGAACCAGGATTACATCCGTACGGCTCGAGCCAAAGGCCTGAAGGAACGTAAAGTGGTCTTCCGCCACGCTCTCCGTAACGCGCTGATCCCCATCATTACCATCTTGGGCATCGATCTGCCTATTCTAGTAGGCGGAGCCGCTCTAACGGAAAGTGTTTTCAACTGGCCCGGAATGGGCCGTCTGTTCGTGGAAATGGCCGTCTCGCGCGAGTACTCCGTGCTCATGTCCATCACGCTGGTCGTTTCCGTCTTGGTGGTCATCGGCAACCTGGTAGCGGATATTCTTTACGCCGTGGTTGATCCTCGTGTTCAGTACGGACGGGGAGGCGGATCTGCAGCATGAGCGATAGCAAAGTTCAACCGGCCGCATCCGGCTTCAACGACAAAACGGCACAAGGCATACCGATGGGAATGCCATCTCCGGCCGTAGAACCGCCGCCGTCGGGACCTTGGAAGACATCGGCGAAGAAATTCATGCATAATCCTTTCGCGGTCACTGGCCTTGTGATCTTAATATTCTTTATATTGGCGGCGTTATTGGCTCATTGGATTGCTCCTTACGATCCGACGCGGATCGATATGATGTTCCCGAACCTGCCGGCCGGTTCGGAAGGCCACTTGCTCGGTACGGACGAACTAGGGCGGGACATTTTCTCCAGGCTGCTGTACAGCAGTCGGATTTCCCTTACGGTCGGTTTCTCCGTTGCCTTCGTATCCGTTGTCATCGGCACGCTGATCGGCGCGCTTTCCGGTTATTTCGGCGGGTGGGTGGACACGATCGCCATGCGTTTGGTGGATGTCATGTACTCTATTCCCACTTTGTTTCTTAATATTTTGATTTTAGCCATTTTCGGATCGAAGGCGTCGTATATGATTTGGATTCTCGCGCTCACCAGCTGGATGGGAGTGGCGCGGCTCGTTCGCGGAAACTACCTGCAGCTGCGGGAGATGCAATATGTGGAAGCGGCCAAGGCGATCGGGGTCTCCGACTGGCGCATCATCTTCGGACATCTGCTTCGCAATTCTTCGGCTCCGATTATCGTAACCGCAACCTTGATGGTGGGCGGCGCGATTCTGAGCGAATCGGCCCTTTCCTACCTGGGGTTGGGAATACAGACTCCGAATACGAGCTGGGGCCTGATGCTGAGCAATGCCCAGGAATTCATGCTGACCGATCCCCTGCAAGCCCTGTATCCCGGTCTATGTATCTTGATTGTCGTACTGGCCGTCAACTTCATCGGCGACGGAATTCGGGACGCAATGGATCCTAGGAAAACGACGATTCCCCGAAGGAGGCTGGACCAATGGCGGAAAAAATTCTCGAAATCCGGAATTTGACGACCGGCTTTCTGACGGACCAAGGCATGGTCAAGGCAACCGACCGGGTTTCGCTCGATTTGGAGAAAGGAAAGACCCTCTGCGTCGTCGGAGAATCCGGAAGCGGCAAAAGCGTAACCGCCTTGTCGGTCATGCGGTTGATCGATTATGCAGGCGGCATCATCACGGAGGGCGAAGTGCTTTTTAACGGGCAGGACTTGATCGGTATGCGGCAGCAGGATATGCTGAATATTCGCGGAAACCGGATAACGATGATTTTTCAGGATCCCATGTCCGCTTTGAATCCCGTCTTCACGGTCGGCGAGCAAATCGCCGAATCGCTGCGGACCCATAAGAAATTGACCTCCAAAGAAGCTTGGAGGCAAAGCGTGGAAATGCTGCGGCGGGTGAGAATGCCCGATCCCGAAATCCGGGCGCGGCAATATCCGTACGAAATGTCCGGCGGCATGTGCCAGAGGGTCGTCATTGCCATGGCGCTTGCCTGCAACCCCGAACTACTCATAGCCGACGAACCGACAACTGCGCTCGATGTGACAGTTCAGGCCCAGATCTTGGAACTTCTCCTGCAACTGAAGAAGGAATTCCGGATGTCCATGCTTCTTATTACCCACGACATGGGCGTTGCGGCCGAAGTCGCCGACCGCATCGCGGTCATGTATGCCGGAGCCGTCGTAGAGGAAGGGACGGTGGCGGAAATTTTCGAGCGCCCACGCCATCCTTATACAATAGGATTGCTGAAGTCGATTCCCGGACTGGAAGGGGAACGAGGAGGGGAATTGTATACGATCACAGGGTCGATCCCTCCCATGAGCAAGATTCCTTCGGGTTGCCGGTTTCATCCCCGCTGTACTTATGCGATGGACGTATGTCGGACCAATGAACCGCCGCTCAGCCAATCGTTGACAGGACACAAAGCCGCCTGTTGGCTGGACGATACGGGAGCGGACGATCCGAGGCCCGCCAAGCCGAACAACAGGGAAGCCAAGGTGACGATCGGAACAAGGCCGGAGGTGACGCAGCCGTGACCCATGAGTACTTGCTAGAAGCCAAACATGTCAAAAAGTACTTCCCGATCAAAACCGGGCTGTTCAACCGGGTAGTCGGCCAAGTGAAAGCCGTCGATGACGTTTCTTTCGGGATCCGTGCGGGGGAGACCTTCGGATTGGTCGGAGAATCCGGCTGCGGCAAATCCACATTGGCCCGCGTCCTGCTGAAGCTCAAGAGAGCGACGGACGGGGATATTCGTTTCGAGGGACAGAACATTCAAGAGGTCGGTTCCTCGGATTTGCGCAAACTCCGCCAGGAGATGCAGATTATCTTTCAAGACCCTTTTGGATCCCTGAATCCGCGGTTTCTGGTCAAGGATATTATTGCGGAACCGCTCCGCACGCACCGCAGGATGTCTGCGAAGGATGTGGACGCCCGAGTCGTGGAGCTGATGGAGCTTGTCGGGTTGGACGTCTCCCGCCGCAACCGTTACCCCCATGAGTTCTCCGGTGGGCAGCGCCAGCGGGTCGGCATCGCCAGAGCCATCGCGCTTAATCCGAAATTTGTCGTGGCGGATGAAGCAGTTTCGGCACTGGACGTATCCGTACAATCCCAGGTGCTAAATCTGCTGCAGAAGCTTCAGAAGGAACTTGGTTTGACGTATCTGTTCATCGCGCATGGACTGAATGTCGTTCGGCATATTTCGGACCGCATCGGCGTCATGTACATGGGTAAAATGGTAGAGATCGCACGAACCGAGGACTTATTTGCTCATCCGAGGCATCCGTACACGAAGGTGCTGCTTTCCGCGATTCCCAAGCCGACGCCGCATCGGATGACGGAACGGATCATCCTGGAAGGGGAAGTGCCTTCCCCGGCCAACCCGCCGTCAGGGTGCCGATTCCATACCCGATGCCCATTCGTCCAAGAGAAGTGCAGGATCGAAGAACCGCTTCTGGAGCCGGCAGGCGATGATCGGCAAGCGGCTTGTCATTTTCCGTTGTAACGGGGGTTCAAACTTGAACAAGAATAGAGAGGATGGTCGGATTCATGTTATTCAATGAGTATCGCTATGAACGTCCAGATGCGAAAAAGATCGAACAGAGGTTTAAGGAACTGATAGAGTCGTTCAACCAAGCGGAAAACGTCGAACAGAAAAACCAAGCGATAGTGTCTATCAATAAATTGCGCAACGAGTACAATACGCAAGAGACGCTGGTCTCCATTCGCCATTCCGTAGATACTAGAGACGAATTCTATAAGGCCGAGCAAGATTATTTCGACGAAACCAATCCTGTCATTCAAGAGTACATAACGGATTACTATCGTGCGTTAACCCAGTCGAAATTCCGTCAGGAGCTCGAGGCTGAATGGGGGGCGCAACTTTTCCGGCTTGCGGAAATGTCGCTCAAGACTTTCAGCCCGGAAATTATTGAAGATCTGCAGCAAGAAAACAAATTGTCAACGAAGTACAGCCAGCTCATCGCGTCCGCGAAAATTCCGTTCGAAGGAGAAGAACGGACGCTCGCTCAGTTGACTCCGTTTGAGTTGTCGACCGACAGGGAGATGAGGCATCGGGCATCGGATGCCAAATATCAATTCCTGGCGGGGCATGAACCCGTATTGGACCAAATTTATGACGATCTGGTCAAAGTGCGTACCAAAATCGCCAAGAAGCTGGGCTACCGTAATTTCGTAGAACTTGGATATGCACGGATGAACCGTACGGATTACAATGCCGAGATGGTTCGAAATTTTCGCGATCAAGTGGCTCAATATATGGTACCGGTGACCACCAAGCTCAAAGAGCGTCAACGCAGCCGAATCGACGTCGACCAATTACAATATTTCGACGAAGGGTTCAGCTTCAAAACCGGCAACGCTACGCCTAAAGGCGATCCCGACTGGATCGTGGAGAACGGCGCTAAGATGTACCGGGAATTGTCTCCGGAGACCGATAAATTCTTCACCTTCATGCAGGATAACGGATTAATGGATCTGGTCAGCAAGAAAGGCAAGCAGAGCGGCGGCTATTGCACTTATTTGGCGGATTACAAATCCCCGTTCATTTTCTCCAACTTCAACGGTACTTCGGGTGACATCGACGTATTGACGCACGAAGTAGGTCATGCCTTCCAAGTATTCGAGAGCCGCCACTACGACGTGCCGGAATACGGGTTCCCGACTTACGAGGCATGCGAAATCCATTCGATGAGCATGGAGTTTTTCACTTGGCCGTGGATGGAACTGTTCTTTAAAGAGGATACTGATAAATACCGTTTCAATCATCTGGCGGGCTCGCTGCAATTCATTCCGTATGGCGTTTCGGTAGATGAATTCCAGCATTTTGTCTATGACAATCCGGAAGCGACGCCGGACGAGCGCAAAGCAGCATGGCGCCAAATCGAGAAGAAATACCTGCCGCACCGCAAATACGACGAAAACGACTACCTGGAACGCGGAGGTTTCTGGCAGAAGCAGCAGCATATTTTTCGCTCGCCGTTTTATTACATCGATTATACCCTGGCGCAAATCTGCGCGTTCCAGTTCTGGAAGCGGATGAACGAAGACTACAAAGCCGCTTGGGCCGATTATTTGAAATTATGCCAGCAAGGCGGTAGCAAGTCGTTCCTGGAACTCGTCAAGGTGGCTGGTCTTATTTCGCCGTTCGAAGATGGCTGTGTCGTATCCGTCATGGGGGACATAGACAATTGGTTGAGCGGTGTCGATGACAAGAAGCTTTAAGAGTAGAGGTAACATAAATCCTTTAGGGGCTGTCATGTGGCAGCCCTTATTTCCGTTTAAGTCCAATCTTAGCTCTAATAACATAAATGATAAAGAGGAACGGGATGTAGACAAAGATAAAATAAAATCCCATCTCGATTAAGAATTTTTCAAATGCATCGATCTTTATACGTTCGTTGAACATCAGCGCGGCGATGAAAAGGATTGCCAGTAAGAAAGGCAAAGACAACCGGGGTTTAAGTTTAGCAACTCTTTTCATAATTCTCGTGCAGCACCAAATGGGAATGCAAATTGCAGGGATGATAACCGTTAGCCACATGAAAATAAAAAGATATTCAAACCTTTCAATGAAGGATAATTCTATAATTTTCGTCATCCCCAAAGTCGGCCACAACGAATGTTTCAGCAGTCCCTGACTAAAATACATAAGGGTTACGATAATCACTGACGTATGTTTGAATGTAGTGAAGAGCAAGGCGAAATGCGCCCACTTTACGTTTTTTTCGGGTAATTTTAAGAAGGGGAAGTAAATAAGCAAAGTTTCAATTCCGAAGAAAATAAAGCTAGAAGATTTAGATGCTTTAAGCAAATCAAGAAAAGAGTGATTGAATACAGGCAATAAATTATTGAGATTGCCTTGTCGAATCGGAAAGTAAAGGGCAAAGATTAATACCGTTGGGGCAAGAACCCCGAAAAAACTATATCCGGTTAATATCCTGAACCCGCCGGATACCGCATAATAAATGATGCAGATTAAGACCCCTCCCACTACCCACGTCTTAAGAGTTGGAAATACCCACACTTGAATGATTTCAATGTAATTTCGGAAGACAAATAAAGCTAATATGAAATAGTATCCGACTAATAGCAGTGAAACGGTATTGCCTATGAAGTTGCCGAATATCGTTCGATGTACGTCAATTACGTCTTTAGCGGGATAACCGAGCATCTTATAAATCATCCAAATAATAAAATGCAGGCTCAAACCCATTAGGATAATCGATATCCAAGCATCTTGACCGGCATCCCTAAGGGCTAGACTTTGAAAATTCAACACGATGCCGGGAGTTTGGGAAACGCCGATTAAGAAAAATACAAAGGATCCGGATATCGTGTAATTTTCCTTAACCCGGTTCTGCACTAATGCCCAACTCCTGAGTGTAAAATAATAACTTCCGCATTTACGTCAAAAACCATTTTCGGGTATATTTTTTCATCAAATTCGTTCTGGTTATAATGTCTATTCTGCTTTCTGAATTGCTCTCCAAAGCCGATAGTATCGACGTTATTCTTCTGAAGCTGGACTAGCATGGCTTCGATTTCGGATGCAAGTTTACCCTCGATTTTCTTCTTTATTCCAAATATAACCTCCTTCTGTAAGATGTTTATTTTTGTCGGAAATTCTCTCAGCTGGACGGTTAATTTAAGGGATATCGCTGCTTTTTCATTTTGCATAGCTATTTTTCTCTTTCCGGATAAAATGATAATGGAATACTTCTCTTTTTGACCGGTCGTGAATTCATATGTGCCTGTTAAGGCTTTCTCTTTCAGGAGTTTAATATATAATCCTTCTTTGTTGGTTAACCAAAGCTTTAATTTGTCTTCCTTAAAGACACCGATTCCGACCATATGCAATAAGCCCTTATCTTTCTTTATGGCAGGTAAATAAACATCTTGACCTTCTCCATAATACTGGTTTACGAATGAATGATAATTTGTCTTAGGGGTATTCCCATTGTGCATGTTTTGTTCGATTAGTTCCGATAAGAAATAGGGAGGTTTTTTAAATGTTTCGGATATAATCGAGCTTGCGGTTTGTTTTGATATTACAATGGTAGCATTGCCGCTTTTAAGGGATTCTTGATTGATGATGTCGGCAATTTCCGAGATGCCTTTTCTTGCATATTGTTCACTAAGAACCAATGTCCGCATTTGACCGATTTCGACAGGCTGCGATGACTCTGTAGTTATAATTGTGAAATTTTCGTTAATCGATTTCGACTCCGCGGTTAACAAGGATTTCTGAGAAGCACTTTTATAACTAGGATAAGAGGCGCTGATCTTAATGTTCTCTCCTTCGATGTCTAAGCCAATTGCTTGTATGATTCTTATCTGATCAATTATTCGTTCTTGCGCGCAACTGGATAACAGGCAGCAGAAGAATAGAACGGGGATATACAGAAATCTATTCATTATTATAGTCATCTCCAATATCTTTACCTTCTTGTAAGGAATACCTTTTGGTCAAGATCGGACGTAAATACTTATTTCGATTCGAAGTAAGGGTAAAGGAAGAGCGGATAAAGCTGTCGCTGTAATCCTTGTAACGAAAAGGAAACAGGGGAACAAGATATGGCGAACCCAATGATTTCAATCGCATTAAATGGCCTAAAATAAACATGATCCCAATCATTATTCCTAAGCCGCCCCAAAAGGATGCCAAGACAATCAATGGAAAACGCAAAAACCGTATCGTGTTGGACATTTTAAAGATAGGCGTAGTAAAGGAAGCCAATGCCGAAAGAGAAACGATGATGAGCAGAATATTACTGGTTAAAGCGGCTTGCACCGCTGCTTGCCCAAGTACGATACCTCCTACGATTCCCAACGTTTGACCAACCTTCGTAGGCAATCTGGACCCTGCTTCGCGTAACAGCTCGATGGTTATTTCCAAGAACAAGACTTCGAGAAGAGGAAGGAAGGGAACATTGATTCTGGATTCGATTATCGGGCTTAATAGTTCTTTGGGAATGACGGTGTAATGAAAAGTAAGAATCGCAACATAAAAGGAGGTTGCCAGGATTGAAAAAGCGACCCCAAAATAACGAATAAGTCGAAAGAAAGAACCCAAAATCCATGGTAAATAATAATCTTCCGGCGATATTAAAAAGTCGAATAAGGTGGTAGGTCCTGATAGCACGTAAGGAGAACCGTTGCTTAATATGGCTACTTGCCCGCTTATCAAGCTGTATTTTATTCTGTCTACACGTTCAGTGGATATTAATAAAGGGAAGAGAGTATTCGAGTTGTCTGCTATGATTTGGTCGAGAAACGAACTGTCGAAAATCACCTCGAAATCCAAATCCAACAGTCTTTGCCTTACCGTATTAACATGCTGAGGATTTGTAATACCCTCTAAATAAGCGATAGCTACTCTTGTCTTTGAAACAGAACCAATGGTGTGTTCCTCAAATATAAGTTTTTCAGATACAAGCCCTTTTCTAAGTAAATTCATATTGGTATCAATATTTTCTACAAATCCGACCTTCGGGCCAATTACGCTGTATTCATTTTCAGTATCATTATTAGTACGGAGACCTAGTTGTAAATCCGCAATGTTCACTACTAGACCTTCATTGAGATGGGGATCTATTTGAAGAAAGATTGAACCTTTGGTTAAGCTAAGTGAAATTTGTTTCAGGTCCGATGAGGCCTTGATTTCCTCAATGGGAATTAAAGCCTTTAAATCATCCAAATTTTCAATTTCACAATTCGTGGTTTGAATAAAAGAGAGTAAATCATGATGGAATTGTTCATGGTTTATAAGCGAAGCATAGTAAGAGAAATGAAGAAGCTTGCCTTGTACCGTAATGGTTGTTTGTACAAAATCGCTTGATTTTGATATCTCTCTTAGAGCCTTATGTATATTGGGGAGCATATGACGACGTACCACCTGTCTAAGAAAAATAACTCGCCTTATTATGGTGTTTTGAAGTTGAAATTATACCTTTTTCTGACAAGCGGTCGAAGTCACTCATAGCAAAAGAGCAATCGGGCAGGGGATCTGCCGATTGCTCTTTTTGTTCCCTGCTTTAAATCAAATCGCGAACTTTACAGCAATGTAGCGAGATCCTTTTCCAGATCGGAAGGCTTTTCGGCCGATCCGAATCTTTTAAGCACTTTCCCGTTGCGATCGACGAGAAACTTGGTGAAATTCCACTTGATCGATTTGGAACCGAGAACTCCGGGAGCTTCGTTTTTCAAATATTGATAAAGCGGATGGGCATTGTCTCCATTGACCTCGATTTTCTCGAAAAGAGGGAAAGTGACTCCGAAATTGATTTCGCAAAAGCTTTGGATTTCTTCGTTCGTCCCTTTTTCCCCTTTGCCGAATTGGTTAGTAGGGAAGCCTAGGATTTCGAGCCCGCTGTCCTTGTATTTCGAATAAAGACCTTGAAGCTCCTTGTACTGCGAAGTGAACATGCATTTGCTCGCTGTGTTGACGATAAGCAACACTTTGCCTTTGTACTCGTTTAACGATTTCGTTGCGCCTTTGACCGTTCTTACTTGGTGGTCGTAAACCGACATCCCGATTACTCCCTCTCTATGAATGTATTTTGCTAAATTGTATTGCTCACAATCTTACTTTCATGAGTATATCCCCATTCAATATTGCTGTCAATTATATTTTGTACAATATGAATTGAGAAAATATGTAATCTTAGGAGCCTCCTAAATAAATTGTGCAAAATTAAATAAGGAATTATAATGTTGTTTACTACTACATTGCATGGTACAAGGAGGTGCTTGAGATGTCAGCGAAGCAAGAGATGTTTGAGCTTGAAAATATGCTGTGCTTTTCGATCTATGCGGCTTCCCGCGAAATCACCCGCTTATATCGACCCGTTCTCGACAAGTTCGGACTAACCTATCCTCAGTATCTGGTCATGGTCGTTCTGTGGGAATTCGGCGACAGTACGGTGTCGGAGCTCGGCGACAAATTGCTGCTCGATTCCGGAACCTTAACGCCATTATTGAAGAGACTGCAGGAAGCGGAGTTGATTTACCGAAGGCGATCGACCGGAGATGAACGGAAAGTAGAAGTCGGACTGACGGAGAAGGGCATATCTCTAAAGGAACAAATGATGAACGTTTCGAAAGATATTTTTACGGAGCTGTGTAAAACGGAGTCCAATTATTTGCAAACGTTGCAGTCGGTCAAAGCCCTCCTGAAAGACGCCCATGAACTGGCGAGGCGCGAGTAACCAAATAGTAAATTAGGAGGTGCGGATAAGGTTGAAAGACGCGGATCAGAGTAAGCAGCTCGCTACATTTGCGGGAGGTTGTTTCTGGTGCATGGTAAAGCCGTTCGACGAGCTTCCGGGAATCGTATCGGTCGTTTCAGGATATACGGGCGGACGCACGGAAAATCCGACGTACGAGGACGTAGGCACCGAAACGACGGGGCATGCCGAAGCTGTCCAAATTACGTTTCAGCCGGAATTGTTCCCTTACGAGCGCTTGCTTGAACTCTTCTGGCAGCAGATAGATCCCACCGATCCAGGGGGACAATTCCATGACCGTGGCCATTCGTACCGTACTGCGATTTTCGTTCATAACGAGGAACAGCGTTTGAAAGCGGAAGCTTCCAAACGCGCGCTGCAGGATAGCGGACGCTTCAAACGTCCGATCGTGACGGAAATCGTGCCCGCGGGGCTGTTTTACCCAGCGGAGGATTACCATCAGAATTACTACAAAACTCATCGGAGAGAGTACAACCTCTATCGGGAAGGCTCCGGCCGCGATGATTATGCCCGACGTAATTGGAATAATAGGAAGGACAAAGAACAATTGCGCCGGCGATTAACGGAACTGCAATATAGGGTTACCCAGAATAACGAAACCGAGCCCGCATTTCAGAACGAATATTGGAATAACGATCGCGAAGGACTTTACGTTGACGTCGTCAACGGAGACCCGCTCTTCAGTTCCGAAGATAAGTTCGATTCCGGCACCGGATGGCCAAGCTTCTCGAAGCCGCTTGACGAGGGCTTGATTCGTAAGGAAGCGGATTTGAGCGATGGACAGGTGCGAACGGCCTTGCGAGCGAGACTATCGAAATCTCATCTGGGACACTTATTTCACGACGGTCCGGAACCCTCCCTGCTGCATTTCCGCATAAACTCGGCTTCCATTCGCTTCATCCCGATGGAGGATCTGGAAAGGGAAGGGTACGGTCGATATTCGATGCTTTTTTCAAGGCGCAATTAAGAGACCCGTAAGATGGACACTTATTAAAGTGACTCTCTTGCGGGTCATTTTTTTTGTTTCATGTTATATAACATGACATTTAATTTAGCGTATCTCAAAAATAATACATTGACAAACCTATTTTTACTCATGTAATAATAATATTAACGAAATATATTAATACTATGTTAAGTGTTTGATATATTTAGTTACATAATGTGACATCAATCGACAAGTCAGATCCGGGTATTACTATCAGGTACAAGGGACAGCGCGAATAGAGTCGGATTTACATGATAATTCCGTTTCTAACGCGAAGTCCATTTTTTATTGATTACAAACCTGGAGATGTCGAGGTGATAAGTTTCTAAACCGGTTAAGCGGGCATTGGCAGTGCAGCGTCAAAGTCGCCGACAAAGCTGAAGCGACTACTAGAAGTATATTCATACTTAGGAGGATTTATATGAAGATGAAAAAAACATTATCGGCACTTATGATTTCCGTACTTATGATCGGTATATTAGCGGCATGTGGAACGAATGATTCCGATGGATCGGGCGGCGATCTGACCGTCATCAAAATCGCATCGCAATCCCCTCTGTCAGGAGGAAGCTCGGTTCAAGGGGAAGCGATCAAGCTCGGAGGGCAAATGGCGCTCGACGAACGGAAAGAAGAATTTAAGAAGCTTGGCTTCGACCTGCAGTTCGTTCCATACGACGACCAAGGCGACCAGAAAAAAGGGGTTGCAAACGCCGAAATGATCGGCGCCGATAAGGCGATTCTAGCCGTGCTCGGACATATGAACTCCGGAGTTTCCATTCCTTCCTCCGTTGTTTATGAGAAATACAAAATCCCGATGGTTTCCCCGGCTAATACGGCTACGGAGGTCACCGACCGTAAGTTGAAAGTCGTGAACCGGGTCGTTGCTCGCGACGACTTCCAAGGACCGGCCGGCGCTGAATATGCGGTGAAAACGGTCGGCGCGAAAAATATTTTCGTTATTCAAGACAAGACTTCATACGGTCAAGGATTGGCGGAAGCGTTTAAGACCGCGGCCGAGGGACTGGGCGCAACGATTGCCGGTTATGAAGGCATTACCGTCGGCGAAAAAGACTTCAACGGCGTATTGAACCAAGTGTTGAGCAAAAAGCCGGACTTTATCTTCTTCGGCGGCTTGTACAACGAAGGAGGCCTGATCGTTAAACAAGCGCGCGAGAAAGGCATCACCGTTCC
>NZ_SOMN01000039.1 GCF_004564235.1 Cohnella luojiensis
TTCCTTCGACACGAACTGTACTTGCGGCGGATGTACTTATTTTGTCTGCCGTTGCCGACAAATTTTGTTTTGCCTGTGGATGTGACAACGACTGCCGGCACTTTCAATCCAAGATCAATACCCATTGTTGCATCACCAGTCGTTTGTCCGAATTGTTTTTCAACAGAAATTTGAACGTACCATTTGCCCGATTTCTCCACGACCTTCATTAGTCCAAGTTTTCCGCTTGATAGAATGGTATTCTCTCGTTCGGTCAAACGGGATGCGACCCTGAGTCGCTGTACTTTCCCATCCATCATGACTGGAAATGCGACTACGTTGCCGTTAAACGAATAATTTTGATTGTTCACGTAGTAGGCTCTACGTTTTAATATCGGACGTTTCCCTTGTTTATTCGTCTTCTTATGTATGCTTCTTGCATCGCGAATGATTTGATTCCGTACCGCTGAAGGCAGCTTCGCTTCAATGTCTTTAGATGTTAGATGGGGGAATGTTCCTGCTCTTTCTGCTTGCATGGTGAGTCGGTTCGTCGCTTCGATATATGCGTTACCATGTTCGCGTAACAATGTGGGATTGTCAGGAAATATGCGAATCTGAACGGTTATGGTTTGCAACTGATCACCTCCTTCACGGATATTATACCAAACAAACGTTCGCATAAGAAGGCTTATTGCACAATGACTTTGATGTCCGCTTACTCAAACAATAACAGTTGAGATGTGTAGGACAATTAAGCTGTCTAAAGACAGCCCTTGTCCTAAGCCGATTCATCCCATGCCTGAAGGCAAGGGCTTTCTCGGCTTGATTTTGTAATGCCTTCGCAAGAACGCGGCAGCATCGTCGGCTATTTGGTTAGAGGTAATGTCCGAAGCTTCCCTGCCCTCGGAGCTCGTTCCTTATGGCAGCGCCAAGCTTCGCATCGGAGAATTCCCGTTGATCGGCGGCAAGAATAAGGCAAGGGATAATTTGGGATAATAGTGGAGTTTATGTTAATAGTTATCGAAAGATGGGCTCATTTCGATTATAATTTACTTGTTGTCCAATAATTGAAACCTTTTTGTCGTTTGGTCGTAAAAGTTAAGAGATTTGTATAATTGAAGGGAGAGCCCATTGCAATGACGATTTCTCTAGTAAAAGGACAGAAAATCGATTTAACGAAGGGCAATGCCGGACTTAGCAAGATTGTCGTAGGACTAGGATGGAATCCGGTCGAGAAGAAGAGCTTCTTCGGCTCCAAGAAAGTGGATATCGACTGCGATGCTTCGGCGCTCATGCTGGATGAGAACGGCAAGCTGACCGGCAAGAATCTCGTATGCTTCCACAATCTCAAGAGCCCGGACGGCTCGGTCGTTCATTCGGGCGATAACCGCACGGGAGAAGGCGACGGAGACGATGAGCAAATTCACGTTGACCTAAGCCGCGTTCCCGCGAATATCCACAAGGTATTGATGGTCGTTAACATCTACGATTGCGTCAATCGCAAGCAAGATTTCGGCATGATATCTTCCGCCTACATCCGAGTGCTTAACCAACAGAACCAACAGGAATTGATTCGTTTTAACTTGACGGACAACTACTCGGGCAAAACGGCGCTTGTCGTCGGCGAGATCTACCGTCACGGCGGCGAGTGGAAGTTCAATGCGATCGGCGAAGGAACGAATGCGGCGCACGTTGATCTTTTGGCCCGCACATACCAATAATAAATTATGAAAAACCCAAATAAACTAACGAGAAGAGGACACTTACATGTCAATCAGCTTATCCAAAGGACAAAAAATCGATTTGACGAAAACAAACCCAGGACTTTCTAAGGTTGTGGTCGGATTGGGCTGGGATACGAACAAGTATGACGGAGGTAAAGCCTTCGATTTAGACGCATCTATCTTCTGCCTGAACGCAGCCGGCAAAGCCCCTTCCGAGAAAGACTTCGTCTTCTACAATAACCCCCAGAACCCAAGCGGTTCAGTCGTTCACACGGGCGATAACACGACCGGAGAGGGCGACGGAGACGACGAGCAAGTTAAAGTAAACCTTTCTGCCGTTCCTGCCGAAGTCGAGAAGATCGCATTCTGCATCACGATCCATGAAGCAGCGGAGAGAGCTCAGAACTTCGGTCAGGTGACGAACGCTTTCGTACGGATCGTGAACGAGGATACGGGCGCCGAGCTTATTCGTTACGATTTAGGAGAAGATTTCTCCGTGGAAACGGCAGTAGTCGTCGGCGAGCTTTACCGTCATAGCGGAGAATGGAAATTCAATGCAGTCGGCAGCGGCTACAAGGAAGGTCTTGCCGGTTTGTGCAAAGATTACGGCCTGATGTAACCATTGGTAATTCCCTGATTACTTGGGACCGCTTTTCATTCGGATGGCGGTCCTTTTTCAATTAAAGGAGGTACTCTCTATGGCTGTTAATTTGTCCAAAGGCCAGAAAGTCGATTTAACGAAATCCAATCCAGGTCTCGTCAAAGTAAAAGTAGGATTAGGATGGGACACGAACAAATATGACGGAGGAAGCTCCTTCGATCTAGATGCGTCAGCCTTCTGTTTGAACGCCTCCGGCAAGGTGAACAGCGATCGCGATTTTATTTTCTACAACAACAAGTCGATCGCCAACGGAGCCATTCAGCTGTCCGGAGATAATCAAACCGGAGAAGGCGCAGGAGACGACGAATCTCTCGCCATCGATCTGAGCCAGGTTCCAGCTGAAATTCAGAAGATCGCCTTCTGCATTACGATTCATGATGCCGCGGCTCGTAGTCAGAACTTCGGGCAAGTAGCGAACGCATTCGCCCGCGTCGTGAAGGACGGAACGAACGAAGAGTTGATTCGGTTCGACTTGGGAGAGGACTTCTCCGTGGAAACGGCAGTCGTCGTCGCGGAGTTATATCGTCATAACGGCGAATGGAAATTCAGCGCCGTCGGAAGCGGTTATAGAGATGGGCTAGCCGGCTTATGCCGAGATTTCGGAGTACAAGTATAGTTAGGAGGCGATCCCGTGACGATTAGCTTGTCCAAAGGGCAAAGAATCGACCTAACGAAAACCAATCCCGAGTTAAGACTCGCGATTATTGGACTTGGATGGGATACGAATAAATATACGGGCGGCGAGGCTTTCGATTTGGATGCATCGGCGTTCTTGCTGAACGAGAATGGCAAAGCGAGCGGAATTGAAGATTTCGTTTTTTATAACAATCTCTCGGTGCATTCCGGAGCAGTCGTTCATACGGGCGATAACCGCGATGGTCAAGGCGACGGAGACGACGAACAAATGAAGATCGATTTTTCCAAAATGCCGTCGGGGATTCACCGCATCGGAATCACAGTGACGATTCACGACGCACAGCAGCGTAACCAGAATTTCGGACAAGTTTCGAATGCGTTCGTGCGGGTGGTAGACGAGAGGACGGGCAACGTTATTCTTCGCTTCGACCTGGGGGAAGATTTCTCGGTTGAAACGGCGGTTATCGTGTGCGAGCTCTACCGTCATGGAACGGATTGGAAATTTCAAGCCGTGGGCTCCGGCTTCTCAAGCGGATTGTCCGCGTTGGCTCGCCATTATGGTTTAGACGCCAAGTAACCTAAACGGAGGATCGTCGCGATGTCCTTGTCTATCATTAAAGGCCAGAAAACAGATATAACCAAGAACAATCCTTCCCTGAGCCGCATCGTTGTAGCGATGGGCTGGACGGCGACTACGGGCGTTGATCTGGATCTTTCGGTCTTCGTCTTGCAAGCGAACGGCAAAGTAAGCTCGGATCAAGACTTGATTTTCTATTCGAATCCCTCCGGCGCCAATGGAGCGGTTCAACTCGCGGGACAAGCCCGTAAGGCATACGGAAGCCAAGCGGACAAAGAGCAAGTGAACGTTCAGCTCAGCCTAATTCCTAAGGAAGTCGAACGGGTTCCCTTCACGCTTACGATCTACGAGGGGGATGCGCGCAGACAGAACTTCTCTCTAGTGAACGATGCTTATATTCGGGTCATCGACGAGGCATCGGGCAATGAACTGTTTCGATATGAACTTGGAAATAACTTTCCTGTCGAGACTGCGATCGTCGTGGGAGAATTATATAGATATGGCGCCGAGTGGAAGTTCAATGCGATTGGTTCCGGCTATTCCGGCGGATTGTCGGCCTTATGCGGAAGCTTCGGCGTCGATGTTCGGGAGGAGGCTAAGCCGGCTCAGCCAACGCAAGCCGCGCCGAAGCCTCCCGTGGTACAAGCCCCTCCCGCGCAGCCTCCGGTCTCGCCTCCTTCCACGATACGGTTGGATAAGATCGAGCTTCGCAAGAAGGGCGAAGTCATTAACCTTCAGAAGAATTCGGGCTCGCTCGGGGAAATTCTGGTGAACCTGAATTGGAATCGCAAGAAGAGCGGCGGGGGACTGTTCAAAGCAGCATCCGGAGTCGACCTGGATCTTGGTTGTCTTTACGAGCTGAAGGATGGCACGAAAGGCGGCGTACAAGCCTTGGGCAATGCCTTCGGGGATTTAAACCGCCCGCCATTCGTGGCCTTGGACGGAGATGACCGGACCGGCGCGTTAGCCGGAGGGGAGAACCTAAGGATAAACGGAGCGAGAGTGGCCGATATCGAGAGGATCGTCGTCTTCGCCTTTATCTACGAAGGCGTTGCGAATTGGTCCCAGGCGGACGGTGTCGTGACGATCAAGCAATCCGGAGGTCCGGACATCGAGGTTCGCATGGACGAGTATAACAACAGTAAAGGCCTGTGTGCCATCGCGATGATCAAGAACGTGAATAACCAGACATTCAGCATCGAGAGACTAGTACAGTTCTTCGGCGATCAGCAGGAGCTGGACAAGGCTTATCAATGGGGTTTACGTTGGTCGAAAGGCAGAAAATAAGATGAGATTCGCAATTATCGAGCTATATTCGGCAGGGGGACTATTAACATCATGGTAGATTTTTTCAGTAACTTCATAGACAGCTTCGCGAGCTTTTTCGATTGGGCTCACATCGGAGCGGTGTTGTCCGAACCGACAACATGGGGAATTATCGGTACGCTGGTCATTCTCGAAGGACTCTTGTCGGCGGATAATGCTTTGGTATTGGCCGTCATGGTTCGGCATCTTCCGAAAGATCAACAAAAAAAGGCATTATTCTACGGGCTTATAGGCGCTTACGTATTCCGGTTCTTGGCAATCGGAGTAGGAACCTTCCTGGTCAAGATTACTTGGATCAAAGTGGTCGGAGGACTTTATCTTCTCTGGATCGCGCTCAGTAATTTATTCCATCTGGAATTCGCGTTCGCACGCGTAGGCGGCATTCCTCTTATTCCTTACATCCGACGCAAGGCGAAGGAAGAAGAAGGCGGAGAAGTCGAAAACAAAGGCCTAGGCTTCTGGCGTACGGTTCTTGCGGTCGAGTTGATGGATATCGCATTCAGCATCGATAGCGTGCTGGCGGCGTTCGGCGTCAGCGAAGAAGTATGGGTATTGTTCCTCGGAGGTATTCTAGGAGTCTTGATGATGCGGGGCGTTGCCCAAGTATTCCTTAAACTCATCGAGAAGTTCCCGGAGCTGGAGAAAGCGGCATTTATTCTCATCATCGTTATCGCAGCGAAGATGATCTCGGGCGCGTTCGGCTTCCACGTATCGCACGTCGTATTCTTCTCCTTCCTGATAGCGATTTTCGTAGGGACGATGATTATAAGCTCCATCCGGAAGAAGAGAGAGCAAGGAACAACCTCTCATTCCGCTTAACCCACAACCTTGTATACTCGCAGGAATATCCCTCATGGACGAATGAGGGATATTTTAAATAAAGGAGATGATGTCAGTGCGATACTTTGACTATCTGACCCCGGAACAGGAAAGTGATATTTTTCATTACCTCCCTACGGAGTTCAGCAATCGGGACGATAAGGATTTACTGGCTTACGCGGTCGGAGCGGCTCTCTATATGCCCGCGATAAGACCGACGATAGCCGAAGACATCGCGAGCAATAAAATCAAAGGGCTCGTTTCCCTCGTGATCGATCTTGAGGATGCCATCGGGGACAATGAGGTTCACCTGGCGGAGCGGAATCTCCGCGAAACGTTGGGTAAGCTGCAAGCTTATATGGACAGGGGAACGCTGAACCCCCGATCGTTGCCCCTTATCTTCATCCGGGTTCGGTCCTCCGAGCAGTTCGAGAGATTACTCATCCTGTTAGATGACCTGCTTCCCTTAGTGACGGGATTTGCGTTCCCTAAGTTCACGGCCGCTTCGGGTGAAGCCTACTTTCGGATTCTGGAGCGTTATAACTTGGACAAAGACTCGGATGCGCCGATTCTGTACGGGATGCCGATTCTGGAGACGACCGATGTAATCTACCGCGAGAGTCGGCTTTCCGCGCTGCTCGATATCCAGTCGTTACTGATGAAGTACAAGCAATACGTGCTGAACGTGCGCATCGGCGCGACCGATTTCTCCAGCATATTCGGTCTTAGACGGAACCCCGATATGACGATCTACGATATCGGCGTAATCCGGGACTGCGTCACCGATATTATTAATATTTTCGGCAGGGAAAGCAATAACTTCGTCATCTCCGGTCCGGTATGGGAGTATTTCAAGAGCGATCGGGTACTGAAGCCGCAGCTGAGGGAAACGCCCTTCGAGGAGATGATGGGGCAAGACGGTCTCAGATTGCGCATGTCTTACATCGATCGATATGTGGATGGCCTGATTCGTGAGGTTGCTTACGACAAGGAGAACGGAATCATCGGCAAGACGGTCATCCATCCGACCCACCTTCAGCCCGTGCAGTCGTTGTATGTCGTAACCCATGAGGAATACATCGATGCCTTGAGCATTATATCGAACAGCCAAGGCGACCGCGGGGTCATGAAGAGCCAGTACGAGAACAAGATGAACGAAATCAAGCCGCATTTGAACTGGTCCAACCGCATTATCAATAGATCAAAGGTGTTCGGGGTGCTACATGAAAAACATAACTTCACCTGCTTGCTTGCCGACACGCAACGGTCGGGAGCGCTTGTATAGCATCATAGACGGTTTAGAGGTAGAAGTGAGCGTCATTTCGAATCCTTATGGCCTTGAGCTTGACCACCTTTTCCGGATGGCAGCCAGAATCAACAAGAAACGGGGCTTTCTCTTCGTGAGCAAGCTGCTGGGCAAGCATATCCCGGTTCATCCTTCGCTGTCCTTGGCTTCGGGCGCGATGCTTGGCTGTTTATACGAGGCTGCTATACTTGAACGACCGACGACCGTATCCATGCAGCTGTTGCGGGATGCGTTCGAGGATACCGAACAAGCCGACGCGCTTTATCGGCGCTTAATGGAGACCAAAATCAGGGTGGAAGAACCGACCCTGTTCATCGGATTCGCGGAGACGGCCACCGCTCTCGGACACAGCATGTTCGATGCCTTCGAGGGAAACGCGGACTTCTTGCATACGACTCGCGAACAGATAGACGATATGACCTCGCTCATCAACTTCGAGGAAGAACATTCGCACGCGGTATCTCATCGCTGTTATGCCTTGGACCCTGATCTCTTCGGCAAGGCGTCGACCATCGTGTTAGTCGACGATGAGATAACGACGGGGAATACGTCTCTGAATATCATTAAAGAACTTCATCATAGCTTCGGACATCGCGATTTCGTCGTGGCGAGCCTTCTGGATTGGCGTTCGACGGCGGATAGGGATCGTTTCGCGCAGTTGGAGACGGAGCGAGACATTCGTATACGATGCTTGTCGTTGTTGGAAGGATTCATTACCGTCAACGGAGCTCCGTTAGAGGAGAGTCTTCAGCATTCACCGTCCGTGACGACGGATAACGTAACCTTCCGGACTTATGATGTATCCCGGTTTTTCGAGCATCTCGATATCGATTACCTTAAGCACACGGGCAGGTTCGGAATGAGCGCGTTGCAAGGGGAATCGCTGAATCGGGAGGTCAAGCGGGCCGCCGACTATTTGGTCTCGCGCAGAACCGGCAAACGAATTCTGTGTCTCGGAACGGGCGAGTTCATGTATATCCCTATGCGGATCGCCGATCTCATGGGCGACGAGATTTATTATCAGTCCACGACGAGAAGCCCTATTCATCCCATGCAGCGAGAGCAATATGCGGTAACCTCCTCCTACCGGTTCGATTCTGTGGACGATCCGACGGTAGCCAACTTCATGTACAACCTGTCCCCGGGGCAATATGACGAAGCGTTCGTCTTCATCGAGCGGAAGTATGGACCTGAGCAAGGGGCGTCCTTCGAGCAGGCGCTCTCCCGCATTGGAATACCTATCGTGAATCTCGTCTTTTTCAGTCAAGCACAAGGTTCGGAGGAGCACGGATGAACACCTCTATTTTCGACGGAAATCTAGCTTCACCGTCCTCTATGGGCAGCTATAAGCGTGAGGATGTCGTGTTTCTGTTAAAGGATCTTAGCCATCTGGAGCTGGAGCGGGGAACCGAGGACCGGGAGGAAGCGATTCAGTCCGGAACCCACTATTCCGAGATGCTGCCGGTAGAGTACCGGCCATCGGATGCGTATATCCAGCTATTCCAAGAGACGCTTAATGCGACGGCAAGGAGAGTCGCGGAGGCGATAGCGGTCGTGTCCGAGCAAATCGTAAGCAAGAGGGGGCTCTCGTCGCTGGTGCTTGTATCGCTCGCCAGAGCGGGCACGCCGGTTGGCGTCCTGATCAAGAGGTATATCCAAGCGACCTATCGAGTCGATCTCCCTCACTACGGGATCTCGATTATAAGGGGCAAAGGGATCGACGAGAACGCCCTCAAATACATTCTTCGTACCCATCCGCAAGCGAATATCCAATTCATCGACGGTTGGACCGGTAAAGGCGCGATCCGCAAGGTGCTCATCCAAGCTTGCGATAGCTTTGAACGGAAGCATGGGATCAAGCTGAGCGACGATCTGGCCGTGCTTGCAGATCCTGGGCATTGCTCCGCGACTTACGGCACGCGCGATGATTTTCTCATTCCGAGCGCATGCCTGAATGCCACGGTGTCGGGATTAATCAGCCGTACCGTACTCCGGGACGATCTGATCGGACCTGATGACTATCACGGCGCCAAGTTCTATCGGGAATGGGAGAAGGATGATTACTCTAACGCTTACTTGGAGGCGATCGAACCCTATTTCGATTCCGTAAGGAATGAAGCAAGGGTAACGGCGAACCTTCTGCTGGAGCAGCATGAAGATGCCGTAACCTGGAAGGGCGAGCAGGATATTCGGAGAATTCAACGGGATTTCGGCATTTCCGATATTAATCTCATCAAGCCCGGCGTCGGTGAAACGACTAGAGTACTGCTGCGCAGGGTGCCGTGGAAAATTCTCGTGGACGACCCGCAGAACCCGAATCTCGCGTCTATTCTTATGCTCGCTCGCGACAGAGGCGTACCCATCGCCGTCTACCCGGATTTAACCTATTCTTGTTGCGGGATCATCAAGCCGCTAAAGGAGGAGTAAGAGATGATCTTTGCCTGCGATCTGGATCAGACGCTCATCTACTCGCGCAATTCGATGGGGCTAGTCGACGCGGATGACCTGGTTCCCGTGGAGAGTAACGATGGGGAATACCGCTCGTTCATGACTCGAGCAGCATATAGCAATCTTCAGTACCTTAGCGAACAAATTCTATTCGTTCCCGCGACTACCCGAATTTACGAGCAGTATGAGAGAATATTCGGTTTAAGAGAGGGAATACAGTCAAAATACGCCATTGTCAGCAACGGAGGCAAGGTGCTTATCGACGGCCGGCCGGATAGGGTATGGGAAGATCAAGTTCGCCGGACGGTACGTACGAATTGCGCTCCAAGCACGGAGATCAAATCGAAGTTCGATCGACTGGTCGCCAAGGATTGTATCATTAAAGACGCCTACTGCGATGATCTGTTCTATTCCGTTATCGTGAAACGGGATCTGCTTCCGCCCGATTTGATGCCGGAGCTAGAATCGCTTCTGCAAGGCCATGGATGGAACTGCTCTCTTCAGGGGCGGAAAATATACCTCGTGCCAGACCACGTAACGAAAGGCGCGGCAGTCCGGTACGTGAAGGAGCTGTCCGGCGAACAAAGCGTATTCGCAGCAGGAGATAGCTTGCTGGACGAGAGCATGCTTCTCGTTGCGGATGAGGCAATGGCACCCAATCATGGCGAGCTGTATCGGAAATACGGCTCCCATGACCGCATTCGGTTTACCGAACGCTCCGGAATACGGGCTTCGGAGGATATATTGGACGTGCTGATGAATCGGATGGAGGTAAGAAACGTTTTATGACGACGAATATTTATTTTAACCGCTGGTTTTCCGTTTCGTATCATTATATGAACATGATCCGCGACAACCCGGACGGGAACGAGTTCAAATTTTTCGGGACCCATCCCGATACGAACCATCTCTCCTTGCAGGCCTGCGATTACTCGGAGCAGGAGCCGGTTTTGCACGGAACGGAATACGTCGATTATGCGGTTGATTTCTGCCGTCGTCATGAGATCGATATTTTCATCCCCCGTCTGAAGATGCTCGAGATCGCCAAGGAAGCCCATCGTTTCGACGCGATAGGCACGAAGGTTATGGTTTGCCGGGACATCGAGCTGTTGGAAAGCATGCTGGAGAAGGATCAATTCTATGAAACGCTTCAGGGGACGGGCGTAGTTCCGATTCCGGAGTATTACGTCGTCGAGACGGCGAAGCAATTCAAGGAAGCTTATGAGACTCTCGTTCAAAGCGGTCATCGGGTTTGCTTCAAGCCTACGAACTCCGAGGGCGGAATGGGCTTCCGGATTATCGATAACGAGTTGGACGATCTGGCTAACCTGTATGACTGGGTCAGCTTGTCCGTGTCATTCGAGCAAGTTTATAGCACGCTGTCGGCCGTCGAGAGCTTCTCTAAGCTTATGGTCATGGAGCTGCTCGAGGAGGATGAATTCAGTATCGACTGTTTGTCCGATGCGGAAGGAAGGCTCATCGTGGCCGTTCCGAGAAGGAAGTCGACGGGACGAATCTATGTTCTGGACGACGTACCTGAGTTGACCGAGATTGCGAGGAACGTGGCGGAAAAATGCCGGATACCGTACGTGTTCAATATCCAGGTGAAATATAACAAGGGCGTACCGAAGCTGCTGGAGATTAATCCGAGAATGTCCGGAGGGTTGTTCATTACCTGCCTATGCGGAGTGAATATGCCCTATCTAGCCGTCAAGACAATCATGGGTCAACCGTTCGAGCGTCCTGTCCCGCAATGGGGAGTTAAGGCTAGCTATCTCGAACTGCCCATCGTCATGAAGGGATAAAGGCAGGCCGCAGTGATGAAAGGCTAGGGGCACTTTCCGGTGCAGCAATGGATTGTATGGTTGGAACTGGTTTTGAGGAGCGGGATGGAGCTGTAGCTATATATTTTATGGTTAGAGTTCGATTTGAGCAACGTATTAGTGCTTTAGCTATATATTTTATGGTTGCAGCATCGTTTAGCTTTCCTTCTACTTTCGAGTGCGAGTGCTCCGACAATGGAGAATAAATTGACGAGAGCGGGCGAAAACCATAAACTGAAAAATAGATGCAGTCTATAGGAGGTTCGCTTATCTTGCTTCGATCTAAATGGGGGCTTGCCTCCGTAATCATCGGTTATGTTGCCGGTCTAGTTGCTGAGGGATTAGATATCCTTCCGGATTTCATCGCGTTAATCTTCCCCGTTCTCGGGACATGGTTGGGCTCGACTATACACCAAGCGGAGCTTAAAGCGGCCAAGCTAGCCGCGGAGAGGCAAGCGAATGGCGGACAGAACATTCAGAGCGGCCAGAACGGTCAGTCCGGTCAACGTTTAAGCGAGCCGCAAGCTGCTCCGGGTAATCGTGCGAACGATTCATCGGCAGACAGAACATTAAGCGATAGATCGTCGTCGAACTTAGGTCCGGAATGGGATTCGATAATCGAATATATCGGAACGATCGAGGATATGGTGCTGCTGGAGGGGGAGAAGAACAATCTCGACAACGAGATCGTTCAACGCACTCTGTCTTTGCTCGTCAGGCTCAACCGGATCATTCCGCAGCTCGTCGAGTTTAACAACGGGGATATTAATCATAAGATTCAAAGGCTCGTGCTTAAGGACTTGAACGGAACGATCAATCCGTTTATCCATCTAAGCGGAGAAGCCAAAGTGCAGAACCGCAGGATTTTATTGAATAGCCTCAAGGACATCGAAAATCAGATTACCACTTACACGAGCTTTATCGAGCAGAAGGATTTAATGGAATTAAAGAACAAGGCCGAGCTTATCCACCAACGCTACGGCGCGCGCAATTAATCAAACGGGGAGGATTTACGAATGAGTACTCAAGCCATTCTGCTCAAGGATTCGGACACGGCTAAGGTTCAACAGGAAGCGCAAGCTACGATTCAACGCATCTCGTCTACCGATGCAACGCAATTGGATTCCCTAATGGATGAAATCGGCAGAATGGGTCAGAAGACGATGGAGAAGGCAGGGCATAATCTTACCCTTCTGGAACGTCCGCTGAATGATCTCTTGGGCGGCAAACGCTCGGAGATCGCGGGCAATATCATGAAGCTGCGCACCGAAGTAGACGACTTGAATCGCAGCAAGGACTTGTCGCTTATGCAGAAGATTCTGCGCAAGACGCCGATGAAGAACTACATTATGAAGTACCAGTCGGTCAGAACGAACGTTCAGGCGATTATTTCCTCTTTGCGTAACGGCAAGGATACATTGGAAGAAAACATCGTGCACATGCGTAACCTGAAGCAAATGTGCCTTCAAGAAATGTACAACGTTCAGCAACGGATCGAGCTTGGCAATCAGCTGCGGGTGCTGTTCGAACAAGAAATCGCCAAGCCGGAAAATGAGACTCGGAAAGCGCAGCTGGAACGCGGCCTGCGCAAGGTCGTTACCCGGATTCAATCCCTAACCGAGATGATCATGCTGTACCAGCAGGCGATTGCCGGCTCCGATATCATCAACGACAACAACGACAAGTTAATCGACTCGGTTGACGCGACGATCGATAAGACGCAACATTTGATCACCGTATCCGCAATGATCGCTACGGCGCTGGACGATCAAATGAAGGTCATCGAGGCAGTTAACACCACGAACGAGATGCTCGGCAAGCAGTTCGCGGAGAATGCGCGCCTTCTGAACGAGACTACCGAAAAGACGACCCAAGCCATGACGAAGTCCGCCATGTCGATGGAACAGATCAACCAAGCGATGAACGACCTGACTTCGGCAATTACGCGCTGCGAGGAATCGAATCGCTCGATCATTAATGCCGCAACGGAACAAACGACCCGCATGCAGGAGATCAACAAGCAGATGGGCCAACGCTTGGGCTTGCAGTCCGGCGCAAGCTCGGCCTCCTCGCCCGCGGCTATTCAAGAGCCTGCCATCACCAGTTTATTGGACTAATACGACAACACCTAACAACTTATTATCACCGGTCAACCGGAGACATTACTTCCTTTCAGGAAGCATGTCTCCTATTTTTTTTTGGCCGAAAATCAACCGAAGGGGTTCACATCTTAAGGCTGGAGGGGTATGTTTGGGGTAGGGCAGTTATACGGTATGAAGGAATAATGCGAGTAAAAAAGGAGGGATCGCAGCGTTGAAGCCAAAGCGGTTGCTGGTGGAATTTATCCGTTCCACCTGGTATATCTACTTGTCTTCGGTGACGCTTCATATGGTCGCCAGCATTGTCTACGTTTTTTTCCCGCACGTGCTAGGGGAATTCACGGATCGCTTACAGGGCGGGCAAATGACCGGATCGGATATCGTTCGGTACAGCTTGCTGCTCCTCATTATCGGAGCTGGGCATGCCGTTATCGGCGGGTTCGGTCAATATTTGGTCATGTATGTGGGGCGACTGTTCGAGGTTATGACCCGGCGCAGGATGTTCGTTCATTTTACCGGACTTAGCGAGCATTTCTATTCCCGCAACGGCGTCGGCAAGCTGCTCAGTTACTTCATGAACGACGTAACGGGCGTGAGGGAATCCATCTCGATGGGCGTTAACCAGACGGCGATGGCCACGATGCTATTCGTGTCCAGCATTGTCGCGATGGTCGTCAGCGGCATTCCAACCTACCTAATCGTCGCTTCCGTCGGTCCGCTTATTCTCATTCCGTGGATCGTAACGAAGTTCGGTCCCGCCATCCGCAAGCGATCGTTACGAGTGCAGGAAGCGCTGGGTACGATGACCGAATCGGCCGAGGAACAGTTCGGAGGTATTCGAGTGACGAAGAAATTCGCCGTCGAACCGATTATGATCGGCCGATTCGGAGAGACGGTAGACCGAATACGCGACAACCAACTGAAGCTTGTCCGGATGTCGTCCCTGTTCCAAGCGCTCGTCCCGTTCCTCGGTTCGCTCTCGCTCATCGTGGCCCTTTCGTTCGGCGGATACCTGACCATCGAGGGAGAGATTACGCTAGGGAACTTCGTGGCTTTGACGCTTTACGTGCGAATGCTCATGAATCCGCTCCAGCAGATCGGTAACGTCATCAACACGATGCAGCGATCGAGGGCATCCCTCGAGAGGTTAAACGAACTGTTAACGAAGACGCCGGACATTCGCGAGATCGAAGGGGCAACCCACGTCGACTTATCGACAGCGGGCATTCGCATTCGCGGACTCACGTTTTCTTATCCGGACGAGAAGAAGGAAGCTCTAAGGAATATTGACCTGGATATTCGTCCGGGAATGACTCTTGGCATCGTGGGACGAACCGGCAGCGGCAAAACCACGCTTGTAAAGCTGTTGCTTCGCGTATACGATCCGCCTGCGGGAACGATTTTCGCGGACGATCGCGACATTCGGGAGCTGACGCTGGAAAGCTTGAGATCGCAAATCGCTTATGTGCCGCAAGACGGATTTCTCTTCAGCACGACGATTCGCGAGAACATCGCGTTCTCCCGAAGAAGCGCCGAGCTCGGCGAAGTCGAAACAGCGGCCAAACAAGCCCAGATTTACGGCAATATCCTCGAGTTTCCGGACCAGTTCGAGACAAAGCTCGGGGAACGCGGCGTGACCTTATCCGGGGGACAGAGACAGCGTACCAGCCTAGCGAGGGGATTGATCAAGGATGCGCCCGTCATGATTCTGGACGACAGCGTCAGCGCCGTCGATGCGGTGACGGAGACCGATATTGTCCGTACGATTCGCGAGGAGCGCGCAGGTAAGACGACGATCCTAATCGCGCACAGGATCAGCGCTCTGAAGCACGCAGACCAAATCATAGTGTTGGACGGGGGAGCCATCGTTCAGAAGGGTACGCACGAGCAGCTATTGTCCCAACCGGGCTTGTATGCGACGATCCATGCCATTCAAGAGGAGGGAAGCCAGCATGCCTCAGGCCATTAACAACTGGCAAATGGACCAGAAGGCGGACCTCGGCAAGGCGCCAAAGCCGCAATATCGTTCTGCTTTTCGAACGCTTGCTTCTTACTCGAAGCCGCACCGGCTTACCTTTTTCCTCGTGTTCATCTGTACTATCATCGCCATTGCGGCGGAATTGTTCCAACCGTACTTGGTCAAAGTAGCGATCGACGACAATCTGATGGTCGGGAAGAACGATTACGGCAGCTTGCTCGTTATTTGCGCGGTTTACTTGGGTCTGTCCCTCTCGGGGCTGTTGTTCACATATCTGCAGAACAACTTGCTGCAGTATGCAGGGCAGAGTATCGTGGCACGCATACGCAAGCAGTTGTTCGAGCATATCACGAAGCAATCGATGGCTTATTTCGACAAGACGCCTGGCGGAAGCCTTATCACGCATGTGTCTAGCGATACCGAAGCGCTTAACCAATTTTTCAGCCAAGTCCTTCTTAGCTTGATGCGCGATGGTCTTACATTGGTGCTAATCTTGGTGATGATGTTCCAGCTCGATGCAACGCTCGCTTCCTATTGCTTGATTTTGTTGCCGGTTATCGCGATCATCGCCATCTCGTTCCGGTCCTTCATGCGCAAGACGTATCAGATGGCGAGAACTCGGCTTTCCCGTCTGGTGGCGTTCGTGGCCGAGAACTTATCGGGCATGAACCTTATCCAAGCGTTTCACCAGGAGAAAGAGCAGGAGAAGCAGTTCAGAAAGAGGAACGAGTCGTATTTTCAAGCAAATCTCCGCGAAATCCGTACGAACGTATTGTTCAACAGATCGTTCGATATTCTGAGCAATCTTTCGATTGCGCTCGTGACGTGGGTTGGGGGGAAGGCCGTTCTCGGCGAATCGATGGAGTTCGGCGTTTTGTATGCATTCATAACGTACATCCGCCAGTTTTTCCAACCGATCAATACGATTACGCAGCAATGGAACACGCTCCAATCCGCTACGGTGGCCGTCAGCCGGATTTGGGGAATTTTCGACGTTCCCCCCGAAGTGGCCGATAAGCAAGAACCGCTGCACCTTCGAAAGGAAGACGTGAAAGGACGGATCGACTTCGACCGGGTTTCATTCGCTTACGCAGCCGGGACTCCCGTCATCCGCGAGCTTGATTTGCATGTGCGTCCGGGCGAAATGCTTGGGATCGTCGGCACGACGGGAGCGGGAAAAAGTTCGCTGATCAGCCTGCTGTGCCGCTTCTATGATGTACAGGAAGGCGACATTCGGATCGATGGCATGGATATCCGGGAGCTTCCGCAGTCGGAACTGCACCGAATCGTCGGGCTCGTTCAACAGGAACCCTATCTATACGCAGGCAGCATAGTGGACAACGTGCGCATGTTCGACGAGACGATCGCGAAGGAAACCGTCGTTCGGGCGTGCGAGTTCGTTGGTGCCGACCCGCTTATCAGGCGGATGAAGGACGGATATGAGACGAAGCTGTCGGAACGCGGAAGCGGGCTTTCGGCTGGAGAACGCCAATTGCTCTCGTTCGCCCGTATCATCGTTTTCCAGCCGAGAATCCTTATTCTGGACGAGGCGACGGCGAATCTCGATTCCCATACGGAACAGTTGATCCAACAGGCGCTCTCTGCCGTCTCCAAAGGCCGAACGACGCTAATCATTGCGCACCGCCTGTCGACGATCATGCAGGCCGATCGCATCATCGTTATGCGACACGGGGTAATCGAGGAACAAGGCACGCATGAAGAGCTGCTTAGCTTGCAAGGGGTATACGAAGAACTCTACCGGCATTCCCAAGGTGAACGGAACGACAATGCGGATAAAAGCAACTCTCGGGCAGGAATGATTGAAGCGGGTTAAAGACGATTAGATTACTTGCCGACGGTGCTTTACCAGGAAGAGCAGCAGCCTTGAGCGATTCGCCCAGGGGTAATGGAGACCGCTAACCGTTTTCAAACGGGGGGCGGTCTTTTCTAATTGCAAAAAATACATCTAGATTCTCAAAAATGGAGGGCTGAATCCATCTAGTTGCAAAACCTGCATCTAGATTCTTTCCATATCGAGTTTTAAGGGATATCTACTTTTTCTTAATGTACATTCTGCAATAAGAATGAATTTGAATCCGTTTTGAGTATATCTAGGTGCAGAAAACGCAACTAGATTGTCTGCCACCTCCGCTACCCCAGCCCCCCGCCAACGAGGGCAATCGTCATAATTCCACTATGAACCGGATAGACTATGAATATCGATAAATTCGGTTCTCATAGAGAGGGAGATCGGGCATGGTCATGAGTTGGGTCATTGGACTGGGCATCCTTGTACTGATTATCGTAGCGAGCAGCGAAAAGGCGGAGTCCATCATGGAGCTTACCGAAGAGTAGAGGATTCCGCTAATGTTCAAATCACTCCCGATTTGGTACTATACCTATAGGAAACAATGCCAATCGGGAGGGGAAGCTAGCTTGGATTTTACCTTTGAAATCTTGGACTCCTCGACGATTAACATCCGCTTCAATTATGGAGGAGAATGGTTCGAATTTAATCTGTTCTTCAAACAAGAGCAATGGATTCTCCACCCGTTCGATGCGAGTTTGCTAGGAAACCCGGAGATGTCGAGGTTCGTCATCGCGGATCTGCTGGCGAATAAGCCGTTTCAGGTCATGCTCGCCAAGCAAAGGATACTGCTATCGAACCTGAGAACATCCGTCGATGTTTCCGGAACCCGAGATCCGGATCGCGTAGCCGGGGGAAGGTTCGACGATTATGAAGACACGGACACAACGGATGAAGTGGACGATTGGATCAGAAGCCACACGTTCCAAGAGATATTGACTCAGGAGCTGCAAGCGGTCGATCGGCGGCTTCAACTTTTTAATTCGCTTTTGCAGAAAATGTTCTATGAAAATTTGGGTCCCGGAAACGAAGAGTTCGATAAAGTGCAAGAGATCGCCCGTATTTACAAGGATGCTTCTAGCAGAATGAGCGGTATGATAGACCCGGACAGCTACTTAAGGGATAGAAACACGGATCGGAAAAGGTTCTAAAGAAGTTAATGGGATAAACGATAAGCGATGCTAATGACTCGGAGGACTAACGATGAAACATGAAGTTCTATATCAAGGGGCTTTTGCCTTACTGAAAATTCAGATGAGCGCGGGCGAGACCGTTAAAGCTGAATCGGGCGCCATGGTTTCCATGTCCCCGAACGTCGATGTCAAAGGCACGATGGATGGCGGGATCATGGCGGGACTCGGGAGAATGTTGAGCGGCGAAACGTTCTTCTTTCAAGAGCTATCCGCTAATCGGGGCGGTGGCGAAGTATTGTTGGCGCCGGCATCTATGGGTGATATCCAATCGGTGGAGCTTGACGGCTCCTACCGCCTATTTGTTCAGAAGGACGGATTCCTGGCGGCGACAAGCGGCATCCAAGTCAACACGAAGATGCAGAATCTGAGCCGCGGACTGCTATCCGGGGAAGGCTTCTTTATCATCGAGATCAGCGGGACGGGAACTGTGTTCCTTTCTTCCTATGGTGCGATTCATGCCATCAACCTCGAGCCCGGAGAAGAGAGAATTATCGATAACGGGCATTTGGTCGCATGGCCGGATTACGTCCACTATTCCATCGAGAAGGCATCCAAGGGATGGTTCTCGAGTATCACGAGCGGCGAAGCGTTGGTATGCAGATTCCGCGGCGAAGGAATCGTTCTAGTGCAGACCCGCAACCCGGCCGGCTTCGGCAGCTGGATCAAGAAATTCATACCCGGCTCCAGGTAAACGTGTATTTTTTGCGAATTTTCTGTAAATTCCGAACGGACGAGCTCTCTTTTGATATAATAGGGGATATTGGTTCACGGAAAAGAGGTGCAAACCTATGGATATGCAGCATACCGTCGGCAGGGGAATCCCTGCGATCTCCTATGAGCAATTATTCGAGCACTACAAAGATAAAATATTCAGCTTCGCATGGAAAATCCTGCGGAGTAAAATGGATAGCGAAGAGGCCGTTCAGGAAACGTTCCTTAAGCTTTACGTTAACTTCGAAAGGCTGGATCCCGCAGGCTCGGTATCCTCGTTGATTTTCACGACGACGAAGAACATCTGCATCGATATCCTGCGCAAAAGGAAAACAAAGCTGACGCTAGCCCACCCGATGATGAAGCACGAGGGCTGGGAAGATCAAGCCGCGGAAGCCCAAAGGCCGGAGGACGTGTTGATCCTGAAGGAAGCCTCCGAAATCCTGCTTTCGGCTATCGAGAAGCTGCCAAAGGCATATCGGCTCATGGTCTATCAACGTTATGTGCTGGATATGTCGATGGAAGAAATCGTGGACATGAATCAAGTCAAGATGAACACGGTGAAGTCTCGGCTTAAGCGGGGCAGGGATTTGTTGAAGAAGCATATGGAAAAAGGATAATCAAAAGCCGAGAAACGACGGGGGATTCCCGGGTTCTCGGCTTTTTTTATACATGAATATAAGGAACGACGAGTCCTCCGTAAATGAACGCGCACAGGATGACGAAGGCGGGATGAATCTTACGCTTTTCCATGGCCCATAGAGCGACTGCCGCGATGATTAACGCTTGCCAAAAGCCTAGAGAATCGACGGAGGTCTTGCCCATTTTCCACGTCAGCAATAACATCAGAATTGCGATAACCGGTTGTACGAGCAGGGTCATACCTTTGACCACGGAGGATTGCCGGTAGCGCTGAATAATCTTAAGCAGCACGATTAGGGCGACGGCCGAAGGAATAACGGTTGCGATCAGGGCGATTAAAGCTCCAGGAATGCCAGCCACATCATAGCCGACGAACGCCGCGATTTTCGTGGCGATCGGTCCAGGCAGCGTATTGCCGAGCGCGAGAATGTTGGAAAATTGGTGGTCCGAGGTCCAATGGTAATGGTTGACGATCTCCTGGTACATGAGCGGAATGGATGCGGGTCCGCCGCCGTACCCGAGCGCGTTCGATAGGAAAAAGCCGATAAATAAATCGATTAAGTCTTTCATGAGGATTCACCTTCGGCTTTCTCCGTCTTCTTGGCTTTCGAATTCAATCGTTCGGCCAAGCGGAAATGAAAGGCTCCATAGGCTAGGAATAGGACGATGACGATCGCCGGATGGATAGAGACGAGCTGGAGAAGAGCGAAGGAGATGGCGCAAAATACGACGACCATTATCCTTCCAAGTCCCTTATAAGCTCTCTTCGCGAATTCGTAGGCCATGACGCCTAGCATCACGGATATGACAGGCATAACGGCTGCGATCATTCCTTGCACGACTTCGGAGTTGCTTAAGTATTCCACGAAGGACAGCAAGCAGACCATCGCGATGACAGACGGGAGGATATGCATTAGAACGGCAACGATGGAACCGAGAATACCTTTCTGACGATAACCCAGATAGGCGGCCATCTTGGTCGCGATCGGTCCTGGCAGGGCGTTGGCTATGGCCAACACTTCTCCGAACTCTTCGTCGTCCATCCAACGGTAATGGGTAACGGCTTCAAACCGGATGAGCGGAATAACGGAAGGACCTCCGCCGTATCCGAGGATACCCGTCTTGCCCATCGCCCAGGCGAGTTGAGAATATCGTCTTTCGTTCGTTTGTTCGGACATATTTTACAACCTCATTCCCATGCGGCTCTTATACCGGGTGTTTCTCTCTCGTTATTGTCCGTAAACAAGCCGTGCATATGCAGGGCCTGTATGTATACTATTAAAAAGGTTTACGCTTCGCAATAAAATAGTTGAAATTTGTTGCTATAAACAAAAAACCTTAGCCTAGTTATCATTCAAGGCTAAGGTTTGAGGGTTGCGTATGTTATCCGAGCATGAGAATCTCCCGGACTTCCTGTTCCGTCAAAGTGGACAAAGCTTCCTGTCCGGGCTGAATGACCTCGTCGATCAGATTCTTTTTCCTCTGCTGGAGCGCGTACATCTTGTCTTCCACCGTGCCTTGGGTGATGAGGCGAAGCACCTGCACGACGTTCTTCTGCCCCATGCGATGGGCGCGGTCGGCCGCTTGCTGCTCGACGGCCGGGTTCCACCAAAGGTCATATAGGATTACCGTGTCCGCTCCGGTGAGATTCAGTCCCGTGCCTCCGGCTTTTAATGAGATCAGGAACAGGTCCCGCTCGCCTTCGTTAAACCTGTCGCACAGCCCCACGCGTTCGGAAGCCGGAGTATTGCCGTCCAAGTAAAAGAAAGGGATTCCTTGGTAGCCTAGCTCGCGACCTATAATGCCAAGCATCTCCGTAAATTGCGAGAAGACGAGCATTCGTTTGCCGGAGCTTCGGCATTCCTCCACGATCTCCATCAGCTGCTCGAATTTGGCCGAGCTGCCGTCATAACCTTCCACGAACAGGGCGGGGTGGCAGCATAGCTGGCGAAGCCTTGTAAGGCCGGCGAGAATTTTAATGCGGTTCTTATTGAATCCTTCTTCGTTCAAGTGCTTTAGCGTTTCCTTCTGAAGCTGAGCAAGATAAGCCATGTATAGCTTCTTCTGCTCCGGCAACAGCTCCGAAGCTTGAAGGGACTCGATCTTCTCGGGCAGCTCCTTCAATACGTCGGTCTTCAGCCTGCGCAACAGGAATGGACGGATACGCTTGGCTACCGTTTCCCTCGTTAATTCGTTAAAGGTCCGTCTGTCCTGGAACAGCTCGGGGAAAACGGCATCGTAGATCGACCATAGCTCCTCGATGGCGTTCTCGATCGGCGTTCCGGTGAGGGCGAACCGGTATCGTGCTTGAAGTCCCTTTACCGCTTGAGCCGTCTGGGTAGCGTGGTTCTTGAAGGCTTGCGCCTCATCCAAGATGAGCGTATGGAACGACGGCTGGGCATACGAGTCGATATCCCTGCGCAGCAACGGGTAGGAGGTGATCAAGACGTCCACCTCCGACAGCTGCATTAAGATGCGATCGCGCTCGGTTTTACTGCCGTCGGCGATGGTCGCCCGGACTTCGGGAGCGAATTTCTTCAGCTCGTTGTGCCAGTTGTACATGAGGGAAGCCGGACAGACGATGATCGCCGGCAGCTGCTGGTCTCTCATTTCCGGCAGCACGGAAACGAGATAAGCGATGCTTTGCAACGTTTTTCCTAATCCCATATCGTCCGCGAGAATGCCGCCGAAACGGTAGTGGGCAAGCGTCTTCAACCATTGATAACCGAATTTCTGGTAATCCCGCAGGACGGTTACGAGACTGTCCGGCACCGAGAATTCCAGGTTATCGGGATTTCGCATATTGTCGAGCAGTTTGCGAAAAGATTTGCCGAACTTGACGGCATTGCCTTGTTTGTCGGCATCCATGAAGTGAAGCCCGCGAACGATGGGAACGCGGAATTCGCTTCCCGTCACCGCGTCTTTAGGAACGCCGATCTCGTTCATAAGCCGATTGATTTCCTCGTAATCGGTGTTTTCCAGCGGCAGCAAGGCTCCGTTAGGCAGCTTGTAATATTTGCGTTTCTCATCAAGCGACTTCAGCACATGCCGTATTTCCGACTCCGGAATGCCATCTAGTTCGAACTTGATTTCCAGCCAATCGGTACGTTCATCTACATCCACCTTTACCCTAGGGGGAGCGTGTCCGACGTATAACCTTGCTTTTACCGCGGTGGTGGCGTAGACCTGAAGAAGCTTCTCAAGATGCGGAATGATGTGATGAAGAAATTCGAATTGTCCATCCTCGTCGTCCATGAAGTACCCGCTCTCGGTCTTCGCGAAGTTGCTTTGCTCCATTAACTCCAATATCCGCGCTTCTTGGTCACCGTCCCGCATGAGAATACGGTCGGAACCTCGCTTCTGTTCGGTCCCTTCCAACGGATTGATGATTATGTCGCCGTACTGGAACTCCAACCCCGCTAGCAAACGGTCCCGCACCCTGTCTAAATACAGCTTGGCCTTGAGAGGGGCGTGAACGATGCGTTCGGAAACGACTTGGGCAATTCGGACGCTGCCCAGCTTCATGAGGCCGGGAATGACTTGCTCCATGAAAGGCTCCATTTGCGCCGGGGAAATTCGGACCTGATTCCTGTGAGAAGCTTCTAGCATTTGCTTGAGCTCCGAAAGTCGTTTGCACTGATCGGCTTGCAGCTTCAGCAGTTTTCCCGCGGAGAGGACGATTCCGTACGGCTCCATGACGGTAATCCGATCCAACCCATGGACATCCAACCGATAGCCGTCATTCTCCGTAGGGCCTCGATCGAACTCGAAGTCAAGCGGGAGCGCTTCGTCGGATACCTGGATCCCGTCGTACGTATGTCCATCATAATCGAGCTTGACGTTCGGAGCCTCGGCAAGCATGGGAAGAATGACGTCCCATGAGGAAGGCGGGATGAGAATCATCCGATCTCCGCTCATATGGCTGGCGTGCGCGGAGTAGATGCTTGAAGTTTCGCGATACAGCTTTTCGTTGCGGTAGATTTCGATTAGCTTCCGGATGAGCGCATCGTTTTCTTTGTTAAAGCTGTGAAGTTGCGGGTCGTAAGTAAAGTGCTTAGAGAAAACGTGGCTTTCCCCGCGGTCTATTCGTTCGAGAAACTCCCTTATTTTCTGCACGATGTACAATCGTTTAGACCCGACCTTGAGCTCGATGCCGAACATATACTTTCGATAGCCGTAAGGGAAAGGGCTGAACGTAAATTCCACGTCAAGAGGCTCCCTATTGTCGAACAGGTACCTTTTTCCGCTGGGACGGGAGGGTTTTCTTGCGAACAATCCAAGCATATCGGTGCTTAGCGCGGCATCGCTCGTTGGTGGAATGCCCGAAGAAGCCCTGGTCGAGGAAAAGCGAGGAGTCAACTGACCGGCCGTACCGTCTTCCTGCAGCAGGGAGGGATAAGCGCGGACCGGCGATTTACCCGTATTCTGGACATCATGAATACTCAGCAGAGCCGCCGCGATGTGCTTGCAGTATTTAGGCGACGAATCGAACGCGGGGCAAACGCATCGGGCATCGACGTTACCGTTGCTATCGATATCGGCCTTGATGTGATAGCTTACGGTTCCCTTTACCGTGGCGCGGTAACTGGAGGACTCGTGATCGAAATCCGTAATCGTCACTTTGCCTGCTCGGTAGTAAGTTTCTCCTCTTTCATACGCAAATGGGCCGCATAACAGCTTGATAACCCGTTTAGTCAGTTGAAAGCTCATTGCCTTGATCCTGCCTTTGGATAGATGAATTTATGAACCGAAGTAAACCGATTCTCTTATGATAACAGAAATAGAGCGCTGGTGACGTTATCATCATCGGCGCTCATGCTTAGTATAGAGATTAGGTAATCTAGCTCGTTCTCCCCGGCAATCCGGACAGCGAGCGAAGGCGTTCCTTTCGGCCCGGCAGTTGGGACAAAAAGACGCGCAAGTCCGGAAAGTCGTCCAAATTCAAAGAATAGAATACCCATTGTCCGCGTTTGTTTTCCCTTACCAAACCGGCGCTCTTCAGCCTTCGCAGATGTTGGCTGGCATTCGGCTGGCTCGTGCCGAGAAGCTCGACGATATCTCCTACGCATAAGTCCCTTTCCTGCAGCAAACCAAGTATCGCCAACCGAGTTTTATCCCCCAACAATTTCAGTAATTCCGCCATTTCCGCCAACTTGTCGCTCATCTTCTTACCTCGCTTCCGGATTGCGATTGTTTACATAGCATCAATGAATTCGTATATAACGATATATGAATTTATACCATAAAATAATAACGAGATAAAGAGATTTGGAGGGTATCGACGATTTGAGTCTTTCGCGGCGGACATACGATACGCTATTTTCTATAAATCACTCGATTCTAGCAAACTTGCGGACACACGATTCGCTATTTAAGGGTTAGTCGGGTGGAATCGCAGGTTTTGGGTGCAATAGCGGATCGTGTGTCCGAGGAGTGACCGAAAACCGAGGTTTGCTAACACATAACGGATTTGGTGTCCACTCAACACAAACCCAGCAACCTCAGCAAACGAGATAATCCCGGGAGTTGCGACTCGTGGGATTTTTTTATGTTGTTCGCGGACATACTATACGCTATTTTCTTTAAATCACTCGATTCTAGCGAACTTACGGACACACGATTCGCTATTTAAGGGTTAGTCGGGTGGAATCGCAGGTTTTGGGCGCAATAGCGGATCGTGTGTCCGAGGAGTGACCGAAAACCGAGGTTTGCTAACACATAACGGATTTGGTGTCCGCTCAACGCAAACGCAGCAACCTCAGCAACCTCAGCAACCTCAGCAACTAGATAAACCCAGCAAACCCAGCAAACCCAGCAAACCCAGCAAACCCAGCAAATCCAGCAAATCCAGCAAACGAGATAATCCCGGGAGTTGCGACTCGTGGGATTTTTTTTATGTTGTTCGCGGACATACGATACGCTATTTTCTTTAAATCACTCGATTCTAGCGAACTTGCGGACACACGATTCGCTATTTAAGGGCTAGTCGGGTGGAATCGCAGGTTTTGGGCGCAATAGCGGATCGTGTGTCCGAGGAGTGACCGAAAACCGAGGTTTGCTAACACATAACGGATTTGGTGTCCGCTCAACGCAACCTCAGCAACCTCAGCAACCCCAGCAACCTCAGCAACCTCAGCAACCCCAGCAACCTCAGCAACCCCAGCAACCCCAGCAACCTCAGCAACTCTGCAACTCAGCACCTCAGCACCTCAGCACCTCAGCACCTCAGCAACCTCAGCAACTCAGCAACCTCAGCAACCTCAGCAACCTCAGCAACTGGACAAACCCAGTGGGCCATTTCGAAGTTGGTCCTTGGAACCGCGCTTCCAACGCCCAATCTTGCTAAGTAGCCTTTACCCGGGAGAAGAAACCAGCTATCGCCATCTCGGCTGCACCCATCATGGAGGAACGTTCACCGAGCTCGGCGAATAAGATCTGCACCTTGCGGAGGTGAAATCCGAGCGCGCGCTGGGTTACGGTTTGGCGAACAATCCCTTCAATCCATGGGCGAGCCTGGCTCATTCTGTTGCCGATGATGACGGCATCCGGGTTAAATACGTTAACGATGTTGGCGATTCCGACGCCTAAATATTCGCCGATACCGGAGAATAGCGCCAGCACGTCCTGACGTCCTTCGGCCGCGGCTGCAAGAAGACTCTCCAAGTCTTCGAATCCAAGAGACGAAGCTTGTTCCAGTAACGCCTGCTCGGAGGCGTACATCTCCCAACAGCCGCGATTGCCGCACGTGCAGCTCTTTCCATGAGCTTCGATGGAGAGATGGCCCATCTCGCCGGAATAGCCGGAAGTGCCCTTATACAAGGTTTTATTTAGAATAAGCCCTGTTCCGATCCCGATGCCCACGCTGGCATAGACGAGGTTGCTGATACTGCGGCCTGCCCCGTACTTTTGCTCCCCGAGAGCTCCCATGTTCGCTTCATTGTCGATGGTGACGGGCAAAGCGAACCGCTCCGTCAAAAGGCGCAGGAGAGGGACGTCCCGCCATTTCAAATTGGGGGCGAACAAAATGGTTCCGTTATCGTCTACAAGGCCAGGAACTCCGACGCCTATCCCGACAATGCCATAAGAGCTTGCCGGTGCTTCAGCCATAAGCGCTTCGATGCAATTGCACAGTTGTTCAACGGCAGCTTCCGGCTCCGGATGGCGAAGGGAGGAGGTTCGTTCCGCAACGATACCTCCCCGCAAATCCGTTAAAGCTCCGCGAATGTAATTTACGCCAAGATCGATGCCTATGGCATAGCCGGACGTTGCGATAAACTCAAGCATGACAGGCTTGCGGCCGCCGCTGGATTGTCCGGTGCCGGTTTCTTTGACAAGAGATCCGTCAATCAAGTCCTGGACAAGACTAGATACGGTTGCTTTGTTTAGCCCGGATTGCTCGGAGATTTGCGCCCGGGAGAGCGGCGCTCCCCGCAATATAAATTCAAGCACTATAGCGGTATTGATTCTTTTTATTAATGCCTGATCGCCCGTGGGTGTCGTCATATCGGTAAAGCGACTCCTTATTGTAAAGTTAATCTTATCATACCACATTAAGGATTTTTAAACTTAGTTTATTGGATAGACAAACTAAGTCATTGCATGATATGCTGATCTCAGTTAAAAATATTGATATCGCTTACAAGGAGGCAACATTTTAATGAGCAAATTTACAAATGTTCCTAAGATTCAGTACGAAGGACGCGCTTCGAAAAATCCATTCGCATTCAAACATTACAATCCGCAGGAAATCGTATTCGGCAAGACGATGGAGGAGCACCTCCGTTTCGCGGTAGCTTATTGGCATACATTCAACGCAAGCGGCGCTGATCCATTTGGTGCCGGCACGGCAGTCCGCAGCTGGGATTCTTTATCCCCGCTCGATAAAGCGAAAGCTCGCGTAGAGGCTAACTTCGAATTGCTCGAGAAATTAAACGTACCTTTCTATGCGTTCCATGATGCGGACATCGCGCCGGAAGGCGCAACGCTTGCGGAGACGAACAAGAATCTCGATGTCATCGTTGCCATGCTTAAGGATTACCAGAAGTCCACGGGCAAGAAGCTGCTCTGGAACACGGTCAATTTGTTCACCAACCCGCGTTACGTTCATGGCGCAAGCACGACGAGCAACGCGGAAGTGTTCGCTTATGCTGCGGCAACATTGAAGAAAGGCCTGGAAGTCGGCAAAGAGCTAGGCGCCGAGAACTATGTATTCTGGGGCGGCCGCGAAGGTTACGAGTCGCTGTTGAACACGGATTTGAAGCTGGAGCTGGACAACCTGGGACGTTTCCTTCACATGGCCGTAGATTACGCCAAGGAAATCGGCTTCGACGCTCAATTCCTGATCGAGCCGAAACCGAAAGAGCCTTCCAAGCATCAATACGACTTCGACGTCGCGACCGCCACTGCGTTCTTGCAGAATTACGGCTTGAAGGATCACTTTAAGTTTAATATCGAAGCTAACCACGCAACGCTGGCTGGCCACACGTTCGAACATGAGCTTCGTACCGCGCGCATTAACGGCATGTTGGGCTCCATCGACGCGAACCAAGGCGATTTGCTGCTCGGTTGGGATACCGACGAATTCCCTACGGATCTCGTGTCGACGACGCTCGCCATGTTCGAGATCCTCAAGAACGAAGGCGGAATCGGCCGCGGCGGCGTTAACTTCGATGCCAAAGTACGCCGTTCGTCGTTCGAGGATGAGGATTTGTTCTTCGCCCACATCGCGGGTATGGACACTTACGCTCGTGGACTGAAAGCGGCGGCCAAGCTAATCGAAGGGCGCGTACTTGACGATATCGTCGACAACCGCTACCGCAGCTTCAGCGAAGGAATCGGCGCGGAGATCGTGTCCGGCAAGGCGACATTGAAATCGCTGGAGGCTTATGTTCTTCAAGCTAAGCCGATCCGTAACGAATCCGCTCGCCTAGAGCAAATCAAAGCCACGTTGAACGATGTGATCTTCGGCGTATGAAATACGTAATCGGAGTCGATTTAGGCACGAGCGCAGTTAAGACGCTGCTGATCGGACAGGATGGCAACCTGAAGGGGGAAGCCACCCGCGAATATCCTCTGTACCATGAGAAAGCCGGTTGGAGCGAGCAGGATCCCGAGGATTGGGTAACGGGGACGACGGAGGCCCTTAAGGAGCTCATCGTTAATTCCGGCATTCCTTCCGCGGATATCGAAGGCATCAGCTTCTCGGGACAAATGCATGGGTTAGTCCTTCTCGACGAGAACGATAAACCCGTCCGAAGAGCCATTCTTTGGAACGACACAAGAACGACCAAACAGTGCAGGGAGATCGAGCGGACGCTTGGCGACAAGCTTTTGACCGTAACCCGCAATCCAGCTCTTGAAGGCTTCACTTTGCCTAAGATCCTATGGGTTAAGCAAAATGAACCGGAGACTTTCGCCAAAGCTAGCCACTTCTTGTTACCCAAAGACTACTTGCGTTTGCGTTTGACGGGAGCAAAGCATATGGACCTCTCCGACGCGGCGGGAACGTTGATGCTGGATGTAGCCGCGGCAAGCTGGAGTTCCGAAGTGTTATCCGCCTTCGAAATTCCCGCATCGTTCTGTCCTCCGCTAGTGGAGGCTGGCGCTTATGCAGGAAACGTAACGCCCGATGTTTCGGAATCGACGGGCATATCGTTATCTGCTAAGGTTTTCGCCGGTGGCGCGGACAATGCTTGCGGCGCGATCGGCGCAGGTATTCTATCTCCGGGTCTCACCTTATGCAGCATCGGGACGTCTGGCGTCGTACTAACCTACGAGGCCGATGCGTCCGCGGATTACGAAGGCAAAGTGCATTTTTTCAATCACGGCAAAACAAACTCCTTCTACGCGATGGGAGTCACGTTAGCTGCGGGTTATTCCTTGAGCTGGTTCCGTAATACGTTCGCAAAGGGCGAGTCCTTCGATGCCATGCTTGAGGGGGTCGGCGACATCCCCGCAGGCTCCAACGGACTGCTCTTCACCCCGTATATCGTCGGTGAGCGGACTCCTCACCCAGACTCGAAAATCCGCGGCAGCTTTATCGGAATTGACGGCAGCCATACCCGCGCTCACTTTGCGCGCGCGGTCATGGAAGGGATCACGTTCTCCTTGAACGAGTCCATCGCTATTTTCCGCGCCGCGGGCAAGACGATCAACACGATCGTATCGATCGGAGGCGGGGCGAAAAATCCGTTATGGCTGCAAATGCAGGCGGACATTTTCCGTGCCGACGTCGTAGCCTTGGAGAACGAGCAGGGACCGGGTCTTGGAGCGGCCATGTTAGCTGCGGTCGGCAGCGGTTGGTTTCCCAGCTTGGATGCTTGCGGGGAAATTTTCGTGAAGCATGCGAGGATTTATCGCCCGAATGAAGCGGTTAGCGTGCAATACGAGCAACTATTCCGCATCTATCAGCAAACCTATAACCAAACCGCGGGAATTAACCACTCCCTGTATGCTATCCGAAACTAGTTTTATGGAATAAAATAAACATAGGTTAAGGGTGCCTCCCTTTTCCCCAAGAGCCTCCTCCCGGCCGGTAACCGGAGGAGGCTTTTTTGCTTGCGCGAATTCCATATGCGGATGTATCGGAACACGGAAGCTGGGAATCCTATGCAGAACCTATAAATCACCTAGCGATTGGAGAGGACGAAAATCTATGAATCATGCCGCTCTAATGTTTCAATTCCCGGATGAGTCTCAGGCCAGATTAGCCGGAGAGACGCTTAATGATTTGGGGTATGAGCCGCAGCTGCATGAAGGAGGGCGTATGCACATTCACGTGCAAGATGAGGATTTGACCTCGGCGCTGGAGATCGTGCAATGTTATGCGGGGCAATTACTGGAGCATGCGCCTGCGGAGGTCGTTGACGTAACTTCGTTCGCCTATGGAATGGGGGACATCCCCATCCCCGCGCATACCGTGAATGAGGACTGGGAGGATTCTTACCAGTTATCGGAATCCGAACCCGGTAAGAATCATAACTCCGATCGAGGCATGTCCGCCGCCGATGACGGCTCTTACGATCACTTCGACGCGACCTGATCATCCATGGGGGAGGAGTCACGATAAAATACGCACGGATTGTCGTTCCACCAACTCCGCCGGCAGCGTGAGATGGGGATGTACTTGACGGCCTTCTAACATATCGACAAGCATTTGCGCCGCGCGATACCCCATATCGTATTTATTCTGATGTATGGTGGTAAGCGTTGGCGAACAGTAGCCAGAAATCGCGATGTTATCAAAGCCGACGATTGAAACGTTTTCGGGAACGGTTTTACCTATATTTTTGAGACCTTGAATGGCTCCGATCGCCATGAGATCGCTAGCGCAGAATAGTGCCGTAATCTCAGGGTGTTTCGTTGCCAGCATGATGGCCGATTCATAACCGCCATTCTCGGAAAAAGAGCCGTCGGCAATAAATTCTTCACGGTATTCGATGTCATGATCAAGCAATGCTAAGCGATAGCCCTCTAATCTCTTGATGCTGACATAAGCCTGGGCATGTCCGTTGATAAACCCTATATGTTTGTGTCCACCGCGGATAAGATGCTCCGTAGCCTGATAAGCGCCGCTCACGTTATCGGTGCTAACGGACCCGACGTTTTTCTCGGCCAATGGAATATCGATTAACACGCATGGGATGGAAGATTGAACGATTTCCTGAAGGTAAGGATCATCCAGACGTATCCCCATGATGATGACGCCGTCAACGCCTCGCTCCAAACAGAGGGATTTATAGGATTTCATCCTCTGTTTCTGGCTAGTCGTGTTAAATAAGACAAGGTCATAATCCAACTCGCCGGAGCGGTCGTTCATTCCGCATAATATTTCGAATGCGATATTGTCTTTAATGCTTGAACGGGTAATCCCGGACAACAAAAGCCCAAGCGTCTTCGTTTTTTTAACGATTAGACTTCGGGCGGCAATGTTGGGACTGTATTTAAGCTCGTCTGCGATTCGAAGTATTTTCTTCTTTGTTTCTTCATTGACATCGGTATAGCCATTTAAGGCTCTTGAAACGGTCGTGACCGATACTTCGGCAGCCTTGGCGATATCTTTGATAGTCGGCGTCATTGTGACCCTCCCCGAAACGTTACGGAAGCATAATGGTAGATTATACAGCAAATATTGTTGTTATGAAAGCGTTGACTTTATAAATAACAGATCCTATAATCGAATTAAAGCGCTTACGGAAACGTTTCGGATCGCACTTATGCAGAAAAATGATGAGGATAACATCCAATTCAATTCTGCATTTCTTTTTTTGAAGTATCCGAAACGTTTCCGGTAACGGCTCAACAAGGTATTAGCGACAAGGTATGAGGTGAGAAAAATAGATTATCGAGTCATTAAGGAGAACGATATTTTTCTGACAACGGACAAAAGCGGGGACATCCCGGCTGAAAACTCCGCAGGGTTAGGTTTGTACATGAAGGATACGCGATTTCTCAACCGCATGGAGCTGTTCATCAATGGAGAGAAGCCGCTCTTATTGACTTCTTCCGCAGAGGAAAACTATGTGGCCAACATTCTTTTGACGAACAAACACATGGAGCGAGACGGGGAATTGCTGCTTTGGAGAGAATCGGTAGAGATTCAAAGAGTGCGCTTCATATTCGGCGATATCGTTTACGAGACCGTTAAGCTCTCCAACTTTTCGCCAAAGCCGCTGAATTTCGAGTTTTCAGCCGCTTTTGCCGCCGACTTTAAGGATATGTTTATCGTCAGAGGTTATAACGATGCGACGAACGGGATTATTCTTCCGGTGGAAATACGCGATAATCTAATGATTTTCCGGTATGGAGGAACGGACGGAATCCAGCGCGAAACCCGAATCGATTGGGACTTGGAGCATGAGCTAGTCGACGAGAGCGGCGAAGTTTTTTTCCGACTAAGCTTGCTTCCGGCCGAAAACCGGGAAATAACGTTTACGATTACTCCTTCCCTGAACGGAGCGTTGCCGTTAAAGCACCAGAAAGAGCAGGCCGTTAAGCTATTAACCGACTCCTATCGCACCTGGTTTCGGAAGTCTACTTGGATAAGGACGGATTTGGTTTTGTACGACGAACTATATGATCGCGGGCTGCAGGATTTAAGGGTATTGCTGACCGATATCGGTTATGGTTCGTTTCCCGTTGCCGGACTTCCGCTGTTCGCCGTTCCCTTCGGCAGAGACAGCCTGATCGCCGCGCTTCAGATGCTCCCTTCCAATCCTCAAATCGCAAAAGGGACTCTGAAGACAATGGCGGCCTTTCAAGGGACGAAAGTAGATTTGTGGAGAGACGAACAGCCGGGGAAAATCATGCACGAGCTGCGTTCCGGGGAGTTGGCCAACACCAATCAAATTCCGTTTAATCCATACTACGGAACGATCGACTCCACGCCTTTATTCTTGGTTCTATTGGCCGAGTACTACCACTGGACGGAAGATCTGGAACTCGTGAAAGAACTGTTCCCTCAAGCCGAGAAGGCGTTAATGTGGATTAACGAGTATGGCGACCGCGATAAAGACGGTTTCGTGGAGTATCACCAGGAATCTTCCAAAGGAATCGCCAACCAAGGCTGGAAGGATTCGGGGGACTCCATTATCCATGAGAACGGCGACTATGGGCACGCTCCGATCGCGCTTGTCGAAGTGCAGGGGTACGTTTATCAGGCGAAAACAAAACTGGCACCGATTCTTCGCCTGCTTGGCAAGGATGAGCTTGCCGATCGGATCCATCAGGATGCGCAAGAGTTAAAGAAGAAGTTCAACCAGTCCTTTTGGATGGATGATCATAAATATTTCGCAATAGCCTTGGACAGCCGAAAAAATCAGGTTCGTTCGGTTACCTCCAATCCCGGCCATGCGCTCATGTCCGGAATCGTCGAGGAAGCGAAAGCAGCGGAAGTCGCCAAGAGATTGGTTAGCTCGGATATGTTCAGCGGATACGGCATTCGCACGATGAGCAGCGAATCCGCAGGATTCAACCCGATGAGCTACCATGATGGAAGCGTATGGCCGCATGATAATTCAATTTGCCTCATGGGCTTAGGCGCGCTCGGCTTTAAAGAAGAAGCTAGCATCATCATGTCCGGAATGCTGAAGGCGGCCAAGGGCTTCGAATACTCCCGATTGCCGGAGTTGTTCTGCGGCTATGACATCTCTAGAGGTTCGCCCGTACCGTATCCCGTCGCATGTTCTCCTCAAGCTTGGGCCGCAGGAACGCCTATCGTGTTTCTCCAAGTCATGTTAGGAATCGTTCCCGACGCGATCGCTAAGACAATTACGCTCGACCCGGTTTTACCGCAAGGAATGGACAGCATCCAAGTCGAACGGCTTGCGATAGGCCAAGGTCATTTAGACTTACATGTCTTGCGCGTAAGCGAAAAGGCCTATCGGGTAAATTTATCGCGCAATACGACCGGTTACCGCGTCGTCGTGAAAGAATCGGTTCTGCTACAGCGTTAATAGAACAATGGACGTCGCATTGTTTTGTTAAATATAAGATTTATCTTTATTAAGGGAGGAAAAGAAAAATGAAGAAGAGATTGTCATTATCGCTCGTATTGGTACTTGCATTTGCTCTCATTTTAACCGCTTGCGGAGGAAACAACGGTAACAAGGGTAAAAAGGCTAGCGAATCGCCTGCTGCGTCCAGTTCGGCGCCTGCGACCGAGAGCGCGTCCCCGTCCCCGTCAGCCGAAGCTCCGAAAGATCCCGTAGAGATCACGCTCTCCGGTTGGGGAGCCAGTCCGGAAGAGCAAGCGTTATTGCAGCAAACGTTGGATGAGTTCCAAGCGAAGAACCCGGATGTCAAAGTGAAATACGAGGTTATCGCGGATCAATACATGGATGTCATTAAAACTCGCCTTGTCGGCGGCGAAGGCCCGGACGTCTTCTATATGGATGCGTTCGAAGCGCCTAAGATGATAGAAAGCGGCGTTCTCGAGCCTTTGGATTCTTACGTAACCGATGATTTCGATATCGCCGATTTCGAAGAACCTCTCGTGAATGCTTTCAAATCTCCGGACGGCAAGTCGTACGGTTTCCCGAAGGACTTCTCCACATTGGCGATGTTCTATAACAAAAAGATGTTTGCCGACGCCGGTATTGCGGCTCCACCGGCTACTTGGGAAGAGTTCCTGGATGCAGCCAAAAAACTTACCAAAGACAAAACGGTTTACGGATTCGGAGCAGCTCCCGAGCTTGCCCGTCAAATGTACATGATTAAAGCTTTCGGCGGAAAACTGACCGACGAGAACTACAATGCCGCATTCGCGACCCCTGAAGCCATCCAAGGCTTGCAATTGGTCATCGACCAACGTGTTGTCGACAAAACCTCCGGGCAGCCATCCGATGCGGGAGCGGGCTGGGGAGGCGAAATGTTCGGTCAAGGCAAAGCAGCCATGGTCTTTGAAGGGAATTGGGCTATTCCTTACTTAAATGCAAACTTCCCTGAATTGGAATACGCAACGGCAGAGCTCCCGACGGTAAATGGTCAAAAAGGCACGATGGCGTTCACGGTTGCTTATGTCATGAACAAAGCTTCGGAGAAGAAGGAAGCTTCTTGGAAGTTGATTTCCTACTTGACCGGCAAAGAAGGAATGAAGACGTGGACCAGCAAAGGGTTTGCCTTGCCTTCTCGCAAATCCGTATCCGCGGAATTGGGATACGACAAGGATCCGCTTCGCGGAGCGCTCGTTGCGGGAGCCTCCTATGCGACTCCTTGGCAAGCGGGCCCGACGTTGCCTATTATTAGTACGAACTTCAATAATCAATTTGTAAGCGCATACCTTGGCGATCAGAAGCTGGATGCCGCTATGGCAACGGCTCAGGAAACATCGAACAAGGAAATCAAAGCAGCTAAATAATAAGAAGTGCCCGCGGGCGAGGACGGGGAAAGTCGCCTTACCCGCGGGGTTATAATCACGAATGGGGATGCGAAGAGGACGGTTATACCGATAAGCCGGAATGGGAATAAAGGTCGTCTTCGCAGCCCGATTGCAATCGAATAGGAGGTCTCGCCATGAAGGGAATACTGGGAAACCGCAGAGCCAAAGAGAATATCGCAGGCTATTCGTTTATGTTTCCTACCATCGTCATCATTGGAACGTTCGTTATTTTACCGATTCTATATGCTTTATTTTTGTCTTTCAATAAAGTCACTTTATTGGGGGGCGTAAATTACGATTTTGTAGGCTTGAAGAATTTCAATCGGATGATCGACGACGATAAGGTATGGATCTCTTTAAAAAACACCGCTAAATACGTCCTCATTGTTGTGCCCTGCCAAACGATGCTCGCTTTGATTCTCGCGGCGGCGTTAAACGCGAAGTTGAGGGGACGGAATTTTTTTCGAACGGTGTATTTTCTGCCGACGATCACTTCGTCCGCCGTATTGACGCTTATTTTCGTTTGGATTCTCAACAATAACGGTCTCCTGAACGAACTGTTAGGAATGCTTCATTTTCCCACGCATAACTGGTTAGCCGAACCCGCCGTGGCGCTCTTCGGCGTCATGCTGATGAACATCTACTCCACCGCTCCCGGATTCATGGTCATTTACCTGGCATCCATGCAGGATATATCCCACAACATTTATGAATCCGCGGAAATTGACGGGGCCAACGCTTGGACGAAGTTTTGGAAGATTACCGTACCGCTCTTAAAGCCGGTTACTTTCTTCGTCGTCGTATTAGGCGTAATTGGCTCCTTCCAGGTATTCGACCAAGCCTATATCGTTTCCCGAGGAGACGGCGGTCCTAACAACTCTACCTTGACCATCGTGCTCCTTATCTATAAATACGCGTTCAAGAATCTAGACATGGGCTATGCATCGGCCCTGGCGCTGTTATTGGCCATTGTGATCATGCTCTTTACTCTCGTTCAACGCAAGCTGTTCGGCGATGAGAAAAACTGAAGGAAAGGAGGAAGGAAGAATGAATCATTTTGGGAAAAAAGGGTCGAAAGGCTTCATTTACGCCATATTGTCCATCTATGCGTTGATCACTCTCGTCCCGTTTCTTTGGGCAATTTCCACCTCGTTCAAGCCTCTTGCTGAAATCGTCCAGGGCGGCTTCAGCATCATACCGAAAAGCTTTACATTGGATAACTACAAGACCGTTTTCGCGCAAGAGCCGTTGTTTCCAAGGTGGTTAATGAACAGCGTTCTCATTGCCGCGTCCGTTACGCTTCTGAATTTATTGTTGAATTCCATGGCGGGGTACGCTTTAGCCCGGATTACTTTTTTCGGAAGCAAGTTTTGGTTTTTCCTTATTCTTGCGGTGCTCATGATTCCGTTCCAAGTTACGCTGATTCCAAGTTATTTACTATTAAAATGGTTTTCTTTGCTCAATACTTACGAAGGCCTAATCATACCCGGTATGGTAAACGCAACGTACATCTTCATGATGAGGCAATTCTTTCTTGGCTTCCCTACCGAGATGGAAGAAGCGGCTTTCATGGACGGCATGGGAAGATGGGGCATCTTCTTCAAGCTGGTTATGCCTCTTGCCAAACCCGCGCTTGCGGCGCAAGCGATATTCATCTTCCTTGGCGCTTGGAATGACTTCTTAAGGCCGCTAATCATCATGTCGGCCAATGAAATGTTCACCTTGCCGCTAGGGTTAAGCACGTTCAGGGGAGAGTATATCAGCTTTACGAACCTGATAATGGCCGCATCCATGATGTTCACCATTCCCGCTATGTTGTTGTATATTTTCTTTAACCGGTATTTCGTTCGCGGGATTACCTTTACCGGCACGAAATAGATCTCCTATCAAGAATAAACCCAGAAGCTAATAACTTCTGGGTTGGTTTAGAATGGCGTTCAAACCGGCGGTATAACCCGTTGAGAATGCCGCGGTAATATTATAGCCTCCCGTATAGCCGTGAATATCGAGAATTTCCCCGCAGAAATACAATCCGTTTACGAGCTTAGATTCCATCGTTCTCGGGTCTACCTCCTTAAGGTTAATCCCCCCGCCGGTTACGAAAGCATCTTCAATAGAAAGCGTGCCGTACACCCGAATCGGAAAATGTTTCATCAACTTCGCCAGCCGCATCCAATCCTGCCTGGGTATATTGTCGAAGGTTAGGGTATCGGTTAAGCCCGATTTCCGCAGCATAATGGGAATCAGCTTTTCCGGCATGATGGCTTTAAGAATGTTCTTGACCGCTTTTTTCGGCTCAAGCTCCGCAAGCTTCAAGGATTCGGAATAGACTTCGTCAACGCTCTTCTCCGGAAATAAATCCACGGCCACTTCAATATTGCCTGCATTGAACTGCTTCAACGCCTTCACGACGAATTGACTGCAACGCAAAGCGATCGGTCCCGATAGGCCGAAATGAGTGAAGATCATATCTCCCGTATGCTCGATAATCTTCTTTCCTTTCGGATTCCATACCGACAGAGCGACATCTCTCAAGGAAAGCCCCTGAAGTTCCTTGCTCGCGATGAAGGGTTCATTCGAGGTTAACGGCACCTCGGTCGGAAAGAGTTCGGTAATGGTATGGCCTGCTTTCTCCGCCCAATGGTACCCGTCCCCCGTAGAGCCCGTTTGAGGCACTGATTTACCTCCTGACGCTACGATGACCGCATGACAAATTAATGTCTCACCGGATTTAAGCCTCACGCCCAAGACGCGATCGTCTTCATACAGGATCGTGTCTACGGGGGAGTTCAGCTTGATCTCGACGCCTTGTTTCCGAATTTGTCCGACAAGCGTGTCCACTACGGTCTTGGCTTTGTCCGTTACGGGAAACATGCGTCCGTTATCTTCTTCCTTAAGGCGGATCCCAAGATTTTCAAAAAACGAGATAATATCTTTATTGCTGAAGTTGGCGAAAGAGCTATGCAGAAATCTTCCGTTGCCGGGGATATGCTTGATCAACTCGTCGATATCTTTATTGTTCGTTACGTTGCATCTTCCGCCGCCGGAGATCCCTAGCTTGCGCCCCAGTTTCTCCCCCTTGTCCAATAGAAGAACGCGGGCTCCATGTTTGCTAGCCGCGATGCTGGCCATTAATCCCGCAGAGCCGCCGCCGATTACGATAACGTCGTATTTCATCCTAATACTCCCGATCATTTGGTTTAAGATGAGTTTAACATTCGCTTTAGCAATCGCAAAATTTTTGGATGAATGTCGTCGAATTATTTTTTATATTATTTGTATTATTCTACAAAAATCGATCGGATTTTGTGCAATTTATATGCCTTTTATTGTAACCTATGGAGAGATGTGCTTTAATCAAATTAATTATATAGGTGGAAAAATGTGTATGAAGCCGGTCCGTCGTGCGGGAGGTTCCCAGAATGTGGAAAGATACGCTGCTTCAGGTCCTAATTTCTTTTCTACCCGTTTTTTCGTTTATGGTTTGGTACTCTAAACCGGAACGGATCCGCCAAGCGCATATTTTCCTCGGCGTCGCTTGCGGAATCGCGATGATGTTGAACGCGCATTATACGATGGTTAATGAGGATGGAGTTTGCCTCGATTTTCGCTATATTCCGTTGATTATCGGTTCTCTATATGGAGGGATTCCCGTTGCCGGGGTTCTCTTGGTCGTCTATATTATCACCCGCTTGAACGAGTTCACTAACCAATGGGATTATATCCTATTCGCTATGTTCATTATTATATACATACCGGTTCTTTATACCCGTATATCGATATTCGACGCAAGCTCCCGAAAGGGGAGGCTTAAGGTTGTTGCGGTCATCTGCCTCCTGATTGCCATCCTTCGAATTGCCGTCGGTCTTTCCGGCATTACGAACCTGAAGTTCGCGGATGTGTCTGGGCACCTCCTCGGAGGACTAATATTTGGCCTATCCATAATGGGCTTAACCTTAGTGTGCGCGCATTTTATAGAGCTTTGCTACGATCGGATCGAATTGCAGATTCAACTTCACAACGTGTCTAATAAATATCGCAAAGAAATGCGCAGGCTTCAGCAATTCATCGATAATTCTCCGTTATTGGTCGTTTTCTGCAATAATCGGGGATTCATAACCCATGTGAACGACGTGGCTATTAAGTTTATCGGCTCGGTTGGCCGCAATGACATTCTGGGCCAAAAATTTTCCGATATTTTGAAAAAGGTGGACGTGCAGTTCGAAGCGGATCCCGTGGAAAGAGTCCTGCTCGGAGAAGACAAGCTGATTGAAATCATTCGGCTGAACGGGCGAACGTTTTACACGGTTTCGTGCTCTATTCAAGATATGCCGTCACACGGGACGGATGGCGTATTGTTCATCGGTCACGACGTAACCGAACTTCAGCGGCTCAAGGATGAGGTTGACAAGATGGAGCGGCTGAGTCTCGTTGGACAGATGGCAGCGAGCATCACGCATGAAATACGCAATCCGATGGCCGTAATCCGAGGATTCGTTCAGCTTCTTAACGAGCGAAGCCCTGAGGACCAACAATCTTATTTCCGTATCGTATTGGATGAGTTAGACCGCGCTAACGCGATCATTAACGACTTCCTATCTTTGGCTCAGAACAGGATTGTCGAGAAGGAGCCGTCTAATCTAAACGATCTATTAAACGACCTGCTTCCTCTAATATGGGCAGATGCCAACATGCGAGGACAAATAATCGATTTGCGACTCTCAGAGAGTATGGATATCCTTCATGTAAACAGCAAAGAGATGAAGCAACTCATCCTTAATCTGGCCCGCAATGGAATGGAAGCGATGAATGACAAGGGAATTCTTCGCATAGAGACGCTTAATCTCCAAGATACCGTTCAGCTCCGCGTGGTCGATAACGGCGTGGGTATACCCCAAGAGAAGCTGGAAAGGCTATTCGAGCCGTTCTACACGACGAAGACGAACGGGACGGGGCTCGGCTTGGCGCTATGCCTTAGCATAGTGGAACGGCATAGCGGCAAGATCCACGTGGAGTCCGCAGTCGGTCAAGGGACCTCGTTTATCGTATCTTTCTGCAAACCGGGCCGTTATTGCTGGTGATATTTGTTAAGTACGGATAAGAGCCATTCATTCGGTTAAACTACGTGGGATACATCCAGACAAGGAGGATGCTTCCATGCCAAGCCGCCAAGGACCGTCTAAATCCGGACGGAGCGACACCAATCGCGTCAGAAAAGAAAAATCACCGTTATCCCCGGGATATGACAAGAAATTAGACGGCCCTAATCGTCCGTCCACTTAAACGACATCTGCGCGGATAAGCTTAATGAGACCTACGCAGGCGTGAAGCCTGCCGGGGGGGCCGACGATTCGGAATTGGATCCGTTCGAAATCGAATTTCGGGCGGAATTCCGCGACAACCGGGGTCCGCGGGAGCCGTTCGTCAATGCCCACGGAGTCGTGATCGGCGATCACGATTATGCGTCAGCGCAATCGCCGCTCGAGCAATGGAGTAAAAATACGGATCCGTCCGTCATGGCGGGTGAGCAGTGGGTGCATCCCTATAAGGACATAGGATTTCTCACGAAGGAAAACAAGGATTTATTCGAAAGAGGGATAGCTCCTTCTTCCGGTCTGTTCATGCATCCGACTCACTCGACGTCCATTCCGTTAGAACTGGATGACGATGAATACTTCCCTGTTCCCGAAGTGTTGGATGAGCCTTAATTGTAGGGCGATGCGGCCGTGTGCGAGGCGAATAGCCGATTCGCATTCCGGTTGTCATCGCCCGATTTTTCTTTCGGAGGCCAATTGGCGGCGTGCGAGGTTGACTTTTTTGACGGAGCTTGCGGCGGCGCGTTATAATGAGGTATAGCGGAATAATCAACCGCCAACTATTAGATCCGGAAAGCGAGGCGCCTCCTATGTCGATGTCTTTCGAAAGATATATGATGGATATGGTTCAACCGATGCGAGACGATTTGACTCGGCTCGGCATTCAAGAATTAAGAACTCCCGAAGAAGTAGAGGCGAAGCTTCCTACTGCTTCAGGTACCGCACTTGTCGTTATTAACTCCGTTTGCGGTTGCGCGGCAGGGCAATGCCGTCCAGGGGTTGCAGAAGCCCTTCAACATGACGTGACGCCCGACCATCTGTTTACGGTGTTTGCCGGACAAGATAAGGAAGCAACCGCGAAAGCCCGCGAATATTTCCTGCCTTATCCGCCATCTTCCCCATCCATTGCGCTGTTTAAAGACGGGGAACTCGTTCATTTCATTGAAAGACACCAAATCGAGAATCGCAGCGCCGGAGATATTGCCGCTGATCTTACGGGTGCCTTCGACCGTTATTGCAGGTAAACCCATTCATCCCGTTGGCTTAAGCCATTACGGCCAAGCCAACGGGATATTTTTGTTTTTTACTTGATGGGAGGAATGGATAAATGTCGCTGCAACAAGAAGTCATTGAGAAGCTGGGTGTACGTCCGACGATTGACGTAGACCAGGAGATCGAGCGCAGAGTCGACTTTCTTAAGGATTACGTGAAGCAGTCGGGCACTACCGGACTGTTGATCGCGATTAGCGGAGGAGTGGATAGCGCCGTGGCCGCAGGGCTGTGCAAGCGCGCGACGGACGAGCTATCTCAGGAAACCGGCAAAGAGTACATGACGCTTGGCGTCTTCCAGCCTTACGGAGAGCAGGAGGACATTCATCATAGCTACGAGGTTGCCGAAGCATTCGGCTTGAAGCATAAAGTCGAGACGAACATCGCCGAAGCCGTGGATGAGATTGCTCTGGAAACCGAGTACGCGTTCAAGGCATTGGATATTCATCGTCATATTAGCCGCGGAGGCAAAGGAAACGTGAAGGCACGCACGCGCATGGTCGTGCAGTATGCGTTAGCGTTCGACTTGAATTTGTTGGTCGTCGGTACGGACCATGCTTCGGAAGCGTTGACCGGCTTCTTCACGAAGTGGGGAGACGGAGCAGTAGATATCACTCCGCTCAGCAGCTTGAACAAACGTCAAGTTCGCCAGCTGGCTAGACGTCTTGGCGTTCCCGCGAGCGTAATTGATAAGGCTCCGACGGCAGGGTTGTGGCAAGGGCAGACGGATGAGAATGAGCTAGGGGTAACGTATGAGGATAACAGCTCCTATCTGGAAGGCAAAGAAATCGATCCTAAAGCCCGGGAGATTCTCGAGAAGCATTACTTGCGCACGCAACATAAGCGCCAGTTAATTCCAGGGATTTAACCGAACGAGATGATCGTCGGAATTGGACTGGACGTCGTCGAGCTTGCGCGGATGGACAGATTGCTCTCGGGGCCGGGCAGGAATAGATTCGTTAACAGAGTGCTTACCGTAAAGGAAAGCGAGGCTTGGGCGAAATTACAGCCGCGCCGCGCGCTTGAATATATTAGCGGGAGATTTGCGGTTAAAGAAGCCGTGGTCAAGGCGCTAGGTTGCGGAATCGGAGCCATTGTGGGTTTCAAGGATATGGAAGTGCTCCCCGATGAATGCGGGAAGCCTGTGTGTATGCTGTCCGAAGCGTCAATGAAGCGGTTAGGATGGGAAGATCGGTCTCTAAAGTTACATATCGCGATTACGCATGAACGATCATTAGCGGCAGCTACGGCGTTAATCGAACAGTAAGAACGACTACAGTCCGGTTGTTATCTACAACTGGGCTGTTATTTATTAGGGATTAACGATATGAACTGGTAATTTACGCTTCCGGTTACCTGACGTATAATGGGAACTAGGTTAGAGGACGAGATTTAATATCCGGATAATGGAGCGCAATGATGACAACTACGAATTATTTGACTATCATGATGAAACATTTCGAGCACATGAATATCGAAGTCGCAGCCGCTGCGGAAACGATACTGGATGCCTCTTCTCTTAAAGACAGGGAGGATACTTACGATTGCAATCGGTTCCTTTTCGTCAAGGAAGGCCAAGGCAAGTTGATTGTCCATGATAAGGAAATTCAGCTCGTACAGGGGAAGTTATGCATCCTGTTATCGGGAATTCCGCACCGGATCGCCTTAGAGTCGGAGGAGAAGCTAACGCTGCAATGGTGCCACTTCAGGAGCAGTTACGAGGACCGAGACCTCTATCGAACGCTTCAAATTCCTTTCCATATTCAAGTGACGAATGAGCAGGAAGAGATTTCTGCTCTATTCAAGCGCCTGTTCGAGCAACTATCGCTGGACCGCCTAACCTCAAGGCTTAAGATCAAGGCGATAATGCTGAATCTGATCAGCTTATTTCTGGACAACCTTTCAATCGCCGGTAATGGAACGCCAACCGAGGATATGCAGAAAATCGATATCGTGCTTCGATATATCGACGAACATCTGGCGGACAATATAACGGTGGAAAACTTATCCAAACAGGTCTTTTTACATCCGAATTATTTTATCGTCTTTTTCAAAGGAATCTTAGGCTATTCGCCTATCCAGTATGTTAATTTGCGGCGCATGGAGATGGCCAAGTCATTGCTCTTGCAACCGGAATGCAATGTGTCCGCGGTAGCCAGCAAGGTAGGGATGCAAATTTACTATTTCTCCAGGATGTTCAAAGCCCATACGGGACTGACGCCAAGCCGATACCGCAAGCAGGCGACATCATTTGTCGCAACAGGAGCGAAGTCGCATGAGGAAGAGGATGATCGGAAGTGAGCGCGGGCTTAGATCTCGAGGAGAACAAACGTTATTTCAGCAAGGAATTGCTTCAATGGTATCAGAGGGAGCGTCGCGACTTGCCCTGGCGAAGAAGCCGTGATCCCTATCACATCTGGGTATCGGAAATTATGCTGCAGCAGACTCGCGTCGAGACGGTTATTCCGTATTTCAATCGCTTCGTAGACCGGTTTCCATCTCTACGCGAGTTAGCCGAAGCGCCGGAGGAAGAGGTTCTTAAGCACTGGGAGGGATTGGGGTATTACTCCAGGGTTCGCAACCTGCAAACCGCGGTACGCGAAGTCGTAGAGCATTACGGCGGTCGGGTCCCTAGCAATAAGAAGGACGTATCTAGCTTAAAAGGAGTCGGACCTTATACGGCGGGCGCAATACTCAGTATTGCGTATAACCAATCCGAGCCTGCGGTAGACGGGAACGTGATGCGGGTGCTTTCGCGTTACTTCTGCTTGGAGGATGACATTGCTCGTTCATCCACTCGGATTTCCATCGAAGGACTTGCCCAAGAACTGATTCCTGGCGGAGAAGCCGCCGACTTTAATCAGGCTTTGATGGAGCACGGAGCTATGGTGTGCACGCCGAAGTCTCCTTCCTGTCTGGATTGCCCTGTAAGGGAAGGTTGCTTAGGGCGATTGCATGGGCGCGAGCGCGAGCTCCCCGTGAAAACCAAGGCCAAGAAGCCAAGACCCGTATTCCGATTCGCGGCATTAGTGGAAGGAACGGGGTCCAACGCCGGCAAGGTGCTGGTGAGGCAACGGCCGGATTCGGGTTTGCTGGCAAGAATGTGGGAGCTTCCCCATGTCGAGGTGCCGGATGCGATGGAATGGGAATCCCTTTCTTTGGGAAAGGAATATTTAGAGACGGCATTGGCAGAAGACGGAGTTAGGATTCTGGCGACTGAGCACGCGGTCGGGGATGCGCAGCACATATTCACGCATCTCGTTTGGAATATCAGAGTGTTGGCAGCCAGAGCCCATGAAGAACAGTACGTAGAAGAACGAACCTCCTATAAGTGGGTTGGTCCTGAGGATTTCGAAAGCTACGTGTGGCCTAATGTTTTTAGGAAATTGTTGACTGAATACTTTATTCATAACAAAATCGCAGGTTAATCTGCTGACACGGGTAGCCCGCGGACCGTAAACAAACATGAACTTCGGAAATTTCACGGAGTTCATGGCTTTTTATTCCAAGAAAAAATGATATATTTTTTGTTGAGAGCGTTGACAATCGACGGCGGCACGGAAGAGATAGTGAACAATTATGACGATTACCGCTACGTTGTGGTTGATTCGCCGGATTGGGATGCGGTTATATATATGCAGATGGAGAGTTAGCGCTTAATGTTATTAATTACCATTGATAAAATCTAAAATACCCAGTCATAATAAGAAATCTCATAAGATGCTTATACATATGGAAAAGGTGGTCATTAATGAATGGAACAACGTGAGCAGTGGGGCACCAGGGCAGGATTCATTTTGGCTGCAGTAGGTTCGGCGGTTGGTTTGGGCAATATTTGGAGGTTTCCGTATGTCGTATACGAAAATGGCGGAGGGGCATTTCTAATCCCTTATTTCTTCGCTTTATTAACGGCAGGTATTCCGATCCTATTGTTAGAGTTCGGAATCGGACGGACAGGCAGAGGGTCTTCCCCTTTATCGTTAAGCAGACTGTCCCGTAAGTTCGAGTGGCTCGGCTGGTGGCAGGTGTTGATTTGTTTCGTCATCACAACCTACTATGTTTCGATTATTGCATGGGCTGTAAGCTATTTTTTCTACTCGTTCAACTTAAATTGGGGAGAAGATACGAAAGCATTCCTGTTCGGTACATATTTGGGTGTTCCCGGCGATGCCGTAACGGATTCGGGGTGGAATTTAGGAGGCTTGCGGTGGCACATTCTGCTCCCTTTAATCGCGGTTTGGGCAGGGACCTATTATGTACTTATTCGAGGCATAAAGAAGGGCATTGAAAAAGTAAGCAAAATTTTCATTCCGATCTTGTTTGTCATGATGATTTTGATTGTCATTCGTGCAGTAACGCTGCCGGGGGCGGGCGTAGGATTAGATCACCTGCTCACACCCGATTTCGGCAAAATTATGCCGGGCTTTCTCGGAGGTACAAATCCGGAATGGTATAGCGTATGGATAGCGGCATATGGGCAAATATTCTTCAGCCTTTCGATCGCCTTTGCTATTATGATCACCTATAGCAGTTATATCGACAAGAAACAGGACGTCAATAACAGCGGTTTTATCATGGCTTTCAGCAACTGCGGTTTCGAATTTCTTGCAGCCATCGGCGTATTCGCAGCCATCGGCTTTATGGCTGTATCCTCAGGCAGCGAAGTGAAAGACGTGGCCGCCTCTGGAGTCGGTCTAGCTTTCGTCGTATTTCCGAAAATCATTAACGCTTTTCCCACGCTAAACGGTACGTTCGGAGCGCTCTTTTTCTTAGCGCTCGTCATTGCCGGTTATACGTCGTTGATTTCAATCGTTGAAGTATTGATAGCATCTTTGATGGACAAATTCCGCTTAAGCCGCAAGGCGGCCGTGAATGGGGTAGTCGGGGTTTGCGCGTTCGTGAGTATCGTTTATACAACCGGCGCCGGCATTGTACTGCTTGATATCGTAGACCATTTCATTAATAACTTCGGCATCGTCATTGCCGGTCTGTTTGAAGTGATTCTTGTCGGCTGGTTCGCTAATATAACTCGCATTCGGGACGATAACAATCTAGTATCCGATTTCCGTGTAGGTACTTGGTGGAATATCATGATTATCGGCGTGACTCCGCTCGTATTGCTATTCATGACTTTTAAAAATTTTCAGTTGGAATTCACGAAAGCATATGAAGGATACCCGTTTCATGCGCTGCTTACATTCGGATGGATTATCGTTGGCGCGACTTTATTGATCGCGTTCCCCCTTGCATACCTATTTAAATGGAAAACACAGGAGGGATTCTGAGCATGAGCGCAGCGGCGATCTGGATGTTTCTATTCGGGGCGATCTTGTTATGGGGCGGACTCGCTCTTACGATTACTATAGCGGTTAAGAAAAGTAAAAAGTCGTAAGAACAAGCGACTCGGTCATTCCCCCGAAAACGTGCGGACAAACCGGCGGGGGGAAACGCCCTCGGCTTGCTTGAACGCCTTACTGAATGCATACACGCTTCCGTACCCGATTTTCTCGGCAATCGAGGTAAGGGAGAGACGACTGTATATCATCAGTTCCTTCGCTTTTTCGATCCGGTGGCGAATTTGGAATTGATGGGGAGACAAGCCGTACTTTTCTTTGAACAAGCGGGAGAAGTGAAATACGCTTAAGCAGGCGATTCTGGACAGATCCTCTAAACTCACGGTCTGGCTGTAGTTGTCCATAATGTGCGTCACAGTCTGATCGAGCACCTTCTGATGAAGAGCGAGGCGGTTGTTTTGCTGCGCTTCCAGCCCTTTGACCAACTGATACAGGATGCGCAGAACGATTGATTTTTGCAGGATCGTGAAATCGGGATCCCTTCTGTCATAGGCATGGATCAGCTTCTGCAGGTTGTTGTAGATTTCCATGTGATTGCCGATCCGGATAATATCCGGGATCTCCAGAACGGAACCGAGAATGTCCGGCCGGATTAACCGTCTCTCTTCCTTCGGGCATTCTTTCAATGTTTTATGGTTGATCGGAACGTCCTCGAAATCCTCATAATACAACACGTCGAAGTGAATGTGAGGCATCCAGCTTTCCCCCGCCGAACCGAGAAACTCATGCTCCTTGCCGGGTTTGAACAGAATGATGTCCCCCGGGACTATCGTATGGAATTCATTGTCGATACGAATCGATAATTCCCCTTTTTCCAAATAAAGAAGCTCGTAATCGAAAATGATGCGCGCCTTCATCTTCATTTCGGGTACTCGATGATTCCATGCCCTTCGGATATTCGGCGAGAATTGCATCAGCAAATTGTTGTTATGGTCGCCTTTCATTTCAACACTCACCCTAACATTAAGCAAGAATGGATAAATAATAACAATTAGCAACAAAGAAATTCCGCATAGTATTTGATAATATCAATAATGTAAACGTTGCCATTAATAAAATCAGGAACATACTGTAGCAATTTCAATTATATTATGCGCGGCAGATTACGGCAATGGACTCTCAACCGTCAATCTCGGAGATGAGGGGAGGTAAACATGAACAACTTTAACGGATTAGATATGGGACTAGGCAGTTTGGCAAGATTATCGGACGCGAAGACGCGTTCGATCAGCCCGGAAAACTTCAAGGGTGAAAAAGGAAAGGGTGGCATGGCGACGGAAGGTACGGGAGCGGACTGCGCGCGCGATCTGGGCATCGGGTGGAAGGTGTCTCCTTCGGTCGAAATCGATCCGGGCGCTACATTCACTATGGGATATATTGAGGGTCCGGGAGCTATACAACATATCTGGTTAACCTGTTTCCCGACGTTCTGGCGCAACTTGATTATCCGTTTCCACTGGGACGACGTAGAGCAGCCATCGGTCGAAGTGCCGGTGGGCGACCTTTTCTGCAACGGATGGCAGGAAAGATGCAATGTCAATTCGCTTCCGATCGCCGTCAATCCGGCCGGAGGGATGAACAGCTATTGGCTTATGCCGTTCCGTAAATCCGCTCGCATGACGGTCGAGAACAAGTCATCGGAAAAAGCGGTCATTTACTATCAAATCGACTATACATTGACGGAAGTGCCGGATGACGCGGCGTACTTCCATGCACAGTGGCGTCGCAGCAATCCGGTCCAGTATAAAGACGTGCATACGATTCTTGACGGGGTAAAAGGGCAAGGGCATTATGTCGGCTGCTATCTGGCATGGCAGGTGAATAACAACGGCTGGTGGGGAGAAGGCGAAATCAAGTTCTACATGGACGGTGACCGCGAATTCCCGACCATCTGCGGAACGGGTACCGAGGATTACTTCGGCGGAGCATGGAACTGGGAGCAGCCGATCGGGCAGTACAGCACGTATTCGACGGCGTACCTCGGCATGCACCAGTTGATCAAGCCCGACGGGTTATATCGCAGCCAGCAAAGATTCGGAATGTACCGTTGGCACGTGATGGATCCGATCCGCTTCGAGAGCGACCTTAGGATCACGATTCAAGATCTCGGCTGGCGCTCGGAAAGACGATATTTGCCCCAGCAAAGCGATATCTCTTCGACGGCTTTCTGGTATCAAGCCGAACCTCACGCCACGTTCTCTCCGTTGCCTGGCAATGACGAGCGAGAAGTAATTTAAAAGACGATTATGGAAGCTACCCAAAGGTCTGAAAAGACTTGAGGAGTAGCTTCTTTTTTTTTCTATTTTTCTAAGTCGTTGAGGTAACCTTCGGTGTTTCGATTAAATAAGGCAAGAATGCCGTTCGCGCAACCGTGTCCGAGAGGACGACGATTAGTCCCCCGATCTATCACTAATTGATAATAATTATCATTTTCATTGACATGGTAGCGATGTCTATATAAAATCGATGTTAAATAGGAGATGAACCGATTGTACGCTCTGGAAACTCGCGATTTGTCGACAGCACGTAAGCCGAGCGTTGGAGACGACAGGGACCAGATCGAAGTGCTCAATTTGCTTTATTCGCTTAACGCCAGCAAGGGGCGTACGATCGTCATGGTGCTTCACGATATCAATCTTGCATGCCGTTACGCGCATCATATCGTAGCCATTCAAGATCAACAAGTTTACATCGAAAGCTCGCCGGAAGAAGTCGTGACATCGAGCATGATTTGAGGGGTCTTCCGCATGAAGGCAAGCGTCATCCAAGACGCTCTGTACGGATCGCCGATGTGCGTACCGCACGGCAAGGGAAGGACAATCTAAACAAACGAGGGAAAAGCGATGCTGATCGAATATACACCGGAAGAAATCGACGTGTTAGTAAAAGATCACCGATTGGCGCTTGAGCCGTCAGCGGACAGACGGTATTCCATGCCTGCAACCGTTCTGCTGGACCAAGACAAAAGCCTGGCTTATCTGGATAAGGTCGGGAGCATATTCGAAGCCGCGTCCAACGTCGCGAATGCCTCGCTTTTCGCCAAGAGGTACAGCTTCTTGATTATTGCATCCAGCCTATATGCGATGAGTCGATATGACAAAAGCCTGGATTACTCCATCGGGAATTGTCATGTCGAATCCCATCATCAAGGCCAAACCTGGCTGCCGAAGGTGCGCTTAACCGATTGGCAAGTCACTGCGCCAGGGGAGGGTGGCCGGAACGAATGGCGAGATCAAGTGATCCGCAACGTATTCGCCGACAATTTGTCCAAAGCCTGGCGCGCTCTGTCCAAATCGGCTTCTGTCTCAATTTCCGTCCTATGGGAGAATACGGCGATTTACGTTTACTGGTTGTACGAGAATAAATTCATGGAAGGAGCCGACGCCGAGCTTAAGGTACGGCTGCAAGCCGACTATGATTACCTGCGTTCGGAAGCTCCAGCTCACCTATTCGGAGTAACGAAGAATCCTCTAGCCAAATTCGATAGTCCTAAAGTCGTCACCTGTGCTTCAGACCATCCCATTCGTATTCGTAAAACCTGCTGTTATTACTATCTGGCTTCGGATGAATCGAACGATTTTTGCTCCTCTTGCCCCAAGCGGCATTATGAAGCGGTCTCCATAGGCTAACGCCTATGGACCCTTCAAAGTGCTGCTAACCCACTTTTAACTACCCTCCTTGAACCTCTCATGACTGAAGTCACGAGATTCTTGGGTAGTCCCCTCTACCGAAGAGAAATTTACCAAGCTAACCCTGTCGTCCCGACAGTTCGTGTAGCGTTTACACGGTAAGCAGTCTTTTGCCTTCGGCAAGTATGTTTAGGCTTGCGTTGAAATCTCTATCGTGATGCGCTTCACATTCAGGGCAATCCCATTCACGCAACTTTAAGTCCTTAACGTCTTTGTTTTTGTAGCCACAGCAGGAACATAATTGACTGCTTGCAAATGTTTTGCCAACTGCTACAACAATACGACCATACCACTTCGCTTTGTACTCCAGCATCGAGCGAAATTGGGACCAGGAAACTTCGTTGATCGCCTTGGCTAACTTATGATTCTTGACCATGTCGGCTACTTGTAAATCTT
>NZ_SOMN01000040.1 GCF_004564235.1 Cohnella luojiensis
TAAATGGTAATCGCCTACGATTAAGTGGTTACATTCTTTTTTCTTATCTGCCAAGAAGATGAATGTAAAAATTATACACATTTGGATATTGTGATGCTGATGTCAGGTTTTATGCATGTCTAGTGGCGTAGATCGAACTAAATTCATTTTGAGCTCGTTTGGCAAGCTGTAGTTAGGTATTGGCGGAGGTACTAAATTGAAATACTTCTTAGACATAATAAGAAAATTCCCATCGAAAATTGTGACTCTAGAAATAACGGAGCACCTTATCCTCGCTATTAGGTCTGATATGTCCGTTTATCGCTTGTGTGGATTGGATCCCATGGATTTTCCAGGAGTTCCTAAGGTTGAGCCCATAATGATTTTTAATATCCAAAGCTCACTTTTACATAGAGTGATAAGACAGGTTGTTTTTGCGGTTTCAACTTCGGAGAATAGACCTGTATTAACAGGCGTATCCTGCCAAAATGATGCGAATGGCCGCCTTAGATTCCTTGCTACGGACGGTGTAAAATTAGCTTCGAGAACAATTGATATGGACACGAAATATGTGCAATGTTACACCCCAATTATTATTCCAGGGAAAAATTTGTATGAATTATCAAAACTGCTTAGCGATGAACAAGAATCAACCGAGATCATATTCGGAGAAAACCAAGCTATTTTCAAAACACGAAATATGATTTTTTACTCTGCAATAATCGATGGAACTTATCCCTCCGTTGAACACATTATTCCGGTATCGCACTCGACTGAAATCTTAGTGGACACAGGAAATATATTAAGCGCTTTAGAACGAGTTTCACTATTAGCGGATGATAGTAATCTCTTGCGCTTAAATGTTACGGGGAACCGTATTGAGTTAGTTGCAAGAACTGCTGAGATTGGGGATGTCTACGAGGAAATGAGCATTGAGCATATTGCCGGTGCTGAAATTCAAATTTCCTTTAATGGAAAACATATGAGAGATATTCTGCGCTCCACAGATAGCGCAAAAACAACATTGAAGTTTTCCGGCAAGCTGAACCCTATGATTATTGAACCCTTTCAAGATTCTCAATCGATTTATATCTTAACTCCAATTAGATCAAAATAATAAATAAGATGTTACCGAGGCGTCGTTCTTTTTCTTCTCTTGAATATCCATAGACCGGCAAGCCCCGTCAAAGCGATCGCGAGGATTCCTTCCGGACTGGGCATGGCAACATAGCTGAATTCTTCATGTACAAGAATGAATTTTTTCAAAATTAACGTATCTATGAAGGCATTTCCCATCGTGTGCATAACGACGGCCGGCCATACGCTTCTGGTCATCAACAGAATCTCACCATACAGAATCGCCATGACGATCACGCCGATCATCATGCGGGGGATATAGGTGATCATGCTTTCCGTGGTGTCTACGAACAGAAATAAATAAGGAAAATGCCACGCCCCCCAAACCAACCCAACGGCAATATGAACGAGAAAGCGGTTATAGCCAAGCGAAAAGAGCTTCGGAGCCATATGGCCCCTCCAGGCGAATTCCTCGAATACATTTTTGATGAAGCTTGGTATGAGCGCCATTCCGATTGCCGCCAAATAGGAAGAAGACGAAGAGAACATGTCCGTCCACCCCAGTCCCAAACCGATTGCGACAATCACCGCTGTCATCAAGGGAAAGAATAGGAAACTGAATGCATACAGAAGCGTGTTTCCCCTGATTCGAGGTTTGATCCCGAAATCTTTCCACCCGTCTCCCATCCAACTGCGCATAATCACTACAGCCAAGAGGGGGGACACAATCCAAATCAGCTGTCCTAGGCTGCCGTTCTCATCCGTTCCGGCTTGCAGATCCACCAGCCGCCCGATCCATCCGCAGCTAAGCGCGACGAGCGAAAAAATAATCACATTCCTCAGCGTCTTGTTATGAGTTACTCTCAAGGCTCCAGCTCCTCTTTTATTTTCTGCAAGTATTTCCCGTACCACTCTTTCAAGAAAGCATAATAATCCATTCCGAATTCCAATGTATCCAGCCTGCTTCTTACTTTCGGGTTATTTAGAAGCTCCCTGTTTTTCCCAATCTGTTCCCGGTTCATTTGCTGAATCATCTTCAAGGTCGTCCCTACCGTCTCGATTTCACGTAAATATTGTTCGACGAGTTCGAGTTTTCTGGGGCCTTCGACATAGTTGAAGAAAAACATTTTTACGAGCGCGGGGTCCCTTGGTTTGTCTAATGCGATCGGCTCACCGGCCCAACGCAGGAACTCCTTCTCCCCCTCCTCCGTGATCGAGAAAACCTTCTTGCGCCTTGCCCCCCGACGATCCTCCGTTACAAGGACATGCTCATTCTGAATGAGCTTCTTCAAAGCCGGTTGTATGCTGCCTTGGCTCGAATTGTAAAAGAACCCGGTGCTTGATTCCATGCTTTTCTTTAGATCATAGGACGACTTATCGCCGTCCAGCAGCAAACCCAGAATGATCTTATCCTGCATAATGAAATATCCTCCTTATTTCTAATAGACATGTCTATTAGAAACATATAAATCGAGCATAATACCTTAATTGAGTTCTGTCAACATTTGTTAACATCCAATCCACTGCAGGATTGACGGAAAGAATCCGAAGTTGCCGCCGTCACTCGCTCGCCCGATTCATTGGTCCACTACCAAGCTCTAACTCTAAAACAAAAGCCGGAACCCTTCTCGAAGAAGAGTTTCGGCTTTGCGCATTTCTAATGCTCGACATATTCGGCTCCGCTCATATTCTGGCGGTACTCCGACGGCGTGACGCCGTTTTTCTTACGGAATATCTGGGAGAAGTGGCGCATGTCCGGGTAACCGACGCGCTCGGAGATATCGGCGATTTTCAGCTCCGATCCCCGAAGCAGCTCCATCGCCCGCTCGAGCCGAAGATGGGTGATGTATTCCTTGAAGCCTCTCCCGGTCTTCTGCTTGAATAATTGACTGAAGTAAATCGGATTCAAGTAGACGACGGATGCCACCTTCTCCAAAGACAGTTCCGCGTGATAATTCGACTGGATGTATTGGAGCGCGACTTCGACCGCCTGGTCTCCGCCGCTGGCATAATGGTCATACACTTGGCTGGCGGAGGCTTTGCGCAAGTTCTGCACTTCGGCGGGTACCTTTGCGAAGTCCGTGATTCGGTCCGTATGAAGCACTTGAAACGGCGTCTTCACGTATCGCTTCAGATGGCTTCTCAACTGCTCAACCAGTCTCCCAAGCCCGTTGTCGTCCCGTAACGTGACCAATCCGAGCAGACTTTTGGCGTCGATGCTGGCCACGAACCCGGTACCTGCAGATTCGATCAGCTCGGATAACACGTTCTCCATGATGAAATGCTCCAGCTTCACGTCGCGGTCGCTTTCCATTCGTACCATCAGCAGGTGGAAATGCGAATGGTTTTCGGTGAAGGGCTTAATATCGATAGCCCCTAAGTCCAGGCCGGACGCCCAGCGGGCGAACACGGCCTCCCGCAGCAACCGCAAATTGCCTTTCAAGAGATGAGTCTCCTTGGACCATTCGTTCTCCTTCGAGATCTCCTCTCCAAGTTTCCTGATCATCTCTATCAGAATGTCCTTGCCGATCGGCTTAAGCAAATAGTCTTTGGCTCCCAATCGAACCGCTTCCTGGGCATACGCGAATTCCGAGTATGCGGAGATCACGACCCATTTCACGTGGGCATGTCTTGTGCGGGAAATTTCCATCAGCTCCAGCCCCGTCATGCCAGGCATAAGAACGTCGGTAAGGACGAGATCGATGGATTCGTTCTTCAGCAGGTAAACGGCCTCCTCCGGATTGGAGGCAAGAAAGACGCGATGATCCGGAAATTGGTTTCGAATCGTCCGTTCTATTCCGCTTCGAATGACGCTTTCGTCGTCGACGACAAGAATGTTCAAGTTATTGTCTCCTCTCCGGCGGAATAGGGAGCGTAACGATAACGGTCGTTCCGAGGTTCTTGCGGCTGTCGACTCGTATACCGAAGCCTTCCCCGAACATCAAGCGAATACGACTATTCACGTTCTGCAAACCGATTCCTTTACGGCCCGCCGATTCTTCCGCCTCGTCGCTTCGTCCAAATTCCAATACGCTAGAATCATCTAGCGTATGGGAAAGACGCCGGAGCGTATCCTCCTCCATTCCGACGCCGTTGTCTTCCACGATAATCTCCAGCCGTCCATCATTTTCGTTCGAAGAAATACGCAAGCTACCGGGACGGTTCAGTGGCTCCAGCCCGTATTTCACGGCATTCTCGACGATAGGCTGCAAGAACATCTTGGGAACCTCCATATCCAGCCAGCGCTCTTCCACCTCGAACTCCGTTCTCACGCGTCCTCCAAGCCGGGTTTGGATAATCGTCAAGTAATGATGCAGTTGGTCCAGCTCGCGGCGAAGCGTCGCGCGCGAGGCTTCCTCCCACTCGCTCCCGTAACGGAAAATATGCGACAAAGCCAGGATCACTTTGCCGAGCCGGTCATTCTCCCGTTCGTCCAGCATCCAATAGATCATATCCAGCGTATTGAACAAAAAGTGGGGATTAACCTGGGACTGAAGCGCCTGAAGCTGAGCGTTCTTCTCGCTTATGGAGGCCAGCTTAATACGCTCGATCAAATCGTCCATCTGGTTAACCATGCGGTTAAAGGAGCCCACGAGAACGTTAAGCTCCTGGTAGGATTGCACGTGGACCTGACCCTTGAAGTTCCCCAGCTCCACCTGTTTCATCTGATGGATCAGCCTTTTGAACGGGGAGGAAAAGGAACGGGATACGAACGTCGCGAGTGCCGTTGCCGCAATGACAAGCACGATGATAACGCTTAGCAGAAAACGCTGCGTTTCCCTAAGCTCAAGCTTCAAATCCCGCTTCGGCGTGACGCCGATAACGGTCCAATCCGCCGTGCGGATCCGGGCCGCGGTAATCATGGCGTCTTCCCGCTCGGTCAGGCTCACTTCGCCGTTCTTCAATTTCCCCGGCCAACCGGGGGGAACGATTACCGTTTCGTTCTCCGCCATTTTCGTGCGAATGATCTCGTTGCCCTCGTGACCTTGAATAATGACGCTGCTCCCCGGTCCGAGAATCGCGTTCGAAAGCGCGGATACGATGGCGTCCGCGTCGGTTTCGATCAAGACGATGCCGATCGGCTTTAATGCGCTAAGCTCGAACAACTGGCGTCCGAACGCGAAAACAGGCCGGTCGATCCCCCCGCTCATGAGCGATTGAGGGTAAACGCCAAGCCATATCATCTCGCCTGTCGATTGCTGCAGCTGGGTAAACCATTGCTTCTCGGAATGATCCCTCACGGCGGCGCCTACCGAGCGGTCGAAGCTGAATACTTTGCCCCTGTTCGTTACGATATGAATGCCGACGATATCGTTGCGGGAGTAAAATATGGCCCCCAGAATGTCGGTAATTCGACGTTCAAGATTAACTCCCTCGACCGTACGGTCGGATGAAGGATTCTGCAGCAGTCTCATCAGCTCGTTGTTGCTGTTGAGCGATTTGGTGACGGTATCATACCCTTTAAGCATCAAGTCGAACAGGCCGACCGTCTGCGAGATATTCTTCTCGGCAATGACGCTCACCTTGCTGCGAATTTGCTCGGACGCACGCTGGTAATAAACCAAACTGACAATAAGAAGCAAGCCCAGCATGCTAAACAAAAAGATCAGAAATAATCGGCCGTGTATGGATCGGAAGCTTTTCATGATCCCATGTTACCCTTTTACGGCGCCGGCTACCATGCCTTTCGTTATTTTCTCCGCGAGCAAGAAATAAATGAGAATAACCGGCAATGCGCCAAGCACGAGGAAAGCTCCGATCGCGCCGTAGTTGACCGAGTATTGACTAACGAAGCTATACACTCCGAAAGGCAAGGTTTTGAGCTTCTCGGCGGAGATGAAGGTAGCCGCCATGATATATTCATTCCAGATGTTGATGAAGGCCAGGATGCACACTGTCATGATCGGCGGTATCGAGACCGGAAGCACGATAGAACCGAAGATCCGGAATACGCCGGCTCCGTCCATGATCGCGGATTCCTCGATTTCTTGAGGGATCGTCTTCATGAAGCCGCTTAGGATAAATACGGCGATCGGCGTCTGGAAGGCGATATACGGCAGAATAAGCGACAAGTGCGTGTTCAAGATGTCGATGTTCTTGAACATGATCATGAGCGGAAGCAGCGTTCCCTGCATCGGAATCATCATTCCGAGCAAGAAAATCAGAAGGACGACCTGCCCGTATTTCCAGCGGAAACGGGTAATCGCGAACGCCGTCAGCGAAGCCAGCAGGATGACGCAAACCATGGTGACGGAGGTCACCAGAACGCTGTTGCCGAGGTATTTCCAGTAGTTTCCTCCCTCGACGGCGGCCGAATAATTGCTCCATTGCCATACCGACGGCAAGGCGAAGAAGTTGCCCGACAGGATTTCTTCATTCGTCTTGAGCGAATAGATGAGCAGCCAGATGAGCGGATACAACTGCGTGACGAGCAGGATACCGAAGAAGGCGAATACAATGCCTTTGGTGAATGTAAAGCGGCTGCGCCGGGTTTCAGCGACAGGCTTCGCTACCGTTATGCTTACGGATTGGCTCATGCGGAGCGCCTCCTTTTTACGAGAATCGTTTGTCTAGCCGATTGAATAACAGATTGATGAACAAGGTAGCCGCTAGGCAGACGACGACCAGGAAACAAGCGATGGCGCTGCCGTAACCGTATTTCATCGAGAGGAACGACATATTGTACATATGGCTAGAGATAACGTCTGTCGCGTGCGCGGGTCCGCCGCCCGTCATGACCATAATGAGGTCGAACGATTGGAGGGAACCGATGAACGAGAGCACGACGGAAATTTTGAAAATCGGGACGATCAATGGCAGCGTAATGTAACGGTCGGCCTTAAAGCCTTCCGCGCCGTCGATCTTGGCGGCTTCGTAAATATCGGCCGGAATGTTCTGAATTCCGGTGAATTGAATGAGAATGTGGTAGCCCAGGTATTGCCATAGAGCGACGAGAATGATGGAGTAGATGGCCACCTTCGGTTCGGTTAGCCAGGAATGCGTCCAGGAATCCAGACCGAGCTTGATCAGAATTTGGTTGATCATGCCGCCCATGGAGGCCGGATTGTATATCGTCTTCCATAATTGGCCGATGACGACCACGGACAGGATGACGGGCAGAAAATAGCTCGAGACGAGGAAACCCGTCTTGCGAACGTAACGGCTGATCAGAATCGCCACGAACAGGGCGATCGGCAATTGAACCAACATCGAGAATCCGGCCAATAGGAATGTCCGTCTGACCGATGGCCAGAAGTAGGCATCGTTCGTGAACATTTTATCGAAGTTCGAAAGGCCCACGAATTTGGACGTGCCGATGCCGTTCCAATCCAGCATCCCGTTATAGAACGAGACGATAATCGGAACGAACACGAGAATGACATAGAGGAGCAAACACGGCAGTACGAACGCCGCGATCGTCCAACGGGATACTTTCAACACGTTCAAGGCTTTCGCCTCCTTTACAGCCTCTCGCAGATGACGAAAGGGGGCGCCGGGCGTCCCCCTCCGTACCTAATCGACGGTGATTATTATTTGTTTTCTTCGAAAGCGGTTTGGTGTTCTTTCGCTACTTCTGCCGCGTCTTTTTTCGTTACGAACAAGTTTTGGATGCTCGACAGATGCACTTGGGCAGTTCCCGGGTTCATCGTGTTGTCGAACGCCAGGTCTCCGCCTTTTACGTCTTTGAACATGTTCATGACTTCAACTGCCATGTCGGAGTATCCTGCGGCTTTAAAGTCGCCGTCCACGACTTGGGCAAGGCCTACGCCTCCCTTAAGCGTAAACAGTTCTTTCGGGTAGTTCAGCATGAAGTAGTTCAAGAAATCGAGCGTTTCTTCCAGATGCTCGCTGTTCTTGGATACCGCGAACGCGCTGCCCGGAGCGAGCATGAATTGGTTAGGGTCGCCTTTGCCGCCGACCGTCGGGAATTTGAAGACGCCTACGTTACCGTCTTTGCTGACGTCGGACGTTTCGATGCCGCCGGTTGCCCAGCTTCCCATGAAGTACATAGCCGCTTTGCCTGTCTTGAACAGATTCTCGCCAGCGTTATAGTCGAAGGACGTCGCGCCTTCTTGGAAGGCACCTGCTTGCACGAGCGATTGGAACGCGTCGACGGCTTCTGTGAACGCCGGGTCGTCGAACGTTTTCTTGCCGTCGAGAACTTCCTTCAGGAAACCCGGGCCGCCGTTCGTGCGGAGCAAGACGTTCATGAACAGGAACGAACCGGTCCAGGAATCTTTTTCGCCGATGGCGATAGGCGTGATGTTTTTGGCTTTAAGCGTTTTGACGGCTTCGACCATTTCCTCGAACGTCGTCGGTACTTTCGCGCCGGCTTGCTCGAACAGCGATTTATTGTAATAGACAAGGGCGATGTTGTTGCCGTCCGGCAAGGCGTACAGGTTGCCGTCGAATGTATAGTAGTCGAGGATTCCGGATTGGAACGTATCTTTGAGGCCGTTTTTCTCGACCATCTCGTTCAGCGGAGCGAACAGGTCGGCGTCGACGAACGGCTGCATTTGAGCGGATGGGTTAACGATCGTGATGTCCGGCACTTCTTTGGAAGCGGCTTGCGTTTTCAGCTTCAGCTTTTGTTGGTCGGTGTTGAGGGAGTCGAGTTCGATCTTGACGTTCGGGTGCTCCGACTCGTATTTCGCGACGACGTTGCGGATCATTTTGTATTTCGGGTCGGTTTGGTCAGGGTAAATGTTCTGGAACGTGATCGTGACTTTCTCGTTGCTGCCTGTGTCCTTGCTTGCGCTGCTGCTGGCAGCCGGGCTGCTAGCCGGAGCGCTTGCATTGCCGCCGTTATTGTTGTTTCCGGAAGATCCGCATGCGGACAAGCTAACCGCAAGCAAACCCGCCATAACGGTGCCAAGCATTTTCTTGTTTATAAAATTCATTGGTACATCCCCCTTGAGGTTGTGATAGCCTCATTATCCATCTAACTGAAAACGCAAACAATAAAGTTACTTAAGAGGAGATGTTTGTTTTTTAAAGGAGGGGGCCTAAAACTCTGCACCACGAACTTTAGAATATACGACGGTCTCTCTTAGCAAGCCATCAACATCACATTTATCGTTTCGAAGAATACCCTCCATGGTAAATTTTAAGCGCTCAGCAACTCGAGCACTTCGTGTATTTCGTGAATCGCACCGAATTTCAATTCTATTAGCTTGTAATTCATTAATTGCGAAGTATGTAATACGTTCAACCGCTTCAGTAATGTATCCTTGCCCGCTAAAGGGGGTGCTAACCCAATATCCAATTTCAAATTTCCGTACTTGCCAGTCGATTCGATGAAGACCACTGCTTCCAATGAATTGGCCTGTTGTCTTATCTATAAGATACAACCTCAAGTCTGAGCGTTCCAAATAATGAACTCTTCCTTGTCGTGAAATGATCTCCGATTCTTCAATCGTTGGAATCTGCCCGGCCCAGGGCATCCAAGGACGTAATTCATCTATACTCTCTTTGATCGCCTCGTTAACCATCGCCCCATCTTCCCATAGAGGAGCACGAATAACTAAACGCTTACTTTCAAAACTCTCGGGTATTGTTAATAATATAGGGTTAGCAATTATAGAACTCATGTCCGTTCCTCCTTAATATCTTAAATCCAATTAGATAGAATTAATAACGCACTTAAGAAAAACCGGCTTCGCCGTCTTTCAACGGTAGTATACGTTTATATCGAGCAAGGCCGGTCGAGTCCTTCCTATATTTCTAGTTGTAAAAAATACACTAAGAAACTCAATACTCACTCGTTTGAAGAAACTAGTTGCAGAGAATACACTTACATCCTTCAAAATTCTGATATTCGGACTCCATTCATTCAACTAACTGTATTTTCTGCAATTAGATTCGGATAGGTTACCTTTTCCTTCAAACTAACTGACTATTTTACACTTAGTTTTTTCCAATGATTTCGGGGTTACGGGTTGCGGGGGGTGCTATTAGCCGACGTTGGTGGTCGGTGGGATATGTTAAAAAAGGATGCCTGTCATGAATTAATGACTGCATCCCAAGCCTAAAGTTAACCTATTCTTCACCGCGACTACAATCGCCTCGTGTCGCGCTTTCATTTCTTGAAGTCAGCAGGAGAAATGGATTGAAGAAATTGTTTCGTAGTTAATACATTGCCTGATTTATAATCATCTCGACTGTCTTGAATCATTTCATGCAGCCGGGGGTCTAAAGCAGTCTCTACGTTGAGCGAAAGAGGGTCTTCTTCTTGAAGCAACATGGTAAAAGTGCCTTTTCCCGGAATAAAGACTTGAGACACTGAATTTGTTCTACTCATCCGGCCAATATGGTCGAATAATTCGAATTCTGTCAGCACTTTTTCCATCCTGCTCACCCCCATGTTTGAATTGTTCTCATTATATCATGGTTTCGAGTTCAAAAAAGCAGGACAGAATATAACCGTAACGGCAAGGAAATAATGGAAATAAGACCGTTGGAAATTGTTTCTATGTGAACCAAAGGAGTTGGTCTTGATGTGGCTCGTTCCCGGTGTATTGGCGATCACAGCTATCATTGCCGCAATCGAGGTTCCAGCTTTAAGGAAAGATAAGAAGGGGCTATGGATCTTCTCGATTCTACTGCTGATAGGGACAGGCATCAGCATTGCGAAAGGCTTGAATACCGTACTTCCGAATCCCCTGGATTTGATTGCAGCCGTCTTTCAACCGTTCAGCCATTGGCAACAGCTATTCGTTAGTTAATCATGACATGAAGCGCAGAGGACAGGTCGATTTCATAGGGAGCTTTCAGTTTCTCGCCTCGTTCGTTTTGCAGAACCCTTACGACAGGCCTAGAAGGAATGGACTGGTTCTGGCGGCATACCACTCCCCTTTCTCTCGTGCTCAATTTGACGCTTTGTCCGACCGGAAAAATAGCTACCTTGTTTCGAAATAAAGTTACCTTCTTCAAATCATAGAGGGTGCCGGCATTTGCAAAAAGAATATCCAATGCTTGGTGAGGAGCAATTGCTCTGCGGTAAGCACGAGGATGGGTCATCGCGTCGTAGGAATCAAGCATGCCGATCCAAAGGGCATATTCATGGATTTGCTTACCTTTTAGGTTATAAGGGTATCCGCTGCCGTCGATACGCTCGTGATGCTGCAGTGCGCAAGTTGCCGCCAGTAGAGGAAGGCCTGTATTCTCTTTGAGCATGCGAAAGCCGTATTCCGTATGCTTTTTGATTTCCATATACTCGATCGGCGTTAGTTTGGAGCTGCTTAACAACAATTGGGACGGGATTTGAATATTTCCCACATCGTGAAGAAGGGCACCAAGCCCTACCTCAACCAACTCTGTCTGGGAATAACCTTGCAGCATGGCAAGTTTCGTAGTATAAACGCAGACATTAATAGCATTTTGGCAAAAATGCTGCTCTAACTTTGTAGCGGGAGCCATGTTCTGCGTCATAAGCGATACGAGGTTTCGCCTGTCACGGCTTAAATCTTCAATCACTCTGGTTATTCCCTCGACTAACATCCGATTAGTGGCCAAGATCTGATTTCCGATTCCGAACGAAGAGGTCACGCTGAAATTCGCAAAGACCTTCGCCAGCGCCATGTGCAGCATGACACGCGTCTCTTCCCCGATCGAATCATCTATTGGAATATCGTCCGTTTGAACGTCCTCGATATATAAGGAATGGATTCCCATTCTAGTTAGTCTCATAATCATTAATGAAGTCAGCTCCACATGATAGCCGAGAATGACTTTGCCATGTTCGGAGAGCACCGGTTTACCTAGACGCATTCCCGGAAGGCACTGGGATATAGGGACTATTTTCATCTCTTAATCTTCTCCTAATAGTAGAATATTTCCTTGAAAACTGACGATAAATTTAGTATAACGACAAGAACTCAAATAAACTGTTGAATGCTGTCATCCAATAATAAATAAATATAGCGAATTTGGTCGAATAACCGCAGTTCCGTGAGTTTGGATCGAACGTACAAAAAGCCGGGAGTTCTCATATTAGAGAATCCCGGCCTCCTTTAAGTGGACGACGACGCATATATCTTTAACCTTTATATTTCTTAAGAACGATAACCGCGTTATGTCCGCCGAACCCAAAGGAATTGGATATTCCGATATTCAGATCGGCTGGGCGAGCTGCATTGGGAACATAGTCCAAATCGCAACCTTCCCCTCTCTCCTGTTGGTTAATCGTCGGAGGGATGATGCCGTTCTGCAAGCTTTTCACCAAGGCAATGGCCTCTACGCCTCCCGCGGCTCCGAACATATGTCCCGTCATGGACTTGTTGGCCGTAACCGGAATACGATAGGCATCCTGTCCGAACAATTTCTTGATGGCCGCCGTTTCCGACTTGTCTCCGAGCTCCGTGCTAGTGGCGTGAGCGCTAATGACATCCACTTCGCCAGGTTGTATTTTCGCTTCTTGAAGCGCCAATTTCATTGCCCGGTAAGCCCCGTCGCCTTCAGGATGGGTCGCTACCATATGATACGCGTCGGAGCTTGCTCCATATCCTATGACTTCCGCGTGTATTCTGGCGTTTCGCTTTAAGGCATGAGTCAACGATTCCAGAACCAGAATTCCCGCGCCTTCCCCCATAACAAAACCGTCCCTTCCGGCATCGAACGGCCGGCTAGCCCTCTCGGGCTCGTCGTTCCTCGTCGATAACGCCGTTGCGTTCGAGAAACTGGCTAACGATATTTCGGTTATCGCCGCATCCGAACCGCCCGCGAAAAGGACATCGGCTCTTCCGGATTGAATATGAAAGAACGCTTCTCCTATGGCCGTATTCCCGATAGAACAAGCCGTTACGGGAGATAGCGTAGCCCCCAGCGCACCGAGTTTAATACTGATTAACGCCGCAGCCATATTGGCTATCATCATAGGAACCAAAGCGGGACTTACCCTTTCCGGTCCTCGGTCGCTTAACAGTGTATGTTGATCCATTAAAGTCTGTATTCCGCCGATACCAGAGCCGACATATACGCCCATCCGCTCTTTGTTCACCTGCTCCAAATCGATCCCCGAGTCCGCTAATGCCTGGTCTGCCGCCGCTAAGGCGAACTGACTAAACCGATCCATGCGCCGGGCTTCCTTATGACCGAACAGCTCCTTGGCATCGAAATCCCGTACCATTCCCGCTATTTTAACCTTGAACCTGGTCGTATCGAAAGCATCTATAGTTGTAATCCCCGAATCTCCGCGGACAAGCCGAGTCCAGAAGGTCTCTACGTCATTTCCAAGCGGCGTTATCGCGCCCATTCCCGTTATTACTACTCTTTCCATGGCGATTCCCTCCTTGAATGAAACCCTATGATAATCATGTCATGCTTATTATCCTATTACAAGTTATCATTTATCCTAGTATAATTAATAATACGATAATCCTGCGCAAGGGAGCGTAACCATGAATTCACAATCAAGACGTCAAGCTTTATCCCTATTCTTAAAAGCTCAGAGAGCTAAGCTCACCCCTCAGTCCGTCGGTTTGCCCGAAGGAAGCCGAAGAAGGACGCCCGGGCTAAGAAGAGAGGAAGTTGCGCAGCTGGCAGGCGTTAGCCACACCTGGTACACCTGGCTGGAACAAGGACGGGACATCAAGGTATCGTCATCCGTCTTAGATAACGTGGCTATGGCTCTGCAATTGACCGTCGATGAGCGAAAATACTTGTTTTCCTTGGCATTGGAGACGACTTCGGGAGTAAGCCTTCTTAAAGATGAGCTCCCTCAAATCAGCCCCTCCTTAAGGATCATTCTTCAAGAGCTTACTTACTGCCCGACGATTATTTCCGATCGCAGATGTCATATCGTCGGCTGGAACGAAGCGGCCGCTCACGTTTTCTTGGATTTCGAGGTTATCCCGCCCGAGCAGAGAAATATGATCCGTCTATTATTCACGAGAAAAGAATTTCAGCGGCTTGCCGTGAATTGGGAGCAGTTCGCCAGCGGATTCCTTGCGATATTCAGGGCTTATTACGGGCAGTACGTAGAGGATGAATGGTACGAGAGGTTTCTAGAGGAAATGAAAGAGACCCACCCTGATTTCAATCGCCTCTGGGAGCAGAGCAAGGTTAGCTCCGCTCCGGAGGTGTTGCTTGAGTTCAGGCATGCCAAGGCTAGAAAGATGCTTTTCCAGCTCACTTCGCTGCAAGTCCATGGAGGTACGGATTTAAGGTGCAGCATCTATACACCCGCTTCGGAAACCTCAACGAAATCCAAGCTGAAGCAATTGATGCAGCACGACTTAGGATGAGGGAACCAAACGGCAAAGCCTTTCCGTAAAAGCTGCCCCCCGCACGGAAACGATCACAAGCAGGACGGTGACGATAGCCGATAAGAGTAACGGAGACAGCTCCGTAGCGAACGGGATGAGAATCGCCAGCGCAGCCAAGCCTGCGATATATGGCTTAGGAACGACGTTAGCCACGATTCTCATAAACAGCATATTGCCGAGCAGATATAGCCCCGGTCCTGCGAGAATAACCGCGGCGGTCTTGGCATCCGTATGGCCGACGGGATGAGCAAGCAGCAATTCATCCGCCACCGCTGTCACGATGATCCCCGCAACCAGCAGCAGATGCGTATAGGTATAAGCCGATCTGGCAACCCTGCCGGGATCCGATGAGTGCGAAATGAAGTGATGTCCCATTTTTGCCGTCATTTCAAAGTATATCCACCACATGGCTACCGTGCCGACGAAGGAAACGGCGAATGCCGCCAGCGTTGTCGGGTCCCACTCCAGCTTCGCGAATGTTGCTCCCGTCACGAGAATCGACTCTCCCAGCGCGATGATAATGAACAATCCGCAGCGTTCCGCCATATGCGAGCCTTCTACGTCCCATACCTGGGTTTGCGTTCGGCCGAGCCGCGGTAGCCAGAACCCAAGAGAAGGGGCAACGTATTCAACCAAGAGTGCGACTACCCACAGAGCTAATCGCCACGAATCGTGCGCGATTCCCCCCGCGATCCAGAATGCCCCGGACAAGAGCAACCAACCGAGAATGCGCGTGAAGCTAATCCTCAGTTCGACCGAGCCCTTGCGCAATATCCAGATGGTATAGGTGGTCCGGCCAACTTGGAAGAGGGTATAGGCAAGGGCGAAATAAAGCCCCGATTGCCCGAAAGCCTCGGGAATGGATGAGGACATGATGAGACCGATCAGCATCAGCACGACCAGCATCAACCGAACCGGTCTGGTTTCCGGATTCAACCAGTTGATGACCCAAGCCGTGAAGATCCAAGCCCACCATACGGCCATCGTAATCAACACGAGCCGAACTGCCCCCTCCATCGTGAAGTTCTCCAGGAAAGAGTGCGACAGCTGAGTTACGGCAAAGACAAACATCAAATCAAAGAACAATTCAATAAACGATACTTTTCCCGAGTCTTTCGCTCCCCTGCTGCGAAAAAGCACTGCTTCCGATATCAGTCTCTTCATATCTTACTCCTTAGGCAAAATAATTCGATTTATTATTGGCGAAGACAGAATAACGGATGTATTCACATTGCCATAGGGCATCAGCCGCTCTACGAGCTTGCTAAGATCATCCATCCCGGTAACAGCCGCCTTAAGTACATGGCTGACGATTCCCGTTACGCGATGACACTCCAGGATATCCTCGTCTTGGGTTAAGCGCTGTTCGAAATCCTGAGGAGATACTTTCAATTCGCTGATCTGAATAATCAATTGTACGTTCCTGCCGATCGCCGCAGGCGATACCCTTGCGTTGAAGCCAAGAATAATTCCTTTTTCCTGGAGTCGAAGCAAACGCTCCGAGATGCTGGGACGGCTTAACGACAATCGTTTGGACAGCTCGCTCACCGTCATTCGGCCATCCTCCTGAAGCAATTTGAGGAGAGAAACATCTAATTTATCCATCTCATCCGACCCGCTTTCAAAATGGAGGTTTCGTACGCAATATTCATTCAATGTTACATAATCTAACGTCAAATCCATTCGCTTTTTCATATATCGCTTTTGATACGTATTATATCATTGAATATAGGATCGCGAACAAGAATTGCACAATAGGGGAATCGGATTATGAATAATAAAATGCAGGACTTATTCCGCAAATGGCTTCATATTGTGCTTGGATGCATGGTTACGGCCGCCGGTCTAATCCTCCTTAAACATTCGCATATCGTAACCGGTGGAACGGCGGGTCTCGCGCTCGGCATGTCCTATCTATTTCAAACGAAATTCCACTACATGTTCATGCTGCTTAATATTCCGTTCTTTATCTTTTCCTTCTTTAGCATAGGCCGCTCTTTCACGCTGCGAACGATCGTCTCGATCTCCTTATTGTCCGTTATGACTTCCGTCGACCGCTTGTTTTCCGATTTCTCGGTGCCCTCTCTTGCAGGCTCCATCGTTGGCGGGGCTATGATAGGGGTAGGAATTAGCTCCTTGTTCAAACACGGCGCATCTCTCGGGGGCTCCACGATACTGGCGCTCTTCCTGCAGAGAAAATACCAATGGGATCCGGGCAGAACGAACTTCGTTTTCGATTTTCTCGTTGTCCTTACAAGCTTCTCCGCCATTTCGCTTAACAAAGGATTGATCTCCGTCGTGTCTATTGCCGTTACTTCGGGAATTATTTCTCTATATAAAAACAGGTATAGCGGCGCTCGGCGTTCCAAACAGAGTACTCTATCGACTGCCGCAACAACGTAATCGGTTCAAACAAAAACCCACCCGAGGCAAGTTGCCCAAGGTGGGTTTTTTTCTATTTCTTGGATCTAAGGATAACCCACTCTACGACCACAAAGTTCAGTAAAAAAAGCGTAAAATCCAAAAAACCAACCCTTTCAGAATGGAGGTGATTCGGTCTAATTCTATTCAAAATTAGACGAAAATATTAAAAACGCATGCATTTTATTATGTGATCCTCCCCGATTCGTGGTATATCATTGGAAGAGTAAATCGTCACGGACGACTCTCGATAGGGGATACGGATAATGAACGCGCGCATGAAGGAATTCAATCGTCAATGGCTTCAAATCATACTGGGATGCTTGATTACCGCGCTCGGCCTGGTCGTTCTCAAGCATTCGCACGTCGTTACCGGCGGGACCGCGGGACTTTCGCTTAGCCTGTCTTATGTCCTTCATGTAGAATTCCATTACGCGTTCGTTCTTCTGAATATTCCTTTTCTATTGTTTTCTTATTGGAAATTAGGGCGCGCGTTTACGCTTCGAACGATAATCGCGGTCGTCCTCTTATCCGGCATGACTTCCGCAGACAACTTGCTTCCCCACTACTCTTTGCCCGCGCTTGCCGGCTCGATCGTCGGCGGGGCATTCATCGGATTAGGGGTTAGCCTCTTATTTCAATATGGCTCTTCACTTGGCGGCTCCACGATTCTGGTGCTTTACTTCCAGAAGAAATATGGTTGGGACCCGGGCAAGACCAACTTCATCGCGGACGTTCTCGCCTTCGCAGGCTGCCTCTCCGCACTTACCCTGAACCAAGGTTTAATCTCGGTTCTCTCTCTCGCGGTTACATCCGGTTTAATGTCCTTCTATACTAACCGAAACCGAAATCAAGGCCCGCGCCGTTCCGGAAGAGGCAAACTATCTTCCGCCGCCGCAGCTTGATCATAAATCCCTCCCCGGGGAACAAAATAAAGGCGAGAACCCGCGCAGTCGCGGTTTCTCGCCTTTATCCTTTTAAATTCAAAACCTGCGGTTGATTCATAAGTTCATTGCGATTGGTAAATACTTTCATCAACGATTGATGGTTTCACATCATTTTTAATTATTCCAATGGTTTTTGTCGGATAAATGTTGACGTCGGTCGAAAGACGGTGTACTATTCAGTTTACTGACATAGTCAGACACAAACAGAGGATAGATGAGAGGGGTACATTCTATGAAAAGAACAAGTCTATTAACATTGCTGCTCGCGCTAACCGTGGTTTTACTGGCGGCTTGCGGGAAAAACGAATCCGCAACGCCAGCTGAAACGGCTGCTAATACAGAAACATCTAACCCGGCAACGCAAAGCACGTTGGAAGCGATCAAAGCCAGCGGCAAGCTAACCATTGGCACAGAAGGAACATACGCTCCTTTTACCTTCCATGACAAAGACGGAAAGTTGACTGGGTTTGACGTCGAAATCGCGCAAGAAGTCAGTAAACGTCTAGGAGTCGAGGCTGAATTTATCGAGACGCCATGGGATGGTATCATTGCCGGATTGGATGCCAAGAGATTCGACGTCATTTTTAATGAAGTCACGATTACCGATGAACGCAAAGCAAAATACGATTTCTCCGATTCCTACATTGTCTCCAAAGCCGTATTGCTCGTTCATGAAGATAACGATGAAATTAAGAAGCTGGCCGATCTGAAGGGCAAGAAGTCCGCTCAGTCGCTAACGAGTAATCTTACGGTAATTGCCAAAGAGAACGGCGCCGAGATCGTGGGCACGGAAGGCTTTAATCAAGCGATCGACCTGTTGCTTTCGAAACGCGTGGATGCTACCATTAATGACGGCCTGTCTTACCTGGATCTAAAGAAGCAGAAGCCGGATGTGAAGATTAAAGTCGTAGACGAAACAACAGAAGCTTCACAAAGCGCAGCGCTGTTCCGTAAGGGGAATGACGACTTGGTCAAAGCCGTAAACGAAGCCCTAGCCGCAATGAAGAGCGATGGAACTTATCTGGCCATTTCCGAAAAATATTTCGGAGCGGACGTTTCCAAATAAAAAGAGCCGCATAAAGGATGTCTGAACGATGGACGATCGTCAAATACAAATTATAATGGATACCTTTTGGCCCCTGCTTAAGGCAGGGGTTCTTTACACCATTCCGCTCACTTTGATTACATTCGCATTGGGCTTAATAATCGCCGTAATAACCGCACTAATCCGGTTGTCCTCCTGGACGATCCCTAAATTTATTGCAGGCTTCTACGTGTGGATTATCCGAGGAACTCCGCTCTTGGTACAATTATTTATTATATTTTTCGGGTTGCCTAGCGCGGGTATTATTTTAAGTCCATATGTATCGGCTGTTATCGGGCTTTCGCTAAGCGTAGGTGCCTACGGATCGGAAATCGTGCGGGCGGCGATTTTGTCGATTCAGAAGGGCCAATGGGAAGCGGCTTATTCGCTCGGGATGTCCCGAATGCAAGCTTTACGACGCATTATTCTCCCTCAAGCCGCTCGGGTGTCCGTTCCGCCTTTAGGCAACTCCTTCATTAGTCTAGTTAAGGATACTTCGCTTGTGTCCATCATTTCCTTTGTCGAGATGTTCCGAAAGTCGCAAGAGTATGTCGCTTTTTACTATGAACCGTTGCTTTTATATAGCGAAGTCGCAGTCATTTATTTATTATTCTGCTCCGTCTTGACGGTGCTGCAAAATTACGTGGAGAAACGTCTCGATCGTTTCTCCGCCAGCTAAAGGAGACCGTGAGAATGATCGAAATTCGTGGTTTGCATAAATCTTACGGTTCTCTGGAAGTATTAAAAGGCGTTGATCTCACCTTGTCGAAAGGAAAAGTGCTTGTCATCATCGGTCCATCCGGGTCGGGTAAAACAACGCTGTTGCGTTGCTTCAACCTGCTCGAAATGCCTGATCGAGGATCGCTTAAGCTTGGTGAGAACACCTTCGAGTTTCGTGAAGGCGCGAAAATTCCCCAAAAAGACATTTTAGCCTTGCGCAAAGATACGGGGATGGTGTTTCAGTCGCTTAATTTATTCCCGCATATGACTGCTCTCGAGAATGTAATGGAAGCGCAAGTGACGGTTCAGAAGAAGAAGAAAAGCGAGGCTCGAAAACGCGCTGAGGTTCTGCTGGAGAAGGTGGGTCTTGCCGATAAAGCAGACTCCTATCCGCATAAGCTATCGGGAGGACAACAGCAGAGGGTAGCTATCGCTCGGGCCATGGCCCTTGATCCGGAAGTGTTGCTGTTCGACGAGCCAACGTCCGCGCTTGATCCCGAATTGGTCGGAGAGGTGCTGAAGGTGATAAAGCAGTTGGCAGCCGAAGGCATGACGATGGCGATCGTGACGCACGAAATGAAATTCGCCGCGGACGTCGCCGACCATATTCTTCTCATGGACGATGGAATTATTATCGAGCAAGGTTCCCCTCAAGAGGTGCTGAATAACCCGAAATCTTCACGTGCCGTACAATTTCTCAATCACCTGAACGGGAAATCCGATGAATAGCAAGCGCCGTCCCTTCGCAAATGAAAGGACGGCGTTTTTCTTTTCCCATTTACGCGCCTCTTGTAGAAGGCGGACCGATGACGACCGTCTGATCGATCGGCTTAAGCACATGGGCTAGCTGGGCGGCGTTAACTCCGTAGATCAACTGGAATACTTCCGGCGGCGTCTTCCTAAGCACGTCGGACCCGAACACCGTCTGTACCATGCTGTTGTCGAAAAACGCCAGCATATGGGTGCGATCCTCGGTCGCGATTTCCCAATGCCACCAACCCATCGGGATATAGATCGTCTGCGGATTTTTTAGGCGATAAGTCAGAACTTGTAAGGTAAAGGGGTTCAGAACGGAAATAATCGCTTCCCCCTGCACCATATACACGAATTCTGCAGCATTCGGGTGCCAATGCGCCTCTACGCTATGCCCTCTGCTTAGATAGATATCGAGCAAGCCCATGTTTTGAAGCATGGGGGTTTGCCCCGCGAATTGCTGAAGGATGAAGTTCTGGTCATTCCGCTGGAAGAAAACGGATCGGCTTAAGTCGAATGATAAATTTAACGAAGGTGAAGCAAGCGCCGCCGCGGCGATTTCATTTGACATGGGGTAATCCCGCCTTTCAGGTTGGACGGTTCAACTATCATCTCCGTCTGTTCTGATCGGCATATTTTATTCATCCGCCCAGCTAGGCGTGCGCCCCCGGCGTCAGATAAACTTTATAATGTAAAAAATACTTTACACAGTGTATTAAATCTATTACATTATGTACATAATACTTAACTTAAATGAAAAGGTTAACGTATAGGAGGAGTAAAAACATGTCCTATCAAGAAAAAAAGAATATCGTATCTTTACTTGGCACCTTATTGGTTTTTGGATTGTATTGTTTGTATGTATTTCAGAATCACCCCTTCGGGAGTCCAGATTCGACGGATATTTTCCGCTTCTGGGGAGCTTTCATCTTAATCTTAATCCCGGTGTCGATCGTAGCGAAAATCATCATCACGATTGTATTCAACATCATCTACAGAATAACGACGAAAGAAGCGGAACCTTCATTCGCCGATGAGCTTGACAAGTTAATCGAATTGAAAGCCACCAAGAATTCTCATTATGCGTTTACTCTTGGCTTTCTTCTAGCGATGGGATCGCTGGTCATGGATATGCCGCACTCTGCGATGTTCATCATTCTTATTTCCTCAGGGTTAGTGTCGGAGATGGTTGGAGTATTCACGCAGCTCTACCTCTATCGGAAAGGAGTCTAAAATGGGCAAATTTCTCATACGCAATAACGTTCGCAAATTACGTTTTAACCATCATGAAATGACCCAACAACAATTGGCCGAAAAGGTGGGCGTGACGCGACAAACCATCGTAGCCATCGAGAAAGAAAAATACTCGCCTTCTCTGGAATTGGCTTTTCGCATTGCTCTCGTCTTCAACTCGCCATTGGAAGAAGTATTCTTTATCGATAATAAGGAGGAATTCATATAAAAGCGATCGTATGTACCAAATACGGAACGCCGGAAGTTCTTCAGCTTAGAGAAGTAGAAAAACCTGCTCCCAAGGACAATGAAGTACGGATCAGAATACATGCGGGAATCGTAACGCCATCGGACTGCGCCTTTCGAAAGGCTAATCCCTTTATGATCAGATTTATGTACGGTCTCCTAAGACCCAAATATACGATTCTAGGGGTTGAACTGGCAGGGGAAATTGAATCCGTTGGAAAAGATGTGACCTTATTTAAAGAAGGCGACCAGGTTTACGGGTTGAGTCCCAATCGCTTTGGCGCTCATGCCGAGTACATGTGTCTGCCTGAAGACAAACCGGTGGCAATAAAACCGTCCAATATGACCTATGAGGAAGCCGCCGGCGTCTGCGATGGGGCAACAACCGCATTGACGTTCCTTAGAGATAAGGCGAATATTCAGAGCGGACAAAAAGTCCTTATCCATGGCGCTTCCGGAGCGGTAGGCACTTATGCGGTACAGCTTGCCAAATACTACGGGGCGGAAGTTACCGGAGTATGCAGCACAGCGAATTTGGAATTAGTGAAATCTCTGGGAGCCGATAAGGTAATCGATTATACCCAAGAGGACTTTACCAAAAGCGGTCAGACCTATGACGTTATTTTCGACGCGGTAGGCAAGAGTTCATTTTCACGTTGTAAAAGCTCGCTAAAGCAGAGAGGGATCTATCTCTCAACTGTCCCTGCACTGGGAACGATGCTTCAGATGTTATGGACTTCAAAGCTCGGCAGGAAGAAAGCCATTTTTACGGCCGCTGGCTTAAAGCAGAGCAAAGAAAATCTAGTCTTCCTTAAAGAACTATGCGAGGCGGGGAAGATAAAGTCGATCATCGATAGACGCTATCCGCTGGAACATGCAGCCGAGGCTCACAGATATGTGGAAACAGGTCGCAAAAAAGGAAATGTGGTCATAACTAGGTTACTTTAATGTAACTCGGTTACATTAAAGTGCATACTTCCTCTTTTTTTCTAACACGAGCATAATAGCTGAGTACTAGACAAACCTAAAAGTGGAGGAAGATGCACAATGGCAAACGTTTTATTCGTAAAAGCAAACGACCGTCCCTCGGATCAGGCGATCAGCAGTCGTATGTACAATACCTTCTTGGCAAGTTATAAGGAAGCGAATCCGGGCGACGTCATCACCGAGCTGGATCTTTACAACGTCGAGCTGCCGTATTTCGGAAATACGGCGCTGACCGGCCTATATAAGCTAGGGCAAGGTATCGAGCCGAATCCCGAAGAGAAAAGGGCAGCCGAAATTTCTAATCAGTATTTGGACCAATTTCTGGCATCGGACAAAGTCGTAATCGCGTTCCCGCTGTGGAACTTTACAGTCCCGGGTCCTTTGATCACTTATATTTCATACTTGTCGCAAGCAGGACGAACGTTCAGCTATACTTCGGAAGGCCCGATCGGTCTTGCCGGAGACAAAAAAGTCGCTTTGCTGACAGCACGCGGAGGCGACTATTCGCTGGACGTTATGGAGCCGATGGAAATGGCATTGAAATATGTAAAGACGATTATCAGCTTTTGGGGAATCCATCAGCCTGAATCCGTCGTGATCCAAGGTCATGCGCAATATTCGGACCGCGCGGCGCAAATTATTGAGAGCGGTTTGAATGAAACAGCCGCGGCCGCAGCCGCATTCTAGTCCTCTTAGTCTCGACAATAAAAATAAGCCACGGCTTAAAGCCGTGGCTTATTTTTTATTCGTTCACTCAAGCTACTTGGCGCAAAAGTCAGGTCTGTACTTTCTGGATTTCTCTTTTAAGCTGTATATGCTTTATATGGGTCATTCCCCATAAATGCATCGCCCTTAATATCGGCTCGACGGAATAGCCGTATTCGGATAGCGAATACTCCACCTTGGGAGGAACGACAGGATAGACTACGCGCCGTACAATGTCTTGCTCTTCCAACTCTCGCAATTGCGAGGTCAGCATCTTCTTCGTAATGTTGGGGATACTATTCTGCAGCTCGCTGAAACGCTTAGTGCCTTGAAAGAGGAAATACAGAATGGAAATCTTCCATTTTCCAGTGAGAACTTCCAGTGCCGGTTCGACCGTACAATACTCCAAATCGTGTTTCATCATCGGGACTCCTCACGGGGTTCTCTAAATGCTGCATTGCGAGAAAATATATCGATTCTTTGGATACATAATAACATGTACGGGTCGCGGTCGCAAAACAAACCGCAGCTCTTCCGGTTGCAGAAAAGCCATTCCTTATCTCCTAATGTCTCATAAGGTTTCCCGAATGATACTATGACACTTTAATGTACCTACTTCGCAAAAGGTAACCTTAGGTCCATAATGACGTTGTAGCCGATTCACTCTAAATCGGCGCCGAATATATCTTATAGGAAGCAGGTGCAATAATGACTAATCAATCCACAACTGCAGATATAACAAAGGTCCCTTCCAGATTTGAGATCGGCCTCTACACCTTCGGAGATCTCGTTCCCAAACAAGATGGCAGCGGGACGATAAGCGCGAAGCAGCGCCTCCGGGAAATCGTCGACGCTGCCAAACTGGCCGACGAAGCCGGACTTGATATCTTCGGCGTTGGCGAGCATCATAGGCTGGATTTCGCAGCCACCTCCACGCCCGTGGTTCTCGCCGCTATCGCCCAAGCAACGGAACGAATCAAGTTAACTAGCGCGACCACGGTGCTGAGCACCATAGACCCTGTGCGGCTGTTCGAAGATTTTGCGACCGTGGATTTGCTATCCGACGGCCGCACCGAAATCATTGCGGGCCGAGGAGCTTTCGTCGACTCCTTCCCGCTGTTTGGATACAATCTCGACGATTATAACCGTTTATTCTCCGAGAAGATCGACCTGCTCATGAAGCTTGGCGAACGTGAGAGAATTACTTGGAAAGGCCATTTCCGCAGCGATTTGAACGATCTGGAAATCGCTCCTCGTCCCGCTCAATCGGTAATGCCGATTTGGATCGGCGTTGGCGGGACTCCGGAGAGCGCCGTGAATGCCGGTCGGCTCGGCCTTGGCATGGCGCTTTCACTTCTAGGCGGAGAGCCAGAACGCGCGAAGCCCCTCGTCGATTTGTATCGGGAGGCAGGCCTCAGAGCCGGCCACCATCCATCGAAGCTTAGAGTCGCCGTCACCAGTCACGGCTACGTCGGCGAGACCTCCCAGCAAGCGCGGGAAGAGTTTTACCCGTATTACAGCAGCTACTTCGAACAATTCCTGGGGCGGCGGACGGGAAGAGGCAGAATGTCTCTCGCCGAATTCGAGCAGCTGGCCAGACCTGAAACCGCGCTTGCCGTCGGCAGTCCTCAGCAAGTGATCGAGAAGATTCTGCACCAACACGAGGTGTTCGGACATAGCCGCTTTATAGCCCAGCTAGATATCGGCGGAATGCCTTATTCCCAGGTTGCGAAAACGATTGAACTTCTGGCCGCCAAAGTCGCGCCCGTCGTTCGGCGCGAGCTGGCTCGCTGATACTTCATTTACAAGACGACTTTCCATCGAGCCTTTCGGATGGAAAGTCGTCTTTCTTTTGTCCATGTTGTCCTAATTCCTCGATAAGTCTATATAATATTCGGTAGGTTTCCCGACGATATATAAAATGAAAGAATGTGAATCAGTTTGTTAGGAGAGGAAATGAATAGATGAACAACAAAGTCGAATCTCTCGAAAGTCTTATTTCACTGCTGCCTATCATTCAGGCGGCCGTTCCGGCGGATATGTCTATCGCTGTGTGCGATCTTACCAAATTCATTGCTTATTATCCAGGAGAAAATATCAGCCTCGGAATCAACGTTGGGCATGAATTAAATCCCGATGAGCCGCTCATGACCGCCATGCTGGAAAACAAATACTTCAGGGGAGATGTTCCAGCCGAGTTCTACGGCTTCGAGTTCACCGGTACGGCTATTCCGGTTCACAATGAACAGGGCGTCGTCATCGGCGGAGTCGCCGTCCAAATTCGAAGGCACAGCGAACTGATCGAACTCGCCAAACAAATCGTTATTGCCCTGTCCCAAGCAAACGAAAGAATCGTTAAGGCTGTTAACGGATCCAACGTCATAGCCGATCTCAACCGCCAGTTGCTTGTGTTGTCGCAAGAGGGGAGCGAAAGCGTAGAAAAGACGGATCAAGTGGTATCGATTATTAAAAACGTCGCCGATCAGTCGAATTTACTCGGCTTGAACGCCTCGATTGAAGCGGCGCATGCCGGGGATAAGGGGCGCGGCTTCGGCATCGTCGCCAGTGAAATTCGCAAGCTGTCTCAGGAAACGATCAATTCGACGAAGGATATCCACCAAACGCTTCAGGCACTTAAGGAAGTGACACTTCAGATCGGAGACGCGATCAGCCAAGTGGCTTCGATCAGCAAGGAGCAGGCGGTATCGACAGAGCAAATATCGGAGTTTATCCAAGAAATTCAAGAGATGACGGGTCAATTAAACGATTTTGCCCGCAAGCTGTAACAAGAGAAAGCAAAACCCACTCAAGGCTCCCTAGGCTAAGGTGGGTTTTCGGTTTAAAAGGCCGAGTTTGGGAATCATTGATCGCTGATCCGCCCCCACAATTTACCATCCACATTTTACCACGAAATAATTGGCTAATCTTACTAACTTTAACCGTCCTGCGTTCCGATATTACAAGAGAAGCTTACAGACACCTAGATCAAAGGAGCGCACGAAACAATGAATAACATCTCGTTCAAGACCAAACTACTTCTTTTGCTTTTTGTTCCCCTGCTCTTGTTCGCATCGACAGCCGTCTATCTCTTGCAACTGAATTCCTCCAATATCGGCAAGCTGACAAGAATACTTTACGAGACTAGCAATCGGTCGACCACGCTCGTCCTTAATGCAGACAGGGACATGTACCAAGCCTTAAGCGCCTACCAGAAAATGCAATCTGCGTATGTAACCCCGGCAGATAAAGAGAGCGCTCACAAAGATCTCAAGGAAAACGTTTCCCAAGCGAACGATCGCATCGGACAAGCCCTCGAGATCATCAAGGAGCAGGGATTAACCGGATTAACGCACGACGTAAGCGGTAAATCCATTGAATCAACCATTAAAGAAGTTACGCCGCTTTTTAATAATTGGGAACAACAAGCCGAGAACCATATCAAAGACAATTCCTTTACTGCGGAGAGCGAGACCAAAATGCACGCCTTATTCGAAGAAGCTCGCGGCAATATTAACGAATTCGGCGAAATCCTCGAAAGCTATACGATGAATGAAGTCAGCATCATGAAGAGCAATATGAAGCAAACGAACGTCGTGACTTACAGTGCCATGATCGCCGGATGGATTCTGTTATCCTTGTTCGGAATGCTCCTGATTCGCAAAGTCAGCCACACGGTGGCTCTAGTGCAGACCAAAACCAAGCAGGTATCCGAAGGAGATCTGAAGTACAGTCCTCAGAAAAAATACGACAAAGACGAACTAGGACAAATCCTGTTCTCCGTGGACAGCATGATCGGAAAAATGCGCGAGCTCATCAGCAGCATCGCCGACAATACCAGTAAGGTAGCAACCGCCTCTGAAGAGCTGTCGCTAAGCGCGCAGGAATCCGCCGCCGCGGCAACCCATGTTGCGGAAAATATCCAAGAGATGACCTCTCTCGCGGACGTGCAGTCCACCATTGCCGAAGAAGCTAGTAAAGCGATGGAAGAAATGTCCGTCGGCGTTCAGAGAATAGCCGAAAGCACGAATCGAATATCCGATCACTCCCACCAAACGAATGCTCAGGCAGATCAAGGAATGGACAAGCTGCAGAAATTACGGGAGCAGCTGGAACAGATGATGGAAACGATCCAACTTTTAAATCGCAGCATTGCCGTATTAAACGACAAATCGGCTAAAATAGGCGCCATTACTGAAAATATCACCAGCTTTGCCAACCAGACTGGTATTCTTTCGCTTAATGCTTCCATTGAAGCGGCAAGAGCAGGTGAACATGGCAGAGGCTTCGCCGTTGTCGCTCAAGAAATCCGGAAGCTCGCAACGAGTTCTCTTGAATCCGCTGAGATCATTAACGAGCTTATCGCCGATACAAGAGGCGAGATTGGCCATGCATCCGAGTTTATGAGAACTACCGTTTCGCAGAGTGAGAGAGGAACATCCTTTATGGATGACGTATCTCATGGCTTTGAATCCATTGTCGAATCCATTAAGCAGGTCACTGAACAAATTCATGATGCGTCAGCGGTTACGGAGCAAATGTCCGCCAGCTCCGAGGAAGTCTCCGCCAGCATGGATCAATCGTCTTCTTCGGTGAAAGATATCGCCGGCAAAGCTCAGAACGTCTCCGCCGCCACGGAAGAACAGCTTGCTCTCGTAGAGAATATTGCCCATTCGGCAGAGCAGTTGCAAACCATCGTGAATAACTTGAATAGTTCGGTCCGTTTTTTTAAACTTTAAGGTACGGAAGATAGGGATTCACGATAATGACAAAAACCCGGTGTTTCCTCGTTCGAGGGAAACACCGGGTTTTTTGCGGATGGGTTAACGATCCCCGTAACGCCTAACTAGGCTCCCGCATAGGATAACCCAAGTTCGAAAAACGGAGGTCATCACCATGAGCTCGCAAATTATGGAACAGCAAAGGCTGACGCCGATCTATCAGTGCAATTCCAATGTCCATCAGACGTTGCAATCCGTCAAAGACCATCTTCATCAGTTGTGCACTGACCACTCTAATCGGCTGGTGAAGGTCGAGACAATGGATGGCGACGTCTTTGAAGGGCACATCGTTCATTGCGACAGGGGAATTCTCCACCTTAGCCTGTCGAATGAAGGTTACGCTCGCGCTTTTTTCCCAGGCCCCCCGCCCCCATACTACTACAATAACTTCGTGTTGCCTCTAGTTCTATTTAACCTTCTCGCTATATCGCTGCTCTAAGAAAGCAAGGATAGTTAAATACCAAAGGAGTGATCAACTTGGCCTTTACGCCTCCATTCGGACAACAAGGCGGGATACAGCCCCCCTCTTCGCCGCCGCCTCAAACGATTCCTCCGCAGCCCCTTGCAGCAACGCTTGCCGTTGATCCGGGAGCAATCTCCGGCTGCTTGTTTCGCTATACTTATATTTGGCCGCGAGGCGGACCAGGTTTCTGGTTTTACCCCGTCTTCGTAGGTCGAACTTCCGTTGCGGGTTTTAGATGGAACGGTTTCTTCTGGATGTTCTCGGGCTACGATCTTCAGAGAATCGAATCGTTTTCGTGCTTTTGACGGCGTATCGCATCCCTCTTACTTCGCAAAGCGATGAGACCCGACCGTATCGATCACCGTAAGACTGGACCAGAACGAACCCTTGGTCACCTTAGGATTGTAAAAATAAACGGCATCCTCAACATTGTTCTTGCCGTTCAATGCGTCCTTGGCAGCGCGCAGCGCGTTTGCTTTCGGTACGCTTCTATCCAATAACCCGTTATGAGCGGGCGGGAACTGTTTTCCGGAATAGATCACATCCCGGATCGTCTTCGGAAAACGCGAGTCCTTCACCCGGTTAAGAATGACATTCGCTACCGCTAACTGGCTTTCATAGGACTCATTCCCAGCCTCAATCTGCGTTATCTTGGCTAACAACAGCCGATCTGATTCAGTGAAAGGCTTCGCCTCACGGCCAAAAATGGACGGGATCACCACACGAAGCTTCGTACCCGCCTCGATGCTGTCCTTATTGTCCAGACCATTGCGCTTTAGAAGCTCAACATTACTGCTGCCCGCTTGCTCGCTGATCTCAGTCAATCCGATTTGTTCCGTCACAACGGCTAGCGGAACCGATTCAAGCCAAGCAGTCTGCTCCTCATCGTTCCAGCTCACCTTCGCATGCAACAGCTCCGCGGCATCACGCAACGGAATATACATCCGTCCTTCTGCCTGGAATGGAAATGCATCCATAACATAACGTGCGCCATTAAAGTAGACGACCGGCACGCCGTTGCCTAATACAATGCGATCTCCGTACGCCGTATTAATCGTAGCTTCTTCATTGTCCTGATCCCAGACGACTCGTGCTCCGAACATCTTAGATAATTGCGCAACAGGCAGATACAGTCTGCCCGCCATTACTCTCACAGGATCAGTTAGCTGTACTTCTTTCCCGTCTAACTTGATCGTCACATGTTCCGCCGCTGCGATCAACTTCCCCTGAGCGGCAATTGCGGTAAGCGGCATTGTTGCCAACAAGAGCAGAGCCCAGACAGCTATGAGAATAGGCTTGCCAATCGGCTTCTTCATCTTCTTTCCCAAATTCATATCGGACTCCCCTCGTCAACCTTCTGTTTTCAAGGTATCCGAAAACGATCGCAGCTGTAAAGTTTATGAGAGTTATTTCATTTTTCTACTGCCAGGTATTGATCATCGACTCTGCATCAACATTCAGAATGGCTTTAGCACCATCTGTAATGTTGGCGTCTAATGCTTCATTGTTTAAGTGTTTTATAAAATCGCGCATATGTTTAGTCGCTTGATCCTGCTTCCCAATATCAAGTTGCTGCTGAGCCTGTTTTAAAGAATTGGTTAGCTGGGGTATCATCGCTCCGCTTAGTTCTCCGGAATCCGTGAAACGTTCGATTAAACGATTCATGGAATCCACGCTCGTTATAACCTTGAATTCGAATGTGCTCTGAAGCTTGTTTCCTAATTCATCCTCAATCGTTACGGTTGCCGTCTTATCTCCTAAGTTTCCTGCCATATCAATATCTATGCTTTGCTCTAACTGTGGATTAATAGGATATTCCTTGCCGTCAATCGTGATTATTGCAGATCTTATTTCCGATAAATTATCCCATACGTTAAAGTTCAGAACCTTATAGTCTTCAATGGAATCGCCTTCTGCTAAAGCATTCCCGTTTGCAGAAAGAGAGTATGAAGGCAAATCCTTAAAGTCTACCGTTATTCCGCTTGATACATTTCCTGACGTATCTACATTCTTTATCAAGAGGGTATAGTTCTTGCCCTTCTCCGTTCCTGATATCACAGCGGTTTGTATTCCTCTATTTACCTCCACTAAGTTTCCAACCTGTTGTCCATTGCTGGATAAAGTAATTTGCACTTTTTGACCATCAACATCATAAGGGCCATCCCAATAAAGCTTAATATTGTCGGCTCCCCTAATGACCTGAACATTCTCCACCTCTCCCGGAGGAACATTGTCCGTCACAGGCACAGGCGGTGGAAGCGGAGTCGTAAATACCGCTGGATCGCCGAAAGTAAATTTATCTAGATTATACAACCAGTCTCCTCCCTTAAATAACAGGAAAACAATATGCTTTCCCGTCACGGGAGCCGTTACATCCGCCTGGGTAACCGCGAAATTCTGCCAACCGCCGGTCCCTGGAACTGTACTGGTTGCTATTACAGGGCCATTCATGCTGTCTATTCTTACTTCAATCGTTCCTCCGCTCGTATCGCTTGCCGCATTTACGGAAAATTTCGACGGGCTTGAACTGCCGAAGTCAATATAGTTGTACATGGCATAAGGGTTATTAGGACCATATACTCCCGCTAGGTAGGTTTGCCCTCCACCGCTCTCCGTACCGAAACCTACGCCGCTGGTATATTTCTCGGCCTCCAGCTTGCCATAAGCATCTAGTGCTTTACCCTTCACTGTCGTAAAAGTGATCCAGTCCAAGTTAAAGGGCGAGTCGCTTCCATTTGTTCCATGAAAAATAAGATATACATCATGAACGCCTACTGCCAAGTTATCATCAACATTAGACATAATGTCTGCCCAGCTATCCCAATTTCCTAAAGCCGGAATTCCGATAATTGCTGCAGTTGGCCCGTCCAAGCTATCCAACTTAACTTCAATCGTTCCGCCTTGATTGCCGCTTGTTACATGAGCGGTAACTCCGGCAGCACCCGTTCCAAAGTCGATTTCTTTGTAAAAGGTATAAGAGTTATTGTGAATATTGTCCAAAAATCCCCAATCCGGATTTTTGCTTACGCCCGAACTACCGTCATAATCTCCAGCCTTAAGCCGTGCATACGCATCCGTTTTTGTCGGATCCGTCATGGTGAACTTAAACCAGTTTAGATTAAATAAGTATTGATCGTTAGTTTTGGTGAAGACCAGATATACATCATGCAATCCTGTTATCGTACTTGGATTTCCCTGATCATCTTTAAGTAACGTAACGGCATCCGTATAATTATTCCATCCGCCTGTTCCTTGAACGTTTAAAGTACCTGCTTTGGGACCATCTAACGAATCAAGCCTAATTTCTATATTGCCTCCGCCTGTTCCGCTAGCCGCTCTTGCAATGAATCCTATAGCGCCAGCGGAGCCAAAATCCACATTTTTATACGCTGCGTAGAATCCAGGCTGAATCCCACCCAATTGCAGCGTTCCTTCCACGCTGCCTTCCATTCCAAATCCAGTGCCCGTATTATAGCTCTCTGCTTCTATTTTATTGTAGGGATTTTTAACGGCATATTTTAGATCGACTTCCTGCGGTTTTAGAACAGTTAACGCCTCGACGGCAGCCGCCGATGACCACGATTCATAGGTTCCGGAAAGCAACTGCCCTGCCCAGTTTCCATCCACTATATTGTCTGGGCTTCTATTGTTCCATGCCATTTGCCTATTGAAAGCAAGCCAGTAGTTAAAGTCGCTGCTAAACTGCTGATATGCACTTTCGCTTCGCTCGTTTACGGCTTTTTGAAGATAGGCCAGATTACGAATTAATATCGTTTTACCGCCCTTTAAGTCCCCATTCGGCCCTTCATAGCGCAACAAATTATTTGCGTCTACCAGATGGTTTTTGGTAAAGCTTGCCGCTTTCACTGCATCGTCAAGATATACCGCGTTTCCGGTTATTTGATACAGCCCTACTGCTGCACCTATGAAAGTACCCTGATTATAGTGAGTGGCATCAGGGACAGCGCCATTTTCAACCTCTATACGGTCAAAAACCTTTCCATTGCCATCAGTAAGCATAGTTTTACCCCATCTGAATATACGGGTAGCTGCTTCTAAATAATGATCATCTTTTGTAATGTTATAAAGATAAACAGCCGCCTGGGAAGCCGGGAAATTAATGCAGGCATTCTTGGTGTTATGCTCCGTATTCAACCACCAGATCCCGCCGTTAGCGAAGGTGTCATCCCATTGCGTATCATATACAAAGTCGAAATAATACTTCGCCTTCTCTAAATATTTGGGGTCGTTGGTTATTTCATAAGCTCTTGCGCACGCCATCGCCCACCACATAATATCATCGTTGAAATGATTATTCGTCCAATCTTCTCCGTACTTTGCTACCGTACCATCGAATATATCGTCAATCTGAGTTCTAAGCTTCGATTTCAAGGCAGCATCCGATGTATTAACATAGGCGTCCATCACCATTTCCCAAAGCTCCGCTTCTACCCAGAAGCCTTGATAGTTGTTGCCGCGATTAGAATTCGTCCAGTAATACTTTGCATTACTATCCCAGAACATGGCGTTAAATGCCTCGATCGCAGCGTCTGCATCCGATGAAGTATTTGCGGATGCTTCAGTCGTTCTAATGGAAGACACCGAAGTGAAGGTTAAGGTAAACGCCAAGGTCAACATTAAGAGTTTGAATGTTACGCTTTTTACCTGTCTCATAAATTCCCTCCATTGTATGGATGAGAAGAGAGCCGATTCTCTTGACCGGCTCATCCTCGCCATCTTATTTTTTCGAAATGACGTTATTGATTTTATCTGCCATATCATTCAGAGCGGATGTTTCCAGCTCACCCTTGATTACCTTCTTAAAGGTTGCGTCCACGAACGGATTAGCTTTGCCGGAGAACGATTCGAGGAATCGAATAGGTTGTTTGTCGGCATTCAGCATCGATTCGACCCCCTTGGCAAGATCCTCGTGTCCGCTAGAATTCAGTTTGTCGAAATAGGCTTTCGCTGCCGGTTGGAATGCCGCGGGCGCAACAGGAGTTTCAGGAAGTACCTTGGTATACATTTCTCCATCCAGATACTTAAGCACTTTCCATACCGCCGCGGGATTCTTGATCGTTGCAGGGCTCGCCCAACCAACTGCATCTAGCGTAGAAGTCTCGCTATTAACGACAGGGTAAGGGGCAAACCCCCAATCCACGGAATCGGATGCATTTCTGATCAGATCATCGGCAACCCATTGGCCTTGGCGAGCCATTGGCAGCTGTCCTGCTTTGAAGATACCCATGACATTGTCAACCTTGTAGTCCGGAGGAGTGATTGCGCCGCTCTGGGCATACTTCTTGAATAACTCCACGCCTTCTATGAATTGCGGGCTGATTTCGACCTTCGTTACATCCGTAATCGAGTCCGCGAAGGGTGCGCCGCCTGCCGATACGGAATACAAGGAAAAGACGAAAGGATCATAGGCATCCATGAAAAGACCGAATTGCTTCTTATCCTTATTAGAAAGCTTTTGCGCCGCTTCTAGCATCTCCGTATAAGTCCAACCTGCTTTAGGCTCGGCAATGCCTGCATCTGTAAACGCTTTCTTGTTATAGAAAATACCATACACGTTCAGCAATCCAGGCAACCCATACTGCTTTCCATCTTTACTATAAGCCTCAACCGAACCGGGGAAGAATTGAGAGATAAAGTCGGGATCCGCATCCGTTTCTTTTTTCCAGTCGTATAGCACGCCGTCAGAACCGAGGTTTATCGCCATGTCGTTTCCGACCATGAAGATGTCCGGCGCTTCTTTGGCAGAAATCATCGCATTGATTTTGGTGCCGTAATCGTCTATCGGAGAAGGGATAAGCTCGACATCGATATCGGGATTCTGCTCTTCGAAGGTTTTCATGGCCTCTACGATTTTATTGTTCATGTCCTGACCTTCCCAGGTCATGAACGTTACTTTTGTTTTGCCGCCCGCTTCCGAAGAGTTATCGGAAGAAGATTCGCTGCCGTTACCGTTGCCATTGCCGTTTCCACAACCCGAGACCACGACTGTCATAATCATTAGAAGCATGATAAGTACTCTTGACCGTTTCATTGGATTACCTCCATTATAATGTCATTGGTTGACCTGCCCCTTGCTTATAACAGTGCCTATAATTTTGGAGAACCACATCCCTTCCTATCAAAGTCGTTTTTACTTAATGCCAGCTGAGTTCAATGACCCAAGCCCTTGCATGAAATACTTCTGCGCGAAGAAGAACAATAGAAGCATTGGCATCATATAGATTAAATCCGCAGCCATAAACAGGTTCCAAGACGAGCCGTATTCCATGCCGCCCATGTACCCTTTAATAGCTAGCGAGAGAGTCCACATCTCCTTGTCGCCGAGATAGATCAGCGGTCCCAGATAATCGTTCCATGATCCTCGGAATTGAAAAATGACCATCGTAACAACCATCGGCATACACATTGGCACGATTACTTTCCATAGAATTTTCCAATGCCCGGCGCCGTCAATCTTAGCGGCCTCGTCGTAGGATTTGGGAATTCCGCGGAAAAATTGCCTTGCCAGGAAAATGAAGAACGGATTTCCCAGAAATGCGGGAACGATAAGCGGATACCAGGTGTTATACCAACCGATGCTTTTGAATAATACGAAGGTTGGAACCAAAGAAACCATACCCGGCAACATCTGACTGCCCAGGAAGATGTAAAAGAAGAAATTCCTCCCCGGGAAGTTAATTCTCGAAATGCCGTATCCGATCAGAATAGAGCTGACTACGGCACCTATAGTAGCTGCAACAGTAATAATCGATGTGTTGAGAAAAATCGGCCAGAAACTAATCTTCGTTGTGGCGTCTATGAAGTTAGACCATAGAAAATCGCTCGGCAGAAATTCCGGCGGTATCTTAAACACTTCATCGTTTGGTTTCAGAGCTATCGTAAGCATCCATAAAACAGGATAAATCATAGTGATCGACCCTAAAACTTGGAGAGTATATCGAAGAAAAACGCTTAACGGCATACGATTGCCCTCCTTAGTCCTCGTTCTCGTAGTACACATGACGGTTGGCAAACCGGTAACTCACTACCGTGAAAGCCATCACGATAAAGAACAGCACCCATACCTTAGCAATCGCATAACCGAAATCATTCTCGTTAAATGCGCTCTTATAGATGGAGAAGTTCAAGAAATAAGTCGCGAAGCCGGGGCCGCCATCCGTAAGTATCTGCGCTTGCTCGAAAATCTGGAACGAAGCGATCAATCCTATGATGAACTGAAGGAATAAGATCGGCGTAATCATAGGCAGCGTAATGCTCCAGAATTTACGCCATGAACTGGCACCATCTACCTCGGAAGCTTCATACAGATCCTTAGGTACCGATTGCAATCCTCCCAAGAAGATGATCATCGTGCCCCCTACACCCCACAGGCTCATAACGATTAATGAGAAGAGTGCGGAATGTTCTCCGGACAGCCAATCGCTTGATGGCAGCCCTATCCACCCAAGTACTTGATTCGCCAGTCCGAATTGGGGATTATATACGAACCCCCACAACGTAATGACCGCAACGGTCGGTAGAACGACAGGAAGATAGAATAATGTGCGGAAAATGCGTATTCCTTTAACTTGCTTGTTCAACAGTAAAGCCAGCAATAATCCACAGATGAGCAGCAAGGGAACGGACGTAATGACGTAGAGAAAAGTCGATTTCAGCGACGGATAGAAAGTCGGATCCTCATTAAAGAGATAATTGAAATTCTCGAAACCAATATACTTGGGCGTATTAAATCCGCTCCATTCGGTCATCGAATAATAGATCGACACGATAAGCGGGTAACCTACAAACAGAGAAAAGCCAATCAAACCCGGCAGTATAAAGAGGTATCCGGAAAGGATATCCTTTCTACGCGCGTTTCTCATGGATTGTACCTTCAAGTCGTCACCTGCTTTCATTACTTGTAGAAAACCGTATTTTTGTAAGCGCATGCAAAATTATCTGTTCTAGAATCCGACGACACACCGATGTGTAATGCATCTTAGCCATCTCCCAGTCTATACCAGTTAAGTCATTCCATTGACAACATACCATCCCTAAATATGTTATGTCAATATATTAATTGGTATAACATCATGAACTTTTTATACTCCTGTTAGATAAAATCATTAAGATTCTTCTTGTAAGTGCCATATTTATCGGAATATCCCCTTTAGTTGATATACTAACTAGGAACAGCGAAGCCCGAACATTATTCGGGAAATACGGCAATGTTGCACTTTCCCTCGGTTTTCTCGTTCCGTTCGTCCGCTATGTCATTCCGGTAACAGCAGGAATGAGCGGCGTTACTTACCGGAAATTCTCCTTGGTTTCCTATTCCGGCGCTAAAAAAAACAGAGCGACGGCGTTTATCACGCCATGCTCTGTAGGCCTACAAACTCTGCTCGCTTATTCCCGATGCCGGGTCGAAGGTCAGCATTTTCGTTCCGATTTTGTCAATAAAGAACCGATCATGGCTTACCGTAACGATGGCGCCGGGAAAATGGATCAACGCCTGCTCCATGACCTGAATGCTCGTTAGATCGAGATGGTTGGTCGGCTCATCCAATATGATGACCGCGGCACCGGAGAGAAGGCATTTAGCTAGCGCGACCCTTGCCATCTGTCCGCCGGATAGGTTGCCGATGGTCTTGCTTAGATCCATCTCCGAGAATTGCAGCATAGATAGAAATTTGTTCACCTTTTTCCGCGGAGCGTCCAGTCCCAATCCGTAAGTATTCACCGCGTGGCTAACGGTATCCTTAGGATTAAGCTCCTCCCACATCCGGTTGAAGTAAGCGTAGCTGACGCCCTTCTCCCAGATCACCTCGCCGGATTCGGGCTTCTCCTGTCCCGTGAGCACCTTAATGAGCGTGGACTTCCCGCTTCCGTTCGGGCCCACGATGACTAAGCGATCTTCCTTCTGAATATCGAAGCTGACATCTTGGAAAATCTGCCTTTCCTCGTAGGTCTGCCCGATTTTCTTTACTTCGCATAGCTTGTCCGGAAAGCGCAGCCTCTCGTAAATATCGGTGATCAGGACGTTTACGGGGTGCGGCTCTATCCGCTTCTTGTTATCCGCCAGCTGACGGGAGAGCCGGTCCTTAGAAGATTTCCTGCTCGCGCGGCTGTCGATGGCTTCCGCCTCCATGAGGAGAAGCTCTTCCTCCCACTCGAACTGGCGGTCCAACTCCTTCTTGCGCATCTTCTTTTTGCGGATGTAGTCGGTGTAATTCCCTTCGTATTCCTGAAAATGATAGTTCTCGATCTCGATCGTTCGCGTGACCACTTTGTCAATAAATTGCCGGTCATGCGACACCAGGATCATGGCGCCTTTGAACCGATACAACCACTGCTCCAACCAAGCTATACCTTCCATATCCAAATAATTCGTCGGTTCGTCGAGCAAGACGATATCGGGCATCTCGATGAGCATTTTGGCGAGCGCGGCACGGTTTCTCCAGCCTCCGGACAATTCATCGATAGGCTGATTGCGCGACCTCTCGCCGAACCCCAGCTTCGTAAGAACCGTGTTAATCTCGACGGACACGTTCCAGCCATCCAAATGCTCCATTTGTTCGAACAGCTCCGCCTGCCTCGTCAACAACCCGTCCATTTCTCCGTTATCAGTAACCGTACCTAGCTTTTCCCCGACTTCCTGCAGCTCCCGTTCGATAAGAGCAACCTGCTCGAAGCACATTTCCAGCTCTTGCTGAACGGACAGACTTCCGCGCATTTCCGAGAATTGGGAGAAGTACCCTATCTTAACCTGAGGATCTATTTCCACTTTTCCGGACGTAGGCTCTTCTTTACCCATGATCAGCTTGAAAACCGTCGATTTACCGGCACCGTTCCGTCCGATAAGGCCGATACGCTCTCCTTGGCTCACTCGAAAATAGATATCGCGAAAGATCAGGGACTCTTCATATTTCTTAGTGACGTTCTCCAAACGAATTACGCTCATGGCAATCACCCTTCTAAATTCCGTCAATCTAGCGATTATAACACTAGATCACCGTTCTAGTGTGTTCCTTAAATCCTGACATCTCCGCGATGTCTTTGATGGGAGTTTGTTTGTTCTTCATTACGCTAGTCACATAAGATTACACACGATAAGCGTAGGAATACATCTTCAGCAAGAGATGTAACTGATTTATGCTAAGTTCACTTCACGATATCTCCATGATGAGACTCACGACAAAACACAATAAAGGGGGTTTTAAGAAAAGGCATACCGGCTTTGCGCAAATGAAAGCGCATTAATGAGTTAAAAATATTTTACTTGGAGGTTGTTTATGTTTTCAATAAGCGAATCGCTAAAAAGAAACCCATTCGTCATCTGGTTGTTGGCATTCGTTATGCTGCTATCGCAGTTTACGCTGTACCCTTCCTCGACTTCAGCTGCAGGCGGGCCTAACCTCGCTCTAGGCAAAACCGTATCGGCGAGCGGCCAAGCCGACGTATACGCGCCGAATAACGTGAAAGACGGTAATCAAGCAACGTACTGGGAAAGCACGAACAACGCGTTCCCGCAATGGATTCAAGTCGATCTCGGCGCGAATACGGACATCGACCAGATCGTGTTGAAACTCCCCGCCGGCTGGGGGGCACGGACGCAAACGCTGGCCGTTCAAGGCAGTACAGATGGCTCGACATTCGCGAATATCGTAGGCTCCGCCGGTTATGTATTCGACTCTGCGATTGCGAACAACTCGGTCACGATCAACTTTGCATCAGCCAACACGCGCTACGTTCGTCTGAACGTAACGGGCAACACAGGTTGGCCGGCAGCACAGCTGTCCGAATTCGAAATATACGGCGCTACAATCCAGCCAACGCCAACACCGACACCGACACCGACGCCGACGCCACCGCCTTCGAACACATACCAAGCTGAGTCCGCTGAATTGACCGCCGGAGCTAAAGTGAACACGGACCATACCGGCTACTCCGGTACGGGCTTTGTTGACGGCTACTGGATACAAGGCGCGACGACAACCTTCACGGTTAACGCAGCATCTGCGGGCAACTACAACGCGACGCTGAAATACGGTAATGCATCCGGGAGCGAGAAGACGGTAAGCCTCTATGTCAACGGAACGAAAATCCGTCAATCCTCGTTGCCTAACTTGGCGAACTGGGACACCTGGAGCAATAAAGCAGAGACGATTACCCTGAATGCCGGCAATAACACGATCGCGTACAAATACGACGCGGGTGACTCCGGCAACGTCAACCTAGACCAAATTGTTTTAGATCCAACGTCTCCAACTCCAACGCCTACGCCGACTCCTACACCAACACCTACACCTACACCTACACCTACACCTACACCTACACCTACACCTACACCTACACCTACACCTACTCCTACTCCAACGCCTCCACCACCGGGCGGCAACATTGCTCCCGGCAAACCGATTACCGCATCTTCCACTGTGCATACGTTCGTAGCTACGAACGCCAACGATAACGACGTCAACACGTACTGGGAAGGCGGCGGCAATCCGAGCCAACTGACGCTCGACCTGTTAGCCAATCAAAACATTACGTCCATCGTGCTGAAATTGAACCCGGACACGATCTGGGCTACGCGGACCCAAACGATTCAAGTACTCGGCCACGACCAGAATACGACGACTTTCAGTAACTTGGTTTCGGCGCAAACGTACACGTTCGATCCGGCTACCGGCAACTCCGTCACGATTCCGGTTACGGCGACGGTGAAGCGTCTGCAACTGAACATTACGTCCAATTCCGGCGCTCCCGCGGGTCAGATCGCAGAGTTCCAAGTTTACGGCAATCCTGCACCGAACCCTGACTTGACGATTACGGGCATGTCCTGGATGCCGGCTTCTCCGCTCGAGTCGGACGCGATTACCCTTAACGCAAACGTATCGAACATCGGCAACTCCAGCTCGCCTGCCTCTACCGTCAACTTCTATCTGAACAACCAGCTGGCAGGCTCCGCCCCGGTTAACGCGCTTGCGGCCGGCGGATCGGCAACGGTATCTTTGAATATCGGAACTAAAAATGCAGCGACATACGCCGTCAGCTCCAAGGTTGACGAGAGCAACGCAATCATCGAGCAGAACGACGCGAACAACGCCTTCACGAATCCGTCGTCGCTCGTTGTCGCTCCCGTGCCGAGTTCCGATTTAGTCGCAACGGCGACATGGAACCCAAGTAATCCAAGCGCCGGCAATACCGTGACCTTTACGGTAAACCTAAGCAACCAAGGCAACATCGCTTCCGCAAGCGGCGCTCATGCCCTCACCTTGGTTCTTAAGAACGCTGCCGGTACAACCGTTCAAACCTTGAATGGTTCCTATAACGGTGCACTAGCGGCGGGGCAATCCGTCAATGTTAATATGGGAACTTGGACGGCTGTCAATGGCAGCTACACGGTAACCACGACGGTTGCGGTCGATGCGAACGAAGTAAGCATCAAGCAAATGAACAACACAAGCACGACAAGCCTTTATTCCGGACGAGGCGCTAACATGCCTTTTACTGTGATTGAAGCGGAGCTGCCTTCCAATACCACGAACGGAACGAGATTGGTTCCGAACTTCACGCCCGGCGACTTTGCCGGCGAAGCTTCCGGACGTTCCGCTGTTTACCTGGATGCGAATGGAGAATACGTCGAGTTTACGCTGACCTCTTCGGCCAACGCGTTCGTCCTGCGTAACGCCGTGGCGGAAAATACGACGGGAACCGTCAGTATTTATGCCGACGGAGTCAGCAAAGGAAAATTCAACGTATCCTCCAAGTTCTCTTACTTGTATGCATCGCCTACTACGCTTGGCCGACTCGGTTATGATAATTCGGGTACGAAAGCTTACTGGCTCTATGAAGATTCCCAACTGATGCTCGACCAAGTCTATCCGGCTGGAACGAAGATCAAAATCCAAAAAGACGCCGGCGACGTCTCGTGGATCTACGTAGACATGATCGAAACGGAAAACGTTGCTCCGGCGGCTTCCAACCCCGATCCGAGCAAATACGTCCAGGTTTCGGCTACGAAATCCATTGAGCAAGCGCTAAATGAATTTAGACAGGATGCCACCAAGAAAGGGATCTTTATTCCTGCCGGCACGTGGACCATCAACAGTAAAATTTTCATCTACGGACGCGCGACCGAAATCATCGGCGCCGGTCCATGGCATACCAAGTTGACGGCTCCGCAAGACCAATCCAATACGGACGTAGGCTTTAATATCGCATCAACCGCCAACGGCACGGTCATCAAAGACTTGTCCGCTTGGGGCAATTATATCTACAGACAAGACGGACCCGGTAAATTCATCGACGGAAACGGCATGCAGAACGTAACGATTCAGAATGTTTGGGCCGAGCACTTCATCTGCTTGTATTGGGGAGTCAACTCTTCTTACAATACGTTCCGAAACAACCGGATCAAAAATACGTTTGCGGACGGAATCAACATGACGAACGGTTCGTCCTACAACATTATCGACAACAACTATTCGAGAGGAGCCGGGGACGATGCCTTCGCTTTGTTCAGCGCGGTCGATGCCGGCGGTTCCTACAACGTAGGCAACAAGTTCACTAACCTTACGGCGGTTTGCGTAAGACGCGCCGCTGCTTTTGCAGCTTATGGCGGTTCGGATAACTTGTTCCAGAACCTGTATGGCGCCGATACGTTGACTTACCCGGGCATCACGATCAGCAGCTTGAGCTTCGGTTACAACACCTTGGGCTTTGGCGACGTGGATACGGTATTCGACGGAATTACGTTAGACCGGACCGGCGGAGATTTCTGGACCAGCGTCGGAGCGGACGACAAGATCAACGAGTATCAAAACTTCGGAGCCATTTGGTTCTTCGGAGGGGACAGAGTCTTCAAAAATATTCTAGTGAAAAATGTGGATATCAATAATCCGGTATACTTTGGATTAATGTTCCAGACGAAATCGCCGGAAAACCTTGCCATGCAAAACGTTCGCATTGAGAACGTCAACATTAACAATCCGACCCGCTATGGCATCAAGCTTGTTGCTAAAGCGGAGGAAGGTCAAGGACCGGTTGTCGGTACGGCAAGCTTTACGAATGTAAAAGTAAACAATCCTGGTGTCACCGCAATCTACGGCGAAGCCTTGAGCCCGAACTTTACGGTCAACAGAGTTTCCGGCAACAACTGGTGATATTACGTTATTAAAATGGCAAACAGCTTACTCGGGTAACCGAGTAAGCTGTTTTTGTTTGCTAGCCATAGTTAACGTCCATTGACATGAACTAACGGATTAGTGTACTATGACATTAATACACTTACCGTAATTAAAGGGGAGATTTAATTGGCCACCTGGTCAGCTTTATTCAAAAAGGATTTTCGATTAACGAGAACTGTTTTTTTCGTCGGGCTTGTCATTAACTTCTTGATTTTATCCTTAACGTTGTTCGTGGATGTGAATACTGGCGATAACCTATACCTGTTTATACCCTTGGTAGTCGCTATTGCGTTTCATATTCTATATCTTCCGATCTTATTGTTTATCAGTTTGAAAACGGAGGCTAATCACCTGCACCTCTGGCTGCATAATCCCCGATCGGCCGCCGCCTTGCTCCTAAGCAAGGTACTGAATGGGATTGTCATGGCGGTTGTATCCTTAGTAGTCCTATATTCGATGGCGGGATCGTTGATTATTTCAAGGTTCGAATTAATCGAAGCGTATTGGACGGATACTTGGACGGCGGGACTGCTGATTTTTCCTCATATTCTGATGATCTCCATTATGTTCGGCGTCTGGGTGATCCTCTTATGGTCGTTATACCACGCGCTTAAATACAGAATCGGGCGTTGGACCTGGTTAGCGCTTCTTGGAGCGGTCATCCTGCCCACCTGGATTGCTGCCCTAATCGATTCTACTGACCTATTCAAGCAATTAACGCAATGGGGAAGCATGGAACTGAATTTTACGACTTTCTTGATGGACCCTATACCCTTATATGCTGGAGAATATCTGTATCATTTTATCGTTATCGTCGGATTGTTTTATTTAAGTACTTGGATCATCGATAGGAAAGTCGAGGTGTAACGATGGATGGATGAATTTAATACTTCAAAACCGATCTATCTGCAATTGGCGGATCGGATCAATCGACTGATTGTAAGTAAGGAGTTAAAAGCAGGCCAGAAGCTTCAATCTGTCCGCGACATGGCGCTATCCTACAACGTGAACCCGAATACGATTCAGCGTACTTACAGCGAACTGGAGCGTGAGGGCATTCTGGAAACGAGAAGAGGTCAAGGTACATTCGTCACGGAACAAGAGGATCGCTTGATTCAACTACGCGGGAATTTGAAAGAGGAGCAGATTCAAACGTTTGTCCAGATCATGCAGGAAATGGGATACAGCTCAGATGAAATCATCTCGGGATTACAAGACCACTTGAACAAAAAGGATAAGGGAGATGCGTAATGTGATTGAATTTACTCATGTTTCTAAGATGTATAAGAAGCGATCCGCAATTAAGAACATTTCATTATCGTTACCCTTGGGTAAGATCATAGCCATTGTGGGCGAGAACGGCAGCGGAAAGTCAACGCTATTGAAGCTTATTGCGGGACTTTCGCATCCGACGAGCGGATCGGTAACCGTTAATGGAGAAATCGCGAATCGAAGAATCGGCAAGCTCGTTTCTTACTTATCGGATCATGATTCTTTTTATCCCCTATTCACGATTAGAGAAGCGCTGGCCTTTCAGGCTTCGCAATTTCCTGACTTTAATAGAGCTAAGGCTGAAGAAATCATGAGGTATCTGCAGCTAGAACCGGATAAGAGAATCAGAGATCTCTCCATAGGAAATCGCGGCCGATTAAAAATTGTTCTTACTCTAGCCAGAGATGTGCCTTACATCCTATTGGATGAACCGTTATCCGGACTTGATCCGATGGTGCGACAATCTATCGTGAAGGGAATGATCTCCTATGTCGACTTGGAATCTCAGACGCTAGTCATGACGAGCCATGAGATAACGGAAATCGAATCGATATTAGACAGCTTCATAGCCATCAGAGACGGGTCATTGATTAGAATGGCCGATGTCGAGGAATTACACGAATCAGAGGGACTTGGTATAACGGAGTGGATGAAGAAGACTTATGTCTAAATATAAAGAAGGAGGATCTACCAAAATGAACGAGGTCTCGTTGTTTCGTCTTTATTTGCTGAGGGCGATGTACCTTCTTATCGTCGTGGGGCTCGGTATCGTAGTATGGCCAGGAGTCATCTACCGAGAGGAGCCTTGGGAACTGATGGAAGGAGTGGTCCAATGCATATTGGTCGCCTTTTCGGCTCTGTCAGTCCTGGGCCTGCGGTATCCGCTGCAGATGCTGCCTTTGCTCCTATGGGAATTGGTGTGGAAGTTGATCTGGCTGATCGTCGTTGCGCTCCCATTGTGGTCCGCCGGTCAAATGGACGAATCAACCTTGGCGATCGCCTCATCCTGCTTGTGGGTCGTGATTATTCCTTTCGTCATTCCTTGGCGCTATGTGTTTGCTCACTACGTGAAGAAGCGCGGAGATCGGTGGCGCTGAGCGAAGCTGGACATGTAATTTTAATCAAAAATATATATAAGAAGGAGACAAAAAATGAATAGCAACAGGCAAAGAGCAAAAATTGTGGGGGTACTGTTTATACTTGCGGCCGTTACTGCGATAATAGGTCTGCTTTTATACGATCCGATTCTAAATGGTCCCGATTACCTGATTAAAGGTTCCGAACATTCCAACCAGGTGATACTGGGAGCGCTTATGGAGTTAATTCTTGTCGTTTCCGCGGTTGGTACTGCAACTACAATGTTTCCACTTTTAAGAAAATATAACGAAACGATAGCTCTTTGGCATGTTTGCTTCAGGTTTCTGGAGGCGGTCATCATTACTGTCGGCGTAATCAGCGTACTGTCCCTATTGACCTTAAGCCGGGAATTCGTAGCAGCGGGAGCCCCGGATACCGCCTCTTTTCAAGCTTCAGGTATATTATTAAAAGCAATACATGACTGGACCTTTCTGCTTGGGCCTCTTTTCATGCTGGGCATCAACACGATGATGTACAGTTATATCTTTTATAAATCCAAGCTCGTACCCCGGTTTATACCCATCTTGGGTATGACAGGGGCAACTCTTGTTTTTATTAATGCCTTGTTAGTAATGTTCGGTGTAGTTGAACAAATTTCTGTTTGGGGGCTATTGGCGCTGCCAATAGCAGCTAATGAAATGATCCTCGCGGTATGGCTCATCGTTAAAGGATTCAATATTAAGGAGGAATACTTATAAAAGCAATTGTAGCAACAAAATACGGATCACCTGAGGTTCTTCAGCTCAAAGAGGTCGACAAACCTACGCCAAATGACAATGAAATATTGGTAAAAGTGCATGCGACAACCGTAAACGCCGGGGACTGCAGGATGCGAAGCTTTACAGAATCAAGCCGAGAAAGCCCTTGCCTTCAGTCATGGGATGAATCGCCTTAGGACAAGGGCTGTCTTTAAGCCTTTTTATACGAACATTTGTTTGGTATAATATCCGTGAAGGAGGTGATAAGATGCAAACCATAACCGTTCAGATTCGCATATTTCCTGACAATCCCACATTGTTGCGCGAACATGGTAACGCATATATCGAAGCGACGAACCGACTCACCATGCAAGCAGAAAGAGCAGGAACATTCCCCCATCTAACATCTAAAGACATTGAAGCGAAGCTGCCTTCAGCGGTACGGAATC
>NZ_SOMN01000041.1 GCF_004564235.1 Cohnella luojiensis
AAGGTGCAGGTGTGGCTGACATTTCTCGTATGAGGGATGTCAGCTTTTGTTTTAGCGAATTCGCGTACTCATTCATTGGCAAAACCTCCTCGTTTTTTCAAGGGGCTTCGCCACACGATTTCACCTACTTGTCAAGTCCTTTTTTCTTTTCCGCGCAAGAAAAAGAGCAGGCTATCTTTTCGATAACCTGCTCTTTTTCTTGATTTTTGGCCCTGCGCCTTAACTTAATGACATTGCCGCATTTGGCTTTCTTTTTTTGTGGCACAAATACCCGCGCCAAGAACGCTTATTCCGCCGAAAATGCCCCCAACCAACCAAATATCCGCGCCAGTCTAATTCCACAGGAACGGCTGTTTCGCCGAAAGTATGGCTGCAGATCGGAGAAACCGCGCCCGACCACCTCTAACCATTAAAAGTATGGCTGCAGATCGGAGAAACCGCGTCCGACCACCTCTAACCATAAAAAGTATGGCTACAGCTCCGAGAAACCGCGCCCGACTACCTCTAACCATAAAAAGTATGGCTCCAGATCGGAGAAACTGCGTCCGACCACCTCTAACCATAAAAAGTACGGCTGTAGATCGGAGAAACAGCGTCCGATCTCCCGCAGCCATAAAAAGTATGGTTAAAGCGGCAAAAGTAGGCAGTTTGCATGCAGTGTAGCCAAAAAAGTACCTCTAACCAACCAAATACCCGCGCCAGGAACGGCTAATTCGAAGTCGATATTAAAGCGCGGCATTATCGTGAGAAAACGTCATCGGAATTCTAGCATTTCCCTGCTATAATAGGGAAAATGAAAGGTGGCGAAGAACGATGAACAATCGACCAACTAAAGACGAGTACGGCGCATATTACGAACAATACATAAGTCTAGTACCAACGGGCAATATTCAGGACATTTTGCGCGAGCAGCTAAGAAACACTTCCGACTTTCTCGCAAGCCTCACGATGGATCAAGGGAATTATCGCTATGCTCCGGACAAGTGGAGCTTGAAGGAAGTCATCGGCCACATTAACGATAACGAACGCGTCATGGCTTATCGTCTGCTGAGATTTGCCAGAGGAGATAAGACGGAACTGACCGGCTACGATCAGGATACGTTCATGGCCGGCGTTTCCTTCGACACGCAATCGATGGCGGAATTGATCGAAGATTACGCCGCGATTAGACAATCCACGCTGACGCTGCTGCGCGGTTTATCCGAGCAAGCTTGGTCCAGGATCGGAACCGCTAACCAGAACAAGATGTCCGTGAACGTGCTCGCCTACATCATTGCCGGCCATGAGATCCATCATCTAAAGATTATCCGCGAGAGATATATATCAAATTAATCCTCTTGCAGATAGGCTTTCTTGTTCGGTCTAAGCTTCGATTTATTGGGCTTCGATCGCTGCGTTTTTTGACTCGTTTTCAAACTGCTCGCGTTTTCCTTGCGCGCTAGATGGGCGAGCTCTCTGGCGGTTTTCTTGTAATTCGAGAAACGCTTGGCATCAAGCGCTCCGGAATTCACCGCTTCGATAACGGCGCAGCCTTGGTCGGTATCATGCTTGCAATCGCGATAACGGCACTGAGCGGCTAGCTCCTCGATGTCCGCGAAGGCATGTTCCCAGCCATCCTGGGCTTCCCAAAGCTGGAGCTCGCGCATGCCCGGCGTATCCATGACCAATGCGCCATTCTCTAGCAAGAATAGCTCGCGATGCGTGGTCGTGTGCCGGCCGCGGGCGTCGGCTTCGCGGATCCCTTGAACTTCTTGCAGCGGTTTGCCCGCAAGCCAGTTCAGCAAAGTGGATTTGCCTACGCCGGAGGAGCCGGTTACGCCTATGGTAATGCCTGCTCGCAAGTAATCGCCCAGAGCTTCCTTTCCTTGGCCGAGAAGGGCGCTAATGAAGTGAACGGGTACGCCGGGAGCGACGTTCTCTACTTGCCGGGCGAAATTCTCGGGTTCGTCGCACAAATCCGCTTTCGTCAGAAGTACGACGGGCTGAGCTCCGCTGTCCCATGCCGCTACGAGAAATCGCTCAATTTTCCGGACGTTGAAATCCTGGTTAAGGGCGTTCACGATGAACAAATAGTCCAAGTTCGCGCCGATGATCTGATCCTCGATAACGTTACCGGCAGCTTTGCGAACCATGGCCGTTCTGCGCGGAAGCACCGCATGGATCACGGAACGGTTCTCATTAGGCAGCCGCTCGACCATGACCCAATCGCCGACCGAGGGATAATCCCCCCGTTTGGCCGCGAGAAATTCGAATTTACCCGTTACGATTGCGCTATGCTCGCCCGATTCCGTCATGATGTTGTAGGAATGGGAGAATTGAGCGACTACCCGTGCAGGCGAGAGGCGCTGAATATTCTCGTTCTGATGGGACAGGGCAGTGTCCCAGTAAGTGTTCCAGCCGTAAGCTTGCAAGATAGCATTCTGTAGTGTATTCAATCGAAAACTCCTCTAATTTGAAATTTTTTGATGGAAAAAAAATAACCGCAGGGAATCCCTGCGGTTGTTAATATGCGCATGAACAAGAGTAATGCGCACAAAAAAACCGCCAAGAAACCGAATGGTCTCTGGCGGCGCGAAGAAAAACGAAGCTGACGGTAGTGCCAAACAAGCACGACGCGATCAACTATTTTCCATCTAACCCGTTCCGTAGAGACCGATGCTTATGAACAATCGAAACAATCAATAAGTTTGCCATTTCACATCAGCCTCCTTGCCGTTAATTTATGTCGTAATTATAATAAGCCTCATGGCCGTTGTCAATGTTTACCGATAAACAACTGAACTAGAACATCGATACTAAAGGAGACTTGTCTAATGTCTGCGCCTTTGAAGCCGCAATTGAATCGCGATTATATCGTGGATTTGCTACAAGCTTTACTTGCCATTCCAAGTCCTAGCGGCTACTGCATGGAGATCATGAAGATGATTCGCGAGGAAACGGACAAGCTCGGTTTCCGGCTCGAGATGACGCCTAAAGGAAATGCGATGATCACGATACCCGGCATCGATACGGAGAACAACGAAGTTCTTGCCCTAACCGCGCATGTGGATACGTTGGGCGCGATGGTTCGTTCGGTTAAACCGAACGGAATGATTCGAATCACTCCCATCGGCGGTTATGATATGCAAACGGTCGAGGGCGAGTACTGCCTCATTCATACTCGCGATGGAAGGACTTATGAGGGAACGGTGTTATCGACCAAAACCTCGGTGCACGTGTTCTCGGACGCGCGGGATTGGAAAAGGGAAGAAGCGAACATGGAAGTGCGCGTCGACGAAAACGTAAAGACGAAGGAGGATACGGAGAAGCTGGGAATCTCCCCGGGCGACTTCGTCTCGTGGGATCCGCGTACACGCGTCCTGCCGAATGGTTGGATCAAGTCGCGGCATCTGGATGACAAGGCGAGCGTAGCCGCGCTGTTCGGCGTAATGGAATGGTTGCGTCGCGAAGGAAGGACGCCTTCCCGAACGGTAAAGGTGATTCTGTCCACGTATGAGGAGGTTGGCCACGGCAGCTCTTATATCCCGCCCGACATTACCGAACTCATCGCTGTGGATATGGGAGCGATCGGAGACGACCTATCGACGACGGAGCAGGACTTATCGATCTGTGCCAAGGATTCCTCGGGGCCATACGATTATCCTATGACTTCGAGACTAATCGAACTGGCCAAGCGCGAGAATATCCCTTATGCAGTCGATATCTACCCGAATTACGGCTCTGACGCGTCTGCTGCCCTTCGAGGCGGAAGCAACATTCGGGCGGCCCTTATCGGACCGGGCGTGCATGCTTCGCACGGAATGGAACGGACGCATGCCGATGCGATCGTCAACACTGCGGGCTTGCTGCTCGCCTATCTGATGGACAAGTAGACCCGTCTACGAATCGGCGAAGTTCTTCAATACGCGCAATTTCGGGTATACTTATACCATACCAATCATTTCCTAACGAGGTCATCAGATGAGAACTAGATATATTGCCGGCCTATCCTTAGTTACGATGGGAGTCGGTTTCGTTACGACGTTATTCCTTCCTGAGCATCCACTTGTCGATCTGCTGAAGGGTGGATTCGAAGCCGGACTGGTAGGCGGGTTCGCGGACTGGTTCGCCGTTACGGCTTTGTTCCGCCATCCGATGGGCATTCCGATCCCGCATACCTCTTTGCTGTTGAAGAACAGGGATAAGCTCGCGAATTCGCTCATTTCGGCATTGGAAAACGAATTGCTTAACAAAGAGAGCATTTCCCAGAAACTTAAGAAGCTTCAGCTATTGAAAGTAGCCGGGTCCGCCTTGGTCAGGCTTGTGGGGAAGAGGCGCAATCGCGTCGCTGCGTTGGATTTTCTTCAAACGTTGCTTGCGAAGCTCCCGCTGGAGTCTTTGGTTCCTCATTTGCAATCGGGCATCGTATCGATCATTCGCAAGTCGGAAGCGCAGCCCCTAGCGGAGAAAGCGGTGGCTGTGGCGGTGCAAGAGCAATGGGACGAGAAGGCGTTAGATTACGCCCTTAACCAAGGAAGAGCATGGGTGAGCAAGCCGGAAACCGGATATATGCTCGGTTCGATCGCTCAGCAGAAGATATCGGAAGCCAAGGTCGGCGGTATTATGGGTTTCGCGGTCCAAGCGTTCGCCGGCTTCATGAACGAGGAGAAGCTGGGGACGATGATCCAGCAGCTGCTGCTATCCGGAATACAGGATTTAGCCCAGCCCGGTAACGCGAATCGGGGGAGATTGCTCGCGGAAATCCGCCATCAGATGGAATCAGTAGCTAATGATGAAGATCTGCTGAATCGCGGCAAAGAGTGGCTCGCCGATAAAGCCGGCAATCCGCAAAGCGGACAGTTTTTTTTAGAGAGGATGGAGCACGTTCGAAGCTCGCTCGTTGCGGCGTTAGAGAAGGACAAGCAGGGCGGAGGCCGGAAGGTTGCTTCCGCTGTTAGCTACGTCATTAGGAAACTGCAAGCCGAGAAGGAAATGACCGAAAGCGCGGAACGGAAGGTACTGTCTTTCATCGTCGACTTCGTGGAAGCGAATCATTACCGCTTGGGCGCATTGCTCAAGGATAATCTGGATCAGATGAACGATAAGGAATTGGTCCGGATGTTAGAAGAGAAGGTCGGCGGCGACCTTCAATGGATTCGCGTCAACGGTGCATTGTGCGGGTTCCTTATCGGCTTGGCGTTGACTTGCATCCAGTGGTTATAGATAGTTGAAACGCGTCGAAGGCCCGGACGTAAAACGGGTCATTTTTTGTTTCGATTGCTATAATTACATATATATTAAATATGGTGAAGACGAAAATTCGACCCGCTAGATAACAGGGAAGCTTATACGAAAGCGGATTGGCTGGTGTGGGTCGCGTCTTTGGCTTCGGAGCAAGGGGAATTCGCCAAGTTGATCGAACCGTTGTGGGTAGCATTGAACGAAACGCCAGATCGCGTTGCGTTCTCGGATTGGCACCATACGAAGACGGCCAGGCAAATGAATTTTCAACACCGCAGCGTCGTGGGCGGAATCTTCATGAAGCTCCTGAAAGAGAGATGGTGTCATTGACTCCAATGTCCAATTTGCTATAATTGACATATAAAATTAAGCATATAGGGGTTCCGATATATGAGCAATGATAGACAACCGTTATATTTGCAGATTCAGAATCACTTCAAGAAATTGATTACAACGGGCGTGTTAGTCCAAGGGGATAAAATTCCCTCCGAGAAGGAATTGATGGAGGAGTTTAACGTCAGCCGTATTACGGTCGCCAATGCGCTGACTCAGCTCGCGAAGGATCGGTGGATCTACCGCATTCCCGGCAGAGGGAGTTATGTACAGGGGAAAGAGGAACAGAAGGCCGAACAGTCAATTCCAGCCCGGTTCGAAGGGAATGAAGGCGTATACGGAATGATTACGGAAGAAAGAGCGGTTCCGCACTCCGCCGGACATCGGCGGATGATCGCTCTTCTTATACCCTCTATGGACGATTTCTTCGCCCTTAGGTTAATTCAAGGAATTAATTCCATTATTGACGAGAGTCGCTTTTACTTGGCTATCGTTCTCACCAATCATTCGAAGGAGAGGGAGAAGGAAGCGATTGTCGAGTTGGTTCAGAAAGGCGCGGCGGGCTTCATTATTTTCCCGATCGACGCGGAAACCTACAATGAAGAAATTCTAGCTCTTAAAGTCCGCGACTTTCCATTCGTGCTGATCGACCGTTATTTGCCTGGCGTGGAGACGAACTTCGTTTGCTCCGACAGTCGGAAGGGCTCGCATCTAGCGGTTTCCCACTTATGGGATCTGGGTCACCGGGACATCGCGATCTGTTCGGACTCCCCGCTACCTACTATTACCGTCGAAGAACGGCTAGCGGGTTATATGGAAGCATTGAAGCAGAAGGGGGCAATGATTAATCCGGCCTTGATCCTGACTGAATTTTCGGTAGATTACAAGAACTTGGACGATGATCACGCTCTCTACCGCTATATCAAGAATAGGTTTGCCACCGCGTACATTACGCTGAATGCCAAGCTTGGTCTACGCATTGCGAGTATTGCCCGTAAGCTCAATATGAAAGTCCCTGGAGACATCTCGATTCTGACCTTCGATGATCCGTCTTCGGGGATCGATGACCAAGGGATCTATACGCACGTTGCCCAATCCGAAGAGGAAATCGGCAGTCGCGCAGCTCAAATCTTGATTGATCGGCTGATTGATCCGGACAAGCCGAGCCAATATCGGAAGGTGATCCTGGAACCGAGTCTGATCGTGAGAAAATCGACGGGTCCACAGCTTAAAGAAGCGACTAAGTAGAATGATGTTCAACTCAAGATAGTCGATTACCCTTTCGCTCGTTTGTAAACCCCCGGAGTCATACCCGTGATTCGCTTGAAAATACGGTGGAAATGAGGCAGGCTCTCGAAACCGCAGCTCTCGGCGATCAGGCTCATCGTGTCGTCGGTTGCGAATAAGAGCTCTTTGGCTTGCGCGATGCGCTTGGCGTTGACGTAATCTGTAACGTTCATGCCCGTGAGCTGCTTGAAGACCCGCGAGAAGTGGGCGCCGGTAACCGAGGCTTGTCGTGCCAAGGCGGACAACCCGAGATCGGCGTTCGGGTGGGTCGCGATATAATGCAGGATTTCTCTCATCCATAACGGTCCGATTCTGGAGTCCTCGGGATCGTCGGATTGAGCCGAGAGCGTCTGGCGATTGATGCGGAGCAACCATTGCTGGAGGTGCAGGGAAACCGCCTGTCGATAGCCCGGTTTCTTTAGCTCAAGCTCAAGCAGGATTTCTTCTATCGTCTCTTCGGTTTGGTCTTTCAAGCGACTTACCATTTCCAGCTTGTACTGCTTCCGTTTTCTCGCGAGATCAAAGCATCGCATCCCGTTGTAAGAATCGTCAATCGTCTCATGAGTAATGAGGCTTGGCAAGAAAAAAACGGCGGTTGACGTGACGGGATCGACAGGATCGGGAAACGCGCGGTGGATCGAATTTCCCGGAATGATAAAGAGATCGCCTTGCTCCATATCGTAGAAGTTTTGGTCGATGAAGAACGTGCCTCTGCCCGAGTGCACGTAGACGAATTCATACCGATCGTGAAGATGGTCCGGAAGCTCTCGCTCCGGGCTTTTCGTGTCTTTATAGACGAAGTCGAAGGGGAATAGGGGATCGTTCGAGAACGCTTTCCGAACAGGATTCATCAGTTATTTCTCCGATATGTCTTAGATTTACTTTTAAAATATCAAAATAGAGTACTTTTATGCAAATATGAACACTGTTTAGGTTAGAAATTGCTGATATTATAGTAGAATAAGCGGTAACGAGAAAGGGGTAATACGCAAATATGAGGATTGACGCCCATCAACATTATTGGACAATGAAACGCGGCGATTACGGTTGGATTTCGCCGGAGCTTCCAGTGCTCTTTCGTGATTATTTGCCTGAGCATCTGATCCCGCACTTGAAGGAGCATCGAATAGACGGCACGATTGTCGTGCAAGCCGCGGCCACGTTAGCCGAAACGGATTACCTTCTCTCGCTGGCGGAGTCGTCCGATACGATCCTCGGCGTCGTAGGCTGGCTCGACTTGAACGATCCGCAGCATTTCTCCCACTATGAACGATTCCGCAAGCACCCGAAATTCGTCGGATTTCGAATCATGATTCAAGAGATGTTCGATGCATCGGCGATCCTCGATCCGCATTTCATGAAAGCGCTTCGCGTTTATGCCGAAGAAGATATTCCGTTAGATTTGCTAGTCGTCTCCCATCAGCTAGCGCCGCTTGTCAGGCTGCTGGAGGATATACCGGGCATACGCGGCGTTATTGATCATATCGCCAAACCGCGAATCGCGGATGGCGTCATGGAGCCATGGCTAAGTCAGATGAAAGAGATTGCCAAGCACCCGAAAATCCATTGCAAGCTTTCCGGAATGGTGACCGAAGCCGATCACCAGGCTTGGAAACCAGAGGATTTTACCGCATACATTCGTCATGCTATCGAGTTGTTCGGACCTGAACGCGTAATGTTCGGCAGCGATTGGCCGGTATGCCTGCTCGCCGCTAGCTATGATCAAGTGATGGACGTTCTGGAGCAAGCCTTGCCAGATAGCTGGGGGGAACGGGAACGCGGAAGGCTATTCGGCGATAATGCAAAGGAGTTCTATAAACTATGAGAGCTTTGGATCAATCGGCTTTAAGTGAAGCGGACCAGGGTCGATTGGCCGAATTAAACGTTAGTCCCGTGACCGTATTGCAGATTGGGGAGGGCAACTTCCTTCGCGGGTTCTTCGATTGGATGGTTCACGAGTCTCGCGAGAGGGGCTTCTTCAAAGGAAGCGTAGCGGTTACGCAACCTCGTCCGACAGGGAAACCGAAGATCGAAGCTTTAGCCGGCCAAGACGGCTTGTACACGCTAGTCCTTCGAGGGCTTGAAGATGGAGAGAGCGTTGAGCGCAAGGAGATCGTTTCGGTTTTCTCGGAGGCGTTCGATCCCTACTCCGATTGGACTCGAATGATCAAACTGGCGGTAAGTCCGGATTTGCGGTTCGTCGTATCGAACACGACGGAAGCCGGGTTAACTTATCGACCTGAGGCATTTACGGAAGGAGCGCCCATCTTATCGTTCCCAGGTAAAGTCGCGTACTTGCTCTATTTAAGATATCTGAAATATGAAGGAGCTGCTCAGCGAGGTCTGATCTTCCTGCCTTGCGAGCTGCTGGAGAGGAACGGAGACTCTTTAAGGGATGCGGTCCTCAGGTACGCGAATGATTGGAATTATCCCCATTCCTTCCGGACGTGGGTAAAGAAGCATAACCGTTTCTTGAATTCCCTCGTCGACCGGATCGTCACCGGGTACCCTGACGCAGAGCAGGCCGAAACGTGGTTCTCGGAATGGGGATATCGGGATGACATGTTATGTACGGCAGAGCCCTATCACCTGTGGGCGATCGAAGCCGAACAGGAGCTGGACGAAGAGCTTCCCTTCCGGAAAGCGGGATTAAACGTATTATGGGTGGAGGATTTGCGTCCTTATCAACAACGCAAGGTTCGTATCCTTAATGGAGCCCATACGCTGATGACGCCGCTTGGCATCCTTCATGGCGTAGACCACGTCCGCGAGTTAATGGAGCATGAAAAGCTCGGCGCATTCGTCCGAGCGACGGTGTCCGACGAGATCATCCCAACCTTGCCGTATCCGGAAAATGAAATGAGGGCATACGCGGATACGGTTTTCGAAAGATACTTAAACCCCTATATTCGGCATCGGTTAGCGGACATCGCGATGAATAGCATCAGCAAGTTCAAAGTGCGGCTTATTCCATCGCTAGCCTATTACGAGGAACGAGGTGAGCCGGTTCCGGCCGGTCTTGTACAGGGATTGGCGGGACTGCTGCGGTACTACAGAGTTAGGCGCAGTGGCGAACACTATGAGGGGACGACTTTCGAAGGTCAAAGATATTCCGTTCGCGATGACGCCAGAGCTTTGGAGACGATATCCTCGATCTGGGATAAAGCAGACAGGTTGAGCGAGCCGCTTAGCGATACGATAGCAAGACTGCTCGCGGAACAATCCTTGTGGGGACGGGATTTGTCTAGTTGGCCGTCGTTAACGGATTCCGTAACGGCCATCATGGCCCGATGGGCAGAGGGGGAGATTCAATGAGCGAATGGATAAGATTATCGACTAACGATCACGTTGTCATTTCCCTCAGGGCATTCTCTGCGGGGGAGTCCATTGCGCTTGAGGATGGTTCGCTCCTGACACTAAAGGATGAAGTGCCGAAAGGGCATAAGATTCTGACGAAGCCGGTAACAGAAGGCCATGACGTGCTGAAATTCGGTTACTCCATCGGCAAGGCGAAGGAAGCCCTCGAGCCGGGTGTCTGGGTGCATACGCATAACCTTGGAACGGGTTTGAGGGGTTTTCTCGACTATGCCTACGAGCCCGCATCTCCCGTTATTCAAGAAGAAAAACCGCTTCGACAAACCTTTCAAGGGTACGTACGAGATAATGGCGAGGTCGGCATACGCAATGAAATTTGGATTCTGAACACGGTCGGCTGCATTAACAAAACGTGCGAGATTATCGCTAACCGTGCCAACGCCGAGCATCGCGGCAGGGTAGACGGCGTGTATCATTTCGCTCATCCGTTCGGCTGCTCCCAGCTTGGCGACGATCTGAAGCATACGCAGAAGTTATTAGCATCTTTGGCGAACCATCCGAATGCCGCAGGCGTGCTCGTAGTGGGGCTAGGTTGCGAAAATAACCAAATCGACTCTTTCAAACAGGTGATCGGGGACTTCGATCCGCGGCGCATCAAATTCATGAGGTCGCAGGACGAGGAAGACGAGCTGGAGGTCGGGCTATCGCTTGTCGGGGAATTAGTTGAATACGCCGAGAGCTTCAAAAGGGAAACCGTGCCCGCCTCTAAGCTGAAGCTAGGCTTAAAGTGCGGCGGCTCGGACGGTCTATCCGGCATTACCGCCAATCCGCTCGTCGGATCGGTATCCGACAGGTTAATCGCAACGGGCGGAACGGCCATTCTGACCGAGGTGCCCGAGATGTTCGGCGCGGAGACGATTCTTATGAACCGCGCGGCCGATGAGGAAGTGTTCGGGCGGATCGTGTCGCTCGTGAACGATTTCAAGCAATATTTTATCCGGCATGACCAAGAGATTTACGAGAATCCGTCTCCTGGCAACAAGGCGGGCGGGATCAGCACCTTAGAAGAGAAGTCGCTTGGCTGCACGCAGAAAGGCGGCCACGCCACCGTTACGGATGTCATTCCTTATGGCGAGCGAGTAAGCAAAACGGGGCTTAACCTGTTGGAAGCGCCCGGCAACGATCTCGTTTCCGTAACGGCGCTCTCCGCCGGAGGGGCGCATATCGTGCTCTTCACGACGGGGAGAGGAACTCCGTTCGGCGGTCCGGTGCCGACCGTCAAGCTATCCACCAATAGCGAGCTGGCGCAACGCAAGAAAAATTGGATCGATTTCGATGCCGGACGGTTGCTCGAAGGCAAGAGCATGGGCGAGCTGACGGAGGAGCTATGGAATCGGATACTGGATATCGCTTCAGGGGATAATCGCACGCACAATGAAACGAACGGATTCCGCGAGATCGCTATTTTCAAGGACGGAGTGATTTTATAATGAAATATCGCAAGCTCGGACGAACAGGTCTCGACGTATCCGTACTCGGCTTTGGCGCTTCTTCGCTCGGATCTGTTTTCCGGACTACGGACGAAGCGGAATCCATCCGGACGGTGCATGCTGCGCTGGACTCGGGAATCAACTATATCGATGTATCTCCTTTTTACGGGCTAACGAAGGCCGAAACGGTACTTGGCAAAGCGATCAAGGAGCTGCCGCGGGATCGTTTCGTGTTATCGACTAAGGCTGGGCGTTACGGAATGGACAAATTCGATTTTACTCGCGATCGGATCACGGACAGCATCGAAGAAAGCTTCGCTAGGTTGAACACGGATTATATCGATATTCTTTACTTGCACGATATTGAATTCGTCTCCTCGGACATTATCTTGGAGGAAGCGATTCCGGCTGTCCAACGTTTAAAGGCTGAAGGCAAGATCCGGCATTATGGCATTTGCGGGCTTCCTATCCCGATGTTCGAGACGTTGCTGCCTCAGGTTGAAGTCGACGCCATCATTTCCTATTGCCATTACTCTCTTAACGATACGGCGCTTCTCGGTCTGTTGCCTCTCTTGGAGCGAAAAGGAATCGGTCTTGTCAACGCGTCGCCGCTTTCGATGGGTTTGCTCAGCGTTCGCGGAACGCCGGAATGGCATCCGGCGAGCCCGGAAATCAAGGCCGCGTGCAAACGCGCTGCCGATCTGTGCGCAAGTAGAGGGTCGGATATTGCCAAGCTAGCGATCCAGTATTCGACTTCCAACGAACGGATTCCTACGACTTTGGTCAGCACGGCCAATCCGGACAACATTCGGAAAAATGCGGCATGGACGGAAGAGCCGATCGACGAAGAGCTGCTCAAGGATGTGCTTGAAATACTAAAGCCGGTTCATAACCGTACATGGGTGAGCGGACGACCGGAGTATAACGGAAACTTGATCGTATAATGGGGGGACAAGGTAAATGCAAGCGATTGTTTGCGAGGAGATCGGACGATTCAAGATTAGCGAGTTTCCCGAGCCTTCGTATGTGGAAGGGGAAGCCATCGTACGAATAAAACGGATCGGCATTTGCGGCACGGACCTGCATGCATTTAAGGGGAATCAACCCTTCTTTACCTATCCCCGCGTGCTTGGCCACGAATTAGCCGGTCTCATTGAACGAATAGGGGACAACGAAGCGGGGCTCGCGGCAGGAGATCAGGTTAGCGTGATTCCTTACCTGCACTGCGGGAAATGTATCGCTTGCCGCAACGGTAAAACGAATTGCTGCACTTCGATGAAGGTGCTGGGCGTTCATGTCGACGGGGGAATGCGCGAGCTGATCTCCGTTCCGGTCACGCATCTCATCCGGACGAACGGACTGACGCTTGATCAGTCGGCGGTTCTTGAGCCGCTAAGCATCGGCGCTCATGCGGTAAGGCGATCGGGGCTTTTGAAAGGCGAAACGGCGCTAGTCATCGGGGGAGGCCCGATCGGGCTTGGCGTCATGGCATTCGCCAAATACGCGGGTGCCAGAGTTATCGCGATGGATATCAATGACGAACGCCTGGCTTTCTGTCGTTCATGGGCCGGTATCGATGAGACCGTTAACGCTTTACATGAACCTAAGGCTAAGCTTTCCGAGCTGACGAACGGAGAATTCCCGACAGTCGTATTCGACGCCACCGGGAATGCAAGGTCGATGACGGATGTTTTCGATCTGGCGGCTCATGGAGGGAAGCTTGTTTTTGTAGGCTTAGTCAAGTCGGATATTACATTCAACGATCCGGAATTTCACAAGCGAGAGCTGACGTTAATGGGCAGCCGGAACGCGACGAAAGAAGACTTCGATCATGTTTACTCCGCGGTAAAGAACGGCTTGATTGATGTCGGAGGCTATATCACGCATCGGTCGACTTTCGCGGGAATGATCGGCGAATTCGAAAGCTGGCTTAAGCCGGAGTCCAAAGTGATTAAAGCTATGGTCGAGCTATAGCGATCATTGATGAACAGAATACGATCAACAGGAGGAGCCTGCCACCAGCAGGCTCTTTTGTATACGATATTTATTGTAGTTCAATCGTGACAGGTTAGGCGGCTTCCGCGACCGGTTTCGCGGAGTACTCTGTCCTCATATAGAGAAGCAGACCCATAATAATGAACGCTCCCCCGACAAGTTGGAACGAGGTCACCATTTCCCCGAAGATGAATATACCGAGTAAGCTCGCGCCAACAGGTTCGGCGAACACCGTGATGGAGATCGTTGTCGGCTTCACGTATTGAAGAAGCCAATTGAAGATCATGTGTCCGAACACGGTCGGGACGATAGCAAGCAAAAGGAAGATCAACCATTCGCCGCTGGGGTAACTCACGATGTTGTAGCCCAACGAGAGATTATAGCCAGCGAAACAGATAAAGGCGATGGCGAAAACGATCAAGCTATACAAGAAGGAGGGCACTCGGGACAGAATTTGTTTGGCGATCAGCATGTTTATCGCCACCGCTAGTGTACCTAGCAACGACAACAGATCGCCTTTGAAAGCAGCGGAGGACAATCCGATATCTCCGGATCCGACGCAGAACGCGCCGATTAACGCGATCGTCAAGCCGGCTAACGCAAACTTACTTAGTTTATCCTTAAACACGAAGTATGCGCCTGCCATGACGAAGACAGGTTCTAGGGACAGGATGATGGTTGAGCTGGCAATCGACGTATAGTCGAGAGACGCCATCCATAGAAGGAAATGAAGCGCCAGGAAAAATCCGGCCAGCGCCAGCAGCGTCCAATCTTTGCCGGATATCTTGCTTATTGACTGGGCATGGCGTTTCCCGAAAGGCAACATAAGAAGAACCGTGAAAAGCATGCGATACATGCCTTGGACGGAAACGGGTGCATCGGAAAACCGAACGAGTATAGGCGCGAAGGAAATGGCGATCATTCCCACGATGAGCGGGATGATGGGCGAGATGGAGGGAGATGTCTTATTCACGGGAGTTAGATCCTTTCTTATTCATAAGCAATTATTGTAATGCGGAATAACGGAAAGATCAATCGTCGATTTCATGAAAAGTTTACAGCTTAGAAACATCGCGAGACGATCTGGATACATTCGTCGATTATTCTATGTTTAGAATCAACAATCACATCTAGCGGAAAAGCCAAAGGAGAATGAAAATGTATAGAAAATCCCGTAGATCGAAGACAATGACCATCGCCGCAATCGCCGCGTTAGCCTTCTCGATACAAGCCATCAACGTATCGGCCGCAAACCTCTCAAACCATTACGCAACGACTATGAGTACAATCGCAGCTGCCAACAGTTCGAATTCTGCTGCCGTAGTCAGCCAGTACGAAGCTTTGTTGAAGAAGGGCCAGCTCCCTAAGACGATTGCTTATTTAAACGCCCATATCAAGGGAGTCGGCAAAGCCCAGGCTACCGTCATGGTACTTCATTTGGAGAATGCGCTGAAGAAGCAACTGCCAGCGATACAGAAAAGCTTCGATAAAAGCTCCGTCCAACAGGGCATCGGCAAAGTATACAAAGTAGGGTACAGCTTCGATGACGTCATCAGTCGAACCAAAGATTCGAGCCTGAAGGCCTTATTGAAAGAGACTAGGGACAGCGGCTATAAGCTGGAGACCGCGGAAGGATTTTATTTCCCAGTCGAGGATTATGCCGGTTTCAAGCCCTATGGCGGCTATGTGAATACGGATATTAAAGCATATATCGATATCATGACTGTCGAGTCCGATCAGACTAACGTCAAAGACGGCGGGATTGTTATCGGATACCAGCAGTTGGTCAACAGGGCGATAAGCCAAGAGGGCTTCTTGCAGAAGTACCCTAAGTCGAACCGCGCCGCGCAAATCAGCAACCTGTTTCGCAGCTATCGCACGTTAACGTTCTATGGTGCGAACAATACGCCGCTGTTCGATTACGAAAGCAAAGCGATGCAGCCCAACGCGATAAAAGGTTTTAATGCCATCCTGAAATGGAACAAACCGGATTCGAGCCCATACTTGAAGACGCTTCGGGAATTCATGGATTTGCTTAAAGACAGCAAATATAAATTAACGCCTGAAGTAGAGAAATTCCGTAAGTTAAACGTGCCTAACGCTTATTAAACGTAAATCAATTCATGAAGTTGACCCTGATGCCAAAGCATCGGGGTTTTTTGCTAGCTCCCTCTAAGTGGATGAGCAATAAAATCGTGAAATGGATGGTCTCAAGCACAAACAAAACGGTTAGAATGAGCACAAAGGACGGTGCTCTAATATGGACACTAACGTTTTGTTGATCGTGACTGTGATTATCATGGCGGCAGCTGCCGTACTGACGATAATAGTTGGACAATCGCAAGGGAAAAAGGAAGGCGACAGCACCTATTTCGTCAATCCCGGTCGGAAGCTCGGGAGGCTGCTTTCGATATATGCCGTAGTAATCGTGATCGTTTTGATTATTTTCGTCGTCATCATGAGAGGTTGATTAGCGCGCTTATCGCGCGGCCTTCGCCGCGCGATAAGCGGCAGCGAGACCGCTAATGCCTTTGGCTATTAGATGGTCTTCCATCTTGCTGAAAGTGATGCGAATGTGCCGATCCGACGATCCTAAAGTGCTTCCGGGAGTGAAGATGACCCCGTTGCCGATAGCCAGATCGAACAAACGCAGCTCGTCCCACTCCCCTTGCAATTCGCACCAGAGATGAATCCCGCCAAGCGGGATATTGAACCGTGCTTCGTCCCCCATCTCCGCTCGTATGGCCTCGACCGTTAACTCCAGCTTTTTCTGCAAGCCGATTCTGAGCCGTGCTAGATGGTTGTCCAATTCCCGAGACGTGAGCAGCTGAGAAGCGATCCACTGTGAGATATTGGAATGTCCGAAATCGAGCTGTTGCTTGGCATCCGTCAATCGTTGGATAACGGATTGGGGTCCCGCGATCCAGCCGATGCGCAATCCCGTTGACACGATCTTGGATAAGGAGCTTACGTATAGAACCGAGCCGTCCTGATCTATTGATTTCAACGTACTCACGGATTGTTGGTCATAACTTGTCAGACTGTAAGGGTCATCCTCCACGATCGCTATCCCGTATTTCGTAGAAATCTCCAGCAACCTTTTCCTTCGTTCGCAAGATAGGGTGGTCCCGGTTGGATTATGGTAAATCGGATTCACGAACACCATCTTTATTCTATGTTGTTTATACAGCGATACGATTTGTTCGGGATCGATTCCCTCATCCTCGACCGGTAATCGATAAGTTTTTAATCCGGCTGAATGGAAGATGGGCAGAGAATAGGAGTAGGATGGATCCTCTATCGCAACCGCATCTCCTGACTTTAGTAGGCTCTGTACGATGAGTTGTATCGCTTGCTGCGCGCCGGAAGTGACTAAAATGGACGATGAAGAAGATTTGATCGTTCTATGCGTTTCCAGATGATTCGCGATAGCTTCTCTCAGTTTTAGATTGCCTTGTATGTGCTCGTAGCCTAGGTATTGCGTAATTTCCAACTGGCTATGAGCTTCTTGCATAAGCGTGACAGGGAATAAATCGGCGCTAAGTTCGCCGATCGCGAAGTTGATGTACGGCTTGTCCGATCCGACGATCTTATGAATTCGGCGAGTAAGGGGGTCGTTCAGCGGAAGGAAACCTCCCTTCACGTATTCTTCCCAATTCGGAACGCGTTTCACGATTCCTTCCTCGGACGCTTGAAGGTTAACGACCGTACCTAATCCTTTGATTCGACGCACCAGTCCGAGCGAATTCAACTGATCATACGCCGATACAATCGTGCTTCGATTAACCTCGAGAAGAGCGGCCAATGCGCGTTCGGAAGGCAGGGAGCTGCCCGAAGGATATTCTCCGTTCACGATCCGAGTCTCGAAATAATCGGCAATCTGTATGTAGACTGGGACTCGCGACGATTTATCCGGACTCCATTCCATGATGCGCAGCTCCTCCCTGTTGTGGTTTTACAAGCCGAAAAGCCGAAAGGTGATCGCCGTTACTCCGGCAGCAAGCGCTACGCCGGCAATGGTCTGCATGATCGTATGGGCTTCTAATCGCCATCTGGCCCACCCCACTACCGCGATGAGAACGGCTAGAAAGTAGAATTTGGGCGATACAAGCAAGCTAAGAGTCAGAACGGCACCTGTTATGCCGATCAGATGAAGGCTGATTTTCCAACGGGCGAATTGCGTAATGAGCAGGGCGGCTACGATCGCGCCGATCATGCCTACAAACGTTGCCAGCAACCGTTCCGAAACGTGCAGGAAAATAAGCAGGATAAGCGTGATTGCCATGCAACCAAGAGCGAAGAGGATAGGAATAAGCCTTTGCTCGCGTTTGCTAATATCATGATCCGAGAATTTCCCTCTTACTACGCCGCGGCGAATGAACAGGATAGGAGCGATCGACACGCCTAAACAAATAATAATCCACCACAATAAACCTTCGTAAGGATGGGATGCGGTTCGGAGCGAGATGGTCAAGTATAGAAAAACGGCGATTAATAGGGGATTGCATAGGAATGAGATGGCGTAGGCTAGCTTGTAACCTGCGTGTTGAGGCCCTTTAATGGCTTGTCGCGACATTCGGATTTCCTTCCCTTGATCCATGTCAAATACATTTAGCTGATTATAACACATGTGATAAAACCTAACATTTGTATTGACTTTCGTGCTCCGAGGGATATAATTAGGTTCAAGTCAAACAAAAACATTCAATTGAATACAGGTTCCCTAACATGAGATGGGAACAAAATTCTGTCTAGGGTTCCGTTGACATCGCGTCAAGTCTGGTCCAAGAGACGGGGATACGTAAGTCGTTCGCGCAAGCGGCGGATGACCGTATATACACGGAAGGATAAAAGCCTGGGAGATGATCTCCCGGGCTTTTCGTTATATCCATTTTACCTCAAGGGGGCTATTCGATGAACAACGCATGGAGCACGACAATCTCGCCGGGAGCCAAGTGGTCGGGAATGGTCGGCAAAGGAAAAACGATTCGATTTACTGCAAGGGGGGACGGGGCTAATGTATCCATGCTTCTCTTCAATGCACGCGATTTAACGGAACGTTACAATATGTCGGACACGCTAAAAGCCCAATACACCTCGCATTTAACCAAAGGAAACATTCTCATGAGCGATAACGGACTTGCGATGGCTAGCTTCGTGGAAGACCGGCTCGGCTGGCACGATACGATAAGCGGCTACACCTCCCGTAAGACAACGGATGCGAAGTACGGTGCGACTACCTATCAGGAGCTCAGGAATGAATGGCTGCGCAGCGGCGAAGAGAACCTGTCCGTGGAGCTGGTCAGAAACGGCTTGGGCGTTCGCGATTTGGGGCCGGTGGTCAATTTATTTTCCAAAGTGTATTGCGACGAACAGGGGACGATGCATTTCGCTAAAGACCATTGCCCGAAAGGCGCTTCCGTTACTCTGCGTACGGAGATGGATGTTCTGCTCGTGTTATCCAATACGCCAAACCCGCTCGATCCAAGCGAATCGTTTCCTTCCGTCCCGGTAATGATCGAGATTGCCGCTGCCGCGCTTGTAGACGAGTCGACCGACTTATGCGTGAACCATCGTTCGGAGAATCTCCGCGCTTTCGAGAACACATGGAATTATTATTCTCTGCTTTCCTTATAGCACCCCCCACCTATTCGAATATCCAAGGAGGAAATATCATGGCCGTATTTAATCGAGTCGAAAGCCCCCGCGTCGCGGAGGATGCGATATATAACGCGACCATCCCTGCCGGAGATGGATGGATGTATGAACTAAAGCCTGGGCAAGTGCTCAGAATCGTGGATTTGGAAGGCAATCAAGCCGCGGACACGCTATTTTACGATACCGTCAACCCGGAAGATCACTATAGCGCGATTCAGACCACTACCGGTCAAAGCAATATTTACTTAACGGCTGGCTCCGTCCTCCGCGCGGAATCCGGCAAAGAGCTATTAACGATCGTTGCCGATACTTGCGGATGCCATGACACGATCGGAGGCTCATGTTCCGCGCAGAGTAATACGGTACGTTATGCGCACGAGAAGCTGTCGATGCATAATTGCCGGGATACGTTCATGCTCCAGCTAGCCAAGCATGGGAACGGGAACTACACGAAACGCGATCTTGCACCGAACATTAACTTTTTCATGAATGTTCCCGTGACTCCCGAAGGCGGGCTCACGTTCGCCGATGGCGTGTCCGCGCCCGGCTGTTACGTGGAAATGCAATCAAGCGGACATACGACGGTGCTTATCAGCAATTGTCCTCAATTAAACAACCCTTGCAACGCCTACAACCCAACGCCTATCCAGCTTCTCGTTTGGGATCGGTAATAGACAGAGAGAGAGAGAGGTCGGGGACGCCATGTTCGATAAAATATTGATCGCCAACCGCGGCGCCATCGCCGTTCGCATCGAGCGAACCCTTCGCAAGCTTGGAGTGAAATCCGTTGCCGTCTATACGAAAGCGGATCAAGACAGCCTTCACGTGGATCAAGCGGACGAAGCTATTCTTATAGGGGAAGGCCCGGCTAAGGACAGTTACTTGAATACGGAGCTCATTTTGCAAATAGCGCGAGAGACCGGAGCGCAGGCAATTCATCCCGGATACGGCTTCTTGAGCGAGAATGCGGAATTCGCGCGCGCCTGCGAGAGGAGCGGGATTCATTTCATCGGACCTACTGCCGGTCAGATGGAGATGTTCGGTCTCAAGCACTCGGCGCGGGAGATTGCAGAGAAGGCTGGAGTACCTATGCTTCCGGGAACGGCGTTGATCGATCGGCTAGAAGCGGCTGTCGTCGAAGCGGACCGCATCGGATATCCGGTCATCTTGAAAAGCACGGCGGGCGGCGGAGGAATCGGCATGCGGGTATGCCCTGACGAAAGCGTGCTGCGTTCGGCTTTCGAAGCGGTGAGCCATCTGGCCGAGACGAACTTCAAGAACGGCGGCGTTTTTCTCGAGAAGTATATCGCGCGAGCTCGCCACGTAGAGGTTCAAATTTTCGGCAATCTATTCGGGGAAGTCGTCGCGCTTGGCGAACGGGATTGCTCCGTTCAGCGCCGCAACCAGAAGGTGATCGAGGAAACTCCTGCTCCTCATTTTCCTAAAGAAGTGCGGGAGCGAATGCTGGCTTCCGCAAAACGGCTTGCGGAAGAGGTGGGTTATCGCAGCGCGGGTACGGTGGAGTTTCTCTATGATCCCGAGACCTACGAATTTTATTTTCTAGAAGTCAATACGAGGCTGCAAGTCGAACACGGCGTCACGGAGGAAGTGCTCGGCATCGACTTGGTCGAATGGATGGTCAAGGAAGCTGCGGATGAGCTGCGGGATTTGGTATCGCTAGTGCCGGCAGCTCATGGACATAGTCTTCAAGCGAGAATCTACGCGGAGGATTGCTTCCATCAATTCAGGCCGAGCGCGGGTCAGCTGGATAAGGCTGAATTTTCGACGCAAGCAAGAATCGAGACTTGGGTTCGCGATGGGATCAACGTGACGACCCTCTATGATCCGATGCTCGCCAAGATCATCGTTCACGGATCGGACCGTGCGGATGCAATCACCAAGTTGACTACGGCGCTCGAAGAAACGCGTCTATACGGATTAACGACCAATCTCTCCTATATCCAGGCTTTGCTTCAGGAGGACGGCTTTAAGGAGGGGCTCGTGTATACGCAAATGTTAAATGCATTCAATCCAGCGGAGTCTGCCATAGAAGTACTTGACGGCGGCGTGCAAACGACCGTCCAGGATTGGCCGGGAAGAACCGGGCATTGGGACGTCGGCGTGCCGCCATGCGGACCGATGGATCCCTATTCCTTCCGAATCGGCAATAAGCTCCTAGGTAACGATGATTCTGCGGCCGGTCTAGAACTTACGCTGCGCGGCGGCTCTTACCGGTTCAGGCAAAGCATGTGGTTCTGCGTAACTGGAGCGCATATGAAGGCGGAATTGGATGATTCGCCGATTTCATTATACAAACCCATCCATGCCAAACGCGGGCAAGTGTTGAGTTTCGGGGAATCCGAGAGGGGTATGCGATCTTACGTGCTCGTAGCCGGCGGGTTCGATATGCCTCGGATACTGGGCAGCTCCTCGACCTTTACGCTTGGCGGTTTCGGAGGTCATGGAGGTCGGGCGCTAAGAACCGGCGACGTATTGCGCGTGGTCGGCGGCGTTGGCACGCCAACGGAATTAAGAGAGTTAGATCCTGCTTATCGTCCTGTCGTATCCGACGGACCCTGGATGATCGGCGTGATTCCGGGACCTCATTGTACGGAGGAATTTCTGAGTCCCGAATATTTGAAGCAATTGACAGAGACCGAGTGGGAGGTTCATTTCAATAGCTCCCGCACGGGAGTCAGGCTGATCGGTCCTGCTCCGCTATGGAGTCGGGAGGACGGAGGAGAAGCCGGACTTCACCCTTCTAACATTCATGATAACGCTTATGCGATCGGAACCTTGGACTTGACCGGAGATATGCCGATCCTGCTCGGTCCCGACGGACCAAGCCTCGGCGGATTCGTATGTCCGGTCACGACGGCTTCGGCGGAGTTCTGGAAGATCGGCCAGCTTCACCCGGGCGACAAGGTCCGATTCCGGCTATTGACGTTGGAAGAGGCCGCGGCTATGCGCGAATTGCAGGAACAGGCTTTGAAGGCTATCGGGGATGGTTTGGAGAACGGGCTGCCTAAAGACACTATCCGCGATCGTTCTACGGACCGCGTGTGGATGCCGGCTTATCCGATTCTGGTGCGGGAAACGGAAGGCCGCAGATTCCCGATTACGATTCGGTGCAGCGGCGACCAGAACTTGCTCGTGGAATACGGAAGCATGGAATTGGACTTATTGCTTAGATTTCAGGTTCATGCCTTGATGCAAGCCGTCGAAGAGAACACGGTCATTCCTGTATTGGATTTGACGCCGGGGATCCGATCGCTGCAAATCCATATCGATCCATCGCGAATGACTGTTATCGAGGCAAGCAAACTCGTCTTGAACATAGATCGCCAACTGCCGCCGTTGGAATCGATTCGCGTGCCTTCCCGAATCGTTCGGCTGCCGCTTTCCTGGGACGATCCGGCAACGCAGCTTGCCATTGACCGCTATCAGCAGAACGTTCGCCCGGACGCTCCATGGTGTCCTAGCAATCTGGAATTTATTCGTCGCATGAATGGACTGGGAAGTCTCGAGGAAGTACAGGAGATCGTATACAACGCCAACTATCTCGTTCTCGGATTAGGCGACGTCTATCTTGGCGCTCCCGTCGCAACGCCGATCGATCCTAGACATCGTTTGGTGACAACGAAATATAACCCGGCAAGAACCTGGACACCGGAGAATGCCGTCGGGATCGGCGGCGCGTATATGTGCATCTATGGAATGGAAGGTCCGGGCGGGTATCAATTCGTCGGCCGTACGATTCAGATGTGGAATCGTCTGCGTTCCACGGAGAGCTTCCAACCCGGCAAGCCGTGGCTCCTTCGGTTTTTCGATCAAATCCGGTTTTATCCGGTTACCGCCGACGAATTGCTCGTACTTCGCGAGGATTTCCTTCGCGGGCGCTTTGAAGCCGATATTACGGAAACGACGTTCGACCTTGGAGAATACCTGCAATTCTTACAGTCTATCGAAGAGAGCGCACAGTCGTTTAAGAGTACTCAGCAAGCGGCTTTCCAGGGCGAAAGGGAGAGCTGGAAATCGCTCGGATTGGCGGAATACGTATCCGAACAAGAGCCTTCAGTGGAGAAGGTTGAGGAGGAAATACCCGAAGGCGCTTCCGCCGTTCGATGCTCTGTTCCGGGCAGCGTATGGAAGGTAAACGTAAGCGAAGGCCGGGAAGTTAAGAAAGGGGATACGCTGATCATCGTCGAGAGCATGAAGATGGAATTTTCCTTGCAAGCCCCTTGCGATGGCTTCGTGCACTCCGCTTACGTGAAACCCGGGGATGGCGTACATGCCGGACAACTGCTGGTTAGCATTATGAAGAAGAACGTCAGAGAGGAGGTGAGCCTATGACGGCGAGCAATAAGTTAATCCCCATCGACTTAACGGTTGCTTGGCTTAAGGAAGGGTATGCTTCGGGGGAAATCACGCCTAAGGAAATCGTCGAAGAATTGATCCGGCGGGCAGTAGAGGATGCGGATTTGAATGTCTGGATCACTCCGCCATCTATGGCGTTCATACAACCTTACTTGGATCGGCTAGTCGAGTTGGATCCGGATGCCTCTCCCTTATGGGGGATCCCGTTTGCCATTAAAGATAATATCGACTTGGCCGGGGTGCCGACAACGGCTGCTTGCCCGGAATATGCTTATACGCCCGATGAACATGCGGTTGTCATCGGCAGGTTTATTGCCGCAGGGGCGATTCCGATGGGAAAAACAAACCTAGACCAGTTCGCGACGGGTTTGGTCGGTACGCGAAGCCCGTACGGAGAAACTCATAACGCGCTGAACGGCGAGCTTATTAGCGGAGGATCAAGCGCGGGCTCGGCGGTTGCGGTCGCTCGCGGTCAAGCCGTTTTCTCTCTCGGCACGGATACGGCGGGCTCCGGGCGCGTTCCCGCGGCATTGAACGGGTTGGTCGGGTATAAGCCTAGCCTCGGGGCTTGGCCGACGAAAGGCGTCGTACCGGCGTGCGCAAGCTTGGACTGCGTGACGGTGTTCGCCCGCACGATGGAGGATGCTCTTGCCGTTGATAAAGTTGCGCGCGGTTATGAGCCAACGGATCCATGGTCTCGCGACTATGCGCCTCCGAGTGCCAGATTGCCCTCTAAGATTGCGTTACCGCGCGGCGAGCTAGAGTTCTATGGCCCGTATGCGGAGCAATATCGCGTGGCTTGGAACGCGTCGGTTGAAAGGTTGGATAATATGAATCTTCCTATCGAATACGTTGATATGGAAATGTTCTCGCAAGCGGCCGCTATTCTGTATGAAGGCCCATGGGTTGCGGAGAGGTGGGCCGCGCTAGGCGACTTTGTCGAGGCGCATCCCGGCGTTACGTTTCCCGTAACGGAAACGATACTACGCAACGGGGCGAGCGACAAATATCAAGCGGCATCCGTGTTCCGCGCCATGCATCAGCTCGAAGCCTATAAAGCGGAAACCCGCCGACTGCTTAAGGATACGGTTCTTGTCCTGCCCACGTGCGGAGGGACTTGGACACGCGAGCAAGTAAGGAAGGATCCGATCGGCACTAATCGCGACATGGGCAAATACACGAACCACTGCAACCTGCTAGATCTATGCGCGATTGCGATTCCCGCAGGGGAAGCGGCTTCCGGTTTGCCCTTCGGAATATCGCTATTCGCGCTTGCGGATCAAGAGGATTTGATTATTGGAGCGGCAGGCTCGATCACGGGGGAATCTGTAGCTGTGTCATCCGTTCCGAAAGCAAACACCACGCTCGTTGCCGTCTGCGGCTTGCATATGCGAGGATTTCCATTGGAGAAGCAGATGATTGCTTGCGGAGCGAGGTTTGTTCGGGAGGCGGTCTCGGCGACGAAGTATCGATTGGTGAAACTGCCAACCACACCCGCTAAGCCCGGCATGATCAAGTTAGCGGACGGCGGAGCCGCGATACGGTTGGAAGTGTGGGAGATGCCTCTGGAATCGTTCGGCGGATTCGCGGCAGCGATTCCTGCTCCGCTTGGGATCGGGAAAGTCGAGTTGGAGGATGGCACGGAAGTGCCAGGCTTTACGTGCGAGGCTTATGCGGCAACGTACTCCGAGGATATAACGCATGTCGGGGGATGGCGGGACTTTATCAATCAATCTAAGTAGGTTCATATAATGGTGACCCCGCGCTTGTCGCGGGGTTTTTTCTTGCCATACGAAACCGTACCAACTCGCCTCTTCGCAGTCGAATCGAGCCGAGTAACGAAACCGTACCAGTTCACCCCTCCGCAGTCGAATCGAGCCGAATTAACGAAGGAACTTAGTTAACTCACCCAACTATCTGCGCCTTCCGCGACCGAACAGCATCGAGATAGTAACAAAACTTTACTATCTCCGCCCGCCGCGACCGAACAGCACCGAGATAGTAACAAAACTTAACTATCTGCGCCCGCCGCGACCGAACAGCATCGAGATAGTAACAAAACTTTACTATCTGCGCCTTCCGCGACCGAACAGCAAAGAGATAGTAACAAAACTTTACTATCTCCACCCGCCGCGCCTGAACAGCACCGAGATAGTAACAAAACTTTACTATCTCCGCCCCCGCCCACCGACACCGAATCGAGCTGAACGAAGGAACTTAGCTAAACTCTTTCCTCTGCAGTAGAATCGAGTCGACGTTTCCTACACGGGCCAATTCTTAAAGCTTTGCATTTCCTGAACGATCGTGTGATAATGTCTCGACAAGATTTCGTGGAGGCAGCATCATTGTGAGTAAATACCCATTTGAATACGAACATTCCAAGCCGTTCTTGCAGCAGGTAGGGGAATGGGTCGCAGACGTGTTCTACGACGTTCTGCCCGAAGCCGGCTTCGAGGTTCGCGACGAGCAAATCTATATGGCTTTCCAATTGGAGCGGGCTTTCGCGGAGAAACAGACGATTTTCGCGGAGGCGGGCGTAGGCACCGGAAAAACGCTAGTGTATTTGTTATATGCGATCTGTTATGCCCGATATCACCGTAAACCGGCGATCATTGCCTGCGCGGACGAGTCGTTAATCGAGCAGCTGATGAAGCCGGAGGGCGATCTGGCGAAGCTTGCGCAACATTTAAGCTTGTCCATTGACGCCAGAACGGGAAAATCCCAGGACCGTTACCTTTGTCTGGCGAAGCTGGAGCATGCGAGAACGGACTACGAGGATGTCGATCTCTATAAATCCTTATATGAAGAGTTGCCTTCTTTCGTCCATAAAAGCGAAGGCATGCAGAGCTTCCACGCTTATGGGGACCGTAAGGAATATCCGCATCTTAACGACGTGCAATGGGAGAGGATCAACTGGGATCCGTTCCAGGATTGCTTCGTCTGCGATAAGCGCCATCGTTGCGGGCAGACGTTATCGCGAGAACACTACAGGCAATCCACGGATCTGATCATATGCTCGCATGACTTCTATATGGAGCATGTGTGGACCTATGAAGGACGAAAGCGGGAAGGTCAGCTTCCGCTTCTTCCCGACCATTGCGCGGTCGTTTTCGATGAGGGACACTTGTTGGAATCCGCGGCACAGAAAGCCTTAACATACCGTATCAAGCATAATATTTTCGAGGAATTGATTACTCGGCTGCTCAAAAACGAAATTCGCGAATCGCTCGCCGTCCTGATCGACGAAGCCATTGATCGAAGCGAAGGCTTGTTTGAACTGCTGGAACGGCAAAGCGTATCGATTCCCGGATCCGATCGCAGGGAAATCATTCTGAACGATAAGCTGATTCAAGAGGTTGCGCAGCTTCGCAAGGTGATCGATGGAATAGAAGAAGAGCTCGTCTTCGAGAGTGAATTGTACACCCTGGACAGCTACCAACTTCGCATCGTCGAGGAGCATTTGGAAATGATGCAGAAGGCGCTCAGCCTGTTCCAGAGCTCAAACTCCCTGATTTGTTGGGCAACGGAAAGCGCCACGGGACTCACGCTCGTCATTATGCCGAAAGCCGTCAAGGAAGTATTGCGCGAGCGAGTATTCTCCTTGAACATGCCGGTTATTTTCTCATCCGCCACCTTGTCCGTGAACGGTTCGTTCGAATATTTGGCTTACAGCCTTGGAATCGAGAAATATTTATCCTTCAGCGTCGATTCCCCGTACGAATACGAGAACCGAATGGAAGTGTTGGCGCCTGCCTGGAAGAATGGAGCAACTTTCGCGGAGAAAATGAAAACGGCCGCAAGGATGCTTCAGCGTACGGAGGGGAGAGCCTTGATCCTGTTCCCTTCCAGAGAAGAGCTGAGACTATTCAAAGAAATGATTCCGTCCTTTCCGGAGTGCGGAGAGATGAACTTCGGTTTCGAAGGAGATAGGGAGATAAGCCATCTGATCTCGGATTTCCAACGGGATGAGACAAGCGTGCTCTGCGCGGTGACTTTGTGGGAAGGGCTTGATATTCCGGGTCCGTCGCTTTCGAACGTTATCGTTTGGTCGCTCCCCTACCCCCCGCAGGATCCGGTGTTCATGGCGAAGCGCCAGGAAGCCGATTCCGCTTACGAAGAAGTGGATCTGCCCTACATGTTGCTGCGACTAAAGCAAGGAATCGGACGTCTGATACGAACCCGGGAAGACTCCGGAATGATAGCGATTTTAAGCGAAGAGATCCATAAGGACGCCAACCTGCGAGAGTCGATCCAGAGCTTGCTGCCGCAAGGCGTCCGCCTTCAAGTCGAGTAATCGTTCTTTCCTAGCCAAATGAATTGTTTAATTCCCGGTTAGGATGCTAAAATAGATTCATAGCATAAAGGACGTATACAGAGGAGGTAGTGATCGAATGTTGAAAATCGCCGTGCTTATCGGAAGTCTTAGACATGGTTCCTACAATTTGCAGCTCGCCAACACCATGAAGGAACGTTACATTAACAAACTAGACCTAGAAATCGCCGATATTCGATCTCTTCCGTTTTTCGATCAGGATATCGAACTAAACCCGCCTCAGGTTGTCAAACAATTATTAAATAAAATCGCAGCGGCTGACGGAGTGCTCATCATTACCCCGGAGTACAATTGGTCGGTTCCCGGCGTGCTTAAGAACGCGATCGACTGGTTATCGCGGATAGATAAAGTGTTGATCGGCAAGCCCGTAATGACCGCTGGCGTGTCCCCGGGAATGATGGGAACGATACGCGCGCAGTTGCACCTTCGAGAAATTCTAGCTAGCCCAGGCATCCAAGCCAAGCTTCTGCCTCCAGCAGGCAATGAAATTTACATTAGCTCCGCGGGCTTGAAATTCGATGAATCTACGGCGCGTCTGGTAGACGAGTCTACTCTCCGGTTCATCGACCGCGTCGTGGATAAGTTTATCGATTTCGCGCAGAAATGATTTACCGTCATCTTTTCATTACAAGAGTTCTTCTGTGATCCGTCCGGGATCATAAGGGGCGCTCTTTTTTTAATTTCTAAATTATTAATTTAGGAATCTTAAGCTTTAATTAAACAATAATTACGGGATAAATCAGCTTTGTTCGTTATCTTGGAAGTAGACAAGCATACGATCAAGGAGGCTTTCCCATAGTCATGAAAACCCTATTGTTTATCCTCTACGGCGGCAAATCGGTTGAACACGAAATCTCGCTAAAGACGGCATTGACGGTCATTCCATCCATTGATCCCAGAAAATTCGATGTGTATCCCATCTACATTACTCCGGAAGGGGTTTGGTGTTCTCACGGGAAACTCTCGTCCGTTCCGGCCGAGATTAAAGACCTTGTCTTACTGCCGTCCTTTGGTCAAGCGGCTTCTTCGTTAGGCGACATTATGACGCGTTTCTTCTCTTTGGCAGGGAATAAGGTCGTGTTGCCGCTTCTGCACGGGTCCAATGGGGAGGATGGAACGATTCAAGGTTTACTAGAGCTTATAGATGTTCCATACGTCGGCAACGGCGTACTCTCCTCCGCAGTTGCCTTGGACAAAGCGGTTTCCAAAGAACTTTTATCCCATGCGGGTATACCTCAAGTCGAGTATCGGAACTTTCAATATGCTCAATGGACATTAAATGCAGAGGAAGTAAGTCGTTCGATTAACGAAAACATCGGATACCCCTGTTACGTAAAGCCTGCATCCCTTGGTTCCAGCATCGGGATAAGCAGGTGCGAGAACGAGGAAGAGCTTCGGGACGCAATGGCGACGGCTTTTCGCTATGACCGCAAAATCGTCGTTGAAAAGGAAGTAGCCGGCAGAGAGATCCAAGTCGCCGTAATGGGCAATGAACAACCGCTGGTTTCCGTCCCGGGGGAATTCATTCAAGACAAATCCTTTTTTGACTATAACGCGAAATACGTTGACGGGCGCCTAACGATGTCTATACCCGCGGACATTCCCGAACATCTGGCCGACCGGATTCAACGAACGGCAAAACTTGCCTATCAAACTTTACAGTGCGCCGGATTGGCAAGAGTGGATTTCTTTATCGACCCTCAGGAGCGCCTATACTTAAACGAGATCAATACGCTTCCCGGATTTACGAAGTTCAGCATGTACCCCGTCATGTGGGAAAAGACGGACGGAACGACGTATTCCGAGCTCATCGAGAAACTGATCGACTACGCGTTTATGCGCCACTTAGAGAAACAATCCATTCAATATTCGAGGTGATCTCATGATCCGCAGAACCTTGCAGCAGATTTCGGTTATGGGACTTACGTCTATTCCTACGAACGACCAGAAGAAAATCAAGATAGACGGCGTTTCGATAGACACACGAACTTTATGCAAAGGGAATTTGTATATCCCCATCGTCGGAGATCGTTTTAACGGACACGATTTCGTGGCTCTCGCGATAGAGAAGGGGGCTGCCGCCGTTCTTTGGAACCGGGATGAACCTAACCCTCCCCTAGGGAAAATCCCCGTGCTGATGGTGAAAGACACTTTACTTTCACTTCAATCTTTAGCGAGAGAGTATCGCTCCCAGTTGCAAGCGACGGTCATCGGCATTACCGGAAGCAACGGCAAAACTTCGACGAAGGATATGCTTGCGGATTGTTTAGCAATGCAATTCAAAACTCAGAAGACTTTCGGGAATCTAAACAATCATCTCGGAGTTCCTCTAACGCTGTTGAGCTTGGAAGAAGACACGGAGATGGCCGTCGTGGAAATGGGAATGTCGGGGCTTGGAGAAATCGAATTGCTTTCGAGGATGGCCCAGCCCGACATTGCCGTCATTACCAATATCGGCGAAGCCCATCTGGGGGATTTGGGAAGCACCCGCAATATCATACAGGCCAAGCTGGAGATATTGTCGGGACTGAAGGACAACGGAACGTTAATCTACAACGGGGACCATGTTCTGCTGGCGGGAGCGGTTCAGTCTTTGAAAGACGATCATGCGAAAATAAACTTCGGTTGGGAGCCGATGAACGACTATCATCCGATTAGCGCGGAGATGGATCGGAATGGATCGACATTTTCTATCGCTCAATATCCTTCGCTTGCCTTCACCGTTCCCTTAGCAGGCAAACATCAGATTCTTAATGCGTTAGCGGTTGTTGCAGCTTCCGTCGCAGCGGGGATGAGCAGGAATGCGATTCGAAATGGCTTGGCTAACGCGAGAATAACCAACATGCGCAACGAGATAATCGAGGGCGATCGATTCATTCTCATAAACGATACTTACAAATCCAATCCATCTAGCGCGGTTGCCGCGCTCGATACGTTATCATTATGGCCCGTGGACAACCAGAAGATTGCCGTGCTGGGCGATATGCAGGATTTGGGAGAGCAAGCTGTTTCTATGCATCACCATGTCGGTTCCTCTATCGATGGAGAAAAGTTGGATTATTTATTTACATTCGGTCCCTTGTCCTTGCATACGGCGGACAGCGCCCGACGGCTAATGTCTCCGGAGAGGGTATTCAACTACGAGGACAAACCAAACATGATCGCTCATATTCAATCGGTTCTTAAAACTGATGCCGTTGTACTAGTGAAAGGGTCTAGGGCAATGAAACTAGAGGAAGTCGTTTCTTCGCTGATAGAAGGACATGCCCAATTGGCAATAGACTGACGAGGAAGGGGAATGGAGATGGAACGGTCGGAATTATATAGGGATACATGGGCGGAAGTGGATTTGTCATGCATTAGCCATAACCTGAAAAGTATCAAATCCCGTTTGCCGGCGAAGACGGAAATCATGGCTGTCGTTAAAGCAAGCGGTTATGGGCACGGTGATGCGGAAACGGCTAAAACCGCGGTTCAATCCGGTGCCGGAAGCTTAGCGGTAGCCTACCTAAGCGAAGCGATTAACCTAAGAAGACACGGCATAACCGTGCCGATCCTCATCCTGACTCCCATCCAACCTCATGAAACAGCCGTTGCGATTCATTACGATCTGATGTTGACCGTGACCTCCGCCGAATGGTTTATGCAATTGAGAGCTTGCAAAGTCATGAATTCTAAGACAAAGCTAAAGGTACATGTGAAATTCGATACCGGACTCGGGAGAATCGGGATACGGGAACGGGAAGAGTGGGAAGCGATCGCCCCTTGGCTAGTGCAGCCAGACATTCAGGTAGAGGGAATCTATACTCATTTTGCTTCCGCAGGCGAAGAGGATTCCGGATATCTGAAGGCTCAGGCTGCAAAATTCAAAGAAGCGGCAGGTTGGGTAAAAGAATCCGATATTCCTTTTCGGCAAATTCATTGCGCGAACAGCGCGGCGGCATTGCGTTTTCCCGAATTAGCGATGGATATCGTTCGCATAGGTGCAGCGATGTATGGGTATTATTCTCGGGATCATGCCCAAGGTCTTCGCTTAAAACCGGCGTTCAGCCTATATAGTCGCCTTATTCAAGTGAAAAGAGTGAACAAGGGAGAATATATTGGCTACGATAACTCTTATCGGGCGTCCGAAGAGGAGTGGATCGGTACCGTTCCGATCGGTTACGCGGACGGTTGGTCGCAAAGTCTGCAAGGTTCCTGCATGCTTGTGGATGGAGTGCGCGCGCCAATCGTCGGCAAAATAGGAATGGATCAATTGATGATCCGATTGCCGCGTTCTTATCCCGTCCATACGCTCGTAACGATTATTGGAAAACAAACGAAGGATGAAATCACATGCATGGAACTAACTTCTTATTCGGGAAGAGTTCCCCAAGAAATCTCGACTTCATTGACTTCGAGGATAACGAGATTATATAAGCGGGATGATTGCTATGCAGAAGTCGTGAGTTCTACGTTCAAATTTAATTCGTATGCGAATTATTCTGCTGCGAAATAATATATACGTAACCAAAACGACAAGCGAGCGGCATCTTAAAGAGTCAGGGGTCGACCTTCTTCGGAAGGTTGACCTTATTTGCGATTACAATAGGAGATGGATAAAATGGGAGTTCCGCGTTATTATTTTTACAGGATTCACGTGCTTCTGTTTATATCCATATTGGGATTGCATTCATGGCCGTCGGGTGCCAGCGCAAGGGTAAGCATATCGCCTTTCAAGGAAAACAGCACTGTGATCGTGGCCCATCGCGGAGCGTCTGGTTACGCGCCGGAAAACACGCTTGATTCTTATCGGATAGGTGTTAGAATGCAAGCGGATTATATCGAAATCGATCTGCGGCTTACGAAGGACGGCGAGCTTATCGCCATGCATGATGAGACGGTTGACCGGACGACGAACGGTACAGGTCTAATTAAGAATATGACTCTGACCGAGATCAAGGCATTGGACGCCGGCTCTTGGTTCAACGATAAGAATCAAGCTTATGGCAGTGAGGAGTATGTGAACGAGAAGGTTCCGACGTTGAAGGAAATCTTCGAAACCTTCGGTAAAGACACGCGATATCTGTTGGAGACGAAGGCTCCCGAAGACTATCCCGGTCTTGAGGAGAAAATGTTGAAACTAGTCGAGGATTTCGGACTGACCCGGCATATCGCGGTTCAATCGATCAGCAAGGAAAGCCTGAAGAAGATTCGCAAGCGGAACAAGGACGTCCCTTTGTTTCAGTTATTCTGGTATAAAAATCCGGCGAGCATATCCTCTGCGAGATTACGGGAGATTAGCGGTTATGCGAATGGAATCGGCGCGAATTTCCTTCGAATAGACGAGAGTTACGTACGCAAAGTCAAGAATGCGGGATTGCTCCTGTATCCATACACGGTCAACTATCCATTGAACATGGAAATGGCTCTAAGATGGGGAGTCGATGGCGTCCATACGGATTATCCGGATCGTTTAATGAAAATGATTCCGGAAGGAATTCGTCATTTATGAATGACAATGAGGAGGTTTTCGAATGGGAAACAACAAGAAGAAGCAACAGAGGCATGTGCCGGCAAAAGAAACGGCCCCGAACTCCGACAAACCCGTTACTCTTAAGGACTTGCTTGGAGCCGGAACCGTTGCTAAGCTGAAGGAACAAGCGGAAGCGATGAAGCTGGAGGAAGCAAAGCAACGGGAGTCTAAGCGCCAAGAGGCGGAAGCGGCGCGTATCGCGGAGCAGAAGCTGAAGGAGAAAGACTTCGAATATTTGTTAAATAACAGCTCGATGGATTGGAAGAAGTATAATTAAGCTAAGGGTCGGCTTTTCGGTTCGAAATTCAAACAGGGTTTCCCGGAAGAAGATAACACGGTCAGACTCGGCATTTGGAGAGACTTGAAGCCGAAGGCTTTGCAGCCCTTAGGGAATTGCGGGTCCCAGGTAACATAGAAGTGACGGCATTTCATGCAATCGATACGTACCGATTCCGACATCTCGATCCCTCGTTCTAATGATGATGAATCTATTATACCTTATCCAATTCATTGGGTTAAGAGAGAGGGGCTGACAATGAACCTATACGGCGGCAATAGCAAATCCAAGCCCTTTCTACTTGTATTAACAGTATTTATTGTCTTGCTTACAGCGTGTAACGGCGTAAATAGCGGGGGTCCGCCGCAGAGATCAACAACTCCCGCAAGCGAAAACAGCGAAATCACTCCTAGCCCTGTAACTAGTCCACCTAAGAGTGTCGAAGATGCTGTCAAGAAGAAAAGAAAGCTTCCCAAAGGCTTTGTTTACGTCGACGAAGTCATCCCCACAGCCATGTTCGATATCCGTTATTACGGAGAGTATAACTTCATCGGTACGAGGATCGACGGATATAAGGCACCTCTAGCGATTTTGTCCATAAAAGCCGCGAATGCTCTCAAGTCGGTTAATGCGGAGCTGGAACGCAAAGGTTATGTCTTGCTTATCTACGATGCTTATCGTCCGCAGAAAGCAGTTGATCATTTTACCCGGTGGGCTAAAGACTCTAAGGATACGAAGATGAAGAAGGATTTCTATCCCGAGGTGGACAAGTCTAAAGTATTCAAGCTAGGTTATGTGGCAGCGAAATCCGGCCATACCCGCGGAAGCACGGTTGATTTAACGATCGCCTTTAAGAAAACGGGAAAAATCGTAGATATGGGGAGTCCGTACGACTTCTTCGGTGAAATATCCAGCCATGGCACAAAGCTAATCACCGCTGAGCAAACGGCCAATCGCAATATCCTCAAGAATGCGATGCTGAAGCACGGTTTCAAGCTTTACGAGAAAGAGTGGTGGCACTACACGCTTAAGATAGAGCCGTATCCGAACCGTTACTTCAACTTCGACGTGGAATAGTTACTCTCATGGTTTATCCTTCTGTCGCGCGGGTATTATAAAAATAGGCTAATCTGCATTAATATCGCGAGGGGCTATCTTGGTCGTTCTTATTCTAAGCGCGATCTTGAGAAGTACCCGTAAAGCTTAAGAGAGTAAAGATTCAGGAGGGGCTTCATGACTTCTTTCACAAGCATAAGAAGAGCCGAGCCGGAGGATACGCAAGAGATCATGCGGCTTCTCGTCAACACGGCCGAATGGCTGTTAAACAAAGGCTCCTCCCAATGGAACGGATTGCTTAGAGGAGAGGACTCGCATAATACTCCCGAGGCGATTAATCGCGGGGAAGTATTTATCTTCATGCAAGATTCCGATATCGCGGGTATGGTCATGCTGCTAAGGAGACCAAGCACATGGGATCGGGAGTTATGGAGCGGCGAGAATGATGATTCCGCGATTTACTTGCACCGACTGGCTATTAACCGTAAATTCTCGGGCAAAGAAGTCGGCAAACGGATCATGCAATGGGCGGATACCGAAGTTCCGACATGGGATATTCCGCTTATCCGGCTAGATTGCATAGCAAACAATCAGGTACTCAACGACTTCTATAGCAAGCTGGGATATGAGCTTGTAGGAAAAGCCGCGAATTCCTTAGGCACGTTTAGCAAGTATGAGAAGAAGTTTTGATTCTAGGAACGAAGGTAATAAAGTTCTGTCAACAGCTTTCATGACGAAAGCTGTTTTTCCTTTGATTGAACCTGAAAGCGCTTTCCGTTTATGATGATTACAGAGAAGGAATCCTTATACAGTCTATTGGTGAAAATATTAAGGGAGGTTATCATTCATGAGTCAAAATACAGATCAACAAGTTTCTTCCGGTCAAGGAGCAAAAGTAGCCGTTCAAAAGTTCGGCAGGTTTTTAAGCGGTATGGTCATGCCGAACATCGGAGCTTTCATTGCATGGGGTTTAATCACGGCGTTGTTCATTCCAACAGGGTGGATTCCTAACGAAAGTCTCGCTTCCCTTGTTGGCCCAATGATCACTTATCTATTGCCGCTCTTAATCGGTTATACGGGCGGACATATGATTCACGGAACCCGCGGCGGCGTCATCGGTGCTGTGGCAACGATGGGCGTTATCGTCGGTGCAACCATTCCGATGTTCCTCGGCGCAATGATCATCGGACCATTGGCCGCTTGGATTCTAAAGCGGTTTGACAAGTCGATCGAGGGCAAGATCCCTTCAGGCTTCGAGATGCTGGTCAACAACTTCTCTTCGGGCATTATCGGCGGCGCTCTGGCTCTGGCAGCTTTCAAAGGCATCGGACCCGTCGTTGAAGGGATAAGCAAGGGACTTGCCAATGGAGTGCAAGCCATGATCGATGCAGGACTGCTTCCGCTGGCCAACATTATTATCGAACCGGCGAAAGTATTGTTCCTGAATAACGCAATCAATCACGGGGTATTGAGTCCAATCGCTTTGGAACAGGCTTCCACGGCCGGGAAATCGATTATCTTCATGCTCGAGTCGAATCCCGGACCGGGACTTGGCATCCTGTTAGCTTATTGGCTCTTCGGCAGGGGGACGGTGAAATCATCGGCTCCGGGCGCGATCATTATCCACTTCTTGGGCGGGATTCACGAGATTTATTTCCCTTACATCTTGATGAAACCTCGTTTGATCTTGGCGGCGATTGCCGGCGGCATAGTCGGCACGTTCACGTTCCAGCTATTCGGAGCGGGCCTTGTAGCCACGCCTTCCCCGGGCAGTATCTTCGCGTATATCGCAATGACTCCGAAGGGCGGACTTCTAGCGGTATTAAGCGGGGTCGTTACGGCGGCAATTGCGTCTTTCTTGGTTGCTTCCGTACTATTGAAGACTTCTAAGCAAACCGCTGAAGATGATCTGGAAGCCGCATCGGATAAGGTCAAACAGATGAAGGCACAATCAAAAGGCGCGACTCCAACTTCAGTTCCAGCTGCAGGCATAGTCAAATCAAATGCCGAAGTGAACAAAATCGTATTTGCTTGCGACGCCGGAATGGGATCCAGCGCAATGGGAGCTTCCATCCTTCGGAAAAAAGTAAATGAACAAGGAATACAGGTAGCGGTCACGAATACGGCAATAAACGATATTCCCGGGGATGCCGATATCGTCATCACTCATAAAGAGCTTACGGATCGAGCGCGGCAAAAGGCGCCGGCCGCTGAGCATATCTCGATCGATAATTTTCTCAAGAGTCCTGAATACGAAAAGCTGGTTAGCCGTTTGAGTAAATAATTAACTTGTAACGCAGGCGTGTTTAACGCCGGCGTTACATCCATTTTCATGGAAGGGAGACTGCCGTGGATGAAATTGTCCAATAGACAGCGACGCTTATTGGAAGTGCTTCTGAATCGGCAGGGGGAAGTGACCGCAGGCCAACTCGCGCAAGAAGTCCAGATCAGCTCCAGAACGGTTCATCGCGAGCTGCACGAGCTTGAGCCTGTACTAGGCCTTCATGGGATTTCGCTAATCAAAAAATCCGGTTTAGGAATTATCCTTGAAGGTAACGAGCAGAGCTTGAGCCGGTTTCAAGACGAGCTCCGACGATCTGAGACGGAAACTTATTCACCTGATGAGAGAAAGCTGCTCATGCTCTGTCTTCTGCTGGACGAAGAGGAACCGATCAAGCTTTTCTCGCTAGCCAGCGAGGCGCAAGCGGCTATTCCAACCATAAGCCGCGATTTGGAAGAGCTGGAGCCCCAATTAAGGAATGGCGGCTTGCAGCTCATCCGTAAACGGGGATACGGCGTAGAGATTATGGGTAACGAAATAGCCAAGCGCCGATTTATCGTTAGGCTAGCGGAAGATTACCTGGAGCATTCCGATTTCTTTGGATCTCCATCGGGGCCAACGGATTTGTGGCCAACGACAAGAAGGTTATTGAATTTGGTCGGCAAGGATTCGTTTATGGCGATTGAGCAATCGTTATGGCAACAAGGCGAAGCGTGGCTAAAGGGGCTTAAAGAAGCGGACTATACGCGTTTGCTTATCCGCCTTTCCGTCGCCATCATTCGCATTAAACGAGGTCACCGAATCCAGCCTCCCGATAGCGGCAACTCAACCAAACGCAACGATAGGAACGATTCTACGTTGTGGCGATTCACGGATTTGCTTGGATTGAGCGATTTACCCAAGGAAGAAACCGATTATTTGCAAATGCTATTGGACGAAGCCAAAGAAAAGGCAGTGGATAGCTCCTCCGTTATTATAGAAAAATACGGTATGGAATTGGCAGAACAAACGGTCGGGTTTATACGTTCGTTAGAACTGTCAATAGACATTCCTCTCAGTAAAGACCGATCGCTTCTGGATGGCCTGATTCGCCACTTGGGTTCGTCCATGGAACGCATGCGGAAGGGAGAGGCGATCAGAAATCCGCTGCTCTCTCAGATTAGAAAGGATTATGATTCCTTGTTTAACGCCGTTCGGAGAAGCGCCGACGAAACATGGAAGGGCTTGGTTATACCGGACGAGGAAATCGGTTATCTGGTCATGCATTTCGGGGCGGCAATCGAGAGGTGGAAGCTTACCCCCGGTAATGTCAGGGTACTGCTCGTATGCATGAGCGGAATTGGTTCATCCAAATTGCTTGCCGTTCGAATTACAAAGGAAATTCCCCAAATTCATTTATTGGGTCATTACTCCTGGTACGAAGCTTCTCGCATGCCGAAGGATCGTTACGATCTTATTGTATCGACCGTGGATCTTCCCGTTGAACCCGAGCGTTATATCAAACTTAGCCCTTTGCTGACCCGGGAAGAAACGGAAAGGCTGCGGTCCCATGTTCGCGAGCTTGCCTTTTCGGTGAATTCGGCCGTTCCCATCGAGCCGACCAAAGATCAGGGAGCATGGGAACGCATGAAGCTGATGAAACAGTATACTTCGGAACTAGTTGTCGTTCTGGAACGATTTCAAGTTTATCGACCAGACACCGGGCATGCAGCTAACGATTTACAAAGTTTATTGACCAGTCTTCTCACGATGATTTCGCCTAGTACTACCGTACTGCAGAATGTGGATCATATTGCCAAGCAGCTAATGGATAGGGAAGCTCAAGGAAGTATTTTTATCCCAGACACGAAGCTGGCTCTCCTCCATACTCGCAGCGAATGGGTTGTTGAGCCCATCATCGCCCTATACAACTTAAAAACTCCTCTTCGTCTAGGCGAAGAAGAATCGAGTGAAGCAAAGCAGATATTTCTCATGCTTGCCCCCCTGACCTTAAACAAACAAGCGCTGGAGGTGCTTAGCGAAATAAGCGCTATGCTGCTGCTTCCGGAGATGATTAAGCTGCTTGAAGATGGCGATACGGAAATCATTCGCGCATTCATCTCGCAGACGATGGAGGCCTATATCAAAACCAAATTAGAATGGAGCAAACCGACATGAGCATTTTGACGAAGGATAAAGTAAAACTGAACGTGAAGGTCAATGATAAATACGAGGCTATCCAGCTTGCCGGTCAACTGCTCGTTCAAGCAGGGCATGTACCTGAAGAATACGTGGATAAAATGATAGAACGGGAGAACGTATCATCGACCTATCTAGGTGGAGGTCTTGCGATGCCGCACGGGACGAACGATTCCAAGGGGCTTATTCGCTCCACGGGGATGTCCGTGCTCGTGCTCGCGGAAGAAGTGGATTTCGGCGACGAACCCGCACGATTGGTCATCGGATTGGCCGCTGTCGGCGAAGAACATCTAGAAGTGCTGTCGAGCGTTGCCGTACTCGTATCCGATGACGACGATATGCAGCGGATCCTTCAAGCTAAGTCCGAGGATGAATTGATCGCGATTTTCAAGGAAGGAATGGGAGCATGAAGGCTGTCCATTTTGGCGGGGGAAATATCGGGCGAGGGTTTATAGGCTTATTGCTGTCCAGATCCGGGTACACAGTAGAATTCGTCGACGTTGACGAACAGTTAGTTCAATTATTAAATGAACGGGGACAATATACCGTTGAACTGGCGAATGAAGCAGCAGACACCACCATAGTGCGTAACATCAGGGCAATTAACGGAAACGACAAGGAGCTTGTGGCTCAGGCTGTGGCCGAAGCCGATTTGGTAACGACAGCCGTTGGCGTTAACGTTTTGAAATTCATTGCCCCGAACATTGCGGAAGGAATTAGAAGGAGACTAAAAAGTCCGACATCACCGCTTCATATTATCGCATGCGAGAATACGATCGGAGGAAGTACGCAGCTTAAAGGACTTGTATACGAGCAGTTGGACTTGGAGCTAAGAGAGCAAGCAGATCGTCGTATCGCTTTTCCCGATGCGGCTGTCGATCGGATCGTTCCGATTCAGCAAAATGAGGACCGGTTGAAAGTGGTTGTTGAACCGTTCTACGAATGGGTGGTGGATCGCTCCGCCATGTTAGAGGGTTTCCATGAGATCGAGGGGATTCATTATGCGAAGGAGCTTCAGCGCTACATTGAAAGGAAACTGTTCACGGTTAATACCGGTCATTGTTGCGCGGCTTATCATGGATACCTGCGAGGTTACCAGACGATCCAAGAAGTTATGAAAGATCAGGCAATCGTTGAGGAAATCCGCGGGGCGTTGGGGGAGACGGGAGCTGCTCTGATCAAGCAATATGATTTTGACGCAGCCGATCATGAGACCTATATCGATAAAATTATAGATCGTTTCCGCAATCCTTATCTAACGGACGAAGTCGTCCGTGTAGGCCGTTCGCCCATTCGTAAGCTTTCGCCGAACGACAGGTTAGTTCGCCCCGCGACTATGGCACATTCGTTCGGAATAGAAGTGCCGTATTTGACGAAAGCAATGGCCGCGGCATTGTTGTTCGACTACGAGGAAGATCCGGAAGCTACCGAGATTCAGAGGAGTTTGCTGGAGCAGGGCGTAAGCCAAAGCATAACCCGATATACTGGACTTGCAAGTGAACATCCCCTCCACAGCCAAATCATCACGGCTTACGATTCCTACAAGGAGCGGAAATAAGGGGCAGAAAGGACTGACGAAGGATGGAACAAATTTTCAAAGGGATAGGAGCTTCTCGGGGATTGGTTGCGGCGCGAGCTTTTGTTTATAAATTGGAAAGCTATGTACCTGCCCAAGCCCAAGTGGAACAACCGGATCTTGAAGTCGAGCGGTTTCAAACCGCTATTCGCCAAGCTCAAGCGGAGCTTGAACAAATCCGCGACATAACCGAGAGAAGACTGGGCTCGGACAAAGCGGAGATTTTCGAAGGCCATCTCATGATACTGGAAGATCCCGATCTTATTGACGTTATTATAGAGAAGGTGAAGGAGGAGTCGGTCAACGCCGAGTACGCGTTATACGTAACGTCCCGTTCCTTCATCGACATGCTAAGCCAGATGGATGACGAATATTTGCGAGAAAGGGCAGCCGATGTCCGCGATGTATGCAATAGAATCATGAATAACCTTAGAGGAAAGCAGCAAGCGGATTTATCCGCCATTTCCGAAGAGTGTATCGTGATTGCCGAAGATTTAACGCCATCCGACACGGCTAAGCTTAATCTTGACTATGTTAAAGGGTTCGTAACCGAGATCGGGAGCCGTACGTCGCATTCCGCCATCATGGCGCGTTCATTGGGAATCCCCGCGATCGTGGGGGCGGGAGCGGAATTAAGCCGAATCGAGACCGGAACGATGATCGTAATGGATGCGACCGAAGGGGTACTTCGAGCTAATCCAAGCACTGAAGAGTTAATAGAATTCGGGGAAAAGAAAATTCGGTACGATCAGCGTCAAGCGGAATTCGCGAAGTGGGTTAATCGGAGTTCCGTGTCCAGCGATGGTCACTCTGTTGAACTCGCCGCCAATATCGGTAAATTGGAGGACGTCCAGAAAGCGCTGGATAACGGGGCGGAAGCGATCGGGCTCTTCCGCACCGAATTTCTCTACATGGGCCGCAGCAAGCTTCCGACGGAAGACGAACAATTTAACAGCTACAAATACGTTTTGGAGAAAATGAATGGCAAACCCGTAGTCATCCGGACGTTGGATATCGGCGGGGACAAGGAGCTGCCTTATCTGAATTTACCTAAGGAAAGCAACCCGTTCCTCGGCCAACGGGCGCTCCGATTCTGCTTGGATCGGCCGGATATTTTTCGCACGCAGCTTCGCGCTCTGCTTAGGGCTAGCCGCTATGGCAACCTTAAGATCATGTTCCCAATGATAGCCGTGCTTAGCGAGCTGCATGCCGCCAAACAGCTTCTCGAGGAAGAGAAGCGTAAGCTTGAAGCGGAGGGTGTCGAGCTTGCCGAGAGGATCGAAGTAGGGATGATGATCGAAGTTCCGTCTGCGGCCATCTCGGCGGATTTGTTCGCTAAGGAAGTGGATTTTTTCAGCATCGGAACGAATGATTTGATACAATACACGATGGCCGCTGATCGAATGAACGAGACCGTGTCCTATTTGTATCAGCCTTGTCACCCTTCCATATTGCGGTTGATCCGTATGGTTATCGAGGCAGGGCGCAAAGAAGGGAAATGGGTCGGCATGTGCGGGGAAATGGCGGGCGATGAAACAGCTATTCCGCTATTGCTCGGATTGGGGCTTCATGAATTCAGCATGAGCGCGAGTTCAATCCTTCCGGCAAGGGAGCTGATCGGACACTTGTCCCGTAAGGAATGGTCCTCCCTTGCGGATGAGGCTATGGCGCTTAAGACTCAGGAAGAAATAATAGCGTTCGTTCGCAATCATAAGCAAGGGGGGCAAAACGCATGATTTCAAAAACATTTACGATTATTAATCCTACGGGTTTCCACGTTCGTCCGACCAAAGCGTTCGTCCAAGCGGCAAGCGGGTACCCGTGCAAAATCAGCGTTATCAATAAAGGCAAGAAGGTAAACGGAAAAAGCTCGCTGAGCATGCTTACCTTGGGGATTGCCTCGCAGGACGAGGTAACGCTGGAAATCGACGGCGAACGAGAGGCGGAGGCAATGGAGCACTTAGGTAAACTGTTAACTCAGATTCATGAATAACAGTTAGATTTTTGAAGTGGGAATTAAAACAAAACAAGGCTGCCGTCGGATGATCCGATGGCAGCCTTGTTTTGTCATATTAGGAGCTTAAAATGATGGATGTTTACAGCGCACCAGCGTCATGTACGATTGTCAAAGCTTTTTCATAGTCATCTTCTTCCACAATCGCAGTTAATATAATATCTCGGCCGGTAACCCGATTATCCGGTCCGCCCGAGCTATAGCCGCTGGCGCTCACGCTTGCCGAGGCCAATACGGACGCCTCATGAGAATCGAAATCTCCGCCAAGCGTCAAATACCCAAGCCCCGGAAAGCCTCCCGTGATCGAATTCTCGATTTTGTCGATATGGTTTATCCCGGTGCCAGAATATCCGTCAAACCGGTCGATCGCATACTCTGCAAGCCGGAGAGATTTGAGCTTCTCAAGCGCCTGCTCGGCTTGTTCGGGCGTATTGAAATAGGCCATGACCGTTCTCTCTGCCATACGAAAAGTTCCTCCAACTCCGGAAATTGTGTAATCCGTAAATGATCTTTTTAGTATGAGCTGGGAGTTGGGGGAATATTCCTTTTGCTGCTTAGGTAGGGAAGAGGGATATGGAGCGTGGGATATCGACAACAAAAGTAGCATGGCTTCCGGAATATGGTAATATGAATTATAGTTTCGAAATGGTGGGTGTGCATAAAAGTATTTACGAAGTTCGTAGATATTTTGTTATCGGAAATCTCCGAGTGCGAAAGAGCAATTGAAAGAATTAAATAAAGACAAAGAAATGAATAAACAATCTCGCCAAAGAATAATTAAATCA
>NZ_SOMN01000042.1 GCF_004564235.1 Cohnella luojiensis
CGTAGACGAGATAAGAACTGCAGTAAAAGGCTTTACTGACGAAATAAGCAAAAGTCCGATGAAAATTATTGATCGACTTTGCATTAAGATATAGATATAACGGCTTCTTTATTGCCGTCTATATAGATAAGGATATATTTTTTGAGTGAAAAGAATTTAGTAACTTTCTTGCCCATTAAAAATAAAACATGCGAATAATACCGCTTTTATTGTTTTATTCTTAGCAAGAAAAATCACATTATTCTCTTCAGCTCCAATCATTAAATAATTAGTATTATATCATACCCTCTACAATCGGAACCACTCTGTTTTCTAAACTGGAAACTCAGAAAGCCCGCAGAGTTATCTTCGATCAGGATAACTTTGCCTGGACTTTTTTCCTTATCTGAGTAACTACGAACATAAACGGGATATATACGTAAATAAAATAAAGTCCGACGGTCGAATAAAACTCGGTAATCGATCGGATACTGCTGCGGTCATTCACAAAAAACTCTAAAATTAGGAACCCGGCTAGAAAAACAATCAGGCTCGCGCGTGGTCTGATCTGCAAAGCGTTTTTCATTCCGCGGGATGCTACCCATAAGCTCAGAGAGATGTTTGCGATTATTTTTATCACCCAAACCGAAATGAAGAAGTATTCCAATCTTTGAAGGATAGGTACTTCAATCTCCATGAGCATATTAAGCGTTGGCCATAGGACGTGTTGCAGCTGACCTTCACTGTAATACATAAACGTAGAGATCGTCGTGACCAAATATAAAAATGTAACAAATAATACCAATAAATGCGCCCATTTTTGAGACTTTGCCGGTGTTTTAATAAATGGGTAAAAGAGGAGAAGCGCTTCAATTCCCATGAATTGAAACAGCATGTTTTTAGAAGAGATGAAGATGTCGGTTATGGAATGGTTAAGAAGAGGCAACAAGTTTAGCGGATGCCTATACGGCAAAACGGATAAAACCTGTGGAACAATAAGAATAAGTGTAATTACCAATCCCCAAAAGCTTAATCCTGTTACGGATCGAAACCCGCCGTTCACAGTATAGTAAATAAACAGAACTAAAATGAAACTTATAGGCAAAATATTCATTTCGGGAAACAACCAGACTTGAATAATTTCAATATACGCTCGAAATTCAATGAAAGCTCCGAAATAAAAATAAACAACAATTGCGAAATTTAATATGTTCCCCGCAATTTTCCCGAAACATGTATGGTTGATAGAAGTTACATCCGGAGCTTCTTGATTGGAAGATAAAATTTTATATATCATCCATAAGATCAAATGTATGCTAATCCCCACTAAAAGAATAGAGATCCATGAATTATATCCCGCATCATGAATCAATTCATGTTGGAAACTTAGAATTCCCACCCCGACCATACTGACATACATAGGAAAAACAATGAAGAATGGAGATATCAAGTATTTTTCATGAATAGGATTTTTCATACACGAAGCACCTTCCCGATCAGTCCCTTCCAGTCAATCATTCACCTATACCATGCTGGACCATTTTAACCTGAACGCTTATTTTAGTTTTTATTTCCGAATAAACATCTTCAAAATCTTGGGCACTCCATTTCTTAGACTGACTTCTAACTAAGTCACCTAGTCCGATTGGATCAACTTTATTTTTCTTACATAACCATAGAAATTTTTCGATTTTTTTTTCGAGATATGCACTCGTTGTTTTTTCAAGCTCTCTAAGCTGGCCTTCCGATCTCAAATCAATCCAGTTCGGGATATTTGCCACTACCGCTTGCATACTTATGCGGATTGTAATAGAAGGGATCGGTTCCACTCTGTTCACGATATATTTTGCCTTCGAGTTAATACTTCTCAATAAAACAAAATTCTCAGGATTTTGATTCGATGTCCTTCCTGCAATTGGAACCATGTAGCTTCCGTTCTTCGAGTTTTCTATGAGTATCTTTAACAAGAAAGCGTCCCTAATGCTGATTTCGGTTATCTTTTTATCATTCCTAAATAAAGCCAGACCATCGATTTTTATTTTTCCGCGTTCTATTTTAAAATACGGTAAAAACAGATCTCGTCCTTGTCCGTATAAATTGAACAATAATACATGAAGATTCATCAACGGTAAATTTCCGTTCTTCCTATTTTGCTCGATCATATCCGATAAAAAAAACGGTTCTTGCGATTTTTGGATCATTTCCAACAGCTCCGAAGCGTCCCGATCCGCGACTCCAAGCTGAAGGCGCGTTGAAATTTTAGGATCGCGGCCTAAGCTATGGATTTCAGCTATAATCCCTTTCTCGGAATACTTTTTTCCGAATAGCACCATTTTTAGTTGTCCATATTCGACAGGGGCTTTAGTCTTCGTATTCAGTCTTGGAATGATGTCATAGATGGAGTTGGATGCCGTATCCATAAGTCGTAATTCCGTCTGTCCCCTTTCTTTATATCGAGCAATAAGAACAGCGCTTTTGATGCCATTCCTAACGGAGTCGAGGCCCAATGTTTGAGCAAGTTCAATCTTATTCACAATATTTCGATCGGCACAAGCCGATAAAACTGCACATAAACCGAGAACTAGGAAAAATTTTGTCTTGTACATAGCGTCCCGCTTTCTCAAAGTTCATTCATGATCAAAGTCATTTTTCCGTTTAACAGGTTTAGGAGTATACATTAATGAAGACTTTGGTCTTAAATAGTGAGGTCTTGTATTCAGAATTTGATAAGGTGAACGTAAAAAACTGTCTTTAAGATCCTTGATCCTTAAAGGAAAAATCGGAACTGTGTAAGGATTGCCTAACGATTTTAAACGATTGATATGTACGAGCAGGAAACCCATTCCGATAAACATGCCAAATCCGCCCCATATCGACGATAGTATGATGAAGGGAAAACGTAAAAATCGTATCGTATTCGACATCTTATAGATCGGCGTCGCAAACGAAGCTAACGCCGATAAGGCCACAATAATAATTAAAATATTACTTGTTAAAGCTGCTTCTACCGCAGCTTGACCGATAATAATGCCTCCGACAATACCTAATGAAGTGCCAATCTTTGCCGGCAATCTGGCCCCGGCTTCTCGAAGGAATTCGATCGTAATCTCCAAAAATAACACTTCGATAATGGGAGGAAACGGAACGTTTTGTCTGGAAAAAATAAGGGGTCCCAGCAAATCATTTGGAATTACTTCGTAATGGAAAGTGGTTATCGCAACATACATGGACGTGGCAAACAGCGAGAAAATGACACCTATGATTCGAATCAGGCGAAAAAAAGAACCTAAAATCCATGGCAAATAATAATCTTCCGGGGAAATAAAAAAATCAAACAACGTAGAAGGTCCCGTAATAAAATAAGGCGATCCGTCGCTAATGACCGCGACTTGCCCGCTAATAAGCGCATATACCACTCGGTCCCTGCGTTCCGTGCTTAGAAACAATGGAAACGGCGTCATAGAATTGTCTGACATGATTTGATCCAGTATGGAGGAATCAAATATGACTTCGAAATCTAAATTCGTAAGCCTTTGCTCAACGGTTTGAATGTTCTGTTCATTTGTCACCCCATCGATATATATAATAGCTACTTTTGTTTTTGAAACGGTTCCGATCGTAAGTTCTTTCACAATTAAGTTTGGAATTTTGATTTGTGCTCTTAATAAACGGATGTTTGTATCGATATCCTCGATAAACCCGATTTTTGGTCCGACAACGCTAAATTCATTTTCGGTATCGTTATTTTTTCGTAAACCTTCTTTATTAGCTAAATTCACCAGGGCACATTTTTGGTCATTTTCATGAAGTTGAACAATCGCGCATCCATTCAGCAGTTTCGATTGAATGATTTTTACCTGGTCGGTAATCTCTATATTTTCAATTGGAATCCAGGCCTTTATATCCTCGATTTCCTTTAATTCGGAATCCAAAGCACGATTTTGCATTGCAAGAATCAAATGATGCTGCAGCAATTTCTCATCAATTAAAGTTTTGTAATATGAAATGCTTACTTCTTGATTGGGAAGTGAAATCGTTGTCGATTTGAAATCATCCGATTGTTCGGATAGTTTTTTTAATTCATCATAGTTCTTAGGTTCAGTATTCAGTGTAAATACATCCTTTTCAAATGGCCGCCATTATCTTGGATATTCTTCCCAAGGCCATCTCTATTTATTCGTGGCTCTCAGTATCAAAGCGTACTGGTCACATACAAAAACAAAACAGCAGTCAAAGTGGCCTTTGAACTGCTGTTTTTATTTTAAACATAGACCATATGCAGCACAGTGAATTTAATCCGCTTCGGCCGACAACTTTTCCCATGCAACAATTTCTTCAATTCTTTTGGTAAATGCGTCCCGGATACTATGGGATGCGAAAGAGCCGACCGGAAAATGAAGCGGTGGATTCTCGCTGTTGATCATTGCTATTATAGACTTTACGCCTTTGGCCGGGTCGCCTAATTTCAACGAAGAAACACCCTTGTAATAGGCATCATAGACAGGTGCATATTCAGGCTTTTTCTCGGTTTGCTGCAGCGAATGTCCCAAAAATTCGGTTTCGAACACGGAAGGCTCAACAATAGTCGTCTTGATGCCGAATCCCGCAAGCTCGATGGCCATAGCTTCCGAGAAACCTTCCACAGCAAATTTGGATGCGGAATATAGGCTGAACGGCGGCATCGACCAGGTTCCAAAAAAGGATGAAATATTGACGTAGTGTCCTTTTCCCTGCTTCTTGAAGACGGGAAGGGTCGCGCGAATGACATCCAACATACCAAAGACGTTGACATCGAATTGTTGTCTAATTTGTTCATCCGTGTATTCTTCGATCATTCCGGAAAGTCCGTAACCGGCATTGTTCACTACAATATCGATCCGTCCGAATCTTTCAACGGATTCTTGAACGGCTGATTGGATTTGGCCTTTATTGGTGACATCCAATGCCGCTATATGGACATTGTCCGGCGACGCTTCCTTTAAGTCGGCGATCGATTCTATATTGCGCGCAGTAGCAACAATTTTGTCGCCCGTGTGAAGCAATTGCTCTACGAATTTACGACCAAATCCTGTGGATGTTCCCGTAATAAACCATACTCTGCTCATGAAAATCTCTCCTTTTTATATAATACCCTTAATCTTGACGATAAATTGGAGCGCCGAACGGGGATGAGCCCGCGCCTCCGTCTACGCTAATTTCCGCACCCTGGACATAAGAGGAATCATCCGAGGCCAGGAACAACGCGACATTGGCTACTTCCTCCGGTTCACCTAAACGGTTCAGCGGAATCGAAAGGTTGAGTACGGACTCCATTTGAGCTAACTTTTCAGCTTCCCCCCAAATGGGCGTCCGCGTTGCTCCGGGCACGACGGTGTTCACTCGAATGCCTCGAGGCGACAATTCGGAAGCGAGCACTCTTGCCATACTGGTTACCGCCCCTTTGCTCGCCGCATATGCCGACCATCCCGGACTACCTGCCTTTGCAAGCACCGAGCCGACTAAGATCACCGAAGCACCCTCCTTCAGATGAGGCAAAGATGCTTGAACAGTGAAGAAGACCCCCGTAACGTTAATCTTGAGTACCTCCTCAAAAACGGAAACCTCTGTCCCTCCTACCGGTGAATGACCTGTAATACCTGCATTGGCGAAAACCACATCCAGACCGCCGAATTTTTCAACTCCCATGGCCACAGCTTTATCCATGCTCGTTGGATCGGAAGCATCTGCCTGAACGGCAAGAGCGTTGGTGGCACCAAGCTCCTCCACTGCCGCGTTTAACGTGTCCTGGTTGCGGCCGGTTATTACGACCCTTGCGCCTTCTGCCACAAACAATTTTGCGGCTGACAAACCAATACCGCTATTACCCCCTGTAATTAAAGCTACTTTCCCATTCAATTTTCCCATATCCCATTTCTCCTTTGTCGACCATTAGTCGATGAATATTGTTCGACTCTTCGGTTGTTTCTATTGAGAACGACCGTTCTCGAATAATCAAAAAAATTAATTGTGCTTCAAAATAGACATTGTTGTTTCGATAATTTGTTTTAGTTTCTCTCTGTCGTCTGACGTCTTCGCCATAACCCGCAATCCGGTAAATGCATTATGGAAATAAAAAGATAGCTGCTCCGCATTGAGCGTCTTGTCAAGTTCACCCGATTGTTGACCTGCCTCGATAAGCCCGCGTATCAATTGTTCTGAACCATTCATGCTCTGATTGACCCACGCTCTGGACTCGGAATCATGCAGGGCCAACTCCACTGCTGTATTTACCATCAGGCAGCCTTTAGGAAGCTCATCCTCTTCCTGCCTGATTGCCGCTTCTAACAGCAGCCTAATAGCTTTCTCAGCAGTACGGGCGCCATTCATATTGCTTTTAATCGATTGCTCAATCGTATCACTGTATCGGTTTAACGCCTTCATATACAAGGAATGCTTATCGCCGAAGGTGTCATACAAGCTTCTCTTGTGAACCCCCATATGCGAGACTAGGTCCATCATGGATGTCTTCTCATAGCCCTGTTCCCAGAATAACCTCATGGCTTTAAGCAACACCGCATCCTCATCGAATTCCTTGGTTCTGGCCACTTCATACTCCTCCTTCGTTTAGATCTTAGCATATTGAGAACGATCGGTAAAGAATTATTTAGCAGCGAATAAATGGATAACGATAAGCCAATACTTGGAACACCTCTGTGAGGTTAAGGAGAGAGAGCGTGAAGATGCAGACAACGGAAAAAATCACGGGAAATCAGCTAGGCTTATTAATATTTACTTTTATCGGTTCCACCATCGTCTTAACCATTCCTGGATGGACGGTGATGATTGCAAAGCAGAATGGTTGGATATCCGTGATTCCTTCTACTGTAACAGGTTTATTAACTCTGTGGGCGTTGACTACGCTCGCCAATCGTTATCCGGGTTTGACGATTACCCAATACGGTTCAAAAATCATCGGGAAATGGTTAGGAAAATGTTTGGGGTTTTATTACATTTATTTTTGGTTTCATTCTATTTCGGTTCTTACCATACAGCATACCTTTTTTATAAAAACGCTTCTATTACCAAAAAGTCCGACCATAGTAGGAAGTCTGTCATTATTGATCCTATGCGGTATAGCCGTTATTGCTGGGATTGAGGTCATTGGAAGATGTAATGAGTTTCTTACACCATTGATCTTGGTTGCTTTGATTCCGATCTTGATTCTGGCGATTGGGGAAGCAGATCCCGTCCGGCTAAAGCCAGTTTTAGGAGAGGGAATACTGCCGGTATTGCAAGGAGCTGTCATTCCAGCAGGAGCATTCATGAATCAAGTGTTTATATTGGGATGGCTCCTTCCTTATTTGACTCAGCCGAAAAAGGCTCGCAAGGTCTCGCTGATTGCGTTTTTCAGCATTTCCATTTTAATATTTATCATTGTATTACTTACGATTATGGTCCTCGGTACATTAACGGGTAAACTGACCTATTCATTTTTAAGTCTCATGCAATATATAGGTATTGAAGGTTCATTTGAACGTCTGGAGGCCATCGCTGTTGCGGTGTGGGTGATGGGGAATTTTGTGAAAGTATGTGTATCGTTGTTTATATTATGCCTTTGTATTAGCCAGCTTTTCGGGATCCGAAATTATCGTGATATCGTAGCTCCGCTAACGCTTTTGTCCATCATTGGATCGGCTTGCGTTTTCAAAAGTGGCGCGGAGCTTCAAGCTTATCTTGCTTTCATTTACCCGAGCGTGGGTTTTATCACGCAAAGCCTCATACCGTTGTCACTTCTCATGATAGACACTATAAAAAGAAAAGCGGACAATTCACTTCTTTAAAAGCATTTTTCCGATAGGTTCAAAAATAATTTTGAACGGGACAACCGTGCTCGGTATGTCAACCCGGGCAATTAATAAGGAACCGATAATTAATGATACTCCCATTAAACCGCCGAATACCGCTGCTTCTTTGTTTTTTTGCATACTCAGCAAGGATGGAATTCTAACAAAAGACCATACAACCAACAAAAATACATATCCCACGATTTGGACGATCATTTTATGATCTCCTTTTCCTTCAATTGTAGAGGAGCGCCTGCCATCCCGCTTCCTATTACATTTAGCTTAACTGTAATGGAAACATCAACCTCCTGAAACTTATGATCCCATTGTTTTTTCAACACTTTCCATTGTTTCGGCTTATTACGGTAAATTTCTTGGCCGAAACCCACACTATCTACTTTGTACCGCTTCTGGACTTTGGATAACGTATCCAGGACTTGTTTCTCGACCGATTTCTCCATTGCTTTTTCCACAAGTCTAAGATTCTTCGGCAAACCGATATCCAACGGGGTATTATTTTCCCAGATAGTTCCTTCCCCTTCCAGCTGAATCTTGAATTTGATCTTATCACCGCTTATCTCCGGGGTGATTTTTCGGTTTGCATTGTCCAGAATCATCCCCACTGTTCCATCACCTTCACGTAATTTGGCGTTGATTCTGCCAGACTTCATTCTATCTGTAACCCAAAGAAATCCATTTGTTTCATTCTCGTTTAGAAAACCTACTAATTTGAAATCCTTAAAAATGGCTGTTCCGGCAAGCATGAATATTTTGTTTTCTTTTATTCCTTCTGATAAACCCACAGGCATTATGACTCCCAAAAAGGGACTGATCCCTTCACTTGACGACGCTAAAAAAAAGTCTCGCAATGTAACCGCCAACTCGCTTCTTAAACCTTCCATTTCCTTGATTGCTTCGCTGGGAACTTGTTCAAAGGGGTATTTAACTTTCAGAAGACTTCGCGCTTCTCCCCCTTTAACAACCATGATATAGGTTTTTAATCGTTGTTTCGATTCATGGGTGTAAACATCGAGAATATCTTGAATCCCGCGTTTGGCTAACGATTCACCTATAAAAATAACGCTGCGATGCGCGGTAAACAACCTGCGTGAACTTCTTTTCTGAAGTCTGTAGAACGCTTCATTAATAGTCTTTCCAACAGCCGACATAACGAAAAACTTCTCTGGCTGGCCGCTTCCTCCACCCCCCGGTGCCGCCTGAGAAGGGATTGCAATCTGATGCGATAATATATATTGCCCATCATCCGTTATGTCAAATGCCGTACCCGCAATAAAGGCAAGATCATTAATCTCCGTACGATCCCAACAACCGCTTGTGGTGAATACCGTAAATAGTAAGCCGATGTATAGGAATGTTTTCATTCTGATGATCGCTTCCCTTGGCTTGGACTTGGTTTTTGACCTGCCGGTTCACGAAACGGATTGTTAGATCCTGTTGCTTGTGGACGACGAGTTTTAGCCCATACAGGTACCCGGAGGATTACATCCTTCAAATTACTGATTGTAAGCGGGGCTACTGGGGTAAAATAAGGGACGCCGAACGAACGAAGGGATGTGACATGTAACAAAATGCTCAGAAATCCAAGTACAATGCCATAAAGTCCAAGCGTACCAGCCAAGAATAATATCGGAAACCGCAGTAATCGGATTCCATTCGCAAAACTATATCGTGGAATCGTAAACGCTGCAATGCCCGTGATCGATACGATAATGACCACCGGAGCGGATATAATTCCTGCCTGCACAGCCGCTTGTCCAATGACCAATGCCCCTACAATACTTATCGCTTGTCCTATTTGTTTGGGTAAACGAATCCCTGCTTCCCGCAATGCCTCAAATATGATTTCCATTAATAAGGCTTCGACTACGGCCGGGAAAGGAACAGCCTCCCTAGACGAAGCAATACTCAGGACGAGATTAGTCGGAATCATTTCCTGATGGAAGGTCGTAATCGCAACATATAGGGGAGGAGCAAATATTGCGATAATGATGAAAAGGAATCGAATCCACCGAACAAAAGTTGCGATGGGCCAGCGAACATAGTAATCCTCGCTTGCCTGCATTCCAGCCCAAAATGTCATGGGAACAATTAATACAAATGGGCTGGTATCGACAAGAATGGCTATTTTCCCTTCTAATAGCTCTGCGGCTACCACATCCGGCCGCTCTGTGCTATGTACTAGGGGAAAAGGGGAGAAAGGAGAATCTTCGATAAATTCCTCAATATAGCCTGAATCGAGGATCCCGTCAATATGAATCCGAGATACCCTTTTTCGAACTTCCTCAACTACAGATTCGGAAACAATGCCAACGATATAAGTGATGACGACTTGGGTTTGTGTAAGCTCCCCAAGAGTAATGGATTCCATTTTTAGTCGGGATGTTTTAATTCTTTTGCGTATTAGACCCATATTCGTTGAAATGTTCTCGATAAATCCATCCCTAGGACCGCGAATGACCGGTTCGGAAGAAGGTTCTTCAAGACTTCGTTGCGGCGTGCCGGTAACCTTGACCATCATAGCATCGCCGTCGCCTACGGTAAGAACGGCTGCATGACCATTTAACAATTGTCGAACAATATTCGTCACTTTGGATGTAATACTCGTCGTCCCTAAGGAGATAAATTGATCATCAAGAGCTTCTGTTTTTTCGCTTACCCGATCATTTTGTTTTGTCCTATTAGAGATCAATGGTTTTAATATATGTTCGTCAATTATCTTTTCGTCAACTAGACTTGCAAGGTACATGACAAGCCAATGATTTTTTCCAGCCAGCCGAACTTTACGGAATACGATATCGGAGCTGTTGTGGAATAACCTTTGAAAAATCAACTCATTTTGTTCTAAGTCAGAGGTTAAACTGGAGTTCTTATCCTCTTCAGAATGAACCTCCGGAATATTTGGATACCCCCGTTTACTACGCATCCATTTCCTAAACCTTTTCATTGGATAGGCCCTCCCAAGAAAGCACTGACAAATATAATCCCCCATTTTCGTCAAAATATTCTTATACTTGCGAATAAAAACAATCCAGTGCCAACACGGCACTGGATTTGATTTTATAGGAATATTAAAGTGAGGATTACTTTATCTTAGCGGCAAGCTGCCGGCGATACTCCAACGCAGGTAGTCCGCCCCAACCCCAATTCTCGGTGTCAACCTCTTCGATAACTACGAAGGTAGATTCTAACGGCTTGTTCAGAACGTTGAGCAGAAGCTCGCTGACCCCTTTAATGAGCGCCGCCTTTTCTTCCGCCGTAACAGACTGACGATCTGGTACGGAGCCCTCGCGGGTCACTTGGATCGTAACGATCGGCATGGATACTTCTCCCCCTTGTGAATCTGCTGTTGTGAATTTGCTGCTATATGTGCTTAGTGACCAGCATTTTGTCCACCATCAACATGAAGGACCTCGCCCGTTACGAAGTTGGCTGAATCTAGATATAAGACTGCTTCGACGATCTCATGCGACTCGCCCATGCGTCCCATAGGATGCAGTTTAGCTAGAGCATCGTGTGATTCAACAGCGTGCATTGGCGTTTTGATTACCCCCGGTGAAACTGCATTCACGCGAATCCCTCTGGAAGCATACTCAATCGCAAGTGATTTCGTCGCCGATTGTAGACCGCCCTTCGTCAACGAGGCGAGTACGGAAGGAACGGCAGCCGACGGTTGGTCAACCAGACTTGTCGTGATGGTAACGATGTGTCCCGTACTTTGTTTCAGCATCTCCGCCATCGCACGTTGGGTAACGTGGAAGAAGCCGACGACATTAGTTGATAAATACGTTGCAAAGTCCTCTTCCGAATACTCCGTAAACGGCTTGGACATGAAGATTCCGGCATTATTAACCAGTGTATCGATGCGTCCATAGTGAGCCAAGGTTTCGTCGATCAAGCGTTGCGCGGTCTTAGAATCTGCAACATTACCGGCAACAAACCGCACTTGTTTTCCTTTAGGATCGATTTCTTTTGCAGCATCAGCCAACTCTTGTTCTCGGCGACCATTGATAACTACATTCGCTCCACGATTGACCATTTCAATCGCCATAGCTTTCCCGAGGCCGCTGCTTCCGCCGGTTATCACAAATACTTTCCCCTGAATACTCATATGCTGTTTCTCCTTGTCGCTCTTATTGTCCTAAACCGTTTTTCACCGCTTTAGCAACCGATACGGTGCGTTTTGCTTGATGTTCAGCAGCAGCGCGCACGTCTTCCTTCATCGCTCCATTTTGATCCACCGATACACTTGTACCGTATGGGTTGCCTCCGGCAACAAATACCGATGGATCAGTAAATCCAGGAGCTGCCACGATCGCACCCCAGTGATACATTGAAGTGTACAGTTGAAGTATCGTTTGTTCCTGTCCCGCATTCGGATTTTGAGCGGAAGTCATGGCACTCACGACTTTATTCACCGTTTTGCCCTGGGCCCAAAGACCGCCCGTCGTATCGATGAATTGTTTCAGTTGAGCCGGAAGATTACCGAATCGGGTCGGCATACTAAAGATTATCGCATCTGCCCATTCCAAGTCCGCCAAAGACACGGTAGGGACTTGTTTGGTTGCTTCAAGATGAGCTTTCCAAGATGGTTGGCTATCGATAACGGATTGCGGCGCTGTCTCCGCTACTTTAAGAATTTTTACTTCTGCGCCGGCTTGACGACCTCCTTCCGCTGCCCATTGAGCCAATTGGTAGTTCGTTCCGTTAGAGCTGTAATAGATGACCGCTAAATTTACTTTTGTTGACATTTGATTAGTCTCCCTTTTAAATAGTTTTTGAAATATACCCATTTGTATCGCTCCAAACTTATTTATTGTCAGCCGAGTCAATATCCGCAAGCGGATAAATTACCAGCAAGCACGTATAATATGGCCTTGATACAGTTCCGTAATACATTGCAGCAGCTTAACTATTTTCAAACACGCTTATAAATTCACTAGGAGATTGTAGACCGGATAGGCTGACCGTCTCGTTGATGACAAAGTAAGGCACCCCACTGATTCCCAGCTTTTGCGCGTTGCGTTGTCCTAATTCAACTTTTTCAAGTCCATCGCCTTGAGTAAGCCGCGTTTTGAGTTCAGCAGCATCGTCAGTGACCCCGCTTGCTCTTGCTATTTGCACAAGTTCATCCACATCACCGATATTAATGCCTTTTTCAAAAAAAGCCGCGTAGATCTTCTCGATCAATTGCTCTTGCAAGTCCTCTGGCGTAATCGCGATTAACTGATGGGATAAAGTCGTATTCGGCGTATATTTCACAATATCCATGTTAAATGTAAGGCCGAACTGTGCACCGGTTTCGCTATACTGCCTCATTCTTGCTTCGAATTGCGCAGTCCCGCCTAATCGGCCGATCATAACCTGGCGATAATCTTCTCCTTCAGGACGAATACCGGGGTTAAGCTGGAAAGCATGCCAGCGAACGGTTGCCTTCGTGCCTGCCGGCAATTGTTTCAAAGCGGTTCGCAGACTGGTTGTTCCCATACGACACCAGGGGCAAATCGTATCCATGTAAACGTCAATGGTCAAGTCTTTCATTTATTTACTCCATTTCATCTTGTATAATTTTTATTTGTTTTCGAAAAATGCTACGTTTTTCATAAATAAGCTTTCTTGCTTGTTAACTAACGGTCCGTCTAGTTCCGTAATTCGTTTTAATTCAATCCATTCAGGATCATTGCGGAAACGATCATAGTTAAGGTTGCGCATTTCCATATTGGCATGCTCAAAAATATAATAAAGGCGGTTATTGGCTTCGTTCAAATCCTCCCAGAAATGCGTCACTATCATGCCATGTTTCATAAATAATTGAATAACATGATCTCTGAACCTTTCTTGGATAACCTTCATCTTGCCTGGATTGACATCATAAATTCGCAGCTCATACAACATCTCTTCTCACCTCCGTTCCATTCACTTTGCCTATCTATTAAAAGGTAGATTTTATTCGAAAAGAATATCCGCCTTTATTTAGTTAAAGCGGATATTAATCCATCGGCAATCATGTCAAACCTACTTAAATCCCGAAAACTTCTTGCAAGTAATTGCGCACCTTGCAGCGAAGCAAGAAATTGATGGGCTTGCACATTCGCGGCACCTTCAAAGTTTAGATGCCCTTCACGCCGCCCCTGATCCAACACTTGTTCCAACCATTCTAGATTAGCATTGAACAACTGAGCTAATCCTTCTTGAACTTTACCTGATAAAGTAGCAAGGTCAGTAGCAAGCATGACACCCATACAAGTACAATAATTTTGAACAGGAGCACTGTAAATTAAAGTGAATTTGCGTAGTTTTTCCAAACTGTCCCGTGTCTCGGTTTCGATTTGAGCAGTCGCAGAAATAAAATTTCTGTGGTATCGCGCAATTAGAGCTTCTCCTAAATCCTCCTTGTTAGGGAAATAGTAATGAATACTGGCTGTACGAATCCCTACTTTTTCTGCAATGTGCGCATAGCTGAAACCGTTAAACCCGAATTCCTGAACAATCGACTGAGCAGTATCCAAAATAGTCTCTGCAGTATTTTTGGTTTTGTTCATGTTGCCATTCTACCTTTTAGTAGATAGTGTGTCAACCAGTATATTTACAATAAAAAAGAGCAGCAAATACAAATTCGTATTTGACTGCTCTGTTTATCACACTAATATTTTATTATGTTAATTGTTATTTTCCATCCATTGAAAATGGAAGCTTCCCTTTTGATCAAGCCGCTCGAACGTATGCGCCCCGAAATAATCCCGTTGCGCTTGCAGTAAATTTGCCGGCAATCTCTCCGTACGATAGCTGTCGTAATATGCTAAAGCGGAAGCAAAGGCGGGAACCGGAATCCCCCTGGTTACGGCAATCGATATGACTTTTCTCCAAGCATCCTGATAGTTTTTAACGATTCCGCTGAAGTATTCGTCCAATAACAGGTTTTTCAAAGCCGGGTCCCGGTCATATGCATCTTTAATATTTTGTAAAAACCTTGCGCGGATAATGCATCCCCCGCGGAAAATCATCGCAATGCTGCCGTAGTTCAAATTCCAGGCGTACTCGTCGGAAGCGGCTCTCATTTGCGCGAAGCCTTGCGCATAAGAAGCGATTTTGCTGGTATACAAAGCTTTGCGAACGGCCTCGATGAATTCTTTAGGATCTCCGTCATAGCTGGATGCCGCAGGGCCAGTCAGCCGCTTGCTTGCGGCCACGCGTTCATCCTTCATCGCGGAGATAAACCGCGCAAATACCGATTCGGTAATAATGGACAACGGAACTCCCAAATCCAGTGCGCTTTGGCTTGTCCATTTGCCCGTTCCTTTTTGCCCTGCGGAATCGAGGATGACATCCACCATCGGTTTTCCTGTAGCCGGATCCGTCTTCGCGAAAATATCGGCCGTGATTTCCATCAAATAACTATCCAGCTCGCCATTGTTCCATTCGGAGAAGATGTCGTGCAGCTCGTTTGTATTTAAGTTCAATACATCCTTGAGCAAGTGGTACGCTTCGCCAATAAGCTGCATATCGCCGTACTCGATGCCGTTGTGAACCATCTTGACATAATGGCCAGCGCCGTCTGCACCGATGTAGGTCGTACAAGGTTCGCCGTTTACTTTAGCCGAAATGGCAGTCAAGATTGGCTCTACCAGCTCATAAGCGTCTCTTTGGCCTCCCGGCATGATCGACGGGCCATTCAGCGCCCCCTCTTCCCCGCCCGAAACGCCCGCGCCGATAAAGCGGAATCCTTTTGCCTGCAGTTCTTTATTTCTTCTTTGCGTATCGGGGAAAAAGGCGTTACCGCCGTCGATTAGAATATCCCCCTGGCTTAAGTGCGGCACGAGCTGATTAATGGTATCGTCCGTCGGCGCTCCCGCTTTTACCATGATCAATATTTTACGCGGAGTTTCTAACGATTGGACGAATTCTTCGATGCTGTATGTGCCGACAAGATTCTTTCCTTGCGCTTCTGCCACAAGTTCATTCGTTTTCTCTGGCGAACGATTATATAAAGCGACCGAGAATCCTTTGCTTTCGATATTCAAGGCTAGATTTTTACCCATGACGGCCAAGCCGACCACGCCTATTTGCTGTTTTGTCAAGATAACTACCTCCCTGTCATTCCTGTCCGGTTACTTCCTTCTCCCGTATGTTTAGCTCTTGACCGCTTTTACCCAATCCGCGGCGAATTTCTCTAGCCCTTGATCCGTCAACGGATGCTTGGAGATTTGTTCGATAACGCTGAATGGCACCGTTGCGATATGAGCACCTGCCATGGCTACCCGGGTGACGTGATCGGGATGACGAACGGATGCGGCGATGATTTGGGCATCTAGATTGTGGACGCGGAACAACTCCGCGATTTTGGTTACTAATTGCACGCCGTCTTCAGATATGTCGTCCAACCGTCCAAGAAACGGCGAAACGTAAGTGGCTCCAGCCCGCGCAGCCAATAAGGCTTGGTTCACGGTGAAGATCAGGGTCACGTTCGTTTTGACGCCTTTCTTGGTTAAATACCGGCACGCTTCCAGTCCCGCCAATGTCATCGGCAGCTTGATCGTTATGTTCTTATCGCTATTGTTAATCTTGATTAGCTCTTCCGCTTGGGCAATCATATCCTGAGCCGTAATCGCATCGGGCGTGACCTCGGCGGAAACGGATTCCACTTCGGGCACTAATTTCAAAATTTCCTCGATGCGGTCCTCGAATTTCACGCCTTCTTTGGCCACCAATGACGGATTCGTCGTAACTCCGGCCAGTACCCCAACTTGATAAGCTTTTTTGATATCCGTTACATTCGCGCTGTCGATGAAAAATTTCATTTTGATTACCTCCATAAATTTAATGTAGTTAATTGACTGACTGACAATTACGTTAAGCTTTTTTTCCTTTTGATGCAAGTACTTCTTTCGATAGCCGAACGACATTTTCTACGGAGAATCCGAAATGTTCCATGACTTCGACGCCTGATCCCGAAGCGCCAAAAGTATCGATGGCGAGCACCTGTCCATGCGGACCTACATAACGTTCCCAGCCGAGTGAAATACCTGCTTCGACGGATACGCGTTCGTTAATGGCAGGCGGAAGAACGGATTCTCTGTAGGATGCCGGTTGCCGTTCAAAAAGTTCTCTGCTTGGCATAGCAACGACTCTTACTGAAATATTATCTTTCTCTAACTCGGCTTTTGCATTCACGGCCAGGGAAACTTCCGAACCGGTTCCGATCAGGATGATATCCGGCTGATTATCGGTTTCCGTTAGGACATAAGCTCCTTTGGCTACTCCTTTAACATTGGCCTTGGTTGCTTCATATATCGGCAGGTTCTGTCTGCTCAGCACCAGGGCTATCGGTCCTTCATTTTGCTGCAAGGCATACGCCCATGCGCTTGCGGTTTCGTTGGCATCGGTCGGCCGAATGACCGTAAGTCCCGGGATGGTGCGCAGCGCTGCCAGATGCTCGACGGGTTCATGCGTAGGTCCATCTTCCCCGACGGCAATAGAATCATGGGTAAATACATAAATCACGGGCAGCTTTTGAAGTGCAGCCAATCGAATTGACGGGCGCAAATAATCGCTGAATACGAAGAAGGTGCTAACGAATGGCTTTATGCCTCCATGAAGAGCCATGCCGTTGCCGGCCGCACCCATAGCATGCTCGCGGACGCCAAAGTAGATATTGCGTCCCGAATACGATTCAACGGCGAACGTTTGCTCTCCGCTGATATCCGTCATCGTCGAATGAGACAGATCGGCGCTGCCTCCAAAAATGGAAGTAACCGATTTTACGTAATGGTTGATGGCTTGACCGCTCGCTACGCGGGTCGAAATCGCTTTGGAAGCGTCGAAAATAAGAATGTCTGCCGCACCAAGCACCACGGAACCGCCAATGACTTGCTCGAGCTTTTTGCCTTGAGCGGGATACTGCGCTTTATAAGACGCGAGCAACTTTTTCCATTCTTCTTCTTTGGCCGCGCCCCTCTGTTTAAGCTGCTCGAAATGAGCTTTGACCTCTTCCGGAACGGTGAACTCCGCCTCATGCTGCCAGCCATAAGCTTCCTTGGTTGCCTTCGCTTCTTCTTTGCCGAGCGGATTGCCGTGTGCTTTGTTCGTTCCCGCTACCTTGCTGCCGTAACCGATAATCGTCCGAATTTCGATAAGCGTAGGCTGCGAAACGTTTTGCTTGGCTGCAGCGATCGCTTCGGCAATTCGCGAAACGTCATTGCCGTCCTCCACCCTTAAATATTCCCAATTCGCCGATTCCGCTCTTTTTTGCATATTTTCCCCGAAGGAAAGGTTTAGCGCCCCATCCAACGAGATGTCGTTGGAATCATATAATACGATTAATTTGCCAAGCTTCATATGCCCTGCCATGGACATCGCCTCGTAAGAGATCCCTTCCATCAAACAGCCGTCTCCGACAAGCGCATACGTATAATGGTCGATAACCGGGAAGCTGCTCTGATTGAATTTCGAGGCCAGATGAGCTTCGGCCATCGCCATCCCGACCGCCATTGCAATCCCTTGTCCCAAAGGTCCCGTAGTTGCATCTACGCCATCCGTGTGCCCGTATTCTGGATGTCCGGGCGTTTTGCTGTTCAGCTTGCGAAACTGTTTTAGATCATCAAGCGATACCTGATACCCCGACAAATGCAGGAGGCTATAGAGCAAAGCCGAACCGTGACCGGCAGACAGAACGAAGCGGTCGCGGTTAAACCACTTTGCATGGCCGGGATTGTGATTTAACAGCTTGGACCAAAGGGCGTATGCCATCGGCGCTGCTCCCATTGGCAGACCTGGATGACCGGAATTGGCGCTGTTAATGGCATCGATAGACAAGGTTCGGATCGTATCGATAGCTAATTGATCAATGGTTTGTGTGATAGGCATATTGTTCTCCTTCTTTTGTATCGATTTCTTGTTCAGGATGGGAATCGAACCACCAATGATAGCCGTCCTCCGCCAATAAAGCATCGGACTCGGCAGGCCCGTAAGTGCCTGCTGCATACGGATGAAGCGGAACCAGATTCTCTTCGAATGCTTCCAAGATGGATTGAACCCATTTCCAGGACAGTTCGACTTCGTCCCAGTGCGCGAAGAACGTGGGGTCTCCCAGCAAAGCGTCGTAAATCAAATTTTCGTAAGCTTCGGGAACATCGTCTTGTTTCGCATGAAAGTCGATAAGAATGGGCTTGAATTCCTCTTTATGCAGCGGATTCCTCGAATTCAATTGAAGCGTAATGCCTTCGTTCGGACTGATTTCAAATACGAGAAGATTCGGAACTTGACTATTCTCCATTGTCGAGTCGGACTGCTTTAACGGTCCTTTGAACTCGATCACGATCCGCGTCGATTTCTCCTTCATTCTTTTGCCGGTTCGGATATAGAAAGGAACTCCCCGCCAGAAGAAATCATCGATCTGCAATCTAGCTGCAATAAACGTATCGTTCATGGAGGTATCGGCAATACCCGGTTCGGAAGTATAGTCGATTACCGGCTTTCCTTGTATGGTTCCTGCTTTATACTGCCCCCGGACAACGTTGGCGCTAACAGCCTGTTTATCCAGCGGCTCGAGGGCTTCCATGACCTTTTTCTTCTTAAAACGCACATTCTCGGAGGTACTGTCGCTCGGAAGGTGAATCGCGAGCATCATAAGCAATTGCAGCATATGGTTTTGGAACATGTCTCTTACGGCGCCTACATGATCGTAATAACCCGCTCTTTCTTCAACGCCGACCGTCTCGTTTGCCGTAATCTGAACGTTGGCGATATAACGATTGGTCCACAATGCCCGAAGAATCGGATTGGTCTGCTGCAGAACCTCAAGCTTCTGCACCATCGGCTTGCCGAGATAATGATCGATTCGGAAAATTTCATGTTCCGCGAACGATTTGCTCAGCTTCCGATTCAAATCCCTTGCGGATTGCAAATCATGTCCGAATGGCTTCTCAATCACCAGACGCTTCCAGCCATTTGCGGAACCAAGGCCGCTTTCTTGGATGTTAGCTGCGATCGTTTCAAAAAATTCGGGTCCGACGGATAAATAAAACATGCGATTCGGCGAAATTCGAAGCTCATCTTCCCGCTCTTCAATCTGCTGCAACAGCTTCCTGTAGTCTTCTTTACGGTTTACATCCAGAACGCGGTAACGTAATGCACGCAAGAAATTATTGATTAAAACGGGATCTTCCGCTTCGCGTCTGGAAAACATACGGAGAGATTGCTCGACGTTTGCCTGAAAGGTTTCATCGGACAGTTCTCTTCTTCCCAGACCGATTAAGGAGAAGTTCGGCGGCAGCTTCTGATCGATAAACAAATTATACAAGGCGGGGTAAATTTTCCTTTTGGCTAAATCCCCCGTCGCTCCGAATAAAACAAAAGTGGTTGGCTCCATTTTTCCATCTCCTTCCGGCAGAACTCTGGTTTCTCTTTCGTAATTCCACTATAATACGAATATCATCCATACAAGTAATTAATATATTTCACAGGAGCTATAGACCACGTCTATGACTAATAATTACGAATTGTATAAGGTTTTCTATTGGGCCGCGAAGACAGGCAGCTTGACGCAGGCTGCCAAAGCCTTGTTCCTCACTCAACCGAGCGTCAGCCACGCTATCAAGCAGTTGGAAGACAGCTTCGGCATCACTTTGTTTTACCGGAATTCCAAAGGCGTTGCGCTGACGCAAGAGGGTACCATCCTATATTCCTACATTGAGAAATCTCAGATCTTAATTTCGCTGGCCGAAGAAAAAATGGCCGCGCTTAAAAATCTGGACAGCGGCGAGCTGCGGATCGGCGGAAGCGATTCGCTGTTCAAGCATTATTTGCTTCCGTACTTGGAAGACTTTCATAAGCGGCATCCCGGCATCAGACTTCACCTCAATCACGGAACAACACCGGAAATCATTGCTTTCTTAAAAGAAGGAAGAATTGATTTGGGCGTGGTTCGCATGCCTATCGTCGATTCCCAGCTTGATGTAAGGGAGAGTATCCAGTTGCAGGATTGCTTTGTAGCGGGGGCCCGTTATGCCGAGCTTAAGGACGTGGTTCTATCTCTGGATATGCTGCTTCAGTACCCCGTCATCCTATTCTCACGCAATAGTCGGGCTCGAATGGCCATTACGGAATTATTTCAAAGCTACGGCCATAAACTCAAACCTGAAATCGAGGTCGGAAGCGTAGACCTTCTCATTGAGTTTGCGCGGAAAGGACTCGGAATCTCTTATGTAACCAGAGAATTCGTTTCGAAAGAGCTGGATGAGGGAGCCCTCTTCGAGATTCAATTAGACGTGCGGATACCGCCCTCTCACGTGGGGATTATGACTATGCGCAACATGCCGCTTTCCAGTACGGCAAGCAGGTTTATTGAGCTGGTTCGATAAACAAATCTAAAGACCGCCAGTTAATTCCGGCGGTCTTCATCTTATTCTATACGATTCGCTATTCAAGGTAAGAAGGTTCGAGCGGCCTTTAAACAAAAGCCAAAAGGCTAAAAACAATTCCCCAATAACTCCAGGCACGGCAACTATAAGTAAAAATATAGCTTCGTAGTCGGTGTAGTTGGATAAAAGAAAATGCGCAAAACTATCTATTAGATAGCCAAAGCATGCAACCATCAACACGACGCCAAGAATTCTGGGCATGTAGCCTGACTTGAATGCTAAATAACCAACGACTAACAAATGTAAGCCGAAAAATATTAATCCAATAAGCCATATATTGCTGAAAGCATTGATAGATAACATCACCTGAGCGTGTAACTCATCTGTTTCAAATACCGTCAAGTAGTCAGCACCACTTAAAAGTTCCAATACATTTAAAAAATGATATATGGCGATTCCAAAAATAGCGGTATATATCAACCTCAGCCAAGCCGCCAACAATGAAAGATTCTTATTTACTGGTATGAGTATAATATAAAGTGCCCAGGCTACGACAACATCAAGAAGAAGCACGATTATAAAGCTGATAATTCCGCTGCGGAATAACAAGTCATTGGCAATGATGTTATTTGCAGTTGTTGCTGCATCTCCCGGTATAATAAGACCCTCGAGAACAAAAAAATTAGCGAACATTGCATGCATTGCCATGAGCAGTAATCCAAACCCTGCGACTTTTGCAAAAATACGCGGTGATGTTTCGGTGATGCGGTTTGTCATTTAAATTCCTCCAAATTGTTGGGATTGTCCGTTAATCTTTACTTTAAGTAATATATTATATACATAACGTAATATCAACGTTACTTATTGTCAAGTATTTTTTACATCATAAATCGAATCGATAAATTTACACAACAAAAAGACGACCCTCTTCAGTTTTGAGGCGTCGTCTTTTTGTCCCTGCTGACCGAAAACTTAACTTTCTTTTACAGCTCTAGAATCTACTGTCGTTAAATTAAAACCTTTTACTATCAGCCATATTGGAAAAATGATTTCAAATAATGCCCCTGGCAGATACAGGATCATTCCTATATCAATACCGTTAATCGCTAAACAGCTGCTTGCCAACAAAGCTGCATATCCAATAAGACCAATGATTGATATAAACCGTGGAATAAGCTTCGATTTATATAATAGATAATTAAACAAAAGACTACCCAGGCTAAGAACTAACATAGCCATTTCAAAGGCTATTTCTTGCCCTTTTATCGCTAAAGTCCCCATAGTTTGAAAGTATAAGCCACCCGTATCTCCAGCGGATATATATTCTTTACTTAACGTTAATAATAATAACGGGCTTATTAAACTTACGATAAGAAGTGCAGACTCTATAATCCTGGAACCAAAGTACCCTAGTGCTATACCTTCATCATGTTGCTTTAAGATTGGAAACATCAACATTGCAATACCAACGACTGCCGCGGAATTAATTAGCTCAAAGAACATTCCTGCTATTACTTTCATTCTGTTTGGATAGAGATTGTTAAGATAGTCTGGATTGTTTAGAACGGATTCCAAAAGCCCGCTTCCTATCATGAATGCAGCCGTCGCAATTAGAAATAATGCTCCAACAATTCTTGCCGTTTTTTTGTTTGCGTTCATTTTTTTCTCCTTTTCTTGGTCTATACTACATTGGCTCACAAGAATCATACCTATGACACGGTTTTAAGAATAGCTACTTAAGTACTGTTGGGGGTATTGTCTACAACAGACCCAATTCGCGGGCGCGTGCTACAGCTTCGGTGCGCCTTTGAACCTCAAGCTTGCCGAAGATACTCTGATTGTGCCCTTTAACCGAACTCAAGGCGAGGTAAAGCCGATCGCTAATCTCGCGATTCGAGAGTCCTTGGGCTATGAGTTGAAGTATTTCTATCTCTCGCACACTCAATGGCTCGATGAGGGGCTGGGTGGATAAGACCGAACTCTCATCTTCAAATACAGCGAGAAGCTTTCTTATATAGTCCGGCATAATCCCAAGAGCAGCTGCATCAGTTAATAGCCACGCCATAGGAATTCCTTCGTCGACAAAGATACGGATAAAGCCATCCGGCTCCGCAAGCGCCAGTGCGTCACTCAGCATCTGCGCAGTCTTAGCCTGTTCTCCATGCGCATGGTATACTACCGCCAATAGAACCACGACCTTAAGCCGTTCATCCTTCCAATTCTTTTCCTCCACCAGCAGACGTAATGGCTCCAGCACCGCCAGTGCTTTTGATGTATCTCCCAGGGCCAGATGTACCTTGGCCTGACTGATGGGGAGTTCGTGCGTCTGAGCCAGATGAGCGGCTGCCACCAGATCGCCCTTGCGAAGCAATGTAAGCACTTGTACGGCAGCAACCTCAGGCATCCGATACACGTAGTTATGCTGGCGCATGAGCTGAGCGGTCTTAGCTAAAACAGCCTCCGCGCCGGCAACATCTCCCTGGGCAAGTTTCAGGCGGGCGAGAAACACCTCGCAGGCAACTACTCTGTCCGTGTTCTCGATCTGCCGCGCTAGTTGCACGCTCTGTTGCCCGTGCCGCTCAGCTTCATCCAGATCATTCCATTCGTAGCATACACGGGCAAGACCAAGATACGCTTCGCTGGCAACCTGCAACGGCAGATCACCCACCAACTGCAGAACACGCCTGTAGCTCTGGGCAGCCAGGTAGAGCTGATTATCTGCTTCTTCTAAATTGCCCAGGCCGATTGTAGCCACTATGGAGATGATGTTATTCCCCATCGCCTGGCCAATAGATATGGCTTCTGTATAAGCTTGACTGGAAGCGGTACGGTCTCCTTGAAGCTGGTAGGCAACCCCCAGCATCCAGGTAGCAGCAGTGCGTACGGGCAGGTTGTCTGGGTGCAGATATTCCAGGGCGCGGCGCGACTGGACAATGATGGTTTCTACCTGGTGCTGATTAACAGACAACGTGGCTTGCATGGGGGCAATAAGCCCTACAAGGTCGTTGGTTTTGTCGTCTTGCACGGTGCCCTGCAGGGCTGCTTCGGCAGCTTGCAGGTTCTGTACCTCGCCGGTCTGTTGGCCGGCAATCACTAACGAAGCCAACGTGGCCCGCGTGGCGGCAATAAGTCCTATAAGATCTTTGGTCTTGTCGTCCGGCTCAGTGCCTTGCAGGGCTGCTTCGGCAGCTTGTAATTTCTGTTCGATGCTGGTTGGTTGGCCGGCAATCACTAATACCGAGGCGAACATCACCCACAACGAGGGCCTGGAATCCAGTACCGTCGTTGGTAGTGACTCCAGCCAGGCAAGTACAGATGCCACCGCGCCGCGAAGGTGCAGGGGCATCCCCTCTCCTACAACCAGCCGCGCGGCACGCTCCACATCATTGGCGGCAACAGCATGGTGAAAAGCTTCAATCTCCAGGCCATTGTCTCCATACCATACGCTGGCACGTTTGTGTAATTCGGCCACGTCTCTCCCCTCGTTCCCTGTAGACGAGGCGGTGCTCTGGTGCAGTCGCTGCCGAAGCAAATCGGCAAAGAGATGGTGATAGCGGTACCAACGCCGATCGTTGTCCAGGGGGACGATGAACAGGTTGGCGCGTTCGAGATATTTAAGCGTTTCTTGCCCGGATGATGAGGGGTCGAGCAGAACGGCATCGCAAAGAGGTCCGCACAGACGGTCGAGGATAGATGTGCGCAACAAAAATGCTTGAATGCTTTCGGATTGCCGTTGCAGGACCTCTTCAACCAGATAGTCCAGCACGAAACGATGACTGCCGTTGAAAGATTTGATTAAGCTGGCGGCGTCTTGTTGTCCCTGCATGGAAATTGCGGCTAATTGCAGTCCGGCAATCCAGCCTTCGGTGCGGGATTCAAGCAGGGAGATTTCTTCCGTCGAAAGGTTTAGGCCCATCGCCTGATTGAGAAATCCGGCGGATTCGGAATGGGTAAAACGCAAGTCGGCAGCACGCAGCTCGGTTAATTGGCCCCGGACTCGTAACCGGTGCAGGGGTAAATGCGGATCCTCGCGGGTGGTGATGACCAGGTGCATCCGTGGCGGCAGGTGTTCGAGCAGAAAGGTGAGGGCATTGTCTACCGGTTTAGCATCAATAACGTGGTAGTCATCAAGGACAAGGACGAAATCGTCTGGTAAGGCGGTAATTTCATTGAGGAGAGTCGTTAGAATCAATTCGAACGGCGGCGAGTGAGGGGATTGGAGCATAAAAAATACGCCTTCTTCAATATTTACCCCAATCGTCCGCAAAGCGGCGATGAGATAAGTCAGAAAGCGTGTTGGGTCATTATCCCCTTCGTCCAGCGATAGCCAAGCGACCGGTCGTTCGCAACCGGCGAGCCATTCGCTGACCAAAGTGGTTTTACCAAAGCCGGCGGAAGCTGAGATAAGGGTCAGCTTCCGGTTCAAACCCTCGTTCAACCGCCCGTTCAGGCGTGGGCGAAGGACAACTTTAGGACGAGGCGCGGGAATATATAGTTTAGTGGATAATATTGGCATAGTCATAGTTTAATTATAACACCATTTATCTCCGCTCAACTACCCTTACAACACGTTTTTACTGATGCTTCGCGCGAGCGATCTGCGTCGCTTTAACCATGTTGCGCAGGGAATCGATCGTTTCTTCGAATCCGCGGGTTTTGAGTCCGCAGTCCGGATTGATCCAGAAAAGCTTCGGATCCAGCACGCGCAAGACACGTTCGATCATATTAGACATTTCCTCCACTCTCGGAATACGTGGACTGTGAATATCGTAAACGCCTAATCCGATGCCCAGCTTGTAAGTGTTCAACTCGAAGCTTTGAATCAGTTCGCCATGACTGCGAGATGTTTCGATCGAAATCACGTCCGCATCCATCGCTTCAATCGAATCGATCATGTCGTGGAACTCGCAATAACACATATGCGTATGAATTTGCGTCGTGTCCTGTACCGTGCAAGTAGTCATGCGGAACGCTTTGACCGCCCATGCCAGGTAGTTCGCTTGTTCTTGTTCCTTAAGCGGAAGCCCTTCGCGAACCGCAGGCTCATCCACTTGAATCATCCCGATGCCTGCTTGTTCGAGCGCCTCTACTTCTTGTCTAAGCGCATAAGCCAGTTGGTAGGCGATTTGTTCTCGGGTGATGTCCTCGCGGACGAAAGACCAGTTCATGATCGTAATCGGTCCGGTTAGCATTCCTTTAACGGGAAGTTCGGTCTTCGACTGGGCATACTTCGTTTCCTCAACGGTCATCGCTTCATTGAAAGCGACATCCCCGAATATTATCGGAGGTTTAACGCAGCGGGATCCGTACGATTGTACCCATCCGTTCTGCGTGAACGCGAACCCGGCAAGCTTCTCCCCGAAAAATTCGACCATGTCCGTTCGTTCGAATTCGCCATGGACGAGGACATCCAATCCGATCTCTTCCTGCAGCTTCACCCAGAGATCGATTTGCTCTCGGATGAAGCCGGCATATTGCTCATTGGTCCATTCACCCTTACGCCAAAGTTGTCGAGCCTTACGCACCTCAGCCGATTGAGGGAAGCTGCCGATGGTCGTCGTAGGAAATAGCGGCAATTGCCATTTATTTTGTTGAATAAGATGACGCTCGGAAAATGGAAGATGGCGTTCCGGGTTTTGCGCGCTAATGGATGCGACGGCTTGCTGAACGTCGTTACGATTCCGCTCGCCAGATCGCTTGAGCGCCTGAAGGGCACTCTCGCATTTTTCCAGCTCGTCTACGATGATGGCCTCACCGGAAGAAACTGCTTTCGTCAGTAGGATAACCTCTTCCAGCTTCTCATCGGCGAATGCGAGAGCACCCTTGAGTTCGGTTAAGAGACTCGCCTCATTGTTCACCGTGACCGGAACATGGAGCAAGCTGCATGACGTCTGCACGATTAACCGATCGGACGTTACGAATTCAGCTACCTCTTCCAGCAGATCTAGTTTCTCTCGCAGCGATGCCTTCCAGATTCCGCGGCCATCGATGACTCCGGCACCCAAAACCTTGTCCGCAGGAAAACCTAATTCTTTAATCGACGTTAAATTGCCGGACAACCCATGCACGAAATCAAGCCCTATTCCTTGAACGGGCAGCGCGACGATGTCGCTGTAGTTCTCTACCGATTCAAAATAAGTTTGCAGCATGATGTTAAGGTTGGGCACCGATGCTGCAAACGTCTCGTAAATTGTCTTTAGTCGCCGGAGATCGTCCGCGCTTATTGCCGTTACAAGAATCGGTTCGTCTATTTGTACCCATTGAACTCCTTCGCTCGCAAGTTCCTGAAGAATCCGTACATAGAGCGGCAGCAAGCGTTCCAGCCATGTATCCGTCTCCGATGCCTTATATCCTTTGGACAATTTCAGGAAGGTTAGCGGCCCTACGATAACTGGCTTTCCCTCGATCCCGAGCTTTTCCTTTGCTTCTCGATAGGCAATAAGGGGTCTATTTTCGGTGATGGCAGGTAGCGATCCATCCAGTTCAGGAACGATATAGTGATAGTTGGTATTAAACCACTTGGTCATTTCGCTAGCTGTTGCATCCTTCGTACCCCGGGCAATCCCATAATACACGGACAAGGGAACCACGCCGCCCTTATAGGAGAAGCGTTTCGGAATGATTCCGAACATCGCGGCGGTATCAAGAACATGATCGTAATAACTGAAATCATTTACCGGGATACAGTCTATGCCCTTCTCCCGCTGCTTACGCAAATGATTCAAACGGATCTCCTGCAACTGACCGTGAAACTCCGATTCCTCGAGCTTGCCGGCCCAGAACGCTTCGAGCGCCTTCTTCCATTCGCGATCCGCGCCGATACGCGGGTAGCCCAATACACTGCTTTTCGCCATCTTGTAACACTCCTATATGAATTGTTACAAGAAAGATATCACGTAATCGCAGATATAGCGTAACTGGAATAAACTATATCCAGATATAGCCAATGGCTATATCTGAGTGTTTATTGGGCTATCGCTTGCATAAGCGCTTCTATATAAGCCGTTCCTAGCTTGGATAATGACGCGTTTCTATGGGAAATCCAACCGACATTGATCGTTTCTCCGCAATCCAAAGGAACGGGGATAATTTCATTGCCATTCAAATCGGCGCTTAGCACCCCTGTTGATATGGTATATCCATTCAATCCGATCAATAAATTGAAAAGCGTTGCCCTGTCATTTACTCGGATGCTTTTCTTATGCGACATCGTACTGAGAATCTCTTCCGAGAAATGAAAGGAATTATAATCGCCTTGATCAAAAAACAGATAAGGATAATTCTGGAGCTGGTCAATGGTCACGATCGATTGAACGGCCAATGGGTTCTTGCTGCTTATGAAAATATGCGGCTTAGCCGTAAATAAGCTGGTGAATTGCAAATTCGCGGTTTTAAGCAACTTGTTGATGACTTTCCCATTGAACTCGTTAACATATAAGACCCCGATCTCGCTGCGCAAACTTTTGACATCTTCGATAATTTCATAGGTTTTGGTCTCTCGCAAAGTTAACTCATATTCATCCTGGCCATACTCCCGAACTAGACTCACGAATGCATTCACCGCGAAAGCATAATGCTGAGTAGAAACCGAAAAATGCTGCGGGGAAGGCTTAGCATTCAGATACCGGCTTTCCAACAATTCTGCCTGCTCGACGACCTGTCGCGCATAGCTTAAGAATTCGACGCCCTCTTTAGAAAGCGAGATCCCTTTATTGGATCTTTCAAAAATCGCAAACTGCATTTCTTCCTCTAGATCCTTGATCGCATTTGAAAGAGTTGGTTGAGAAATAAATAACCGCTTGGCAGCCTCGTTAATAGAACCCCGATTAGCAACTTCGATGACATACTTTAATTGTTGAAGAGTCATGAAATAATCCCCCCTCTTACATCGCACTTCTAAAAAGTATATCACGAGTGATAGCAACGCCGTCTCCAAAAAAAAAGAAGGAGTTCCTAAGAACCCCTCCATTCTATTTCCCCCGTATACTTAATTATTGATTGTTAGATTAAAACCGCTCTGGATGTAATACAAACTCGGGTAAGCGATATTGCTGGTCGTCAAGTTGTTGAACGTTGCGGAACCATTCCCGGTATAGGTGAAGATCGCCGCACCCTGATGAGGTCCCGAGAACCGCGAGGTTGTTACCCCGTCAAGACCCGTACCGTTAATGGTGATGTTGTTAAACACGATGTTTTCGAAACCTCCGCCGTATCCGAACTGGATCGCATCGCGCTGCGTGTTGATGATATTGATGTTGGTGAACGTGACGTTCTTGATGGTGTCGTTGGAAGCTTCCAGATCGATTGCGCCGCGCTCGCCATTGTACAGATCTTTACTTGTACCGCTATTGATAATGGTCGTATCCGAGAACAGAATGCCGGTGTTGTTCTGAAAATGGTATCCCGGGAACACGGTGTTCATTCGGATGCCGGAACCGCCGACGGTGTCTTTGATTACATTGTTGGTTGCCTTGTGTCCGCCTCCGCCAAAGAATGCGATACCTCCCGCACGCCAGTTATTCTCGATGGTGTTAAAGGAGAAGGTATTATTTACGCCCGCTGGCGCGCCATTGACATTACTAGTCCACACTGCAAGACCATCGTCACCGTTATTACGCACGCTGCTATTACGTACGGTCGAATTGCTCGTTCCCTGGGCGAAGTTGACACCGTCGGCAAGGTTATTCCGGATACGGCTGTTTTCAATAACCAGCCCATCGGCATAGATTGCAGGAGTATGCGCGTAGTCGCCAACCCAGAAACCGCACTCAAAGTGCTCTACCCAGATATTATGAACTTTAGAATTCACTCCGAAATTGTCCATAAAGCCTTTGTAAATAGCACCTTCGTGATAACGCGACCGTAAATTCGAATTGAGATAGATATGGCTGAAATCAAGCTTGCCTTGGACGCGGAACGAAATTCCTCCGCCCGATATATCGGGATTAGTAAACTGGATGTTCGTATGCCAGATCCCCGCACCCACGATCGTGATATCATTGATCATGCTGCTGACGGAACCGACCTTCCACATGCTGCTTAGGTGGAATGTTCCAGACGGTATATATAAGGTTTTACCGCCTGCAACCGCTGCTGATACAGCAGCATCAAAGGCTGCAAGGTCATCTTGGCCGTCGTTCGCAACAGCACCGTGATCCGTTACCGAAACCGAGTTAACCGGGCGTGCGATAGCCGTAGGAACTGGCTCGATTTCGAGGAAGTCAACGCCATACTCTAAGCTATCGGCATTGGATTTCTGGATGCGGATCGTGTCGCCGGGCTGAAGAGGTGTATCCAGTTTCCAGTGCACTTCATCGAAACGGAAAAGCGGGCGTCCTCCGCTAGGGGTATCTGCGGGTTGATCGCTTGAGAAATACTGCCAGTTGTAATAAGAAGTCAACGGTACTGTCTTGACCTTGGCGCCATTCACGTAAACGTCGAGCGACCCGTTTTGTCCCATACCATCAGCCGAGTCGGGCATCGTAAATCTCATCGTTACGCCTGCGCCGCCCTCACCCTGTCTAATAGTCCATTGCAGATTGGAGCCGTTCGAGGGAAGTGCCACATAGCGCTGATCGGAAGCTTCCGAAGCTGTCAGTGCTTGGTCGAATGTCGGTGCGGTCTGCAGAGTAGCACCACCGCCGCGGGTAGCATCATCGGTATCATACCGAGTATACGGCATGCTCGCGCCACGGGGAGAATACACGACCAGGTTAGTCATAGCCGTGTTGTTTGCTTGCTTGGTCGTTACTTCGTTCGCATCTACCGCTACGGTAGTGGTTAAAGTGTAGTTGCCGTTTACAGCTGTCCATGTCCCCGGAATGGCGACGTTGACGGATGCTCCCGCAGCCAAGGTACCGCTGTACGAACCACTGAAGGTTTGGATTGTTGCACCGGCGGAATCCTTAAGAACGACAGTGATTCCATGAGAACTGCTTGCGGAAGCAATGGTTCCTTGGTTAATAAGAATCACGGAAACGCTTACCGTATTATTGGCAACCGGAGTACTAGGCGTCCATGAAGTCGTTCCTACCAAGTCGGAACTTGAAACGGGAGCGACGACGAGCGACGTTGGGTTCGTAAAGCTGTTGTTCGCATCGTTCAGTTCGATGATCGCGTTGCTCTCATCAACCTTGGCGCTGAGCGAGTATGTCGATGCGGTTTTCGTTCCGGCATCCAGTGAAACCGTTACGGAAGCACCTGCCGCCAGCGCGCCTACAGGAGCGGAGCCCGCCAGTTCATTGTTCAAGTAGAAGTTAACGGTCGACTCCGAGGAGACGGCGTTGCCATTGTTCTTAATGGTTGCGTCCAGCGTTATCGTGCTGGTTTCGACCGGAGAAGCCGGCGTCCAAGACATGCCCGTTATCGTCAGGTCAGGGTTCGGCGCAGGAGTGCCGAACACTTGGAACTCTGCGATCTGTCCGGCCGGTGCGCCTGAGTTCGAAGTGATATTCAACTCCAGGCGTTTAACCGTAGCCGTAACCGGAATCGTCACCGAGTTTCCGGAGTCCGGATTAAACGTGTACGTCTGCGACGAAACGAGATTGCCGAAGGTCGTCGTGTTCTGATCGTGGCCGAGAACTTGAATGGTTTGCGTCCGCGTGGCCCAGATTGATGCCGGGTTCAGCTTCAGAACGATAGACGTAATGTTGTGGTTCGCTCCGAGATCGAGAGTCAGCGTACTTGGATTGCCCCCGCCTTCCCAATACGTGTTGGTGTCGTTATCGTTCGCGTTTGCAGCCACGAACGATTGCGTGCTGGAGGAAGCGTTAATCGATTTGCCGATCGCGATATTGCCTCCCGGTGGAGGTGTTGGTGTTGGTGTTGGTGTTGGTGTTGGTGTTGGTGTTGGTGTTGGTGTTGGTGTTGGTGTTGGTGTTGGTGTTGGTGTTGGTGTTGGTGTTGGTGTTGGTGTTGGTGTTGGTGTTGGTGTCGGTGTTGGTGTTGGTGTCGGTGTTGGTGTTGGTGTTGGTGTCGGTGTCGGTGTTGGCGTCGGTGTTGGAGCAGTTATGTCTACCGTGATTTGGTCAAGGTTGACGTTGCCGGAATCGCCCGCGTCGTATTTATAAGCAATCGTGTTGTTGCCGGCATTGAGGTTTAACGCTTCTACCTTGGTGCTCCATGTATCCCAGTTCGCCAGGTTAGGCAGGGAGGACTGTCCTATTTTCGTGCCGTTAACGTAAATGCTTATCGTTTTGGTGCTGCCGGTCGCGTTGCCGTAATTCAGCGTCACGTTATGGCTGCCTGCTGCCGGCACGTTGACCGTGAAGGTTGTAGTCGCGCCTTGCGTCCAGTAGCCGTCGACAAAGCCCGTGCCAGAGTAGCCTGTGTGGTCCGTGTTTACTTTAGCTCCGCCGGAAAGCGCAGCGGACTCAGCTTCGTAAGTGCCCGAAGGCGGTGGCGTCGGTGTAGGCGTTGGAGTCGGAGTCGGCGTGGGACTGCTAGCTCCGTAAATTTCAAATTCGGACACCTGCGCTGCCGGCCAGCCCGTGTTGCCCGTTACGTTCAAACGAACGTAACGCGTACTGGTTGCGGTAAAATTGATCGTGACCGAGTTGCTCGCTACCGCCGGATCGAATACATAACCCGTGGAACCGACAATATCTGTGAAGGTCGAGCCGTTCGAGCTGCCTTGAACGGCGAGCGTTTGCGTACGCGCGCCCCAACTAGCGGGCAGCTTCAGCACGATCTGGTCAATGCTCGTATCCGCGCCCAGATCGACTTGAATCCATTGCGGGAACGCGTTGTTCGTGCTTTCCCAATATGTGGCTTGATTGCTGTCTTTCACGTTGTCCGGGGCGTAGGTTTGAGATTGGCCGCTCGCCGTTACGCTTTTGCCAAGCGTCAGGTTCGGTCCTCCGGCCGCAGAAGCGGGAGCGAAAGGCCCGAGTGCCAGGAACAAACTTGAGACCAGCATGGTTACAATTAGAGACCATGAAACACACTTGTTGCGCATTATATTCCTCCTCATAAATGTATTGGTGCGGGTGTGAACCTCCGAATGTGCAAAAATGATAGCGGTTACAGGTTAAAGCGTCTCGCTTTCTAGGACTTTCCGTACCTCCTGTTCGTTCTCACCCTCCTTTCCGATCTTGGAATTGCAGGTGAGCCTCCTTTCAATGTAAATACACCCTCATTATAGAAACAGAGCAGCCTTAGATATAAGAGGCAATCCTACGGAAAACGTATGCGATTCCAAGATAGTAACAAAAAAAGCCTGAGATTTACGCAGACTTCATTCGGCACACAAAAAATGAACTCATATTTCCTTTGTCATAAATACACTATTCGGGTCCTCTATGTAATCCGAAAACGGCTTACAATTTTGAAACCCAAAACTTGCATATAGTCTTTTAGCTGGTTCGAAAGCAGCCATTGAGCCCGTCTCCAAACTTAGCCGCCGATAGCCGCGTCGCTTGGCTTCTTCAATGATGTGTTCAAGAAGCCGCTTTGCGACACCTTTTCTTAAGTGTAATGAAGAAGTTCGCATTGATTTTATCTCTCCATGTTGATCATCGAGTTCCTTAAGCGCTCCGCATCCTAGTAACTCATCTTGTTCCCATGCGCTCCAGAATGTGATTTCCGGTTTTTTCAAACCCTCAAGATTTAGTGCATGAACACTTTCCGGAGGGGAATGCATGGCCATGCCTTGAAGATGTTCCCCTATTAATTCAATCACTTGGGAGCCCGTTAAATCATCAATTCTAATTTCCAACAAAAACACTCCATTTCTCGCCCTGTTTGAATTGGCGATTTTTTTGTTTATAAACAAATTATCACAATTTGTAACGCGAGGGATACACTTGAAATGATTTAGAATGGTTTATTTCTCTCTGGGCAATACTTTTTTTCATACGAAAGGCTAATAAGGGCGTGCCGAATATCCAATCCGGCACGCCTCTTCTTGAAAGGAGATACCTATAGATGGAATTATTCATAATGATTCTGGTTCTCCTTGCCCTGATCGGCGTATCCAATGTCATTAATCGCCAGCTTCCATCCCTGCCCGTTCCCCTGATTCAGATCGCGCTGGGCAGTGCCATAACCTTTCTTCCGTCCGGCGTTCATTTGCCGCTGGAGCCGGAGCTTTTCTTTCTGTTATTTATCGCACCGCTTCTTTATAACGATGGCAAACATACGCCCCGCAGCGAGCTCTAGCGTCTCCGCGCTCCAATTCTCCTTCTGGCCGTCGGACTTGTATTTGCCACGGTTTTCTTCATTGGGTATGCCATCCATTGGATGATCCCATCCATTCCTTTACCCGTCGCATTCGGACTAGCCGCCATTCTCTCGCCGACTGATGCGGTTGCCGTTAACGCGCTGGCGGGACGAATTCATCTGCCCAAGAGCCTGATGCATCTGCTCGAAGGAGAAGCCTTGATGAATGACGCGTCGGGCCTTGTCGCCTTTAAGTTCGCGACCGCTGCCGCCGTAACCGGCGTTTTTTCGTTGCCTAAGGCTAGCGTAAGCTTTATCGTCATCGCGATCGGAGGCTTAACGGTCGGGACGATCTTGGCTTCGCTAATAACCGGAATACGCTACTTGTTGCGCCGATCCGGTTTGGAAGACGAGACGATGCATATGCTCATCCATCTTTTAACCCCGTTCGCCTTATATTTGACCGCCGAGGAATTAGGCTTGTCGGGGATATTGGCCGGGGTTGCCGGAGGCGTCATGCATGCGGTTGAACGGGATCGGTCCAATAAAGTAAGACCACGGACGAACGAGTTGTCGGACAATACTTGGTCGGTTATTCTCTTTTTGTTGAACGGGCTCGTATTCGTCATTCTTGGCCTGCAAATCCCCGATGTATTCAGTACGATATTCTCGAGTCCCGATTTTAATAATTACGAGGTATTGGGTTACGCGTTGATCATTTTCGTCATGCTGATCGTGCTGAGGTTTCTTTGGACCTTGGCTTTCTCAAGAGGAGGCAAAGTATTCGGAGGCTCTAAAAACGCGGAGAAGTTTTCCTTTAAGATTCTTGCCATGACTTCGATATCCGGCGTTAGGGGAGCTATTACGCTGGCTGGCGCTTTCTCCATACCGCTGTTCATCGAAAGCGGGGATCCTTTTCCGGCGCGAAGCTTGGTCATTTTCCTTGCCGCGGTGATCATTCTGCTTTCGTTGCTATCCGCGAGTATCGTGCTCCCGTTATTAGCCAAGAAAGAAGGAGGAAACCATGAAGCCGAGCGCGAGCAGATGGAGCGCAAGGGGCAGTTCAAGATGATGAAAGCAGCCATACATGCGGTTCAACAGGCGAAGAACGAAACGAATGAAGCGGAATCGGCCGCCGTGCTTACGGATTATAGCCGATGGATTCGAGAGTTCCGTCCCGGATCGTCAAGTCAGGGTTATCGGCTCCTTCCTAAGGAAGAAGCAAGATTGCGCTTCGGAGCTCTAGCCATTGAGTGCGAAGAGACGCGCAACTTGCTCGCCCACGGCATAATCAGCAAGAAACACGCCGATATCTTCTTAAGAGGATTGGAGCAGCTTGAGCTCGCCCTGTCGAAGTCGTCGCATCTCTGGTTCGTCATTCTGAAGTCCGCAACAAGATCGCTCAAGGAAATGATGTTCAAGAGGAACGAGAATCTTTCGTACAAGTTGTCTCCAACCGACCGGGAAGCGCTTAGAAAGATCAAGTATCGTACATGTTCCGCGGTAATCGAAGACTATGAGAAGCTGTGTACGGGATCTACTAAGAACGAAGCCATGGATATTCTTAACCACTACCAACAGATTAAAGAAAGATTGTCGAAGCCTTATCCGATGGCGGAAGGTTTTAATGAAGGAAATGAAGAGATCAAACGGGACTTGCACTGGATTGCTATCCAAGCGGAGCGGGACGAGGTTCAAAGGCAATACGAGTTCGGCGAAATCACCCGGGACATCGCCAATGGACTTAGAAGGATGATTCGCGACCGCGAAGCATCCATTCTCGAGCAAGAGTAAAGGATTAGAACCTATAGAGCTACATGGTTTTCTTTGTCATCCCCTTTTCTTCTTTGCAGGTACTGACTAGTAACGAATATTAAGATTAACAAGATGCAGAATGCAATGTACGAACCGATTAATAATTTACTATCCTGATTAGGCATTAAAATGGATGAGCTGATGATCCCGTATAACCAAATTTGCGACAAGTTGCCTATGACCGATGAGAAAAAATAAGGAAGCATTCTAATACTGGACACTGAAGCCATTAGAGAAATGACGTTATTCGGGATAATCGGCAACGTACGCAACAAGATAAGCGTCCATATTCCGTATGTTTCAAAATATTTCTGCCATTTCTCGTAACGCCCATCTTCTTTTCTATTAATCTTTCGGTTAAACCAATCGGAGAAAAAGGATCGACAACAATAAAATACGATGTTTGCGGCAACAATGCTGGAAATCCAGCTCGTGAGGAGTCCGTCCACCAATCCCATCGCGGAAATGTTAAGCACGATGAGGATGGAAAAAGGAAAAATACCAAGAATGCCCTGTACTATCGCAAGGGGGAAAGTAGCGATGAGCACGTAATATCCCGTTAGGGATGTACGATCAAGTAATGCTTCTATCCAATCGTTTATCATTTTCAACTATCCCCCTCTGTTAAGCAATTATTTCAACGATACCATATATTGTTCATTGCAAAATTAAAAGATCTTAAATTCTTAAATAAAAAACAACTTAATCGGCTTTTCTTGTATAATCCTTATGATTGATTTCATTAAGAAGGAGAACATCTATGTCTCAAGCAAACAGCATTAGAATGAACAACTCCAATCACTTAAGAACCGCGATATTGATCATTGCTTTCGTGATGATTACTATAGCCGGTTTATCCTATGTAAAATGGTGGCCTTATTACCATAAAGCGATTCTCGCAATCGAGAAGCATTCTATCGGATCTTCCTTACTTTCGGGATCGATTGATAATCCCTCTTTGGCTGCGGCTTGGGAATATGCCGGAGTTTATTTCAAATCCATTTGGAAAGCTGCCGTGCTAGGAATCTTACTTGGTTCCTTAGTGCAGGTACTCTTACCTTCTCAATGGCTCCAACGAGTGCTAGGAAAAGCGACGTTTAGAAGCACATTATATGGAGGCGTTGCTTCAATCCCGGGTATGATGTGTTCCTGTTGCGCGGCTCCAATTGCAGCCAGCCTTCGGAAAAGAAACGTATCGGTAGGGGCAAGCCTGGCTTTCTGGATTGGCAATCCGGTTCTTAATCCGGCCACTCTCATCTTTATGACCTTCGTGTTATCATGGAAATTTACGCTGATTAGAGTATTGTTTGGCGTTCTTCTTACCTTTGGGGTAAGTTACTTGGCTAATAGGATAACAGATCGTAAACAAATCCCGGTGAACCCTGTCACGGAAACAACAATTCAAGCAACGAGCGATAAGGGTTCCTTCTTCTTCCGGTGGATGAAGAGCCTGGGAACATTACTTCTGCAGGTGATACCAGCCTATATCATCACCGTGCTAGTGCTAGGTGCATTTCAGGGATGGATGTTTCCTGTTTCTTTGAACGGCGTCTTGGCTATATTGATATTTGCCTTGTTCGGTATGCTTTTTGTTATTCCAACAGCTGCTGAAATCCCGATTATTGCATCGTTCTTGGCTTTAGGAGTAGGCACTGGACCCGTTGCGGCATTGCTGTTAACGTTGCCTGCCGTCAGTTTGCCTTCTCTGATTATGGTATCCCGATCATTTCCTAGAAGAGTCATTTTGTTTGTTGCACTTTCAGTGGTCGTTGTTGGTGTATTGAGCGGATTAATCGGTACTATTCTTCTATAATGGCCATCGAGATCATAAAAAAGAGGAGCAGCCGTATAAGCAAGCTCCTCCTCAATCCTAGCCCTACTTTTATTAATAAGACCGAGCAAATTTGGCGATGAAACGATTCGGATATTCGGAAGGCAGCGCGCTGATTTCATCAAGCCGATTCCATATTTCGCTTGGCATCGTCCACCCTATAGCACCCATATTATCGGCAAACTGTTCAAGATTGCTGGCTCCAAAAATCGGTGAAGTGATTCCTTTTCTTTGCAGCAGCCAGGCTAGAGCGATTTGTGCCGGTGTCTTGTCCAGTTCCCGCGCGGCTGCTTGAACGGCATCCAGTATGGCAAAATTGCGTTCCGTTCCGCGCAAGCTCCACGAGCTCTCGCCGACCTTTGATGATAATCGCCCCGATGTCGGCTCTTCCCTGCTATATCGACCTGTAAGAAACCCGCCTCCAAGCGGAGCCCAAGGGATGACCCCTACATTCTCTTCCAAGCACAACGACATCATTTCCCGATCCATTTCGCGGCTTACTAGACTATATTGCGGTTGAATGGAAATAAACCGGACATAGCGGTTGGCATCGCTGCAGGCAAGGGATTTCATCAGCTGCCAGGCAAAAAAATTGGAACATCCGATATAACGGACTTTACCCGAAGTAACCAGATCATCCAGAGCGCGAAGCGTCTCTTCAATAGGAGTCAGATGATCCCACACATGGACTTGATACAAATCGATATAGTCCGTTTGCAGACGCCTCAGGCTCTCTTCGACGCTTTGCATAATATGCTTGCGCGACACGCCTGCCCCATTGGGATGGTCGGCCGTATTCATCCGAACCTTCGTGGCCAGGACAACCTCTGAGCGAATGCCCTTGATCGCTTTTCCTACAATCTCCTCCGAACGGCCGGATACATAAACATTCGCCGTATCCAGAAAATTGCCGCCCTGCTCCATAAACTGATGGATCATCCGAATCGAATCGCTCTCATTGGTTGTGTTTCCAAAACTCATCGTACCCAGACAAAGCTCCGACACGGCAAGCCCGCTGCGTCCAAGCAGCTTGATTTGCATCGTTATAAGCCCTCCCGAATTATTTTTGTGTGAATCATAACGTTACTTCAAGCGGTGTTAACGCTTGTCGCTGCCATAACTCTTGCGCCCGTTAACCGGATGACGGCCGAACGGGAAAGAATCAGACCTGCCATTCCGGAGTATCTCTCGATTCTTTTGGATGGATCGACTTTTCAAAATTATGGATTAAGCAATCGTGATTTATTTGGCTATACTTTCGATCCTGATTTTACGGGAGTTAGGAATACGTCTCGAAAATAAGCTATGAAGGGTCATTCCGCCAATGATCAAGGACATCCCGATCCAGGACAGCGCCGGTGGAATGGGGACGGGAAGAAGCAGCAATTCACCGGCCGCAGCGAAGACGACTTCTCCCGATTGCGTCGCTTCTACGGCGCCTAATTTCTGCGTGGATCCCTTGGCCATATCCGTTGCCTTGAAGAAGAGAACGGTCGCAATCACACCGGAACTGACGGCGACAAGCACTGACTGTCCGGTTTGACCTGCGCTCGGCAGTCCATCCTGAACAAATGCATAGATCGACATGCAGATCCACAGCGGAAGGCTCGCCAACGTCATTCCTAGTACCCGCTGATAGGCGTCCAGCTTTCCCTCGCATACCTCCATCATCTTCCGATTGCCGAGCGGATAAGCAAATGCGGCAATAGTAACGGGCACCACGCCGAACAGCAAATCTGTTGCGGAGAGATGCCCGGCTTGACTCAGTTGCATGACCCCCACGCCGAACAGGATAATGAGGGACATACCCAAGCCTTTCCAGTGAATGCTATCCCTTATTCGAACAGGACCGTTTGGCGTTGATGCAACTTTGTAAAACAAGGGGGCGAGCAAAGAACCTGCAACGATCGTAATTTGCCATGTTCCCGCTATCAGCCATCCCGGTTCGTATTCTGCCGCAAAACATACGGGAGCGTACATTACGCCGAATCCAACGAAGCTCCATCCGAACCAGGTCAAAAATCGCTTTTTCATATGCGACAGTAACGGTTTCAGATTCCCCCTGAACGCGACAATAGCGAGCAAGAACGGAATCATAAACAGGAACCGCAACGAAGCGGTGTACATCCAATTTCCGTCGGACAATTTCATCGCCTGATTCAATACAAAGGTAGATGAAAAGAAGAATGAAGCCAAGATGCCATACAGAATCGGACGCATTATGCCAAATAGGCCTCCTTGACCTGATCGTCGGAGAGTAATGATTTGGCCTCGCCCTCCATGATGATTTCGCCGGTTTGAATCACATAACCTCGGTGGGCGATCTGAAGCGCCTGAAAGGCATTTTGCTCCACTAGCAAAATGGTCATCCCTTCGCGGTTCAACTCCTGAATGATATCGAAAATTTGTTCGACGATGATTGGGGCCAATCCCATCGACGGTTCGTCCAGAAGCAATATTCTAGGCTGCATCATCAGCGCTCGGGCGATGGCGAGCATCTGCTGCTCTCCGCCGCTCATCGTTCCTCCCAATTGGCCAAAACGTTCTTTCAAGCGAGGGAAATAGGCGAATGCCCGTTCCGTTCTCTCTTTAATTAGCTTCTTATCTTTGACCGAGAACGCTCCCATCTCCAGATTTTCCTTAACGGTTAGCCGCGAGAAAATACGTCTGCCTTCCGGCACATGCGCTATACCTTCCGAAGCCGTCTGATGAGGAGGTTGGGAACTAATTTCCTTTCCGTTGAATACGATCGCTCCTTGGGTTTTCACCTGACCGCAAATCGACTTGAGCGTTGTGGACTTGCCGGCTCCGTTCGATCCGATGAGCGTTACGATCTCCCCTTCGTTCACCGTCAGCGAGATTCCTTTCAATGCTTCAATCGCGCCATAATAAGCATGTACCTTTTGAAGCTGAAGCAAGCTCATGTTATCACTCCTTATTGCGCTGCACTTTTGCCTAAATAAGCTTCTATTACCCTAGGGTTGCTCCGTATTTCTTCCGGAACGCCCTCCGCGATCTTCGTGCCGTAATCGAGCACCAGAATATGATCGGACAATTCCATAACCAATCTCATATCATGTTCGATCAATATAATCGTGATGCCAAGCTCTTGCCGAATTCGCTTGATCAGGCCGATCAACTCCACCGTTTCGCGCGGATTCATTCCCGCCGCGGGCTCATCCAGCAGCAGCACTTTCGGCTTGGTTGCTAGCGCTCTGGCAATTTCCAGACGTCTTTGAGCACCGTATGGAAGGCTGTTCGCCTGCTCGTTAAGCAAGGACTCCAACCCGACATATTCGAGCAACCGGTATGCCTCTTCTTGCGATCTATTTTCTTCCGCCCGGTTGCTAGGCAGACGGAGCAGCGTTCCGAACAATCCCGCTTTCAAATGAATATGCAATCCGACCATGACGTTCTCCAGAACGGTCATGCTGCCGAACAGCCGGATATTCTGAAACGTACGCGCGATGCCCCTTTCCGTGATCTGGTGAGGTTTCAAATTCAAGATCGATTTGCCGTCTAGTTCGATTCTACCTTCATCCGGCGAATAGATACCGGTAATCAGATTGAAAAAGGTTGTTTTGCCGGCACCGTTCGGACCGATAACCGCGGATATTTTACCTTCCGGAAACGACAAGTCGATACCGTCTACACAAACCAAACCGCCAAAACGTTTGACCAAATTCGTCACTCTGAGAATCGTCATTTGGCAACACCCCCGCTTTGCCCGGTCGATTGCTGAACGGGAATGGCAGCTAGAGTACGTTCCGCTTTAAGAAGCTCGGCATCCACTTTGCGATTTTTGGCGACGATTAATCCGTTCGGCCTGAAAATCGCGATGGACACCAAAATCGCGCCAAAAATGAACCTCTGCATTTTCGACGGCGATAACGCATTGGGAATACTAATCGTGCCATTCATCGTCAATTGGTTCAGCCAATTCGTCAGCTCCGTCAACACCTGCAGGTTGAGTATCGTAACCAGAGCGGCACCAAGAATGACCCCGGGAACGCTTCCCATTCCGCCCAAAATGACCATGACCAGAATCGTTATCGACTCGAGAAGCGTAAAGCTGGTTGGATCGATAAACGTTTGTTTAGCTGCAAATACGACGCCCATCATCCCGGAAAAAGATGCGCCTACGGCGAAGGCAGTCAATTTGGTGCGGATTAAAGGAATACCCATCGATTGGGCCGCGATTTCGTTTTCCCTAATCGCTTTCCACGAACGCCCCATCTTGGAATGCTCCAATCTTCTTACGGTAAAAATGACGAGTACCAGAATCACGACGACGATAAAATAAAATTGATGCGGAAACGTAAATTTTAAACCGAACAGATTCGGGGGTTGAATCGATGAAAGTCCCATTGCCCCGTTCGTAATATTAATCGGTTTTTCCATGTTGTTAAAGATGATTCGAATGATTTCGCCGAACCCGAGCGTAACAATCGCCAAGTAATCTCCTTTGACCCGAAGCACCGGCAGACCGAGCAGCACGCCGAACAAGGCGGCAATAAATCCGCCAATCAGGATAAACACCCAGAACGACGACCCGGAGAGCGGGAATAATTGGCCTGAAATAAAGTTGTTCGCTTGGGGAGTGGCAAAAATGGCATACGTGTATGCCCCGATCGCGAAGAAAGCGACAAACCCCAAATCAAGCAGACCAGCGAACCCGACCACGATGTTCAGTCCGAGCGCCATCGCGATATAGATGCCGCACTGCGTAGCGACTTCCATGTAGGATTCGTGGGCAAGTCCTCCCGAAGTGGCAAACGGGATAACGATTAGTAATAGAATGCCGCCAACTACCCATTTCACGGAGTTCTTAAACGAAGTAAAGTATAGGAGGAGCAACGAACCAAGCAGGAGCAAAAACGCAACAACGGACTTATCCAAAAAGTAGACGCTCAATGCAGTAACAACGACAAAAAGCGTATAGATCGATGCCTGGGTTGGCAGATTCTTGAGCATCGTTTTCCATTTATCCATGAAGATCACCTACACTTTCTCTTTGACGGCTCTGCCGAACAACCCTTCCGGTTTGAAAATCAGGATCGTAATTAAGATAACGAATGCGACCACGTCTTTATACTCCCCGCCGAAATTGCCTCCCGTAATGATCCCGAGATTCGCAGCGGAGAACATTTCCAACACGCCGATAAAAAGTCCTCCGAACATCGCTCCGCGAACGTTGCCGATTCCTCCAAGCACGGCCGCGGTAAAAGCTTTCAAGCCTAAAATAAAACCGATATAAGGATCAATCGTACCGTACTGTTGGGCGAATAATACGCCCGTACCGCCGCCCAATGCGGATCCGATAAAGAACGTCAACGCAATGACTTTGCTCACATTGATGGACATCAGTGAAGCCGTTTCGCGGTCCTGCGCAACGGCGCGCATAGCTACGCCCCATTTGGTGCGATTGATGAAGAGATCGAGTCCGATCATGAGCAATACGGCAACAGCAAGCACGATAATCGAGTTCATTTTCA
>NZ_SOMN01000003.1 GCF_004564235.1 Cohnella luojiensis
CTGAAGGAAGAAGAACATCGGAAAGCCGGATGAGGGAAAACCTCACGTCCGGTTTGATGAAGGGGGAGCTGGAAAAGTAAATGGAGGGCTTTCGCCCTCCAAAGAAATTTCAGTTTTCTACTCTACTTATGTTAGTTAAGTTAACTTCAAATATCCAATGCTCATCCCGTTTATGACTAAACACCATCATATCTTCTTCATTACTAGTGATAATTTCTAAAGACAATTGCCCAGTTATGTAATAGAATATTACATAAAGAATACCAAAACATTCATTCAACCAAATTACGTCATAATATCTAACTCGAAAATTCAAACCCACAACTCATCTTCGGGATACAGTTGTTGAAGGAGGTAGCCTCAATGGCCATGATGCCGCGCAAAGAAATGCTTCCCGGAAGCCAATCGAAGGAAGCCGAATTTACAGTAAAGGAACTACTCAACATCCCATTGCTGAAGGAAGCTAGATTGCTTGCGGGTAACAAAGGCGTTCAAAAGGCCATTAAGCGAGTAAACGTCATGGAGGTTCCCGACGTGATCTCTTGGGTCAGGCCGGGAGAGTTCCTGATGACAACGGGATATCCTTTCCGTGACGAACCCGAGCGGTTGCAGCAATTAGTGCCGGAACTTGCCAAGCGAGGGGTTGCCGCCTTCGGGATCATGAAAAAGCGTTACTCCGACGAGCTGCCGCCGGAGGTCGTGGCGGAAGCGGAGAAGCATGGTTTGCCGCTGTTGGAGCTGCCGAGCGACATCGTGTTCTCGGACTTGGTCAGAATCGTCATGGAACGCGTATTGGCGCAGGAGACGTCTCAGCTTGCAGACCTGCAAAACCGCATACAGAGCATGACCCGCCTGCTTCTGGAAGGAAGCGGTCTTTATTCGTTCTTGGACGCTATGGAGGATATGTTGGACAATCCGGTAGCGGTCGTGCGGGAGAACGACAAGCCCTGGCTGTCCAAGAGCCTTCGGAGCGCGGAGCCTACGGAGGTGTGGCCGCTCCTGCAATCGCTCACGTTCCGGCAGGTGGGGCGCGGGTCTAGCAACGGATTCATGCTGCTGCAGAATTCGTACCGAGTTTACGCGAGTCAGATTCCGACGAGGCGAATGAAACAGGCCTGCTTGGTATTGGTCGAGCGTAATCGGGATATTCTGCCGATCGACGTGCTAAGCGTCGATCGTCTATCGTCGTTAGCGGGATTGGAACTGGCCAACGTCGAAGCCGTTCGCGAGGTCGAGGGAAAATATCTGGATCAATTCCTCCAGGATTGGCTTTCGGGCAAGATCGTATCGGAAGCGGATTGGAAACTAAGGGCCGATGTTTGCGGATGCGCGATTCCGGAGGGGACTCCGATGTGCGCGCTCTTAGTAGGCTGGCAGACACCCGAACCATCCGAGAAGTTGCGGGAAATCGCGAGACGGCTTCGTTCCGAAAGACTTCGTTCCGTCGATGGGTTGCTTGCGGCGCCCATCGGAGACGATCTGGCGCTTGTGCTTCCGATCGGACATCTCTCGCAAGCGGGAGCAGACCGCGAGGAAGCATGCTCCCAATTGATTGGCAGGTTGCTGTCCGAGCTTCGCTCGCTGCTCGGAGAACGGGAATTGAAGCTGTTCTCGGGCCGGATCGTCGAACGTTCGGATGGGTTGCAAGGAAGCTGGGCCCAAGCGAAGCGGGCGCGTCAGGTGGCGGAGGTGTGCAGGCTTCCCGGCGAGATCGTATCCTATGATCGTCTGGGCGTCTACTCCTTGCTCTATTTGATCCCTTCCGGAGAAGAAAGGGAGCAGTTTCTCAATCGCTTCTCCGCACCGCTGCTGCAAGCAGACCGCAAGGGCGGCGGACGTCTGGTCGAGACATTGGAGATGTTTTTCCGTTGCAACGGCAACATCAAGCTGACTTCCGAGAGATTATACGCGCATTACAATACGATCGTCTATCGGCTAGAGAAAGTCCAATCCATCCTAGGAGTTTCACTGGACGATCCGGAAGACCGCCTCCAGCTTCATCTGGCGCTTAAGCTTGGCCAGATCACTCCAGGCTCCTCCGGATAAGATTAGCTCCAGACAAAAGCACGTCCCCGTCGGCTGGACGGGGACGTGCTTTTTGCCTAGCGATGAGCTAATTAGCGATTAGTAGCCAGCCCGAAGGATGATGACCAATAGAATGAAGAGTACCAAAGCGAAAGCTGCCGTACCCATGTACCCTCCACCGTGAGTATGACCGCATCCGCAGCCTGCCGCAACATTTGCAACCGGATAACCCATTTTTGAAAACCTCCCGTATTCGTTTGTGTGTGATGGCGAATCACAATGTCAGCATATGGCGGGGGACATTTGGAATCCTGTACGTTTGTACCGGGTAGACGGATATTCCCCTTTTTTCAGCGAATGCCCCGGTCATTGAAATGACGGATGTGCTTTATCCTAGATTCCGCCTTTATGGGTCCGCTCAAGCCTATGCGCAGGAGGGAGGAAGCAGAAACGCCGAGAGTTCTAACTAAACCGACATGGATATTCGGTAAAGGGGAGACGCTTTGAAAATCAACGTCCACGCAAGGCTGCAGCCATTTCTTGGGAAGGAAGAATAAAGGATAAGAGGCAAACCGGAACTCGTCTTCTACGTAGTTGGGAATCGCTCTTTGCACCGCTATCGCTTTGTTGAAGAGGATAGTTTCATCGCCGTCTCCGAGTTGTACAATCCCGGACGAACCGACGGTATTAACGAAGAGAGAATCCAACGTAGAATTTCTTCCTTGTATGCTCATCAGATAAGTGCTCCTTGCTGCTGTTCTTCTTCGGGTTGCTCCTCTTCTTCTAGAGGCGGGAGCGGTGCCATGGAAACACCGACAATAACGGATTCGGGAGGCGTATCGAAGTAGGAGTAAAGCGTTATGGATTCCGTGTCGCCTACAAGCAGGGCTGAAGCGCTGGATACCCCGATGAGACTGATAGAACCTACGCATACCGGTCCGTTGGTTACGTTTATATTTAATGGAGTTGCCATTATGTCGCTTGACCGCCTTTCTGGACTTGGCGTTGCTTGCTTAAATAAGCGGAGAAAGCGCCTTGTATATCCTTTTGGGTTTTCTCCTTGATCGACTCGTACCATTGACGACGTTCTTCCTCGGAGCCTTTGGCAGGATAAGGAGCCGACTTGGCGTAGTAATGCACTCTTTCGTTTAACTGCTTCCTCACGTCTTCAATCACTCTTGCGCGATGATCATCCTCTAACGCAACTTTGAACTGCCGTTCCATCTGTATTAGAAGCGTGGCGGAATCCTCATTCATATAATCGGACATTTCATTCTGCAAGCTGCGAATGAGTGAGTCGGTCTCATCTGGCGGATCGGAGTTCACTTTCCAGCAGGCGGGATCGGGAGCCTCGAAAGATTCGATTCCCGGGATGCCTTGCGGAGATAGTCCGACGTTCAGCGTGCCTTCCAAACGGTTTACCTTTAATTGGTCAAAATGATACTCGATATGAAGAGGGGGTTTGTTCTTAATGTCATCTAGCTGTTTCTGCACATTCGCAAGCTGCTCCGACATTTGCTGCAGCTTTTGCTCGGATTGATAGAGTCGTTGTATCCATTCCTGCCAATTCTGAGCTGTAGGCATCGAATTCGGAGTCTGATAAGAGCCGTTCCATATATAAGGTCGCTGCATCTGTATACCTTCTCTCACGTTGGACTCGGCAGGGGAACGAGAGCTAAGGGCGAAGTAGCCGCCCCGAGCTCGGTGAGCTCGGGAGCGGGTTCCGTGAAGCCCCCCGTATTATACATTTGCGACAAGGCCTGAATGCTGCCGGCGCTTCCGATTTGCAGAACGGAGGAGTTGGTCACGCCGTCAATCCGAAGCTGTCCGATGGTTATCGTTTGATGAATGTTCCAGTTCATGCGATTACCCCCGAGTTCCCGGGGTCATTTTCCGATGCGTCTTGAACATCCGGGTCATTGGTATTCGTCGCGCTGATGGCGTTGTTGCTTCTCGCTAGATCTCCTGTCAAGAAAGAACCTGAGCCGGCATATGTTTTGGTAATGCTCGATGGCGAGTTTTGTAGGCTATCCCCGAACTGAACGACGCCGCTGCCGCCAACGCTAAGGATTTTGACATTGCCGATAATGCATGGCATGGGCATGACGACTCCTTCGCTTTAGGGTCATGGAACAGTGTATGAAGGCGAACGCCTAGAGGTTCTTCGTATGTTTGTTAGGAGGCTGAGCGCACAGACGTTATAACCTAGACATATGTTGATAACGAGAGTCTGAGCGGTGATGCATGCGTATCCGCTTGCGTTGCCAATGTGCCATTGGAGGGATAGGGCGGTGGGCAACTTTTTCGATAGCGGGCCGCTTCCGGATTGGAAGGATATTCAGAAGCTGCTGGGCAAAGAAATCCCATGGAAGCTGGCGGAAAATTGGGATCGGGCGGGAGATTCCGACTGGCTGAACCAGTATGTTAAAAAAATGATGCAAAATTCAAAGTCCGTCGCGAGCGTTCAGTCCTACAATCTCGTCCAAATGGAGACCAAGCAAGAGGCGAAATCCGTCAGCGTGACCATACGGCTCGGCTCAGAGATCGATATTCGCCGTTTGCAGCTGTTCGCGACTTCCGATCGTCTTAAGCTTACCGGTCTTCCCGGCGATAAGAAACGCACGATACGGTTCCCTTGCTTGGTATATGCCCGCACAGGCCAGGCTGCGATGAAGAAAGACGGTTTGCTTGTCGTCCGTTTCAAGCGAAGACCCCCGGAAAAGTCGGAATACGAATTGTTTATCCGCTCGTAAATCGGTATAATGCTAGAGGAATCAACGAGTCGGCATAGAACATGGGTAAGGCTTTTAGGGGGGGCTTATGTAGTGGATTTAGTAGACGTATCGGAAGTATCGGCGGGTTTGTTCGTCACGGGAGTTATCTTCATCATGCTGATCGGCTCTTTTTTGAGCTTGGGAGTTTTGCGATTCTTCCAACTAAAGAAGCGGCAAGGCTTCATGTTTTTGGGATTGTCCGCGTTATCGTTGATCGCGCTGGTTATCGTGATCAACACTTGGTTTTCCTAGCTCGTGGAATCGGAGCGTTGCACGGAGAAAGGCTATCCTGGCCGGTCTGTCGGACCGGTAAGATAGCCTTTTTGTTGTCGGGCCGTTTAATCGCCCTAATGTCTTTTAACCGAAGCCTGTTATCTCCGCTTACTTCCCGCGCTTGCCGTGTGAAGGCCTCGGTTGTTTCCTTCGAAGTCGCCGCAATATACGTCTTTAACGGAAACGGTCGTGACATGATGGTACACCGGAACGCAATGATGTCGTCTAATGACTTCAATCTGATGAATGACGTCGACCTTCTGAGGGTGGTAATAATCTTCGTATACCGTTTTCGGAGGATCGTAGACCGCCTTGCCAGTGCATTTAGGACAATCGGACATATTCTCATGCTCCTTTCAGGGGTTATCGTACAGTATACTACGCAAGCGACTATCCGAACTGTTCTAAAGCCTATAGGGCTCGCCCACCTGCGGAACGCGGTTTGACGTAATCTCTCATTTCCTGCATAGTTAAAGGATAAACTCCGATACGGGAGGCAATCCGATGAGAACGACTGAAGAGATTATGCAGCGAATGTCGCGAAAAGGGCTGCGGATCACGGAACAGCGGAGGACGATGGTCAATTTGTTCGACGGCGAAGCCGGCTATCTGACTCCGAAGGAAGTCTATGAACATATGCAACGCAGTTATCCCGGGCTAAGCTTCGACACGGTATACCGCAATCTTCGATTGCTGCTCGATATGGACGTAGTAGAACAAATCATGTTCGAGGATGGCGTGAAGTTCAAGCTTAGCTGCGAGGAGCTTCATCACCATCACCATATGATTTGCCTGCAGTGCCAGAAAACGTTGCCCATCCGCTTCTGCCCCATGTCCGAGACGGACGTTCCGGGCGACTTCGAGGTCGTGAAGCATAAATTCGAAGTGTTCGGCTATTGCGGCGAATGCAAGGATACATCGGCGATCCCGGCAGCTGCGCAGGGAGAGTAGGATGAAGATCGTGCGCCGAAGCCTGCAAGGGCCGATCCGGTTCTACCGAGCATTCATTTCGCCCTTAACACCTCCTTCCTGCCGGTTCCTGCCGACCTGTTCGGCATACGCGCTGGAGGCGATCGAGGTTCACGGAGCGGTGAAGGGCTCCTACCTGGCGGTCAGGCGAATAAGCAAATGCCATCCTTTTCACAAGGGCGGTTATGATCCGGTTCCTCCTTTGAAAGCGAAGAAATAACGTGCTTATTCGTTCTAGCTTGACATAGGTGAAGCAAGTCGGTTATATTTTGGCAAATAACACATATCAAGCATTTCCATTGAAGGGATAAGTACGAAGACGCGCGCCTATCGCAGAGAGCCGGGGGAGCTGGAAACCGGCATAGGGCAGCTTTGGAAAATGGTCCCGGAGGAATCGTCTTCGAGCAAGACGCAAGCCGCACGGCAAGCGACTGTAAGGGGATGACGCGCGTCCGGCGTTAGGGATGATTCTTAATGAGCCTTCGCTTGCCCTTATGCGATGGAAAATTGGGTGGTACCGCGTGAGTAACAACTCTCGTCCCATACGGACGGGAGTTTTTTGTCTTTAAATCCACTAAGGAGCTGGAATCGATGACTGAAGAGAACAAATCATTTTACATCACGACGCCGATCTACTACCCGAGCGATAAGCTTCATATCGGGCACGCATACACTACCGTTTCAGGGGATTCCATGGCGCGGTACAAGCGACTTCGAGGCTACCATGTGCGATACTTGACGGGAACGGACGAACATGGGCAGAAGATCGAACGCAAAGCCCAGGAAGCCGGCAAAACGCCGCAGCAGTTCGTGGACGACATCGTGGTGGGAATCAAGGATTTGTGGAGCAAGCTGGAGATCACGAACGATGATTTCATCCGGACGACCGAGCCTCGGCACACGAAAGTCGTGCAAGACATCTTCGCGAAGCTGCTGGAACAAGGCGACATCTATAAGGGAGAATACGCGGGCTGGTACAGCATCTCGGACGAGACCTTCTATACGGAGACGCAGCTGACGGATATCGTGCGAAACGACAAGGGCGAGGTCGTCGGAGGCAAAAGTCCGGACAGCGGCCATCCCGTCGAATGGGTTAAGGAGGAATCGTATTTCTTCCGGATGAGCAAGTATGCCGATAGGCTGCTAGCTTACTACGAAGAACATCCCGACTTCATCCAGCCTGAATCGCGCAAAACCGAGATGATCAATAATTTCATCAAGCCGGGTCTAGAGGACCTAGCGGTATCCCGTACGACCTTCAATTGGGGAATTCCCGTTCCGGGAGATCCGAAGCATGTCATATACGTATGGATAGATGCTCTTTCCAACTATATTACCGCTCTCGGATACGGCACGGATTCGGATGAACTCTTCCGACAATATTGGCCGGCTAGCGTCCATCTGATGAGCAAGGAGATCGTCCGGTTCCATACGATCTATTGGCCGATCATGATGATGGCGCTTGGACTGCCGTTGCCGGAGAAGGTGTTCGCGCACGGCTGGCTGCTGATGAAGGACGGCAAGATGTCCAAGTCCAAAGGAAACGTCGTTGATCCGGTAAAGCTAATTGAACACTTCGGCCTTGATGCCGTTCGTTATTACTTGCTGCGGGAAGTGCCTTTCGGCGCGGACGGAGCGTTTACTCCCGAGAATTTCGTGGAGCGCATCAATTACGATCTTGCCAACGACTTGGGCAACTTACTTAATCGCACGATCGCGATGATCGACAAATACTTCGATGGCGTGCTTCCTCCATTCCAGGTGGGACTCACGGAGGTTGACCGCGATTTGGAGCAAATGGCTCTCGCGACGATCGACAAAGTGGAAGAAGCTCTAGAGAAAATGGAGTTTTCCGTAGCGTTAAGCGCGATCTGGGCGCTCGTTGGACGCACGAACAAGTATATCGACGAGACGAAGCCCTGGGCGCTGGCCAAGGAGGGAGAGAACAAGCCGGCATTGGCTTCCGTAATGGGTCATCTGGCCGAGAGCCTGCGAATGGTATCCATCCTCATTCAACCGTTTCTCACGCATACGCCAGGGCGCATTTGGACTCAATTAGGCGTTGTAGAGGGTGAATTGACGGCATGGGATAGCTTGGGCGAGTTCGGGAACCTGCTTGCCGGATCGAAGGTCAGCAAGGGAGATCCGATCTTCCCTCGACTGGAGTTGGGCGAAGAAGTCGCATGGATCTCCGGGATGATGTCGGGTGGAGCCGGAGCTTCGGAAAGGGCAGACTCTTCCGTCGCTGAATCGGATAACAACGCCGCCGCATCCGAAACTCCGCCGGAATTAGCACCGGAAATTTCCATCGACGAGTTTATGAAAGTGGAGCTCCGCGTTGCGCAGGTTGTTGCTTGCGAGCCGATTCCGAAGGCCGATAAATTGCTTAAGCTCCAGCTGGATCTTGGCTTCGAGGTGCGTCAAGTCGTATCCGGCATCGCCAAGTTCTATAAGCCGGAGGAATTGGTGGGCCGTAAAGTGATCTGCGTCACGAATTTGAAACCGGTGAAGTTGCGCGGAGAACTGTCGCAGGGGATGGTTCTAGCCGCTTCGCAAGGCGACCAATTAACTTTAGCTACAGTGCCGGACGGCATGCCGAACGGCGCAATCGTGAAATAAACAAACTCGTTAAATAGATCGAATTGAACCCGTCTCCTTATCTTAGGAGACGGGTCCTTCTGTTGACAGCGGAAAGAGAGGGGGATATAATCGGGTTTGTTAATAAAAATGTTTACGATTAAGGAGATTTATAATGAAGAAGATATCGAAACTGATTTTAATAGGTTTAAGCGTGTTGGTTCTTGCGATAGGAGCCGGCTGCGGCAAGAAAGACGATACCGCCCAAACGGACGGAAAGCTTAAAGTCGTAACGAGCTTCTACCCGCTCTACTATTTCGCCAAGGAAATCGGCGGGGATGAGGCGACCGTCGTCAATCTCATAGCCGCGGGCGTCGAACCGCATGAGTGGACGCCCAAAAGCCGCGATTTGGATTCCGTCTCCGAAGCGCAATTGTTTCTATACAATGGCGCCGGGCTGGAAGGATGGGTCGAAGACTTCCTGAATGGATTGGGCTCGGATAGTAAAGTAATGACCATAGAAGCAAGCAAAGGAATTACCCTCATCCAAGGAAATCCCGAACACGAGGAAGAGCACGGGGAAGATCACGAAGGCGAGGAAGAGGAAGCCCAAGGCCATTCCGAATTGGACGTCGATCCGCATACTTGGGTGAGTCCGCGTTCCGCGCTCGTGATGGCTGCCAATATCCGCGATGCTTTCGTGAAAGCAGATCCGGGCAATCAAGCCGGTTACGAGGAACGATACTTGGATTTGGAAAATCGCTTAAAACAGCTTGACGCCAAGTTCACCCAAGAGCTGTCGGGGTTCGAGAAACGCGATATCGTGGTTTCCCACCAAGCGTTCGGATATCTTTGCCGCGACTACGGCTTGAATCAAATCGCGATTATGGGACTTTCGCCGGAAGCCGAGCCAAGATCCCAAGATTTGCTTGAGATCGCAAATTTCGTGAAGGAGCATAAAATTCCCTATATTTTCTTCGAGGAGCTCGTATCCGAGCAATTGGCTAAAACGCTTGCCAGCGAAGCCAACGTGGATACGCTCGTGCTCAATCCGTTGGAAGGCTTGACTCCGGAACAGGAGAAAGCAGGGGAAAACTACTTGACGTTAAGCGAACGTAATTTGGAAAACTTGCGGAAGGCACTGCAGTAATCTAACATAGAATAAATAAGGCTCTTAGCAGTCGAATGAAGAGGAGCGACCTCCATGGACAACAACTCGACCCTACAACAAATTGGATGCCATCAGGAGATCGTCCGCTTGGATGGAGTATCCTACTCCTTCGACTCCCAATCGGTTCTATCCGATGTTTCCTTCAGAATAATGGAGCGGGATTTCGTCGGCCTGATCGGGTCCAACGGAGCCGGAAAGACGACATTGCTGCGAATGATCGTCGGCTTGAGCCGTCCTCAGAAGGGAGCCATTTCCTTGTTCGGCCAGCCGGCGGACGAGTTTAAGGATTGGAACAAGATCGGATACGTTCCGCAAAGAAACCATTTTAACCCGCTCTTTCCCGCGACGGTCAGAGAAGTCGTATTGTCGGGCTTGTACGGCCGCAAGAAGCTATTCCGCAGACTATCCAAGGAAGATATCGGCCGTTGCGAGGATGCGCTTGGCGCGCTGAAAATCCAAGATCTCGGCGATAAGAAGATCGGCGCTCTATCCGGCGGACAGCAACAGAGAGTATTTCTGGCAAGGGCGCTCATCAACAATCCGAAGCTGCTCATTCTGGACGAGCCTTTATCGGGAATCGATACCGAGACTCAGCAAAGCTTCTTCCACATGATCAAACACATGCACCAGCGGCATAACATCACGTTTCTTATGGTGTCGCACGACATGGATATGGTGCGCTCTTATTTGGGGCAAGAGCCGAAAGAAAAATCGGGCAAGCTCTCGTTCTATGTTCGTCATTCACATGATCTGGACGATTGCGACGGGACCGATTTACTGCATTCCTTGCGGAGAGAAGGTTAGTTGGGTTTGGATATTTTAAGCGCGGAATTTTTTCAAAGAGCCTTGATCGGCGGCGCCTTGATCGCGGTGACGGCCCCTCTGATGGGGTTGTTCCTCGTATTGAGGCGGCTTGCCATGATCGGGGATACGCTCGCCCATGTAAGCATTGCAGGCGTAGCTCTGGGTTTCTTGGTCAACGTTTACCCGGTAGCGGTCGGACTCTTATTCGCGATATTGGCCTCATTTGCCATCGAATTGCTTCGTCGTACTTATCGGACCTATGCGGAATTATCGATTGCCATTATCATGTCCGGCGGAATCGCCCTCGCCTCTCTGTTATTCACGATGGGGAAAGGCTTCAACATGGATGTAAGCTCCTATTTGTTCGGAAGCATTTATACGCTCAATCAAACGGATCTCGCGGTCATTGCAGGAGTAACGATTATTGTGCTGTCTATGGTGCTTATACATAAGAAGGAGCTTTTCCTTCTGACTTTCGACGAGGAAGCCGCTTCAGTTAGCGGTCTGCCAGTCAAATATTTCAATATCATGCTCAGCGTCCTAACCGCGTTGGTCATAAGCGCGTCAATCAAGATCGTAGGAGCTTTACTCGTATCCGCTCTGCTTACCATTCCGGCGGCATGCAGTCTTACGCTGTCCCGCAGCTTCAGGCAAGCCGTCGTGCTGGTTGTCATTATTGGTGAAATCGCGGTATTGGCAGGTCTATGGATCGCTGGAATCGGTAATCTAGCTCCCGGCGGTACGATCGTGCTCTTGTTAATCGGCATCTTGGCGGTATCGGTCATGACAACGCGCATAATGAGGGCATAGCCCGAAGGAGGAATTACCATGGCCGACGTTAACGTCGGAATTGCGTTCGCGGCGGGATTCGCTTCGTTCATATCCCCATGCTGCTTGCCCTTATATCCGGCCTATCTATCATATATAACAGGCGTGTCCGTTAATCAAATCAAGACGGATACGAGCAGGAGCATGCGCTTCAAAACCATGAGCCATACTTTCTTCTTCATTCTGGGTTTCTCGGCCGTTTTCTTCGCCCTGGGATACGGCTCGAACGCGTTCGCGGACGTGTTCCGCGATTATCAGGATACGATACGGAAGATTTCCGCGATCTTCATCGTCTTGATGGGACTTTTCTTAATGGGTATCTTTCAGCCGCACCTCCTGATGAAGGAACGCAAACTCAACATGAAATGGAAGCCCGCGGGTTACCTAGGCTCCTTCGTATTCGGAATCGGTTTCGCGGCAGGCTGGTCGCCATGCGTCGGTCCGATTCTTGGCGCGATTCTAGCGTTGGCCGCGTCGCATCCAGGTACATGGGTCGGAATGACTACGGCTTATTCGCTCGGATTCGCCGTTCCGTTCTTCGTATTGGCATTCTTCCTTGGAACGGCGAGATGGATCTTGAAATACTCCAATATGTTGATGAAAATCGGCGGAGCGATGATGATCTTGATGGGTCTGCTGCTATTCACGGATAGAATGACCTCGATCACGATCTGGTTGCAAAGCATTACTCCCGAGTGGCTGAAGTTCTAAGTGAAATATTCTAGTTTTGCTTGTGGAAAATGCTCGAATATCCGCTCTGTGATGAATTCGCGGAGCGCTTCCGCCTGCTCATCCGGGTAGACGTATTTGTGCTGTCCCCAACGACCCCACTTTTTTTTCCGCTTCGCCTCATCCATTTCCAGCTTGGATTTCGGATATCTTTTCTCGATAATCGTCTTTGCCGTTTTGGTGAACCTGTGCTGTATCAACTCGAAGGTCAGATCTTGAGTCGCATCGGGCGGCAAAGTCTCGGCCAGCTTCGATATTAGTTCTCCGTAACCTTCTTGCCAGCCATCGAACCAGATGATCGGTGCAATAATGAAGCCAAGCGGATACCCCGCCCGTCCGATCTTGCCGGCGGCCTCAATCCTCTCGTGGAATCGCGAAGTCGCCGGTTCGAAATTACGGATAACGTAGTCGGCATTGACGCTGAAACGTATCCGCGTATTCCCGTTATGGCGAAGAGGGAGCAACGAATCAACGTGATGAAACTTCGTCACGAAGCGAAGACGGCCGAACGGCTGATCCGCCATGAACGTGATTGCGTCGGCTAATGATCCGGTCAGGTGCTCCAATCCTATAGGGTCGGAGGTACAGGCGGCTTCGAACCTGGTGATCTCGGGAGACCGCTCCTCGATATATTGCCGAGTCGCGTTGAGGATATCGTCCATATTGACGTACACGCGAATGTAAGGCTTGGCGCCCAAAGTAGTTTGCAGGTAACAGTAATGACAATGACCCATACAACCCGTCGCAAGCGGCATTGCATATTCCGCGGAGGGCTTGGACGTATTGAACTTTAATGTTTTCCGGATGCCGACGACGAGCGTTCTCTTAGCTGTTTTATATTGCTCCAGCTCCGTATCGCCAGGCAGATTCGTAATCCGGTTATGGGATGTGGTCATCTGATAAGGGAGGTTACGCTCCTTAACCCAAGAGAGGATACGCTGACCTTTAGGGTAATCGAGAGCCGCGGGCTCGAAATACACGAGCTCGGGGACGAACAGGGCGGTTTCCTTCGATGATCTAACCGGCGGCTCCAGTATGGTTGAAGTCATGTGCTGAGCCTCCTTCGAGAAGATTTTCCGTGATTGTAAGGCTATTATGTGATAAGTGTGCCGCAGCGATTCTTTTCGACATCTCGGGACTTGCCCCGCCCCCTTAACGCAGTGTATGATATTGAAGGAAAGGGGGATTTGCGTTGCCAACCCCAAGCATGGAAGATTATTTGGAACGGATCTTTCGGTTGATTGAAGACAAGGGATACGCCCGGGTTTCCGATATCGCCGAGGGGCTGGAAGTGCATCCTTCATCGGTCACGAAAATGATTCAGAAGTTGGATAAGGATAATTATCTCATCTATGAAAAATACCGAGGTCTTGTTCTTACGAACAAAGGCAAGAAAATGGGCAAGAGGCTCGTAGACCGCCATCATCTCCTGGAAACTTTCTTGCAGATCATCGGAGTTCAAGAAGATAAGATATACGGAGACGTTGAAGGAATCGAGCATCACCTTAGCTGGGATTCGATTACCTGCATTGAAACGTTAGTCGAGTTTTTCAATCGGGATCCTTCCCGGGCCGAGGAATTAAGCAAAATCCGCACCGAAATGGACAATGACTGATCAACAACGGAATGCTTATGTCAAAGATGAGCGAAACAGAAAGCCGCCTATCCCAAGGAGAAATCCGGGACTGGGCGGCTTTATTAATTGTATTACCGTTCTAAAGCGATGCATATGGATGTAAGCGAGAGCGGATGCGAGCGAACCGCTGGACGGAGGCGATATCCCTTGCAGACGACGTTCGTGAACGCAGTATTCGAGGGTGGAGGCGTGAAGGGCATCTCGCTTACAGGAGCAGTGCGAGCGGCCGAGGTGTGCGGGGTTGTCTTTCATCGTGTGGCGGGCACTTCATCGGGGAGTATCGTCGCCGCGCTGCTCGCTGCCGGATACACTGCCACGGATATGAAAGAGATCATCGAGATGATGCCTTTTCAGTCGCTCCTGAAGCGTAACCCGATCTTCAATATGAAGTTCATAGGACCGGCTGCCCGTTTGCTCTTACGCAAGGGGTTATACTCGGGTGATGCGCTCGAGCAATGGATTGAGGAACTATTGAAAGCGAAGGGAATACGAACCTTCGGGGATATGCCTAACGACAAGCTGCGGATAATCGCTTCCGATATTACGAACGGCAGACTGCTCGTATTGCCGCAGGACATTTCCCATTACGGTATCCGGCCTTCGGAGTTATCCGTTGCGCGGGCGATACGGATGAGCACCAGCATTCCTTATTTCTTCGATCCCGTTATTCTGCGGCAGCCGTTGAAGGAACGGAAGAAACACGCGGTGAAATCCAAGTTCTCCTACGTCGTGGACGGAGGGCTGCTAAGCAACTTCCCTCTATGGCTGTTCGAGGACGACGTAATGGCAGGGACACCGATTCCCGTCATTGGCTTCCAGATGGTCGGACGCTCTGAAGCGCATCCCCATTCCATTACAGGTCCGATCACGATGTTCCAAGCGATGTTCGATACGATGCTTAGCGCGCACGATGAACGTTATATCGAGAAGCATAATCGCATACGAACGATCAAAATCCCTGCGCTCGGGGTAGGCACAACCCAATTTAATGTCTCGCCCCAGATGAGCAAGGACCTTTATCTCTCCGGTTATGAAGCAGGGGAGACATTTTTCCGAAGCTGGGATCGCAAGCTTGGCAAACTGAAAGTGTCCATTACAAAGCGATGAGAAAAAACCGCCTCCCTGCAGGAATGCGATTCCTGCAGGGAGGCGGTTCTGTTAGTGATACCGGGGCGGTTCGTCGTCTTTGTTCTTCCGTCCTTCAATGACGGTGAACGGAGATGCGCGGCGTTTGTCCGATTTGGCGTTCGTCCGACGAAAGTCCGGTCTTGGACCTTTGCCATGAGAATGTCCGCGACCGGGCGACTTCTTCCACCTGGACGGCGGGAACTTATACAGAAAATACACGATAGCCACGAGCGACAGAGGGATAAGCCACGATTGGGTTGAGCCTCTGAACAAGCTGGTAGCCAACCCAATGGCCATAAACGCAAGCACTACGGCAAACCATGGCTGGATTCGGTTTCTCATACGTTTCCTCCTCCTAACATGCAAATCAGGATGGACTAACCTGCCGGTCCAATTCTCTCATTCGGTTGAAGGAGGCGATCGACACGGCTACTTGATCGTCGTTCGGTTCTTTGGTCGTTAGAAGCTGCAGCCACAATCCGGGAACTCCGAGCCATTTAAGCACCGGAACGTCGCGCAAAGCATTCGTCCATCTCAATACCTCGTAAGAGACGCCGAGAACGACCGGCAACAGGACAATCCGTTGGACGATTCTCTCGCCCATGGTATCCCATGTGAAAAAGGAATAGATGATAATACCCACTAATACCGTGAAGATGATGAAGCTGCTTCCGCACCTGTAATGCAGCCTGCTGTATTTTTGGACTGCGTCAACGGTCAATTCGGAACCCGCTTCATAAGCGCTAATGACTTTGTGTTCCGCGCCATGGTATTGAAACAATCTCTTGATAAGCGGGGTTTGGGAGATGAACCATAGATAACAGAGCAGAAACACGATTTTGATAGCGCCTTCCAGCAGGTTGTGCAATATCTTATTCTCGAATGCATGTCCAAAGATCAAACTTTCTACGAATGCGGGAACCAAAGTGAAAATAAGTTTTCCGACTACAAAAGAAAGTATGCCCACAAGAGCCACGCCTAATATCATGGTTAGGTTCCAGCGTTCCTTTTGTTTCGGTTTAGCCTCTTCCTCATGACCCGATTCATCCTCGGCATAGGCTTCGGCCGAATAAGTGAGATGCTGGGAACCTTTAGCGGCGGATTCGACGATTCCCACGATTCCGCGTATGAACGGTATTTTCTTGATCGCTGTCAAGAAGGGAGCCGGCTTCTTCGGAACCTCAAGGAAAGTAATCTGTTGGTCCTTCCGACGAACCGCGGTTACGTGTACATGTTTACCGGCGAACATAACGCCTTCTATTACAGCCTGCCCGCCATAAACGGCGGTAGATTTCTCAGACATGATTGGCCACCTGCTTCACTGAAACTCTGGGTGTGGATAAAATACGCCCAAGTACGTTTATTTTACTAGATTAAAGGGTAGAAAGCCACAGGGAATGGAGTTTACCATCCATTGAACGAGTAGATTCGCGGTCCCGGAGACATACTAGATCGAAGTTTTTCCAAAAAATCACACTAGGATGGATGATTAATGAAGGCCGAACAGACGGAATCCGATCGCCAACATAGTGGAAATAACGGCAACGATCCCAAACCTACCCAACCCGTATTATTCAGCTTGAAAATCGGGTTTTACGCAGGTTTGATATGGGGGCTGGTACGCTGGCTCTTAACGGGACTAAACTTTACGAACGTAACTCAAGCATTCCTGCTCGATCCCTTTGTTTCGCGCAAGTTGCTTGACGGCTTTTATTGGCAGGCGGGCGGTTTTGTCATGTTTATTTTGATGTCCATGTTAGCGGCGGTGCTTTATGTTGCGATATTGGGGCGTTTGCAGGGACCATGGCCTGGGCTGTTTTTCGGTGTCGTCTGGTGGGGACTTGTCTATGCATGGGCGGGTCCCTTGATTGGCGCAGTCCCTCCGCTTAACCGAATCGGATGGAGCAGTATAGTGACCGATTTCTGCTTATTCATGATGTGGGGGCTGTTCATCGGCTTCAGCATTGCGTTCGAGCTTCATAACGAGGCGGGAAGAGAACCGGCTTCTCAATCTAAGAAAGGTTCTCCTCGGCCCGCCAACTGAATGATATCCTCTCCTCCAAGCTGCAATCAACCGTTTTCTTACGAGCCTCCAATATGTTACAATGTCTGGTGAACTTTATTCGGCGGATATTGCTCTGGACGAATCGTATTGCGGCCTTGTCGGGAGGAGAGAATCGGATATGATAAGCATTTTGGTTATTAACGGACCGAATCTGAATATGCTGGGAGTTCGGGAGCCGGGCATCTATGGCGCGGTCACGCTGAAGGAAATCGAGTCAAGGTTAACGGCTCTCGGCGAGACGCTGGGAGCGCAGTTGCATTTCTTCCAATCTAACCATGAGGGTGCGCTGTTGGATGAAATCCATGCCGCTTACGGGAGGCACGACGGAATATTAATCAATCCCGGAGCATTAACTCATACGAGCTATGCATTGCGTGACGGGTTGTCCGCCGTTGGGCTTCCGGCCGTCGAGGTTCACCTCTCGAATATTCATAAACGGGAATCCTTCCGCCAATTTTCGGTAACCGCCGCGGTTACGCTCGGCCAGATTGCGGGGTTCGGCCCGGCCAGCTATGAATTGGGACTGCAGGCCTTGTGCCGCCACATCCAAGCCTAATAACACAAGAGTATAAAGAGAAAAGGCGGCACCGGCCGTCTTACGCGAAAGCGAGGAATAACTATGCCCAACAACCGTGTCACCCGACTGCGCGAGCTGCTCGCCAATTCCGAAGGGAAAGCCATACTTATTACTAATCCCATAAATCGTCGTTATCTGACCGGGTTTACCGGCTCTTCCGGCGTAGTCTTGATCACGGCGGACAGTGCCGCGCTCATAACCGACTTCCGATACAAGGAGCAGGCTCCGCAACAGGCGCAAGGTTATCAGATCGTAGAGCATGGAGCCGACATATACGCTTCCGTCGCGGATTTACTTCGTCAATGGAGCATCGATAGCTTATTGTTCGAAGAGCGCGATGTCACTTATTCGTCCTATAAAACGATAGAAAAGGCATTGAGCCCCGTAAAGCTAATCACCTCGGAAGGCATCGTGGAGAAGCTGCGGATGATCAAGGACGATAGCGAGCTTGCGATCATGCAGGATGCCGCTAATCTGGCCGATCGCGCATTCGAACATATTTTGGGATTCATCAAACCCGGCGTAAGCGAAAAGGCGATCGCGTTAGAGCTTGAAGTATTTATGCGTTCGCAAGGCGCTACAAGTTCTTCCTTCGATACCATCGTGGCATCCGGGGAACGCTCGGCGTTGCCGCACGGAGTTGCGAGCGACCGAATGATCGGAAGAGACGAATTCGTTAAGCTCGATTACGGCGCATACTATAACGGTTATTGCTCGGATATTACGCGAACCGTCGTTGTTGGTAAACCAAGCGACAAGCATCGCGAAATCTACGAGATCGTCAGGGAGGCCCAGCAATACGCGCTGGACCATCTTCAACCCGGAATGACGGGTAAAGAAGGCGATGCCTTGACGAGGGATATCATCACAAGGTATGGTTATGGTGAATATTTCGGCCATGGGACGGGACACGGACTCGGGATGGAAATTCATGAGGCGCCTCGGCTGTCTTTAACAGGCGATATCGTACTGGTACCAGGAATGACCGTAACGGTTGAGCCCGGAATCTATCTACCCGGCTTCGGCGGGGTAAGGATCGAGGATGACGTCGTTGTGACCGACAAGGGGATCCGAATTCTAACGAGCTCTCCTAAACAGCTGATCGTATTGGACTAATCATGGAGCAATGTCTCTACAGGAGGAGTATTTAAGTGATTTCCGTAAACGAATTTAAAACAGGATTGACGATCGAAGTGGAAGGCGGGCTCTATACCGTGCTCGATTTCCAGCATGTTAAACCGGGTAAAGGCGCCGCGTTCGTGCGCTCCAAGCTGAAGAACCTTCGCAACGGCAACGTCGTGGAGAAAACGTTCCGCGCGGGCGAGAACGTGGTTCGCGCACACGTTGAGAACCGTGCGGTACAATACTTGTACAACTCGGGCTCGGAATACACGTTCATGGACAACGAAACGTTCGACCAATTCGAATTGAACAAAAGCCAGCTCGAATGGGAAGTTAATTTCCTGACCGAGAACATGACCGTTAACATCGCCAGCTACCAAGGAGACATGATCGGAATCACGATTCCGAACAGCGTAGATCTGAAGGTAGTGGAAGCAGAGCCGGGGATCAAAGGCAGCACGGCTACCGGCGCCACCAAATCCGCCAAGCTCGAAACGGGCTTCTCCGTTCAAGTTCCGTTATTCATTAACGAAGGCGACGTCTTGTCCATCGATACGCGCGAAGGCAAATATATTTCCCGCGCATAATATTATGGATCTTGAAAATCCTCGGTTTTCGCAAATTATTGCGAAATCGGGGATTTTTTTTATTAATGGGCCAATGTTCTTGTGCTATAATATAATGCTATATGCAGATGTTCTCATAATAGTTATTAAGTATCCGTTTGGGGAGTGACTACCGGTGTCTTTGATAGTAATGAAATTCGGCGGAAGTTCCGTCGGCACGACAGAGCGAATGGGTCGTGTGGCGCAGCGAATTATCGACAAGAAGCTGCAAGGCGACCGCGTCGTCGTTGTCGTATCGGCGATGGGAGATACAACGGATGAACTAATCGACAAAGCAAACGACATTAACGATAATCCGCCTTCCCGCGAGATGGATATGCTGTTGACGACGGGCGAGCAGATTTCGGTTGCCCTGCTGTCGATGGCGATCCATAAGCTGGGACATGAAGCAAGGTCTTATACGGGATGGCAGGCTGGAATAGTAACCGAGGACGTTCACGCCAAAGCGCGGATAAGCGATATCTCTCCCGAGAGAATATTTGCCTCTTTGGATCAAGGAAACATAGTCATCGTTGCCGGATTCCAGGGAATGACTCAGAGCGGAGAGATTACGACGCTCGGACGCGGCGGTTCGGATACGACGGCCGTTGCGCTGGCTGCGGCCATTAAAGCGGACGTATGCGAAATTTATACAGATGTTGACGGCATTTACTCCACCGATCCTCGCGTCGTGAAATGCGCAAGAAAATTAGACGAAATATCCTACGATGAGATGTTGGAGTTGGCGCATTTGGGAGCGGCGGTGCTTCACCCGCGCGCGGTTGAGTACGCCAAGAATTACAATGTGAACTTGGTCGTTCGTTCAAGTTTTACGCAAAATGAAGGCACGTTGGTGAGGGAGGCCGCGGAAATGGAACAAGGCGTAGTCGTAAGGGGAATTGCTTCGGATAAAAATGTAGCCCGCATCAGCGTGCTGGGCGTGGAGGATCTGCCAGGCGTTCTAGCTAAGATGTTCGGAGCTCTAGCAGATAACGGCATAGATGTTGACATTATTGTTCAAAGCGGCGTTCAGGATGGCAAGGCGGATTTCTCGTTTACGGTATCGCTTGCCGATCGCCAGGGCGCGATGAATGTTATGTCCGGGATTAAGGCGGAGGTTCCTTACCGTGAGGTGACTTACGAGGAAGGCTTGGTGAAGGTGTCCATCGTCGGAGCGGGAATGGTGTCGAACCCTGGAGTGGCCGCGAAAATGTTTGAAGCCATCTCAAGCGTCGGCGTCAGCATCAAGATGGTGAGCACTTCGGAAATCAGAGTGTCTTGCATCATCGCCGCCGAGCCGGTACAGGACGTCGTTCGTGCGCTTCACACCGCTTACGGGCTGGATACGGCAGAAACCGCGTACGTCGGCGGTCCTCAGGATCGTCGCTAAATTCAACTTCGAGAGCTGCTTAACGAGTCTTTCATGCTCGTTGGGCAGCTTCATTTATTTTCCGAGGATTAATTGTACGATTTTGATCAGAATCGCGGCTAATCCTGCGGCCATGAGCGGGCCGACGGGGATCCCTCTTAGGAACAGCACGCCCACGATGGAACCGATCACGATTCCGACGATAAGCTGCGGGTCCATTTTCAACGTATCTAGTCCTCTGCTGTTGAGATAGGCGCCCATGGCGCCTCCCGCGATCGCGACCCATCCCGTCCAGCCGCTAAAGGCGGCGAGAATGTCTTTAGGCTGGACGCGACCGGAAGCGAATGGGACAAGAACGGCTAAAGTCAAAAAGAGCAAGCCAAGCTCGATTCCTCTTCTTTCGATCGTTGGCAAGTACCTTTCGAGACTCGTCAGCTTGATGATCAGGAGGATGCAAGCGGCGGTTGTGATAATGGATGATCTTCCGATCAGTCCGATGACGATTAATGCGACCAGAACCAACTCTCCATACATAACGGCGACACACTCCTGATTGGATGGTTGGTACACGATATGGAACAAGCCCCGCGTTTAGAACGCGGGGCTTGTTTCTTGATGTGAGATTGGAATAGGAAATATATTAAATCATGTATTCCAAAAAAGGAACTTGCTGCAGTTCGAAGGTATCGGAACGCAATCCCCGGCGCATCGATTCCAAGGTAATAACATCGTGGACGGGGATGTTGCCTAGATGAACGTCCGGTCCCAGCGTCTTAATTAAGGATACTTGTTGCTCCTTTAACGGCGCCTCCCAAAGTACTCGGCTTAAATTCGGTATCACGCTTCGGATGTGGGACAGATCATCGTCCCTGCAATCCCCTCGTTCATCGAACAAGCCAACTCCCTTGCCCGATTCCCTTGCCTCTACGGTGACTAATTCCGCTCCGCAAGACCAATCTTGTTCGGCTGTATTAGCGAAATCGTCAACGTCGATGCGCGAGCCGAAGAGCTTTTTCCCATATTCCGTGAATACCGTGAGCCCCAGGCTCTTGGCATCCTTGATGAGATCGTTGCGCAGGCCGCGACTAAGGTTGATCGTTCCGTCGGACACTTCAACGCCCGTGAATCCGAGCGCAAGAACTTGCCGGAAAAAGCCCGGAACCATATCAAGTCTGACTGCGGCTTCAAGAAGCGTGCCTCCGGGAATGACCGTTATTCCTTGGTTCGCCGCAAGCTCGATTTTGTTCTTAAGGACGGGCAGCGGATACAAGGGCGAAGTACCGAAACCAAACTTGATGATGTCGATATATTCCCCCGAAGTAGCCAGCAGATCCGTGAACGCGTGAAGCCCGATGCCTTTGTCGATGACCATTGTGCGGCCCTTTGTACGGGGCTTAAGTTGCCTTCGTCCGCTCGGGTCGGTTAATGCAGCTGGCCACGTGGATGCAAGTGTCGTGATTTCCATACTCAACTCTCCTCGTTTGTTTACAAGGTGGATATTACCAAGCCAATATATGCATTCGCCTATAGTATGGTGATCTCTTAGTTTCGAATGTCGATAAAGTTCTCCCATCTATCAGACAAGTTACAGGTCTTGTCCGCATAGACATAGAATAAGCGCAATACATCATTCCTTACTTGCAGGGGGAACTAAAATGGATAAAGCAGCGTTCAGCATGGCGATGCTACGGATTTTGTCCGGCAGTATCGAACTAACCGCGGCCATTGTCATGATCCGGTTAAATGATGTACAGAAAGCATTGGCGGTCAATTCCATGCTTGCTTTGGTAGGGCCGCTCGTGCTCATCTCCACGACGACGATCGGGCTCGTCGGTTTGGCGGACAAGCTGTCGCCCGCGAAATTCGTTTGGATTCTCGCAGGCGTCGGCTGTCTTTTAATAGGCATTCTAAGGAAGTAACGACCGTTGTCCAGTTAGGCCAAGCAGGCATAATCCCGCTGTCCAAGCATACACATGAAAAGCAAAGATCAACTTCCGGGAAAGGGGGAGCCTAATTGCCGCAACCTTTAATGGAGCTGTTCCCGTCTTCCCTGCGTTTCGTGCTGGAGCAGGTTCCGGCAGTTGCTAGGGAGGAGCTCGAAGAGATCCGCATTCGCGAGAACCGGCCGCTTGAAATCAGCTATGGAAGCCGATATTCGTTCGTTCGCGAAGATGGCACTTTAACGGATCAGCATCGGGAAGCTTTTGTGCCAAGCAAGGAGCTGTGCCGAGCGTTGCTCGAAAGAGTGACAAACCATTCCATCTACGCGGTGGAAGAGGAACTGAGAAGAGGTTACGTTACGGTGCCTGGCGGACATCGTATCGGACTTGCCGGACGCACCGTTCTGGACAAAGGTCTCGTATCTCACCTGCGGGATATCGCAGGTTTTAACGTGCGTATTGCGCGCGCTCGTATCGGTTTCGCTTCCCAGGTATTGCCCGGATTGCTAGATTTCAAGGCTAGGACGATACGCCATACGTTAATCGTCTCTCCGCCACAGCAAGGAAAAACAACGCTCATCAGGGATTTAGCCCGTTGCTTAAGCTTAGGGGATTGGGGGCATCCCGCCGCGAAGGAATGGGGAAGCCGTAAAGTAGGCATCGTGGACGAACGTTCGGAAATCGCCGCCAGCGAAAGGGGGGTTCCTACGTTCGATCTTGGTCCTCGTTGCGATGTACTCGATGCCTGCCCGAAAGCCGAAGGCATCATGATGATGGTAAGGTCGCTCTCTCCTGAAATCATTATCGTGGACGAGATAGGACGACCGGAGGACGCGGAAGCTATTAATGAAGCCATTCATGCAGGGGTTAGGGTGTTAGCTACCGCTCATGCAACGGATATATCGGACGTATTCGCAAGGCCCGTGCTTGCTAAATTAGCCTCGGATGGCGTATTCGGCTCCTATGTGTTCTTATCCAGGGTCGGAGGAAAGGTAGAGCACCGAATCATCTCAGCGGAGGAGGCTCTGCAAGAAACGTCGCGGACATATAGCCGAACGATCGGGGCAACTCCGAGAGATGCGCCATGGGAGACTAAGAAGCCAGCCGCTATGAACGGATCGACAACTGCATCAACGACTCTGGTTACGGTCAAAGCGCGGTCGATGCCGGTCATTCGGTCTCCGAATCCGCTTGAGGCAAGAGGGTTCGACGATGCTTAAATTCGCCGGTATATTGCTCATCTTGTTCGCGGGTACGATGATCGGCTTCCTTCAAGCCTCCCGTTACGCCGCGCGACCACGGCAAATTCGCGAGCTGCTTCATGCGCTCCAGCGCCTGGAAACGGAAATCAGCTACGGGCAGACTCATCTCCCCGAAGCGTTGAGACGTATTTCCGAGCTGGTTCCAAGACCGCTCTCCTCCATGTTCTCAAGCATCTCTTACTCGTTATCTGGCAATTCCGCGGGATCCGGAGAAACGGTCAGGGAGTGCTGGGAGCGGGCGATCAACGTCCATTGGCCGGCAACGGCCATGAAGAAAGCGGAGAAGGAAGCCGTTCTCCGACTAGGCTCGACGCTTGGAGGGAGCGGGCGGGAGGACCAGCTTAAGCATATTCGCCTAACGATGATCCAACTGCAGGCGGAGGAATCGTCCGCAAGGGAGGACCAGCACCGTTACGAGAAGCTAAGCCGCAGCTTGGGAATGCTCGGGGCTGCCTTGGTCGTCATTCTGATGATATAACCGACATAAACGTTAATCCGCCATCCCAAGGACTGCGATAGCCGTTTATGCTTGGGGATCAGTTGGGAGGCCATAACGATGAACATCGACATCAGCACCATATTTCAAATCGCCGGTATCGGTATCATCGTGGCGATGATTCATACGGTGTTGAAGCAGATGGGCAAGGAAGATATGGCGCATTGGGTAACGTTGATCGGATTCGTGGTCGTATTGTTCATGGTCGTACGCATGCTCAACGATCTATTCCAGGAAATCAAGACGATATTCCTGTTCCAGTAGGTGAATCGGGTGGACATTCTCCAGATTGTCGGAATCGGGTTTCTTGCGACCGTGCTTATCCTTGTCATCCGGGAACAAAAACCGATGTTCGCCTATTTACTGGCCGCGTTCGTCGGGGTTGCGATATTCCTGGCGTTCGTGGGGAAAATCGATGACGTGATCTCTGTGATCGAAGAGCTTGCGGATCGCTCGGGTATTCCGACGGTGTACCTGAAGACGATGCTGAAAATCATCGGGATCGCCTACATCGCGGAATTCGGAGCGCAGATCGTAAGGGACGCAGGGCTTGAAAGCATCGCGGCCAAGATCGAGTTCGCCGGTAAAATGCTTATACTCGTTATGGCGGTGCCCATCATCAGCGTCATCGTCGAAACGGTGCTGAATTTGCTGCCGGCTTGACGGCTCGCGGACGGGAGGGAGAACATGCTACGGCAGACGGCAATACGCAGACAGCTCTTCATCCCGCTGTTCATGCTGATGTTCTTTCTTCCGATCGGGGATTCCATAGCGTTCTCGGAGTCGGAGCTTCCCGACAATGCCGCGGGGAATGGGGAGGAGAAGCAGGGGCAGCTATCCGGCGACTTGGCCAAACGGCAAAGCGAGGACATCGAGCTGGGTCAGATCCAGAAATACTGGAACGATCTGAAAGGGCAGTACGGCGGTTATTTTCCCGAAGGAAAGCTGCCTGAGCTGCGACAGCTTATGTTCCCCGAAGGAAAGCCATGGAACGCCGGCCAGGCGTTTATCGGTATTGGGCGGTTCTTCCTTCATGAAGTGCTGTACAGCGGCAAGTTGCTCGTTACGATCGTCCTGTTAACCGTGTTCACGATGCTGCTCGAGACGATGCAAAGCGCGTTCGAGCGCAACGCGGTAAGCAAGGTTGCCTACGGAATTGCCTATATGGTGCTTATCATAATAGCGGTTAATAGCTTTCGAACGGCTACCTCGTATGCTGGCGACGCGATCGCGAGCATGGTGCAATTCATGCTGGCGATGGTACCGCTCCTATTGACACTTCTAGCGGGTACGGGGGGAATCACATCGGTAGCGGTCCTGCATCCCCTAATCGTCTTCATGATCCATACGGTAGGAACGTTCGTGCATTTGGTCGTTTTCCCCTTGCTATTCTTCTCGGCCGTATTGCACCTCGTGAGCGCGATCACAGACCGCTACAAGGTAACGCAGCTTGCCAACCTGCTCAGGAATGTCGGCATCGGGGTGCTCGGAATTCTGCTTACCGTTTTTCTAGGCGTGTTATCGGTTCAAGGGGCTACGGGAGCGGTAACCGACGGGGTCGCGCTGAGGACCGCTAAGTTCGTAACCGGCAATTTCGTGCCGGTCGTGGGCAAGATGTTCTCGGACGCGACGGACACGGTCATGTCGGCAAGCTTGCTCGTCAAGAACGCGGTGGGGCTGACGGGAGTCATCGTATTGCTGTTCCTGTGCGCTTTCCCTGCCATTAAGATCCTTGCGCTTGCCCTGATCTACAACTTAGCGGGAGCGGTCATGCAGCCGCTTGGGGACACGCCGATCGTGCATTGCCTGCAGACGATCGGCAAGACGCTTATCTATGTTTTCGCGGCTTTGGCTTCCGTCGGCCTCATGTTCTTCCTGGCGGTGACGATTATATTAACCGCGGGCAATGCCGCCCTCATGATCCGCTGATAAGGAGGTGAGCGCCGGATGGGGCTGATGGAGGGTCTCTCCAATTGGCTTCGCCAAATCATCGCCGTCGTCTTGCTGGCATCGCTCATCGACCTGCTGCTGCCCAACCGCACGATGCAAAGGTACGTGAGGCTTGTTGCCGGGTTATTCATACTCATGACCGTGGCTACGCCCATCTTGCATTGGATGAAAGGCGATTTCAGCAGCAAGCTTGCCGATGGGCTGAGCGCGGTGGAACTGACACCGGATAGCGCGGATCGGCAAATGGCGATGATCGAGGAAGAAGGCGCGAAACTGCGCGATAAGCATGGCGCGCAAGCGGCGGACTTGGTATCAATGAAGCTGGCCGCGGCCATTCGAAGCGAAGTGGAGCAAAGCGAACAACGCGAAGTGCGCAAGGTAGACGTAGAGCTGGAGCGCGGTTCGGACGGGGCTCTTAGTGTAGCGAAAGTAGCCGTCCTGCTCGAGCCGGAGCCAACGAGCTCAGCGGTCCCCCCTGCTCCCTCGGAAAACATAGAACCGATAGCGGCTGTCGAGATCCGCATTGAAATAGAAGATTGGCCGGAAAAAGAGGAGCCGGGAACGGAGGGGGAGCAAACCGTCTTTGCGGAGCCGCAGGAAATGGAGACCGACCGGGAAACGCGCTTGCGCATATCCGCTTTGGTTGCGAGCCGTTTCGGCCTTTCGGCAAATATCGTAGAAGTGAAGCTGCTTACTTCTGGAGCGCCTGAATAATTCAATCGGGAGGACGCGAAATGGCAAAATGGTTAGAGCAGCTGGAATCGTTCATCGGCGGAGGTTCGGGTGGGCCGCGCAGAGTCAAAGCGTTCCGGTGGCTCGTGCTGATCGGTTTGATCGGCGCCGCTCTGCTGCTCGCGGCTTCCCTGCTGAATGTCAAGCAATTGGATCCCTCCAAGGATCCCGGCCTTTCACCGCCCCGGGACGAGGACATCCCGCAAGAAGAAACCTTCTTAGGTACCGAAGAACGGAAGGGCACTACCTTCGCGGAAATCGAAACCGAGTATGAAGGCCGGTTAAAGGAGTTGTTGGAGCGGATCGTCGGCGTCGGAACGGCGGACGTCCTGGTGACGGTCGATTCCACCGAGGAGACCATCGTTCAACTGAATGAGAAGATGATGTCCACCATTACCGAAGAGACGGACAGGAACGGAGCCAAGCGCCACATTACGGATATTTCCAAAGATGGCCAGGTCGTGCTGTACGAAATTTCGTCAGGGAACCAGTCTCCTATCGTCGTCAAGAAGCTGAAGCCGCGAATTCGCGGAGTTCTGATCGTGGCGAACGGGGCGGAGAACCCGACCGTGCATAAGCTAGTCGCCGAAGCGGTTTCCCGCGGGCTCGACGTGCCGATCCATCGGATATCCGTCGTGCCTCGCAAAACATAGCCATAAATCGAATTCGATAATGAAACCTGGGAGGAATGGAAAAATGAATAACAAACGCCAAACCATTTGGTTGGTATCCATGCTTAGCTTGATGGTGATCCTGTCGGCCTACTACTTATTCACCGAGGATGCACCTACCGTAACCAATACGGAAACGACCCAACTTGCCGATGCTGAAAAAGCAACTAACCCTGGCGGCGTCTCCGTGACGGAAGTCGACCAATCAACCGATGAGTTGACTGGAAGCGCAACGGATGGCACTGCCAACGAGACGCAAGGGGTAGAGGGAGATCCGGAGGGAATTTCGCCGGAAGACCAAGAAGTTCTTAAAGGGCTGACCGAAATCAGGGGCAACCAACTGTTCGACCAGAAATTGCTGGAGTATCAAGAGAACTTGAGCAAGAAAGCGGAAGAATTAAGGGCGAAAAGCGTCAATACGAAGCTGACCCAGGAAGAGACTGCCGCCGCCATGGAAGAGTTATACCGGCTCGAGGATATGGATTCCAGAATTACGAGCCTGCAAGAAAAGCTGCTTCAAGAATACGATAACGCGGTCGTAGAAGAAGTAGACACGAATTTCAAAGTCATCGTTCTGAGCGACAAGCTGGAGAAAAAACAAGCGGTGAACATCGTGGAAATGGCAACCAAGGAGCTTGATGTAACACCTGACAGAGTGAGCGTTCAGTACGTGCAAAAAACCTAGCCTAGCAATGGGCGAGGCACTCATGGTAACGAGGGAACCTCCTCCAAGTAGATATTCCATCTACATGGAGGAGGTTCCCTTTTCGCGTTTGCGGCAAGGCGTGACGTTATCCCTCCCGAAGCGCGTCTCTCAAGGGATGGCTACGCTAATCCTGATTCGACGGAGCATAACTCTTTCCATTTCGGTCGATTATGGTATAATAGTTCCGTTGTGGGATCGAACATGCTTTCTTTAGACGGGGAATCCCGAATCAAGGAGTGACCGAGATGTTTAAGCTGAGCGAAATCAAAGAATTGATCAAATTGGTAGACCAAACAACCGTGCATGAACTGGAAATTGAGAACGAAGGCATGCGATTGTCTATTCGCAAGCCGGGCCGCACTGAAGTCGTTAACGTGCAAACTCCCCACCTTTCTCATACATACCTGCCGCAAGTACAGACAACTGCGCAAGCGCCTTCAGTTCCGTCCGCTCCCGTACAGGAAGCAAAACCCGCAGTGGCGGACGATTCTCACCTGCACCGGATCGTTTCCCCGATGGTGGGCACGTTCTACCGTTCTCCATCACCGGATGCCGCATCTTTCGTGAATATCGGCGACAAAGTTTCCGACAAATCAGTCGTGTGCATTCTGGAAGCGATGAAGCTGATGAATCCTTTGGAAGCGGAAGTAAAAGGCGAGATCGTGGACATTCTCGTGGAGAACGGACAGCTCGTCGAATTCGGCCAACCGCTATTCCTAGTGAAGCCGGAATAATCCCGAGGAGGATTTCATCTTGAAATTTAATAAGATTTTGATTGCCAATCGCGGCGAAATCGCGGTAAGAATCATTCGCGCATGCCGGGAACTGGGAATTACCGCGGTAGCGGTGTATTCCGAAGCCGACAGGGAATCGCTGCACGTTCGTCTGGCCGATGAGGCATATTGCATCGGACCTACCGCATCCAAAGACAGCTATTTGAATTTAACGAATATTATGAGCGTGGCGACCTTAACGGATTGCGACGCCATTCATCCGGGCTACGGATTCCTTTCCGAGAATGCCGATTTCGCGGATATCTGCGAAACTTGCAATATTGCGTTTATCGGTCCATCATCGGTCGCAATTAGCCGTATGGGCGACAAATCGGTTGCCAAGCAAACGATGAAAGATGCGGACGTACCTGTCATTCCCGGATCCGACGGCCTGCTCGAGGATCTCGACGACGCGATTCGCGTGGCTCGCGATATCGGTTATCCCGTCATTATTAAGGCCACCGCCGGCGGCGGCGGCCGCGGTATTCGCATCGCGGAGAACGAAGAGATGCTTATTCGCGAGATCACGACGGCGCAGCAGGAAGCCGAGAAAGCTTTCGGCAACTCGGGAGTATATCTCGAGAAGTTCTTGACGGGAATGAAACACGTCGAGATACAGATCATTGCGGACAAGCACGGCAACGTCGCGCATCTTGGCGAGCGGGATTGCTCGGTGCAACGCCGCCGCCAGAAGCTCGTCGAGGAAGCTCCTTGCGCCATCATGACTCCGGAACTTCGGAATCGGATGGGCCAAGCCTCCGTTAGAGCCGCTCGCGCGGTGAACTACTCGGGAGCCGGCACGATCGAGTATTTGCTAGGACCGGATGGGCAGTTTTACTTCATGGAGATGAACACCCGCATTCAGGTGGAGCATCCCGTGACGGAGATGATCACGGGCATCGACTTGATTAAAGAGATGATTGCGATCGCTGAAGGGGCTCCTCTTTCCTTCAAGCAGGAAGACGTGAAGTTCGACGGCTGGGCCATCGAGTGCCGCATCAACGCGGAAGATTCCGAGAGGAATTTCATGCCTTCCGCGGGACGCATCGGGTTCTACTTGCCGCCGGGAGGTCCTGGAGTTCGGGTGGATAGCGCTGCTTATCCGCAGTATGTTATCTCTCCTCACTACGACTCCATGATAGCCAAGCTCATCGTTTGGGCTCCTACGCGCGACGAAGCAATCGCTAGAACTCGCCGGGCTCTAAGCGAATTCATGGTAGAAGGCGTCAAGACGACGATTCCTTTCCATTTGAAGCTGATGAATCACCCGATATTCGCCAAAGGCACGTTCGATATCAAGTTTCTCGAAGAGCATGACATCAACGGGGATAGCGAAGGCGCCCCGGACAATGGATTCTAGAACTAATTTTAGGCCAAGCGTTTGTCATAATAATCCGGGAATGCTATATTTATAAATAGTGAAGGCGAATGCTCGGACTTACTTCGATTTAGTCCGGGTATGTGGAGGTGGAACTACGCATGGAAACGATAGCCCCGGATTACGAGCGGACGGAAATGGGCACCATTGAGATCGCCCCGGAAGTCATCGAGGTGATTGCCGGATTGGCGACAGTGGAAATCGATGGCGTTGCAGGCATGAGCGGTGGACTTTCCTCAGGAATCGCCGAACTTCTTGGACGGAAGAATTTATCCAAGGGCGTTAAGGTGGAAGTCGGACAACGCGAAGCAGCTGTTGACGTATCGATAATTGTCCAGTACGGACGCCGGATACCGGAAATTTCAACCGAAATTCAACGTAACGTCAAACGCTCGATCGAGACAATGACCGGACTTCATGTTGTGGAAGTTAACGTACATATTCACGACGTTCACTTCAAAACAGGCGAAAAGCCCGAAGAAGATGAATCCAATGTACGTGTTAGATAATGACCTAACCGCAACCTGATTTCCGCGGCAACGGCAAAACCTCCGGTCTGCGGATGACGGCCCTCTGACGAGAATTTCCTTCAGGGAACTCTCGCAGAGGTCTTTTCGCAAATCGGGGACATTTTCCTGCGTATTTAGCCGTCCTATGGACGGAGAAGCCGTTTATACTTGACAGGGAGGGCGCTTACGTTGATTAAATTGTTGGACAGGCTTCTCTTATTTTTATACAGTGTGGCGATTGGAGCCGCATCCATAATTGCGATCGTCGCTGCAAGCGGGGGTTTCTCCGTAAAATGGCTTAACGAAGTCGTCTCCGAATTTACCGGCGATTCGCGCGTTGTTCAAGGCTCAGTGATCGGGGTTGCGATTATCGTGCTCTTGATCAGCATGAGATTTTTTGTCTTGTCCATTCGACGCGACGGCAACTCGGCCCCTTCTATTAACCAAAGGACGGAGCACGGGGATATTCGCATCTCGGTGGAAACCGTCGAGAATCTCGCGCTTAAAGCCGCATCCCGTACGAAAGGCGTTAAGGACTTGCGCGCGCGCGTCAGAGTGTCGGAAGCCGGATTAGGTATTCTCATTCGCGCATTCGTGGACGGGGAAGGCTCCATCCCGACGTTGTCGGAGGAAATGCAACGCACGGTTTCGCAACAAATCGAAGAGGCGACGGGCATTCCGGTGGCGGAAGTTTCCGTATTCATCGCGAACGTTACTCAGGCGCCTACTACTTTTAAAAGCCGTGTAGAATAGGGGGAGAACCGCCTATGTGGAGAGTCTGGTGGGAAACTTCCGGCGGAAAAATCGCGGGGGTTGCGGCGGGTCTCTTATTCGGCATTATTTATTTAATCAGCGGATTCTGGGATATGCTGTTCTGCGCTTTGCTCATTGGCATCGGTTATTGGATTGGTAAGCTCAAGGACGAACGCCGGGGACCTCTTTTTCCGTGGGAAAAAGTGACGGATTGGGTGGCGGATCGTTGGCCTTGGTCGCGATAATCCCTGTGATGTTCTTGCCCAGGCAGGGACGGCGGAACGAAAGTCTCCGCAGTTTCCGTTGGAATAGATGCTTCATGGGTTTTTTTGTTTTTTATTAGCATCATAATAGAAGGTAAGGGCTTGAACGATTAGAAGCATTCAGGAGGAATCATGAAGCGCAGAATTGCTAGGGAAATCGTGGTACAAAGCTTGTACCAGATAGAGATGAACGGCGTGACGGGCGACGAAGCCGTCAATATCGTGATGGAAGAAGCGCGACAAGACAACGAGATCGGTACGGATGTGGCGGAATTGGCCAAAATCGATGCCTTTACGCGCGAGTTGGTGAAGGGTGTTCAAGACAAGTTAGAGACGATCGATCAGAGTCTGGTCGTCTATCTGACCGGCTGGCAGGTTGACCGATTGTCTAGGGTCGATCGTCAAATTTTGCGTCTGGCCGTCTACGAGATGATGTACCAGGATGTTCCGCCTAAAGTCGTCATTAATGAAGCTATCGAGCTGGCGAAGCATTTCGGCCTAGAAGAGAACGGGAAGTTCGTGAACGGAGTTCTAGGGCGAATGTTACGGGAAAGAGAAGAAAATCAGTCGCGGGATGGTGAGAAGCCGTGAGCGCCCAAATCATTAACGGAAAACAAATTTCGGAATCGATTCGCGAAGAACTGCGGTTGGAAGTCGAGCAGCTGAAGCAGAATGGAATCACGCCCGGATTGGTTGTCATCTTGGTCGGAGAAGATCCTGCTTCGCAAGTCTACGTGAGGAACAAAGCCAAGGCTTGCGAGCAGCTCGGTTATTATTCGGAGGTAGTTAGGGTCCCTGCGGAGACGTCTCAGGACGAGCTCCTCGCGCTTATTCATAAATATAATGAACAACGGAACATTCATGGTATTCTTGTTCAGCTTCCGCTTCCGAAACATATCGAAGAGAAAGCGATTATCGACGCCATATCGGTAGAGAAAGACGTGGACGGGTTTCACCCCGAGAGCGTCGGGAATCTGATGATCGGCGACGACGCGCTCTTGCCATGCACGCCATCCGGCGTGATCGAGCTGCTGAAAAGAACGGGAAACCATCCCGCCGGAAAACATGTCGTCGTGATCGGAAGAAGCAATATAGTCGGAAAGCCGGTATCTATGCTTCTTCTGCGCGAGAATGCGACCGTTACGATTTGTCACTCCAGAACTCCGAACCTGCCGGAAATGGCACGCCAAGCAGATATGCTGGTCGTAGCGGTCGGCGTAGCGAAACTCGTCAAGAAGGAATGGGTCAAACCGGGAGCGGTCGTGATCGACGTAGGAATGAATCGTCTGCCTGACGGGAAATTATGCGGCGATGTAGACTACGACGACGTACTTGACGCGGCCGGTTGGATCACGCCCGTTCCGGGCGGAGTCGGACCTATGACCATTACGATGTTGATGGCGAACACCTTGAAGTCGGCTAAACGGGCTCGGGTTTAGGGAGGGGTCAAGCGATGGAACCGGTACGCGCGTTGAGCATTCGGGACGTCAATCGGCTTATCAAGATGAAGCTCGAAGGCGATTCCGGACTCCAGGACATCTGGCTGCGAGGCGAGATTTCCAATTTCACGTTCCATTCCAGCGGTCATATGTACTTCACGCTGAAGGACGAAGGCGGAAGACTTAAATGCATCATGTTTGCCTCCTACAACCAACGGCTTCCTTTCGCTCCTAAGGACGGGATGAAAGTGTTGGCTCGCGGAGGCATCTCTGTTTACGAAAGGGATGGCGCGTACCAATTTTACGCCACGGCCATGCAGCCGGACGGGGTTGGAAGCCTATATCTCGCGTACGAGCAACTGAAAAAGAAGCTCGAGGCGGAGGGGCTCTTTTATGACGGAGTCAAAAGGGAACTGCCGCGATATCCTCGTACGGTAGGCGTCATCACTTCACCTACCGGCGCGGCGGTTCGGGATATCATGATTACGCTAGAGCGACGTAATCCGGGCGTTCACGTCTTGTTGTATCCCGTATCGGTACAAGGGAAGGCGGCCGCTCCATCCATCGTCAAAGCGATAAAGGCCATGAATGCTCTCGGAGAGGCTGACGTGCTTATCGTCGGACGCGGCGGAGGATCTCTGGAAGAGCTGTGGGCCTTCAATGAAGAAGCCGTAGCAAGGGCGATCCGTGCATCGTTAATCCCGGTCATATCGGCGGTTGGGCATGAGACGGACTTCACGATTTCCGATTTCGCGGCGGATTTACGGGCGGCGACTCCAACCGCGGCAGCTGAGCTTGCCGTCAGGCATTCGGGCGAACTAAAGCAACGGCTCGTTCATCTAGAGCAGAGAATGGGGAAGTCGTTGGGCGGCTTGCTTGGCCGGGCTAGGGAACGTTGGCAGCATGCGGCGCGATCTCCTTATTTTACGCAGCCGAGGCGCAGTCTTCTTGTTCAAGCGGAACGACTGGACAGGCTGAGGGATCGCCTTCAGTATCGAATCCAATCAAAGCAAGCCTTAGCGAAGGAACGTCTATCGCGTCTAAGCGGAAGGTTGAATGCAGTCAACCCGAATCAGCAAGCCGCCTTTGCCCGTAAACGGATGACGTCCGCGGCCAGAGGGCTGGAGCTCGTTATGAATGGAATCTTGCGGCAGCGGCAAAACCAATTCGGTTCGCTTGTACGTCATTTGGACGCGCTGAGTCCGTTGAAGGTCATGGCACGCGGATATAGCTTAGTCTATGACGAGCAGGAGAAGAGGCTTATTCGTTCCATTAACGAAGTGCAACCAGGCGACTTAATCCATGTTCGATTAACGGATGGGAAATTGGATTGCCAAGTATGGGGCATTCACGGGGAGGAGCAAACCTAATGGCTAAGAACGGAACGACGGACAACGTCTCGAAAGAAGAAAGCGTCCCAGCGATTACTTTCGAGCAAGCAATGGAAAAATTAGAAACTATCGTTGCCAGGCTGGAGAGCGGGGATGTGCCGCTTGAAACCGCGATCGAGCTATTCCAAGAAGGAATGTCGTTATCTAAATTATGCGGGCAGAAGCTAGAGCAGGTCGAACGTCGAATCGAAATGTTGGTAGAAGGCGATGCCGGATTGCAGCGAAAGCCTTTCGCAGCGGTGAAAGAAGAAGCGTAAGCTTCGTGAAACAGAGGGGTCTTTGACGTGACAACTTCGGTGGGAATACATACTTATTTGCAACATCGGCGCGAAAAGGTGGAAACGGCATTGAAGTCGGTTTTTCCGACGGGATGGACGATTCCGAATAGGCTTCGGGAAGCAATGGATTACTCTCTGCTTGCAGGGGGAAAGCGGCTGCGTCCGATAATGGTGCTTGCCGCGGCCGAAGCCGTAACGGACAATGAGGATATTTCCGCTCGCGCAGTGAACTTTGCTTGCGCCGTCGAAATGATCCACACTTATTCGCTGATCCATGACGATCTGCCGGCCATGGATAACGACGACTATCGGCGCGGCCGGTTGACGAATCACAAGATGTTCGGGGATGCGATGGCTATCTTAGCGGGAGATGGTTTGCTTACGCATGCCTTCCACGTCGCAACTCAAGCCGCTAAAAACGGAGTTCCGGCCGAACGGGTGCTCGCCGTAGTGGAGGAGCTCTCTATGTACGCGGGACTTCCCGGCATGGTCGGCGGACAAGTAGACGACATGTTAGGCGAGCAGGGAGTTACGTCGCTGGAACAGCTTGTCCATATCCACGTGCACAAAACGAGCGATCTGATTGCATGCTCGCTTAGAGCCGGAGGACATGCCGCGGAAGCCGACTACAAGCAATTGACGGCTTTCGGACTATTCGGACGTAACGTAGGCTTGGCTTTCCAGATTCAGGACGACATTCTCGACTTGACGGGAACCGAGGAAAAGCTAGGTAAGCCGGTGAAGAGCGACGAACGTCAAGAAAAGGTAACTTACCCGTTCCTGCTCGGACTGGACGAAAGCCGCAAACGCGTCGCCGAGTTGACGAAAGAAGCGAACGAAGCTTTGCTTCAAGCAGGGCTTAAGACGCCGGATAGACTGATCGAAATCGCGGATTACCTGTTGAACAGGGACCACTAAGCTGACAACTTATACGAATTAAGAACGAGGTTCCGCTATTTCGCTGAAAGCACCACTGACAGCCGCAATAACGGAACGAGGTTCCGCTATTTCGCTGAAAGCACCATTGATAGCAGCAATTACGGAACGAGGTTCCGCTATTTCACTGAAAGCAGCACTAACAGCCGCAATAACGGAACGAGGTTCCGCTATTTCGCTGTGCAACACTTTGACTTTGCTTCATGAGCCGATGATGAAATTTGGGCATTGTTTGGGAATATGGTATAATAGCGGTAATATCCTTTTGGGGAAAGCGGGGAACAACACTTGCTGCTCGAGAAAATCGACAGTCCGACCGACTTGAAAAAATTGACGTTGCCCGAGCTTCCTCAGTTGGCTGAAGAAATTCGGCATTTTCTAATTCAAAAACTGTCCGCTACCGGGGGGCATCTCGCGCCGAACTTAGGCGTGGTCGAGCTCACGTTAGCTTTACATTATTTGTATAACAGCCCGGAAGACAAATTCATCTTTGACGTCGGACACCAAGCCTATGTTCATAAGATGCTGACGGGACGCCAGAACCGCTTCGATACTTTGCGGCAGAAAGACGGCTTGTGCGGCTTCGTGAAACGTAACGAAAGCGAGCATGACGTCTGGGAAGCGGGCCATAGCAGCACGTCTTTGTCCGCAGCGATGGGGATGGCTTTGGCGCGCGACCTGAAAGGGGCATCGAATAAGGTCATTGCCATTATCGGGGACGGCGCGCTAACCGGCGGGATGGCGCTCGAGGCCTTGAACCATATCGGACATGAGAAGCGCAACTTGACGGTCGTGCTAAACGACAATGAAATGTCCATCGCTCCTAACGTAGGCGCGATTCATAATTATTTAGGCAAGGTTCGGTCCGAGAAAATTTATCGCAAGGCGAAGGATGAGCTCGATTGGTTGTTGCGCAAAGTTCCGGCAATCGGCGGAAAACTTGCCCGCACGGCCGAGCGAGTGAAAGACAGCTTGAGATACCTCGTTGCTCCGGACGGGATGCTGTTCGAGGAATTCGGCTTGAAATATTTCGGGCCCGTTGACGGACACGATATAACCAAATTGTTCGAAGCGTTCAAACAGGCGGACAGCGTGGAAGGTCCCGTTCTGATACACGTGCTGACCGTGAAAGGAAAGGGATACACTCCCGCCGAGGAAGATTCACACAAGTGGCACGGAATAACGGGCTCCTACAAGATCGAATCCGGCCAAGTCGTTAAGCCGGTCGGCCCGCCTATGTACACGGAAGTGTTCGGCAATACGCTGATCGAGCTCGCCGAAAGGGATAAGCGTATTGTCGCGATTACGCCCGCCATGCCTGGCGGTTCCGGACTTCTGAAGTTCGCGGATAAATTCCCGGACCGGATGTTCGACGTCGGGATCGCCGAGCAGCACGCGGCTACGATGTCCGCGGCGCTTGCGATGGAAGGCATGAAACCCGTGTTCGCGGTATATTCTACCTTCCTTCAGAGAGCGTACGATCAAGTCGTGCATGATATTTGCCGGCAAAATCTGAACGTCATCTTCGCGATCGACCGGGCAGGTTTCGTTGGCGCCGATGGGGAAACCCATCAAGGAGTATACGATATCGCTTTTCTTAGACATATCCCTAATATGGTTATCATGATGCCAAAAGACGAGAACGAGTTAAGAAATATGATGAAAACGGCAGTGGATTACGAAGAAGGACCTATTGCGATCCGTTATTCTCGAATAGCCGGAACTGGCGTTGCCATAGACGATACGATGACACCGATCGAGATCGGCACTTGGGAAACGGTACGGGAAGGCGACTACGCCGCCGTGCTCGCGATCGGACCTATGGTTCAAGTCGCGGAAGAAGCTGCGGAGCTATTGAAACGAGAAGGGATTAACGTACGCGTCGTCAATGCCAGATTCGTTAAGCCTCTGGACGAGAAAATGTTGCAGGCAATGGCCAAGGAACGCATTCCTCTGATGGTGGTCGAAGAAGGAGCGGTTCAAGGCGGATTGGGCAGCGCGATTCTTGAATACTACACATTGCAGGGGATCCAACCTGTCTCTATCCATATCGCGGGAGTTCCTGATCGATTCATCGAGCATGCGACGATCAAGGAGCAACGCGCCGAAAGCGGACTGACGGCCGAAGCGATTGCCAAGCAACTAGGATCTCTCGCGGTACGCAAAAGGCAGAAGGCGACTTAATGGAGAAAACGACGGTTGCCAAGGAGCGGCTTGATGTTCTGCTGCTCGAGCTCGGGTACTTCGAAAGCAGAGAAAAGGCCAAAGCGGCCATTATGGCAGGCTTGGTATTGATCGGAACGGAACGCGTGGACAAAGCGGGCACCAAAGTTCCGCGGGACGCGGCGATAACCGTGAAAGGCGCTCTTCACCCATACGTAAGCCGTGGCGGCTTAAAGCTTGAGAAAGCCATTAAGCATTTCGGTTTGGACTTGAAGGATGCCGTCATGCTGGACATCGGCGCTTCGACGGGCGGGTTCACCGACTGCGCGCTTCAGAACGGAGCAACGCGCGTATACGCGGTTGACGTTGGATACAATCAGCTTGACTGGTCCTTACGCCAGGATAAGCGGGTTCAGGTGCTGGAGCGAACGAACTTCAGGCATATGACCTTGGATCTGTTGGACGGACCCAAGCCCGGTTTCGCATCGATCGACGTATCGTTCATCTCGCTTAAGCTTATTTTACCGGTGCTCGCCGGTTTGTTGGAATCGCGCGGACATACTGTGGCCTTAATCAAGCCGCAGTTCGAAGCGGGAAGAGAACACGTTGGTAAATCCGGCGTCATACGGGATCCTGCGGTCCATGCCAATGTGCTGCGGGAGGTTCTATCGACGGCTAATGGACTAGGCTTTGAACTTAAAGGGCTAACCTTTTCGCCGATTACCGGGGGAGAAGGAAACATTGAGTTCCTTGCCCATTGGCAATTGTCAGAACAAGACAAGCCATTGCCGGAGCTGTCGGAGGACGAATTAAATAAGCTCATTAAGCAAACCGTGGAAGAAGCAGGATCGACCTTCAAGCGAAGCGCTCAATAAAGTTAATAGCCATTGCCCGGTTGACCCGGAGCTGCCGAAGAACGGCCGGAGGAATCGACCGGACCATCCGGCTAAGCTCCGGGTTTTTGCTTTCGAAAGAGGATAATAAGGGATAAATCTCGAAAGAAAAGAGAGCATTAGAACATCATGTCCATACAGCCTATGTTCCTCCGTTAATGAAATGACCTAGGAGGTCAAAGCATGGATAGGTTCGGGGATTGGATCATCATGCTCGCGGCGGCGGGTATCATGATATGGTGGGTGCTGAGGCGTTTCGATAGATGGCTGCATGAACCGCCCGGTTCCAGGCTTCGCAAGTTAGCAACCGCCGGCGGCGTCGATCAGGACGATAACGTTCAGCTTCTGCAAGAGCAAGGATATGAGGTGCTGTCGGGGAAACATCGTATTCCGTTGGGCGTTGCATTGGATGATGGTCCCGTGATGCCTACGCGCCTTTACTTCGATTATTTGGCTTTTAAGGATGACAAGTACTTTCTGGTAAAGCTCGAAAGGTCAAGGCAACCGATGGAATGGACGGCAAGCGGATTAAGAGAGCGGTTGCTCGCCTATGCATTATTGTTCCCGGAATGCGAAGGAATCGTCATCGTGCTAGCTCAGGAACAGCAATTAAAAATCGTACGATTCAAAGTGGAGGCTGGCGTGGAATGAAAGGACAACGGCAACGTAAGATTCGCGAGTTGATCGGCGGGAGGGAAATCGAAACGCAAGAGGAATTAGTGGAGGTCCTGAGCTTAGAGGGAATGCAGGTAACGCAAGCGACTGTATCCCGCGATATTAAGGAAATGCAGCTCATTAAAGTTCCGCTCGAAGACGGGCGGTACAAGTACTCCATGCCTCAAGATCAGCGATTCAACCCGACGCATAAGCTCAAGCGCGCTTTGCTCGATCACTTCGTAGGTGCGGAAGCCGCGGAAAATTTGGTCGTGGTTAAATGCTTGCCTGGAACGGCAAATACGATCGCTTCGCTAATCGACGGAATGGATTGGCCGGAAATCATGGGCACGATTAGCGGCGACGATACCTCGCTTCTGATTTGCAGGACGAAAACTCAGGGCGACGACGTGCTCGGCCGCATATACGAAATGATGCAATAATCAACATTCGACGAGATCAAGGAGGCATCACATGCTTCGGGAATTATCCATCCACAACTTGGCAGTTATCGAGAATGTAACCGTTACGTTTCATCCGGGTTTCCATGTCCTGACAGGAGAGACGGGAGCCGGTAAATCCATCGTTATCGACGCGTTAACGCTGACCGCAGGCGGGAGAGGATCCGCGGAGATGATACGTCATGGGTGCGACCGCGCGGATATCGAAGCGGTATTCGACTTGCCGCGCACGCATCCTGTATGGGAGACGCTCGGGCGGTTGGGCATCGACGCCGACTCCGAAGAAACGCTGCTGATCCGGAGGGAGCTCTTGGCTCTTGGCAAATCTTCCGCGCGAATCAACGGTCAGAGCGTGACTTTGACGATGCTTAGGGAAGTTGGAGAACATCTCGTCAACATACACGGACAGCACGAGCATCAGTCATTGCTCAGAACCGAAAAGCATCTGGAATGGCTCGATTTATTCGCAGGCGATGAGATACAAACGGAGAAATCGGATTACCGCAAAATTTACCTGCAGTACCAGAATATTAGCAAGGAACGCAGGGAACTAGAGGAGAAATCCCGGCAAGGCATGCAAATGCTGGATCTGTATCGCTTCCAACTGGAAGAAATCGCCGCGGCGCGCCTTAAACCGGGAGAAGATGAATCCCTTGCCGACGAAAGGCGCAAACTAGCCCATGCGGAGAAACTGACGGATGCAATCTCGGAGGCCTACGATCTTCTTTACGGTACGAAGGGCTTGTCTGCTCTTTCCCGGGCTCTCACTCGCTTGCAGGACATCGTAAACGTGGATTCCGCTACCTTGCAGCCGCTCGTGGAACAGCTTCAATCCGCCTATTATGGCGTAGAAGACAGCGCGTATCAGTTGCGCGATTATAAAGAAGGCATCGAATTTAATCCTCAGCGTCTCGCTCAAATCGAGCAGCGCCTCGATCTTCTTCATGGGTTGAAGCGTAAATACGGCGAGACGATCGAAGATATCGTGAATTATCAAGCCCGAATCAAAACCGAGACGGATCAGCTCGACAATCGCGACTCATTGCTCCATGATTTGGCCGCGCAAGAAGAAACTCTTCATGGCGAGCTTCAATTAAGAGCGGAGAAGCTTAGCTCGATACGGAGATCTGCTTCACGGGTATTGGCTCGTCAAATCGAACAGGAGCTAGCCCATCTGCAAATGGACCGCTCCGTCTTCGAGGTTAAGCTGGGTACGGCTGCGTTAACGATTACCGGGGCGGATACAGCCGAATTCTTGCTGTCCACCAACCCTGGAGAGCCGCCAAAACCGCTCTCGAAGATTGCATCCGGAGGCGAGATGTCGCGAGTCATGCTCGCTCTAAAAGCGATTTTTGCCCGAATAGATGAAATACCCGTTCTTGTGTTCGATGAAGTCGATACGGGCGTCAGCGGAAGAGCGGCGCAAGCGATAGCGGAAAAATTATCATTGTTATCCCGCCATTGTCAGGTATTCGCGATCACCCACCTCCCTCAGGTCGCCTGCATGGCCGATCATCAATATGAAATATATAAGCAGGTGACGGCTCAGGATCGCACTCAGACGTCCGTAACGGAGCTTACGCAGGTCCAGAGGGTGGAGGAGCTGGCGAGAATGCTCGGAGGCGTGGAAGTAACGGAAAAAACTCGCCACCACGCTCAAGAAATGCTTACTTTGGCCGAGCAGCGAAAAAACGCGTAGCGACGCGAAAAATCAATTATGCAGGAAGCTTTTCGGCAACATAAAAGAGGCAATGCGCGGTTACCTTATAGGTACGTTATCGGCGATACAAAAAGAGCCGATTCAGACTGTAGGGGAGCGTGAGAACTTGTACCAGAAACACCCCAAGAAACATCGTCGTCTAGGTCTCGTCGTCGTTCTTATGCTGTGCATTGCCGTTTGCTCCGCACCTTTTCAGCACTTTGCGAATTTCCCTAATCAATTAAGACTATTCCAAGGACAAGCGGTCTCTCTCCATTACGCAATGCCCGTTCATGCGCAGGGGATTTTGAACCCCCAAGTGGCCAGTATTAACGGAAGCGACAATGCCTCCGTCCGAGTCGATCTCAGCCAGCCTTTATCTATTCAACCGAAGCACAGCGGCGTAACGAATCTCAAGCTTAAACTATTCGGTAAAATTCCGTTCAAGACGGTGCGACTGCAGGTCATTCCGGATCTGAGAGTCATACCTGGCGGCCAAACGATCGGCGTTAAAGTGAAGTCCGCAGGGATTATGGTCGTCGGACATCATTTGGTGCAAACGAAGGCCAGTGCTAAGGTATCTCCGGGAGAAGAGGCGAAGTTACGTCTCGGCGACCTTATCGTGGAGATTAACGGAGAAGTTTGCAACGACATTTCCAAAATTGCCGAATACGCAGAATCCGCAGGCAGTGAAGGCACTCCATTGAAGTTGTTGGTGCAAAGAGGCAAGGAAAGATTTAGAACATCCCTAAGCCCGGCATACGACGAGGAAGACAAAGCTTGGCGATTGGGCTTATATATCCGGGATTCTGCCGCAGGCGTTGGCACTTTGACATTCTATGCCCCGGATCAGGGCGTATACGGGGCACTTGGACATGTTATCACCGATATGGACACTCAGTCTCCGATTGTCGTAGGCAGCGGTGAAATCCTGCAATCCAACGTAAATTCCATTTCCAAAAGCCAGAGCGGCGAACCCGGGGAGAAAAGGGCAAGTTTTCTCAAGGGAGGCCGTACGCTCGGGAACGTAGAGCGCAATACTCCCTTCGGCATTTTCGGGCAAATGAAACAAATGCCGGAACATTCTTATAATCCGGAGCCGATGCCAGTCGCTTTCGCGGAAGAAGTGAAGGAAGGTCCCGCTCAGATTCTTACTGTAGTCGATAAACAGAAGGTTGAGCGGTTCGATATCGAGATCGTGCACGTATCCAAGCAATCTTCTCCCGCAACGAAAGGGATGGTCATTAAAATTACCGACCCCAAACTGCTGGAACGTACGGGTGGCATCGTTCAAGGAATGAGCGGAAGTCCGATTATCCAAAACGGGAAATTGGTTGGCGCGGTTACTCACGTTTTCGTAAATGATCCTTCATCCGGTTATGGATGTTTCATCGAATGGATGTTGCAGGATGCAGGAATTATGCTTAACCCTGAACAAGCGACTTCTAAGGCGGTTTAACGCCTTAGATTTTGCTCATTATAGGAGAAGACGAACATTTGTCGAAAAAAAGCGAATTAGATCACGATTTGCCAGGTCTTGACGCAAATTAAATATTATATTCGATTTTCCAAAATAAATAAAGAAAAATTTTCTAATCGAGAAGGAATACAGAAAGGCAATGTCGAAAACGGATAAACAGAGAAACGGTAAGCGTTTTTCGTCATTAAATCTCGCATAAGAGAAAGGGAGGACCAGACATTGCCACGGATCGAAGTGTTCCTAGCAGACGACAACCGAGAATTTACGAATTTGTTATCAGAGTACATCCAAGAGCAGGATGATATGACGGTCATCGGAGTTGCGTACAACGGAGAAGAGGTCATCCGTCAGCTGGAGGAAACTCGCAGGGTGCCTGATGTCATGATCCTCGATATTATTATGCCGCATTTGGACGGACTCGGAGTCTTGGAAAAATTGCGGGATTTGAATTTATCGTCTATGCCAAAAATCATCATGCTCACGGCATTCGGTCAAGAGAACATCACTCAGCGTGCGGTACAACTTGGCGCTTCTTACTACATATTGAAACCGTTCGACATGGATGTTCTAGCTAGCCGCATCCGTCAGTTAGCCGGTAGTTCCGCTAACTCTTCCGTCACGACTTCGTCGGGACAAAGCAGCATGAACCGTTCGAACATCGTGCAAATGGGCAAGCCCAAAAATCTCGATGCCAATATCACAAGCATTATCCACGAAATCGGAGTGCCGGCTCACATTAAAGGTTATCAGTATTTGCGCGAAGCGATTACGATGGTGTACAACAACATCGAAATTCTTGGCGCCATTACGAAGACGCTCTACCCCGCTATTGCCGAGAAGTTCAAGACGACGCCATCCCGCGTCGAACGCGCGATCCGCCATGCGATCGAAGTGGCATGGACCCGCGGCAACATCGACAGCATCAGCCACCTGTTCGGCTACACCATCAATATTGCGAAATCGAAGCCGACGAATTCCGAGTTCATCGCTATGGTCGCCGACAAGCTTCGTATCGAACATAAAGTAAGCTGAAACGGGGCGAGTTAAAGAATTTTTATCTTCAAAAAAAAACCATTCCTTACGGGGGTTAAATCCTCGTAGGGAATGGTTTTTTTATTCTTGCTTAAGACTACAGGGTAATGACGATAGGCGCTTGCTCGGCAGCAGGAGAGATAAGCATTCCTTGCTCGTGAGCGTTCGTACGACCATTTGCGGCGCTCGTCACTGATCCGGTTCCGCGAAGCAGAATGCTCCAGTTCGTAGCTTGGCCTGCGGCGTCTACGATTATCTTCTGTCCCGCCCGCGTGGCCGTGACTGTAAGCTCCGTTTCGCCTTTGATCGACGTAACTACGGCGGAAGCCGTTGCACCGTCTTGAAGCTCGAACAAATGAAGCGTGACGCCGTCCGAATAATCGTAGTCCGGACGATTCTCTTCGGCGCCCACTGGAATCAAGCTGTTCTCCCGCGCGTATAGGGGCAAGCTGAAGTAATCGTAGCATTCCTTCCGCCATACGCCGCCTTGCACCTTTTCTCCAGTGAGAAAGTGAGTCCAAGTCCCGTGAGGCAAGTAATAGGACGACTCGCCTTCCGGATTAAATATCGGCGCGACAAGCAACGAATCCCCAAGCATGTATTGCCGGTCGACGTATTCGCACGTCGGATCATTGCCGAACTCCAGCACCATCGCTCTCATGAGCGGTATGCCTATGTTGGAGGATTCCACGGATTTGCCGAACAGATAAGGCATCAAGCGTATTTTAAGCTTCGTGAAGAAGCGAAGGACGTCGACGGCTTCTTCGTCATATAACCAAGGCACGCGATACGAGGTGCTGCCGTGCAGGCGACTGTGACTGGACAATAAACCGAACTGTACCCAGCGCTTGTATAAGTCGGGCGGCGAGCTTTGCTCGAATCCTCCGATATCATGGCTCCAATAACCGAAACCGGACAATCCGAGCGATAAACCTCCTCGAAGGCTTTCTGCCATGGATTCGTAAGTTGCCTCGCAATCTCCGCCCCAATGCACGGGGAATTGCTGGCCGCCCGCCGTTGCGGATCGGGCGAACAACGCCGCCTCGCCTTTGCCGCGTTTTTCTTCCAGAAGCTCGAAAACAACCTTATTGTACAGCTGCGTATAGTAATTGTGCATTTGTTGCGGATCTGAGCCGTCGTAGTAAACCACGTCGGTTGGGATACGCTCTCCGAAATCGGTTTTGAAGCTGTCCACGCCCATATCCAGAAGAGCGCCGAGCTTGTCCTTAAACCATTCGCACGCGGCAGGATTGGTGAAATCGACAATTCCCATGCCGTACTGCCAGAGATCCCATTGCCAAACGCTGCCATCGGTTTTCTTTAGCAAATAGCCTTTTTCCATACCTTCATCGAACAGCGCGGATCTTTGCGCGATATAGGGATTAATCCAGACGCAAATCTTCAAGCCCTTTGCTTTCAGGCGCTGCAGCATGCCCACCGGGTCGGGGAACACTCGCTCGTCCCATTCGAAATTACACCATTCGTATTCTTTCATCCAGAAGCAATCGAAATGGAATACGGCTAGCGGAAGGTCGCGCTCGGCCATGCCTTCAACGAAGCTGGTTACGGTGGCTTCATCGTAATTGGTCGTGAAGGACGTCGTGAGCCATAGGCCGTATGACCACGCAGGAGGTAAAGCGGGCTTGCCCGTTAATGAAGTGTAGTTTCGCAGCACGTCCTTAAGAGTTTCCCCGCCGATCAGGAAATACTCTAAAGATTCTCCCTGCACGCTGAACTGGGTTTTGGACACGATCTCCGAGCCGACCTCGAAGGACACGAGCTCAGGATGATTGACGAATACGCCATACCCTCGATTCGTGATATAGAATGGAACGTTCTTATAGGCTTGCTCCGATGCCGTGCCTCCGTCTTCGTTCCAGATATCGACGACCTGGCCGTTTTTCACGAATGGCGTAAATCTTTCTCCAAGGCCGTAAACGGTTTCTCCAACGCTTAGGGAAAGCTGCTCGCGGAAGTGGTGATTGCCGTCATCTGCCTTGACGTAGGCGGTGGATCGCGATCCGCTGCCGGTCAGCTTCCTGTCCTTGTAGGTATAAGTGATTTTAACCGGGTGCTGCTTGGTAAGAGTCACGGTCGTATCGCCGCTTGTCAAGCTTACGAATTCATCGTTGTTATCTATGACGACCGGTACGTTTCCTGATGGCAGGAGATCGAAAGACGATGGGCCTTTGCGCGGTTTGCCCTTGTGATGGTAAAGCTTTACGCGAATAACGTCCGGAAGCGGAGAAGAGAACTCCATCGTCATTAACGGTTCGTTCAGAGTATTTCCCCGGTTCTCGAGGTGGCGATGCGTTGCGTATACGGTAATCGAATCCAGTCCGGTTCTCACGTCGTGAATCTCGTAAGGGCTTAATAACTGATACCCTTCACGAGTCATCCAGTATCCATTGGAAAATTTCAAAGGAACTCATCCCTTCTATGCGAAGCTTTATTTTGTTTCGATCTAAATAACAGTATACTGATGTTCATAAATGTTATCTTGCATTATAATGCTAATTAATATCAAAATTATGATATCGCGGGGATAAAATATGGATCAAAGAAATTTGCGCGAGAATCGCAGACACGGCACGCCGGATTTTCCCGTTGCGGCATACAAGATAGAGCGGAGTATTTCAGAGACGATACTGGACTACCACTGGCATGAAGAAGCCGAATTTCTATGGGTGGAAAGCGGGCAAGCCGTATTTCAAATCGGACTATCGACATACGAGCTTCAAGCCGGCGAAGGGATATTCATTCCCTGCGGCGAGGTCCATGGCGGCTATTCGCTTGGGAATTCTCCCTGTACTTATATCGCCAACGTTTTTCACATGGAATGGTTAACGGAAGCCAAGGATGGAATATCAACCCGATATCTTCAACCGCTGCATAGAGGGAATGCAGTTATTCCGTCTGTATATACGGAGGATACGGATTGGGGCAAGCAAGTCCTTCAACATCTCGCTTCCCTTTATCAACTATCCGAATCGAATGATGCGGCGAAGGAAATAAGGATTAAGGCAGAGCTGCTATTGCTATTCGCGGATTTAATCAGTCACCGCCAGTGGACCCGCCGGAATCCTGCCCATTCCGTCGATACTCAGGTTATGGACCGAATGAAGAGCGTAATCGCTCATATCGAAAGTCATTGCGAGCAACTGCTTACCGTACCCCAATTAGCGGCAGTAGCGGGAATGAGCGCGGGTCATTTCAGTCGCGTCTTTAAATCGTTCATGAGAAAAACGCCGATGGACTACGTAAATCATTTTCGAATTCAAAAAGCGGCCTATTTACTGCAAAACTCGAAATTATCCATCACGGAAGTCGCTATGGAGGTAGGATTAGCTAACTTTAGCTATTTTACGAAGAGGTTTAAGTCGATTTATGACTGCACTCCTTCGCAATTCCGCAAAAAATTAAGCAGTCTTTAAGGTAATTTCGCGGAATTCTGATATAGTAATGGGGGGCGGTCGTCAAATTTAAGGAGGATAAATAAAACGATGAGCGAAAGAAACGAGAATGAATTAAACGATAAGGAACAGAGAACGAACGAAGAAATCGAAAGAGAGCTCGAAGAAAGCGGAGCGGTCAACGAGGAACCAACGGGCTTGGAACTGGATAAAAACGAGAACGACGAAGACATAGCGGATAATACGGATTCCCAGGTTGCTCCAACGGCTCATGAACCATCGTCGAAAAATTCAACTGCCATCGTCGTACCATGGGTCATCGCGGCCATTGCTATCGCAGCTTTGATCTTTGTGCTCCTGAAGAATCCGACAGACGGCTTAAACAAAACCGTTGGCTCGATGGATGGCGCGACTTTCACGACAGCCGATCTGTACGAAGAGATGTCTAAGCAAGGCGGAGAAGAGCAGCAAGCTTCCCTATTAGACAGTCTCATGACGGTTAAGCTAATAAATCTAGAGGCGGAAGAAGCGGGAGCAACGGTATCCGATGCCGATATCAAAGCCGAACTGGATAAAATCAAAACGGAGAATAACATTCCTACGGACGAAGCCCTCGAGGCGGCATTGCAGCAATCCGGCATGACGCTTGATAGCTTCAAAGAACAAATCTCGACCCAGATGAAGCTTCGCAAAATTTTCGAAAAGAATAATCCCGCATCCGAAGCAGACATGAAAGCTTATTTCGAGAAAAACAAAGAGCAGTATTCTACGCCAAAGCAGGTACAAGCCTCCCATATCCTCCTGCAAACCAAGGAAGAAGCGGAAGCGGTTCTTGCCGAACTGAAGGCCGGCAAAGATTTCGCGACATTAGCGAAAGAGAAATCGCAGGACCCGGGTTCTAAGGGCAGCGGCGGCGAGCTCGGTTACTTCGGCAAAGGCCAGATGAATGCGGGCTTCGAAGAAGCGGCGTTCAAGCTGGCGAAAGGCGAAATGAGCGGCGTGGTGGAAGCCGAAAGCGGGTTCCACATCATCAAGGTGACCGACATCAAGGAGGCCGTGACGCCAACTTACGATGAAGTGAAAGACAAGGTCAAGCAAGGCTTTTACGACGAGAAAATCCAAGCCGAAGGCCAAGCTTGGATGGAACAAGCGAAGAAGGACCGGAATTTCAAAAATCTCTTGACGAAAGAGCCTGAGCCAACGGCGTCCGCTAGCGCGGGTGCTTCCCCTGAAGCGACTCCGGAAGCAACGGCTACGACGCAAGAATAGCATAATCATCGACAGCTTTCCGAATTCGTCTAGCGGCGGATTTCGGACAAGCTGTTTTTTTTGCCGGGAAATGAATAGTAAACTTAAAGTAAATCTTGAGATTTCCTTAAGAAGTATAAAACCTTGCGGGACAAGCGGACAGGCAGACAGGGTTAAGGTATAGTGGGTAAGATAAGGCAGAGGAGTTGTCATGAATGACCAGAAGCGTTCTCATCGTTGACGATGATCGCGAGATCGCCAACTTGATCGATATTTATCTGCGCAACGAAGGTTACGAAACCGCTCAAGCCCATGATGGGGAAGAAGCGTTGGACAAGCTGGCAAGCCGATCCTACCACCTTGTCGTGCTCGATATCATGATGCCGAAGATGAACGGGATGGAGGTTTGCCGCCGAATTCGCGAGACGGCTTCGATCCCGATCCTGATGGTTAGCGCTAAGGCGGAGGACATGGACAAGATCCTCGGATTGATGACGGGCGCGGATGATTATGTCGTCAAGCCCTTTAATCCGCTCGAACTCGTCGTGCGTGTCAAGACGCTTCTCCGCCGCGCTTATCAATATGGGCAGCAGGCCGCACCTCAAGCCGATGAAGACGGGCTGTTGAAGATCCACGAGCTGATGATCAACAAAGCCACGCACACTGCCGAGGTGGAAGGTCGCCCCGTTCACTTGACCTCCACGGAGTTCGGCATCCTGTTCTTGCTCGCAAGCAACCCGGGGCGCGTATTTAGCGCCGAGGATATTTTCCAACAGGTGTGGAAGGAAAAGTATTTCGAATCGAACAATACGGTCATGGTGCACATTAGCAAGCTGCGGGACAAGCTGGAGCAAGAGATGGGCCGCAAGCTGATTACGACCGTATGGGGGGTTGGCTATAAAATTGAAACCTAATTTAGCTATCCGCATGGCTTGGCGATTGGTTTGGCAAATCGTATTAAGCTCCATACTCGCGATCATTACCTTTTATTTTTCCATCATCGTATTGGAGAGAATGACGCGAAATAACGACATTCATCGTACGTTCTTCAAAAAATTGTACGACATGTTCGGTGAAACGCCTTTGTTGATATTCGGGGTATTCGTTCTTTTCACCGTCTACATGGTCATTTTCAATTGGAGGCGCTTCAGTTATTACGACCAGCTTAGCCGATCCGTCGAGCATATCTCGAAAGGTCATTTTAACGATCTGATCCCGGTTAAACAAAACAATGAAGTGAGCTATCTCGCGGATAATTTGAATTCCCTGGTGTTGGAGCTCAAACGGTCGTTGGATGAGGAAAGAAAAGCGGAACAAACGAAGAACGAGCTGATCACGAACGTTTCCCATGATTTGCGCACGCCGCTGACTTCCATAATCGGATACCTCGGACTGATCGAGCAGGATCGCTATCGGGACGAAGTGGAGCTCCGCCACTACGTTCAGATCGCATACTCGAAGGCCGAGCGGCTCAACGTGCTTATTCATGATTTATTCGAATATACGCGTATGCGCCATGATGTTATCCCATTGAATAAGCAAGCCTTCAACCTTGTGGAAATGATGAATCAGCTGCTAGTCCATTATCGCTTATCCCTGGAGAGCGCCAAGATGAAAGGGAAGCTCATTTCGAACGTCGGCGAACTGACGCTGATGGCGGATCCGGATAAGCTGGTGCGAGTCTTCGAGAATCTATTGTCCAACGCGATTACTTACGGCTATACCGGAGGCAAGGTCGAAATCTATCTGAATCAATATGAAGAATCGGCAGTAGTCGATATCGTAAACTACGGCGAAGCGATTCCTGCGGCCGATCTGCCTCATCTGTTCGACCGGTTTTACCGCGTTGACAAGTCAAGAGCCGAGAACGGAGGCGGTACGGGGTTGGGGCTGGCTATCGCCAAAGGGCTGGTAGAGAAGCACGGAGGTTCGATCTCGGTCACAAGCGACGGGGATAGCACGAATTTTCGGGTGAGGCTTCCCCTATCTTAAGGGAATCTTATGATTTGCTTATGATTTGCTTTTCATTTGCTTAAAGAGTTCCCTCTACAATGAACGGTATAGCAGATCTGTATCGTTCAGGAGGGTAAGGAAAATGAAGTGGAGAAGAGTTATCGTACTCGTCGCATTCGTCGCCGTGGTCGGTTGGGCCGTGGACATCAAGGAGAAAATCGGTTTTACTAAAAACGACGAACCGAGCTTAGCCGTCGTTTCTGCCGTTATGATGGATGCGGATACGGGGGACTGGGTTTACACGAGCAATGCAATGGAGCCTCTGCCTCCGGCAAGCATGTCCAAGATGATGACGGAGGCGCTTTTGCTTGACGGCATCGGGACCGGAGAACTTGCGTGGGAGGATTCGGTCATCGCCAGCTACTATGCCGCGAATGTCGAGGGCGCCGAAATGGGGCTGAATGAAGGACAAATCGCAACGGTAAAAGAGCTGTTCGATGCTATGGCCATCCATTCCGCTAATGATGCGACGATCGCGTTGGCCGAGTTTATTGCCGGGTCCGAAGCGGAATTCGTGAGAAGGATGAATGAAAAGGCCCGGGAAATCGGACTGTCCGGAGATACGCATTTTGCCAACGCTACGGGATTGTCCAGCGATGACTTAGATAGCTATGCAACGGCTGCCACGGAAGGCGAGACGATGATGACCGCCAAGGATGTCGCCTTGCTGGCGCGTTACTTGATAGAAACTTACCCCGAGGTTTTGAAAATCACGAAGCAAACCGCGGCGGCAGTCGCAAGCGGGAACAACAACTTGCAAACGACGAACGAAATGTTGCCGGGAAGGCGTTTCGGAACAAAGGGGAACGACGGCCTGAAGACCGGCTATACCGAACGGGCGGGCTACTGCTTTACGGGCACGACGGTTGTCGACGGCAGGCGCTATATTACGGTCGTAATGGGCACCAGCACGCCTGAATCGCGGTTCGAGGAAACGCGGAAGCTGCTTGCTTACGCCGAGGGGATCTCATAATGAACCGATACGAGAAACGCATCGACGGCTTGAGGGCAGTAGAAGTGCTTTGTTATTCCGTATGCTTGCATCTTCTGATAGAAGAGCAAAGGGCAAACTTGGCCGCCAAAGCGGCGTTGATCGACCTCTACGCAGATGAAAGATTCTGGGAGCTTGAGGGCAGGGACCGTGAATGCCGCGTTCGACAACTGGCGGTTAGCCGTTCCATTCAAGCTATGCAAAACCGCTAAAAAGGCTCCGTTGCCAGCGTGGGCAACGGAGCCTTAACAACTTATATGATATTGTTATTCTGTTCGGCCATCCTCTGTCTTCCTAGCGTCCGATCGCGGTATTCTTGGACGGAAGCGCGAGGATAAATAATTATGCTTGCGGTCCCGGAAGAAAATCCATCCTCCGATAAAACCGATGCCCATTAAGAAAAGAATCGCTCCGCCGATAAATAATCCCCACGAGAATTCAGGATTAATCACGTCTACGCTTCCTATTTTCGCGAAATAATCGTATAGGGCATCTTTCATTAGCAGGAATCCATAAGCAGCCGCGAGGCCGGGAATGACGAGCAGCAGAATAGCAATCAGGCGCTGAACTATCAATTTCATAGAATGCCATAGCCCTCCTTCCAATCTCTTAATCATAACGAAATTCCGCTCTATTGTCCATGAATGGCATCATTCACCTGCTTATTCCCCTATGATCCGACAAAAACCTATGGTATTATGACACAAGAAAACTAGAGAGAGAGAGGGGAGATACGGGAAGTGGTATTTTCCAGTTTATTCTTTTTGTATTTATTCCTGCCGATTTTGCTAATCGCCTATTTCGTATTTAAGAATACGACGTACCGCAATTGGATTCTGATCTTCTTTTCCTTCGCCTTCTACGCTTGGGGTGAGCCCGTATGGATCGTATTGTTGCTAATCGCCTCCATGATAGGCTACTTATTCGCGTTGGGAATCGAAAAATATAGGGGAACTTGGTTGGCCAAAGCGCAGTTTATAGCGGCAATCGCGGTCAATATCGGTATACTGGGTTTTTTCAAATATGCCGGGTTTCTTGTCGATAACGTTAACTCGATTTTACCGTTTAACATTCCGCATCCCGAGGTTACGTTACCGATCGGGATATCCTTTTTCACATTCGAAATCATATGTTACCTAACGGACGTATATAAAGGGACGATCAAAGCTCCTAGATCCCCTAAGAAAATATTGCTTTATGTTTCCTTCTTCCCGCATTTGGTGGCCGGGCCGATTATTCGTTATTCGGATATCGAGCAACAGATCGATAATCCTAAAGTCACGATGTCCGGGTTCAGCGAAGGGATTACGCGGTTCATGATCGGCCTTGGAAAGAAGGTCATCATCGCAAACCTGTTGGGAGAGAGTGTGTCGCAGCTGCTGAATCCGACCGCCGGCTCGTCTTCCGTTCTCGGAATTTGGTTCGGAGTCTGCTTGTTCGCCCTTCAAATCTACTTCGACTTCTCCGGGTATTCGGATATGGCTATCGGTTTAGGCAAAATGTTCGGGTTCAACCTTCGCGAGAACTTCAACTATCCTTATATTTCGAAGTCGGCGGGCGACTTTTGGCGTCGGTGGAACATGTCCTTGGGCGGGTTTTTCCGGGATTACGTCTATATTCCGCTAGGCGGAAACAAAAGGTTTTATTTACGGAATTTGTTCGTCGTTTGGTTCTTAACCGGCTTCTGGCACGGCGCAAGCTGGAACTTTATCATTTGGGGCTTGTATTTCGGGCTATTAATCTACCTAGAACGGCAGTTTCTCGGAAAATGGCTGGAGAAGGCCGGAGCGTTCGTCTCGCATGCCTATTCGACTCTTGCGATGCTGATCGGATGGGTGTGGTTTTACTTCACGGACCTTTCGTCCGCCATTAAAGCATTGCTGACCATGTTCGGCTTGTATAACAAGGAGCTTTACACGCTGGAATTGCAAATCTACTTCAAAGAAAACTTGTTGCTGTTCCTTGTCGCGATCGTTGCATCTACGCCGTTAATGAAGTGGACTTTCACGCGTTTGGCGGAGTCCAATCCTAAGCTTGGGGCAGGCCTGAACGGAATAGGCGTACCTGCGTTAAACATCGCGATACTGATCGTGGCCACCATATTATTAATCGGCAGTACCTATAATCCGTTTCTTTATTACCGGTTTTGACGAGGAGGGCGAAAATGAAGCTGCAGGTCAAACTCAATCTCATCTTGTTCTTGGTTTTTATCTTCGGTCTTGGAGCCGTAAACTTATTGCGACCGCATTCGCAGGAAGTGTCCGAACTCGAGCAACGGGATATTACCAAGCAACCGGAGTTTACCGTTGATCGGTTTTTCGAAGGTAATTATACTCGCGATTTCGATAACTATTTCTCCGATAACTTCGCTTACCGGACTTCCTTGGTTCAAGTCGGCACTAGCATGAAAGAGCTTAGAGGATTTCCGGACGAGAACGGCGCATCGATCGTCGTCCAAGGCGGAGATAATATGGCAGTCGCCCAGGATGTAAAGGAAAAGGAAGGCGAAGGCAGCTCGACAACGGATATAAACTCCAGCCAATATCTGATATTCAAAGACCGGGCGTATACGGCATTTAAATTCGCTGCTCCGGCTGCCGATTTGTACGCGGATGCTCTAAACCGTTTCCGTAAATCCGTAGATCCCGAAGTTCGCGTATATTCCTTGCTCGCGCCGACTTCGGTGGAATTCATCGGAAACGAGAAATATAAAGAGTTGTCGGACTCGCAGAAGGACGCGTTTGCCTACTTGAACGAACGGTTAGATTCTACGATCGGACAGGTTGATGCTTATGGCGCGCTTAACGACCATAAAGATGAATACATCTATTTCCGCACGGACCACCATTGGACAGCCCTTGGCGCGTATTATGCTTACACCAAGCTTATGGAGTCGATGGGCGAAGCTGCGGTTCCGCTCAGCAAGTACAAGAAGAGCGATATGACGGACTTTTTGGGTACGGCGTATAAACAGACGTTAAAGAACGAGCTTAAAACACATCCGGATACTCTTACGTACTATACGCCGTTTACTAAAAACACCTATACGATGTACACGTCGACAGGCAAAGCCCTTGAACGCAAAGCGGTCGATCCGAATTATGCCAAGAAGAGCAGCACATTCTATGCGACATTCCTCGGCGGAGATTATCCTTGGGGAGAAATCTCTACGGATAATCACAACGGCAAAAGGATCGTCGTCGTTAAAGATTCTTACGCTAACGCATTTATCCCGTTCTTAATGCCACATTTCGAGAAGGTATACTATTTAGACCCCCGGCACTACAAGAAGAACATGCTGGACTTCGTAAAAGAACAGAAGATCACCGACGTTCTTTTCTTAAACAACTCTACCGTGGCCCGCAACGCCGGAATTGCCAAGCTGCTGAACGAGAAAATGGATATCGGCAAATAGAATGCGCGCAGAAGCGGCGACCTGAAGAGGTCGTCGCTTTTGCATGACCGGAGGGGATAAAACTGAATTTTGTCCCGGGCGGCAAAAAAAGGTACAATGGGAGGGTGAGTTTACATACGGAGGGGAAATTATGCCAATCGAAGTCGATGTCGCTATCGTGGGCGGCGGGCCGGGAGGCTACACGGCAGCGGTTAAGGCGGCGCAAGCCGGACGCAGCGTCGTTATTATCGAACGGGACAAGCTGGGCGGAACATGTCTGCATCGCGGATGCATTCCAAGCAAATCCCTATTAAGAAGCGCGGAAGTATATGCGACTATAGGGGAAGCGGCATCTTATGGATTAACCTTGCCCGAGGGAAGCGTTAACGTTGATTGGAAAGCCGTTATTAATCGTAAAAACAATATCGTAGAGCAGTTGCATAAGGGACTTCAAGCGCTTATGAAGCAACACCGTATTGAAGTCATCAAAGGGAGCGGGCGTATAATCGGGCCTTCGATCTTCTCTCCACGGAGCGGGGCTATTGCCGTTGAGCTTGCGGATGGGCAATCGGAGACGGTCGTGCCAAAGAACGTCATCATCGCAACAGGATCGCGGCCACGCCGATTAGAAGGACTTTCATACGACGGAGAACGGATCGCGACAAGCGACGAAGCCTTGGATTGGTCTTCACGGCCTTCATCTATACTTATCATTGGCGGCGGAGTTATCGGAGTGGAGTGGGCGTCGATGCTTAGCGACTTCGGAACGAAAGTCACGCTCATCGAGACCGCGGACCGCGTGTTGCCGACGGAGGACAAGGATGTCAGCTCGGAAATCGCGAAAGCGCTGAAGAAGAGAGGCGTTATCATTCACACGGGTGCGTCTTTGCGCGCGGAAGGCTGCCGATTGACGGACACGGGTGTTCAAGCGGAAGTTACAGTGAAGGGCGAGGTTCTTGCTTTGACTGCGGAGAGAATGCTCGTATCTATCGGAAGGCAAGGCAACACGGAAAATCTTGGTTTGGAGAATACGGATGTAAAAACGGACAAGGGCTTCGTAAAAATAAATCCGAATACGCTTCAGACGGGCGAGTCGCATATTTACGCGATCGGAGATTGCATAGGCGGGATACAACTAGCGCATGCGGCCATGCACGAAGCGAACGTCGCGGTAGAGCACTTGACGGGGCATAAGCCATCGCGTTACGCGGATCGCGACATTCCTCGCTGTATCTATTCCCGCCCGGAAGCTGCCTCCGTCGGTTGGACGGAAGCGGATGCCAAAGCGCAAGGTCATTCCGTAAAGACGGCGAAACTGCCGCTTCGAATTCTCGGTAAAGCGCTGGTATACGGCGAAAGCGACGGTTTCGCCAAGGTAGTGGCGGACTCCGTTACAGGGGACCTGCTCGGAGTCCATTTGGTTGGCGCGCATGCAACGGAGTTAATTGCGGAGGCAGCGTTGGCCAAGCTGCTCGATGCCGTTCCGTGGGAAATCGGTCGTACGATTCACCCGCATCCGACATTGTCGGAAGCTATGCAGGAAGTGATGCTCGCATTGGATGGCGGAGCGAGTCACGGCTGACGACAGCGAAGAGGATGCTCAACCCCGGAGACTTTGTCTTCTTGCAGCGGGTGAATTGCCTTTTGGGCAAATTCATCCGGGCGGCGACGGGGTTGGGCGTTTCTTTTTGCTTCCAAGCGGAGTATAATAGGTTTTAAGTTCAAGTATTAAGACCTGGTTATAAAACCAACCTAAACCAAAGCAGGAGGACGCGCCCATGAAACAAGCAGGTTCCGTCCAGCAAACCCATCGGCATACCGCTCTCGGCTTATCCGACGAGCGCGCTGTCGAGATGTACAAGACGATGATGCTTGCCCGTCGCTTCGATGAGCGGGGGCAATTGCTGCAACGCGCCGGTAAAGTCAACTTTCATATCTCGGGGATTACCCAGGAACCATCGCAAGTCGCGATGGGCTTTGCCATGGATTTGAAGAACGATTGGTTTCTTCCGTATTACAGGGACTACGGCTTTGTTTTATCGCTTGGGATGACGGTCAAGGAATTGATGTTGTCCGTGTACGCCAAGGGAGAAGATCCGAATAGCGCCGGACGCCAGATGCCGGGACATTTCGGAAGCAAGAGGCTCCGGATCGTTACGGGCTCTAGCCCGGTTACGACCCAAGTTCCTCACGCGACGGGCTTTGCGCTTGCGGCGAAGATGAGAGGCGAGCCGTCCGTCGCGATCGTAACGTTCGGAGACGGTTCAAGCAATCAAGGGGACTTCCACGAGGGCTGCAATTTCGCGGGCGTCCATCAGCTTCCGGTTATTTTCGTGTGCGAGAACAATCAGTACGCCATATCCATGCCGTTAGAGAAGCAGACGCGAGGACGCATCTGCGATCGTGCGCTCGGATACGGATTTCCAGGCATCCGCGTGGATGGAAACGATCCGCTGGAAGTTTATCGCGTCGTTAGCGAAGCCCGCGAACGCGCGGCGTCCGGCCAAGGACCGACGTTGATCGAGATCATGACTTATCGAGTCACCGCGCATTCGACGTCCGATAACGATCTTGCCTACAGAACGAAGGAAGAAGTAGATCTTCATAAAGGCAAAGATTCTTTACCGGTGTACAAGCAGTATTTGGTTGATGCCGGCTTGTGGTCGGAGGAACAGGAAGCGAAGCTGCAGACCGAAATCCGCGCCATTATCGACGAAGGCAACGAGTACGCGGAGAAAGCGGCATTCCAGCCCGTGGAAGACGCATTTCGGTATGTCTATGCGGAGCAAAGCGGGGAGGGCCAATAATGCCGGTTATTGAATATATCGATGCCATTCGGTTGGCGATGAAGGAAGAGATGGAGCGGGATAGCGACGTATTCGTCATGGGCGAGGACGTCGGGCTTAAAGGCGGCGTATTCACCACGACTAAGGGCTTGCAGCTGCAATTCGGCGAACAGCGCGTTTTAGATGCTCCGCTCGCGGAATCCGCGATCGCAGGCGTTGCGATCGGCGCGGCCATGGCCGGAATGAAGCCGATTGCCGAGATGCAATATTCGGACTTCATGTTCCCCGCGACGAACCAAATCATTAGCGAAGCAGCCAAGATTCGTTATCGTTCCAACAACGACTGGGATTGCCCTATCGTAATCAGGGCTCCGATCGGCGGGGGCGTGTTCGGCGGATTGTACCACTCTCAATGTCCGGAATCCGTGTTCTTCGGAACCCCCGGCTTGAAGATCGTAGCTCCCTCTACCGCTTACGATGCGAAGGGGTTGCTTAAAGCGGCCATTCGCGATCCGGATCCCGTTATTTTCTTCGAGAACAAGAAATGCTACCGACTCATTACGGACGAAGTTCCGGACGAGGATTATATCGTTCCGATCGGGAAGGCGAACGTCATGAGGGAAGGCAGCGACCTTACGGTTATCGGCTACAGCATGCCGCTTCACTTCGCGATGCAGGCTGCGGAGGAATTGTCCCAGGAGCATGGAATCGAAGCTCATATTCTGGATCTGCGGACGATTCAACCGCTCGATCGGGAAGGCATCCTCGAAGCCGTTGCCAAGACCGGCAAAGTTCTAATCATTCATGAAGATAACAAGACGGGCGGTATTGGGGCCGAAGTGGCCGCTATTATCGCGGAGGAGCTTCTATATGATTTGGACGCTCCCATTCGTCGACTATGCGGACCGGATGTGCCGGCAATGCCGATCAATCCTCCGGGCGAGAAGCATTTCCTGCTGAACAAAGAAAAGCTCAAAACAGCGATGCTGGAGCTTGCGCGCTACTAAGCCGGCGATCGATTACCGGGGAGGAGAACTAATAAATGGCAAAACAGATTATCGAAGTTACGATGCCGCAATTAGCGGAATCGCTCGTGTCCGCGACGATCGACAAGTGGGTGAAGCAGCCCGGCGATATGGTGGATATGTATGAGCCGCTATGCGACATTCTTACCGATAAAGTAAACGCGGAGCTTCCGTCGACCGTAAGGGGCAAGCTCGTCAAGCATTTGATCGGAGAAGGGGAAACCGTCGAAGTCGGCACGGCGATCTGCCTGATAGAAACGGAAGTAAGCGATCAGTCGAGTCAGTCGACGGATAACGGCGTTTCGGAAGCGGCGACCGCCAATCCGCAGATGCAACCATCAGCGTCCCGTCCGTTAGTCTCGGCATCGGTTTCCAGCGCTATCGACTCCAATGCGCCGATGCGCCATCGTTACTCGCCGGCCGTCCAGAAGCTGGCTGCTGAGCATGGCATCGATTTGTCGCTTGTGCCGGGAACGGGAGAAGGCGGACGAATTACGCGCAAAGACGTACTTGTCGCGGCTGAGTCAGGTTCCGCGAAGCTAGGTTCAGCCTCAACCGGAGGGGCACCGAGCTCGGCTCAGCCAAGCGCCGGTGCAGCTTCCGCGTCCCATTTCGTTCCGATGGATCCGAAGGTTCCGGTTCGCTCTACGGGCATGCATCTGACCGAGTCCCCGCGTATCCCGTCTGTCGAATCGCAAGCTCAAGAGGTTCCCGGGCGCGGTGAATATTTTATCGATATTACGCCTATTCGGAACACGATCGCCAGCCGCATGCGTCAGAGCGTAACGGAAATCCCTCACGCGTGGACGATGATCGAGGTGGACGTAACCAATCTGGTCATGCTCCGCGGCAAGTTGAAGGACGACTTCCAGAGAAAAGAAGGCATTAACCTCACTTACATGCCTTTCCTGATCAAAGCGGTCGTGAACGCGATCAAAGACTATCCGATCATGAATTCCATCTGGGCAGTCGACAAAATCATCGTGAAGCGCGATATCAATATTTCGCTGGCGGTCGGTACCGAGGATTCCGTTATTACTCCGGTCATTCGCAATGCCGATCAGAAGAACGTACCGGGAATCGCCCATGAGATTGACGATTTGGTGAGGCGAACGAGAAATAACAAGCTCACGTTAACCGATTTGCAAGGCGGTACCTTCACGGTAAACAATACGGGGTCATTCGGTTCGATTCTGTCTCAGCCTATCATTAACTATCCTCAAGCGGCGATTCTCACTTTTGAATCCATCGTCAAAAAGCCTGTCGTCATCAACGACATGATTGCCGTTCGTTCAATGGTTAATCTGTGCCTGTCGCTTGATCACCGAATCCTTGACGGAGTCATCTGCGGACGATTCCTGCAACGCGTCAAGGAGAATCTTGAAAGCTACAATCTGGATACGAAGCTGTACTAAGCAAGGAACTGCTCCCGGTTCATCGCTAATGAAGATGCGCCGGGTTTTCTTGTGGCTACTCTCCCAATAAGATTCGGTTTTCGTTTGCGGTGGGGGATTACGATAAGCTACAATGAGAGTTGAGTTGCGGAAGGGGGCCATAGGAATGCCTATGCTGGAAGCCCAATGGTTGGCTAGAATGGACTACGGTATTGCTTGGGAACTGCAGAAGAAGCTCATAAGGGAAATCGACCGCGAGGAGAGTTCGGAAGCGCTGCTCTTATTGGAGCATACTCCAACGTATACAATCGGTTCGGACCGCCATCCCGAACATCTGCTTTACGGTAAAGAGGAGTTAGCCCGAAGAGGAATTTCGCTGTACGAAATCGATCGGGGAGGCGACATCACTTATCACGGTCCCGGCCAGTTGGTAGGATATCCGTTACTGTACTTGGACGCGGTAGGGTTGGATCTGCATGCGTACCTAAGAAACTTAGAGGAAGTCATTATTAAGCTGTTGGCAGACTTCGGAATTTCGGGAGGAAGAAAGCCTGAGTACACGGGAGTCTGGGTAGGGGATTCGAAGATCGCGGCAATAGGCGTCAAATTTAATAAAGCCCGCACTCGGCGGGGGTTCGTCACGAGTCACGGGTTCGCTCTTAACGTGAAGAAGAACGTGGAGCAGGAAGGTTTTCAAGGGATTATTCCTTGCGGGATCACGGAGTTCGGAGTCACTTCTCTCGAGACGCTTACCGGGCTTGAATGGCAGGTTGAGGATATCGGGCGTCGAATACTCCCTTATTTCGCGGAGGTATTCGGTTACGCCGTACCTACTGTAATAGAGAGCCTAAGCTCATAAGCAAAGTAGATACGACCAACACCAGCAACGTAACGTAAATGACGATCTTAAACCAACGATTGTTCATCGATAACATCCTTTCAATAAGGGCTTGTCCACTATTCTATTGTAACGAAAGCTTCGTCAGGAGGAAAGATCATGGTACAAAAAGAACGCTTATTGACGGAATTCATGGAACTGGTACAAATCGACAGCGAGACGAAATACGAAACGGAAATCAGCAAGGTGCTAAAGGGCAAATTCGAAGCCTTCGGTTTGGAAGTGACGGAAGACGACGTGGCCGACAAGATCGGGCACGGCGCGGGGAACTTATTCGCTTGGTTGCCGCCTACCGCAGGACAGGAGGACGTTCCTGCTATTCTTTTTACGTCTCATATGGATACGGTATCGCCCGGTAAAGGAATAAAGCCCCGTCTGGATACGGACGGTTACATCCGCAGTGACGGAACGACGATTCTGGGCGCCGACGACAAAGCGGGATTAGCCGCGATGTTCGAAGCGTTGCGCGTACTTAAAGAACAAGCGTTGCCTCATGGAGGAATACAATTCGTAATCACCGTAGGCGAGGAATCCGGCTTGCTCGGCTCGCGGTCAATGGACGGTTCGCGATTGCGCGCTAAATTCGGCTATGCCTTGGATTCCAACGGATCCATCGGCGATATTGCGGTTGCCGCGCCGACGAACTCCCGTCAATACATTACAATCCGCGGCAAGGCCGCTCATGCCGGCGTGAATCCCGAGGATGGCATCAGCGCGATCCAGGTTGCTTCCAAGGCGGTATCCCGCATGAAGCTTGGCCGGATCGACAGCGAGACAACGGCGAATATCGGCCGATTCGAAGGCGGCGGCGAAGTGAATATCGTTACCGATACGATTAAGATTTACGCGGAAGCGCGCAGCCAGGTTCAAGAGAAGATGGACAGCCAAATCGAGTCCATGCGCGAGGCTGTAGAAAGCGCCGCTAAGGAATCTGGCGCGGAATTCGAATTCATCACGACAACGATTTATCCGGCTTATAGTTACGGCGATGACGACGAGGTCGTACAAGTAGCTAAAGCCGCAATCGAAGCAATCGGTCTTACGCCGCATACTTTCGCTTCAGGCGGGGGCAGCGATGCCAATATGTTCAACGGAAACGGCGTTCCGACTGTTAACTTGGCTGTAGGCTATGAGCATATCCATACGACGAAGGAACAGATTAAAGCGGACGATCTCGTGAAAACGGCGAAATTAGTGCTTTCAATTGTGTCTGAAACGCTAAAACGCGGGTAATAGATGGTGTCGCTTAAACCTCCGAGCAATCGGGGGTTTTTTGTTGATCATAAATGGTATTTGCAGGAGATTTGATCGAAAGCATTCGGAAGTTGATCGATATAGTTGCTGCTAATATGAAGAATTCGTCCGTATTTGCGTAAGTCAAACTAACCTCGTGCGGGGAGCGGATTCAAGGCGTCGTAGTTTGCTTAGGTCAAACTAATTGCATTCTGGGAGTATGTTCGAGGCGTCGTAGTTTGCGTAGGTCGAACTAATTGCGTTCTGGGAGTGGGTTTATGCAGCAAAGGAGCTGTCTCAAAATTTCCACTTTTGAGACAGCTCCTTTTTTAGTATCTATTTCAAGAGAACGGTTCCGTTGCCCGATTCGAGGTTAACCGTTGAAAGCAGTTCGATTAATGGAGTATTTCCTCCTCGTTTCTTCTGCTCCTGACGCAGAGCGTGACGGACTTCCCACGCTTTGCCGACAAGTTGGAGCTTACGCGGCGTTACGTACTTTTTCAACATCCCAACAACCTCCTCTTCACCGGAAAACTTAGTTACCGGAGCTTGCAATCAATCGGACAAGTCTATATCTTGAACCTATGCGCATTATTTCGATTTCATTCCAGGAGGTTCAAATATGAGCGAGAATCACGAATCAATTCAGCATCCTTTCTACGAAGAAACGATAGAAAGCAAGCCGATTTTCCAAGGACGGATCATCTCCCTGCAAGTGGATACGGTCCGCCTGCCGAACGGGGAAACCGCAACAAGGGAAATCGTTCGACATCCGGGAGCCGTTGCCGTAATCGCCATCGTCGATAACAAAATGCTGGTCGTTGAGCAATTCCGCAAAGCGTTGGAGAAAGCGCAGGTGGAAATTCCAGCGGGTAAATTGGATGCGGGAGAAGAGCCTGAGGCGGCTGCGTTAAGAGAATTGGAAGAAGAGACGGGTTATCGAGCGCGAAGCATCGTCCATCTTCAGTCGTTCTCCACGTCACCGGGATTCGCGGAAGAAATCATACATCTGTATTTCACGGACGACCTGGAGCAAGGGGAAGTACATCTGGATGAGGAAGAGTTCCTGACCTGCGAAGCGATAACATTGGATCAAGCGCTGCAATATATTCAAGACGGCCGAATTTGCGATGCGAAAACATTGCTAGCCGTCTCTGCGTGGCGTATTCGTACGCTTACGGGCTCCTTCTAATGAACGACGACTTACAGCTGGCGCCTTGCTTTGCGGACTTGCATGTCCATATCGGTCGCAGCCAAGATGGGCAGCCTATCAAGATCAGCGGGAGCAAGGATTTGACCTTCCGCAACATCGCATTGGAAGCTTCGCAACGCAAAGGGATAGAACTTATCGGTATCATCGATTGCCATTCTCCTGCCGTGCAGAAAGATATCATGGACTGCTTGAATTCCGGCGAGATGCAAGAAATAGACGGGGGCGGCATTCGCTACCGAGGCACGACGATCTTGCTCGGCATCGAGATGGAAGTTAAGGAAGAGGGCGGTGGTCCTTATCATCTGCTGGGCTACCTGCCCACCTTGCAGGCGATGCAGGAGTGGACCTCTTGGATGAAACCCCGGGTAACGAATATTAACCTGAGCTCCCAGCGAATAAGGGTGTCCGCCAGGGAATTGCAGATGGAGCTATTGGTTAGAGGAGGTCTGCTGGTTCCTGCGCACGTGTTCACCCCGCATAGGGGAATTCTCGGATGTTCAGCCGATCGTCTGGCGGATCGGCTCGATCCGGAAGGTATCGCTGCGGTCGAGCTCGGGTTAAGCGCCGATTCGAACATGGCCGGATACTTGTCCGAACTGGATCGCTACCCCTTTCTTACAAATTCCGATGCGCATTCGACGGGTATGATCGGCAGAGAGTGTAACGAGATGATGCTGAAGGAACCTTCCTTCGAGGAGTTTTCTATGGCGCTCAGAGGGCAAGCAGGACGTCATATAATCGCAAATTATGGTCTTCATCCCCAATTGGGGAAATATCATACGACCTACTGCAATCGCTGCAAGAAAGCGCTAGACGATGATGACGAGTTTGCCGGTGCATGCACGGCTTGCGGCAATAAGAAGCTAACCCGCGGCGTATCCGGCCGAATCCGGCAATTGTCAGATCGGAAACAGTCGAAACAGCCAACCGGCCGTCCTCCCTACCGTCCTCAGGTCCCGTTATCTTTCTTCCCCGGCGTCGGACCAACCGCGCGCGAGCGAATGTTTACTGAAATCGGCACGGAGATGGAGATCCTGCACCGTATTCCGCAAGAGAGAATAGCGGCAGTGGTTGGAGAGAAAATCGCCGATTCCATCGTCGGCGCGCGAGAGGGCAGAGTTTCATTTGTTCCCGGCAGCGGAGGAAGCTATGGGAGCGTCCTTCAATCATAAACCCGTCTTGTCCATCATAAACATAGGCACGAGGTAATATGTGACTGGCGGACAAGGGGGGGCGCGGGTGAACTTTAGGCTATGGAACCTGTCGGCGCGCGATAATGTGAATTTATACGTATTCGTGGGTGTCCTTCTCGTAGTCGGAGCGATATTCGGCGCGCTGCTTGTCAATGCGTTGACGTTAGAGCAGCAACAGGAGCTGGCGGATGAGATCGGCGTTTATATGACAACCGTTAAGGAATCTCAGTCCGTAGCTCCAATGACGACATTATGGGAAAGCTTCTGGTTTTATGGAAAATGGTTGATGTTGATTTGGTTTTTAGGCTTATCCGTCATCGGACTTCCGCTCGTTCTCGTGCTTGATTTCCTGAAAGGCGTGCTAATTGGATTCGCAGTCGCTCTATTGGCCCAGCAGCTAGCATGGAAAGGGGTATTCTTCTTCCTTGTCGCGACTGCGCCCCAGAATGCGATCGTCATCCCCGCGCTTATGATCGCTAGCATTTCAGCTGCTAGGTTTGCTTATTTTGTCGTGAGAGAGAGGTTGTTTCGCCGCAAGGGGCAACTGCTCCCTCCCTTTCTCGCGCATACGGCCGTAACGGGGCTCATGCTGATCATGATAGGCGTGGCATCTTCCTATGAAGCTTTCCTGTCTCCTCTAATCCTAGAGCGCGTAACTCCGACGATCGTGACCGATGATATCTCTATCCATTCTTCTAATTGATGATATGAGGTTTGACTTATCGAATAGGCTCATCCTATAATAGAAGGAAGTGCACCAGCGACCGGAGGGGGAAACCATGGAAGCCCGCATCGAAAAAATCAAACAACAACTGCAATCTCAGGGCTACAAACTGACCCCGCAAAGGGAAGCCACGGTTCGCGTACTCCTGGAGAACGAAGAGGATCACCTTAGCGCGGAAGATGTGTTTATGCTCGTTAAGGATAAGGCTCCCGAGATCGGCCTTGCGACCGTATATCGGACATTAGAGCTGCTTAGCGAAATGCATGTCGTCGAGAAGATGAATTTCGGAGACGGCGTTGCCCGTTACGATCTGCGCACGGATAGCAACAAACATCATCATCATCATCTTATCTGCGTGAAATGCGGATCTATGACGGAGATTATGGAAGATTGGCTCGGTCCGCTAGAAGAGAGGTTGGAGAGGGATTACGGTTTTACCGTGCTGGATCATCGTCTGGATTTCCAAGGAATCTGCTCGAAGTGTCAATCCAACTCTCCGAATGAAACCGATAAAGAATAAAATTGGAAAAATGATTAGAGGCTATTCCGAAGTCAACTTCGGGATAGCCTCTATTTGATTGTTAACGTTGTTGGAGCAGCTTCCGAATTTGGCCTTCGATCTTCTCCGGTGTATCGGTCGGAGAGAAACGCTTGACCACCTTGCCGTTCCGGTCGACGAGGAACTTCGTGAAATTCCATTTAATGCTCTTAAGGCCGAAGAAACCCGGAGCGGCCTTCGTGAGTTGCTTATAGAGCGGGTGAATGCCGCTGCCCTTGACATCGATCTTCGCGTATAGGGGGAAAGTTACCCCATGATTGATCTGGCAATGCTCGGCGAGCGATTCCCCTTCCAGCGGCTCCTGGTTAGCGAATTGGTTGCTGGGGAAACCAAGCACGGCCAGGCCGTGGTCGGAATATGTCTCATGCAGTCGCTGCAGACCCTTGAATTGCGGTGCGAATCCGCATTTGCTAGCCGTATTCACGATGAGCATAACCTTGCCCTCGTACTCGCTTAAATCCATAGAATCGCCTCGATTTGATTTAACTTGAATGTCGTATAAAGACATCGGATATACGCCTCCTAATGGTTGTGGGAATAAAATCGAATGATTTCATTAAACTAAATTGTATACAACTAAAACGAAAAGTCAAGCCTTTGACAGTCGGGGCGCGTGAATGTTATAGTAAAGGCTATTAAATTGTATACAATCTATTTGCTTCGGCATGGACGAAGGAAAGGAGGCGCAAATGGATACCGATTCGGTATTGAAATTAGATAATCAGCTTTGTTTCGCGGTATATGCCTGTTCCAGAGAATTCACGAAGCTCTACCATCCTCTTCTGAAAGAGCTCGGACTTACCTATACCCAATATATTACGCTGTTAGTCCTGTGGGAAGAGGATCGGATGTCGGTTAAAAAGCTAGGCGAGAGGCTATATTTGGATTCCGGAACTTTAACTCCATTGCTGAAGAAACTCGAGAATATGGGGCTGCTGACACGGGTAAGGGATAAGCAAGACGAACGGAGCGTTATCATCGCATTGACCGAGCAAGGCGCGAGGCTAAAGGAGCGGGCAATTGAAATTCCAGAGAAGCTATTTTGCCAGGCAGGGATTTCCCCGAAAGAAGCCGAAGCGTTGCGCGCGCAAATTACGGATATGTTAAAGAAAGTACAGAAGTTGCCTTTATAATCGATTCAGAAATCACTTGGGAGGTAAAATTAAATGTCTATCCACTCATTCTCTACCCGTAAACCTAACGGCGAAACCGTGGAATTAAGCAGCTACAAGGATAAGGTGATTCTCTTCGTCAACACGGCCAGCGAGTGCGGATTTACTCCGCAGTTTACCGATCTCCAAGGCCTGTACGAGACTTATGGGAACAAGGGGCTTGTCGTGCTCGGGTTTCCTTGCAATCAATTCGGAGGACAGGAGCCTGGTACGTCCTCGGAGGTAGAGTCCTTCTGCAGCTTGAATTTCGGAGTCACTTTCCCGATCTTCGAGAAGGTGGACGTGAATGGCCCGAATGCCGATCCGATCTTTCAGTACTTAAAAGAGCAGACCGGCGGAGAGATCAAGTGGAATTTCACCAAATTTCTCGTAGATCGCCAAGGACGTGTCGTAAAGCAATACGATTCATCCGTGAAGCCTCTTGAAATCGCGCCTGAAATCGAGAAGTTGTTGGATTAAAATAGAAAGAGGGAGATCCGCTGGACCTCCCTCTATCCTACATATACCCAGACAATGTCAGCGGTATTTGCGTAGTGTGCAATTAGAGGGTACGCGCCGCTGGAGCGATCTGCAGCAATCCGCTGCCGGCAGCGTTAATGCCCCCGGGAATGGGTAGAGCTGCCTTCTTAAGCTTGCGGCTTACGTTCGCAGCGCTTAAGTCGCGTTTAATACCTCGAAGGAGGGCGGCTGCTCCGGTTACATGGGGCGTAGACATCGATGTGCCGGATTCTCTCCGGTAAGTTCCTCTAAGCCATGTCGATAAAATATTGACCCCTGGGGCAGCAAGGTCGATTCCGCGCCCGCGGCTGGAGAAGGAAGCGATTCGATTGCCGCGTGTCGTCGCCGCTACCGCGATCGTTTCCGGATAACGGGCGGGAGCATCGATTTGCTTGAGCAGCGTCCCGCTGTTCCCGACCGACGCTACGATCACTGCGCCCCTCCTTCGTGCACGCCGGACGGCATCCCTCAACAGCTTGCTCTCGCCGGTCAAGCCGAAGCTCATGTTCATGATTCGGATCCCGCGAGACAGACTCCAATCGATGCCCTCGACGATATCGGAGATGAAGCCCGTGCCTGAAGCATTCAGCACCTTCACGGCATACAGCTTGACTTTAGGAGCGACACCGAATATTCTAATTTTGCCCGTCGCGGCAGCAATTCCTGCGACATGGGTACCATGGCCATTGTCATCCGAGAATGACTTGCCGTTAATGGTGTTCACACCGCCGGCGATTTTCAAATCCGGATGACGGGCAATGCCGGTGTCGAGGATCGCGACCTTAATGCCTTTGCCGAAATTTGCGGCAGGCCAAACAGGAGGCGCTTTGACCCGTACTACGTTCCACGGAAATCGGGCTTTATTGACGAGTTTCGCGCGCGCTGTGCTTGTCTGCATTCCGTGTGCGCTAACTTTACGATCCTTCTCCACGAAAGCAACGCTTGGATGCGAGCGCAGCCGGTTCCAACTGATTCTCCGATCTGAGTGACAGCACAATAGCCGCACGGAGTCCAGGGCTTTGACCGGCGTGATTCCGGCGGCGGATAACTGCTTTAGACAACTTCGATAATCGGCAGCGCGATGAAAGACGATGTTTCTTCGTTCGGTTTGCGGGGAAGGCTTGTTCTTGACCGAGCGGTTTAGTCGCATAACCAATGAGTTCATCGATGTCCTCCTGGGCGGGTCTTGGCCGTATTCTGTTGTAAAGTATGGGAGATTCGGGCAGATGGTGCATAAGCGGAATATCAAGCATAGTTTTTTGCGCAAGGGAGAATGTAAGGAAGACAGTAAGCAGGATGGCGGGAGGAATATACCATGATTGTCGGATTACCGAGAGAAATCAAGAAACAGGAGTACCGCGTCGCGCTGACGCCTGCGGGATGCGAGATGATCGTTCGTCAAGGGCAGCAGGTCGTCGTTCAACGCGGGGCGGGGGAAGGCAGCGGTTTCGCGGATGAGGAATATGCGGTAGCAGGAGCCAAGCTTGTCAATGATGCTTCCGAAGTATGGGCATCGGCGGATATGATCGTTAAAGTAAAGGAGCCTCTGCCTGAGGAGTTCGGGTTTTTCCGCGAGGGTCAGATTATTTTCACGTACTTGCATCTAGCCGCCGCTCCCGATCTAGCAAGTGCCTTAATGGATAAGCGGGTTACGGCGATCGCTTACGAGACGATCCAAGCTCCGAATGGAAGTCTGCCCCTCCTGACTCCGATGAGCGAAGTGGCGGGTAGAATGTCCGTGCAGGAGGGTGCCAAATATTTGGAGGCTTTCCAAGGAGGAAGAGGAGTTCTGCTCGGCGGCGTGCCGGGAGTCCCGCCAGCGGAGGTTATTATCATCGGCGGTGGAATCGTCGGGATGAACGCGGCGAAGATGGCGCTTGGAATGGGAGCGGAGGTCGTGGTTCTCGAGAAAAGCGGCGACCGTATGCGCTATTTGGACGACGTTTTCCAAGGCCGGCTTCGGACCCTGATGAGCAATCCGTATAATATCGCGCACGCGGTACGAAGAGCCGATCTGTTGATCGGAGCCGTACTCGTCCCAGGCGCCCGCGCTCCTCAGCTCGTTACGGAGGATATGGTCAAGACGATGAAAAAAGGTGCGGTCATCGTGGATGTTGCCGTTGATCAGGGAGGCTCCATCGCCACGATAGATCGTGCCACCACGCACGAGAATCCTATCTACGAGAAGCACGGAGTCATCCACTATGCCGTCGCCAACATGCCCGGAGCGGTTCCCCGCACCTCGACTTTGGCGCTTACGAACGTCACGATAGACTATATTTTACAGCTTGCTGCCAAAGGTTTCCGAGAAACGGTGAATTTCAATTCGATGCTGGCTTTGGGGGTTAATGCTTACCGAGGGTCGATTACCCATCCGCAGGTAGCAGGCGCCATCGGCTTGACATATACTCCGTTGGAGCACTTGTGGTGAAATGATGACATGAATAGCTTCCCTTCTTCATACGGATGAGTATGAGCAAGGACAAGAAGGGAGCGTTCCAATGAAAAATCCTTTGGAAAAATGGTGGGAGCGTCTGCAGTTCACGCTCCTTTTTCTCGCGTTGACCGTATTCGTTCATGGTTTGTTCGGATGGTTTCATAGCTGGTTGCGGCCTTCCGACCCTTATAAGGTGCCCGAAGGTCGTGCCTCGAAAGTATTTCAGACGGGCGAAGGCGATGATCCGAACGGCTCTCCCGGAGACAGGCTGCGTCTGTTTTACTGGCTGGGAGAATGAAGAGAGCGGGAGGAAGGTAATCACGATGGTATTGAGAGACTGGCTGCATTCCTATCTCATCTATATGGTGGGAGAACGAGGAGTTTCTCGGAACACGGAGCAGAGCTACTTCAGCGATTTGTCGGATTTCATTCGGTTTCTTGAATCGAATCAAGTGAGTCAAACGAGCGAGCTTCGTGCTCATCATATAACCGCTTATCTGAACGACTTGCGCAAGGAAGGCCGCACGACGGCTACGATAACGCGCAGGATCGTGTCCATTCGTTCCTTGTGCAAATATTTAACGATACAGAGGGCAGTGGATTATAACCCGGCCATCCAGTTGGAGTCGCCTAAGGCCGAGAAAAAGCCGCCGATAAGCGTCAAAGCCAACGATTTGGACAAACTGCTAGCATTGCCGGACGTAAGCGACGGTTTCGGATTAAGGGATCGGGCCATGCTTGAATTGCTGTACGCGACCGGCTTGCGGGTAACGGAGTTGATCTCGCTCGACATCGAGCATGTTAGACTGGACATGGGATTTTTGCTATGCTTGGGATCTGGGGGACGTGAACGCATGGTTCCGATCGGGGCACACGGCACACAATGGGTAACTAAGTACTTAGAAGATGCAAGGCCAAGCGCAGCTAACCCGGACAAGCCCGATTCCGCGCTATTCTTAAACCATTTGGGTACGAGGCTAACGCGCCAAGGCTTCTGGAAGCTGATGAAAAAATACGCGGACCGTCTGGGAATGGACATCACGCCGCATACCTTGCGTCACTCCTTCGCGACTCATTTGCTGGATAACGGTGCGGATATTCGCGCGGTGCAGGAAATGCTCGGACATTCCGACCCGTCGACGACCTCGATGTACCAGTCCTCCGTGAAACCAAAGATCAAAGAGATCTATGAACGCAATCATCCAAGAGCTCGAACTTGACCGAGCGACGAATGACAGAGAGGAACAACCCTATGGCTTATCGGAAAATTACGGTTATTGTTTTGGATAGCGTCGGGATCGGCGAATTGCCGGACGCCGAGCAGTATGGGGATAAAGGCGCTCATACTTTGGGCCATATCGTGGAGAAGGTCGAAGGGTTTGCATTGCCTAACTTACGCAAGCTGGGACTTGGGAACATCGCCCCGCTCGGGGATTGGAAGCCGGAGCCTTCGGTGCAAGGATACCATGGGAAAATGGCGGAAGTATCCGTAGGCAAGGACACGATGACCGGTCACTGGGAACTAACCGGCCTTCGCATTGATACTCCGTTCCGTACGTTTCCAGACGGATTTCCTAAAGAGCTTCTGACGGAGTTCGAAAACTTGACGGGGAGATCGGTCATCGGCAACAAGCCGGCTTCCGGTACGGAAATCTTGGACGAGCTCGGCGAGGAGCAGATGAAGACCGGTTCGTGGATCGTCTACACGTCGGCTGACAGCGTGTTCCAGCTTGCGGCGCACGAGGAAGTCATTCCGTTGGAAGAGCTATATAACGCTTGCCGCATTGCACGCAGGCTTACGATGAAGGATGAGTTTTCCGTAGGCAGAGTCATCGCTCGTCCTTACATCGGAGAGCCCGGAGCTTTCAAACGGACGTCGAACCGTCATGATTATGCCGTTAAGCCGCCGCAGCCTACGTTGCTGAACGCCCTAGAAGCTAAGGGCTTAGACGTCGTTGCAGTCGGCAAGATCAACGACATATTCAGCGGAGAAGGCATTACCCGGTCCACTTCGACGAAAAGCAACGCGGATGGCATAGCCGTCACTTTGAAGGAAATGCAAGCGGATTTTCACGGCTTCCTGTTCACGAATTTGGTGGACTTCGACTCCTTGTACGGGCATCGGCGGGATCCGGAAGGCTATGGAAGAGCGCTTGAGGAATTCGACCGGGCTCTTCCCGATCTTATGGGTGCCATGAAAGCCGACGAATTATTGATCATCACGGCAGACCATGGCAATGACCCGATTCATGCAGGCACCGATCATACTCGGGAGTTCGTTCCGCTATTAATTTGGAGCCCCGGACTTACCGGTGAAGGGAAATTGGCCGATAGGGCTAGTTTTGCGGATTTAGCGGCGACGATCGCCGAGAATTTCGGGGCAAATTTCTCCACTCACGGAAAGAGCTTTCTTGAATTATTGAAGTAAAACGAAATGATTGCAGAGGAGAGATTGGAATGGCATACGTAACTTCGAAAGCGATTATTGAGGAAGCTGCGGCGTTTATCCGCTCCACGACGGACGTTCGCCCGGAGATCGGCCTTATTCTAGGTTCGGGACTTGGCGTGCTCGGAGATGAGCTGGAGGACGCGGTTACGATCCCTTACGAAGATATTCCGCATTTTCCCGTTTCCACGGTAGAAGGACACGCAGGGGAATTGTTGATCGGTAAGCTGCAAGGCCGCAGCGTAGTGCTCATGCGTGGACGCTTCCATATGTACGAAGGGTATGAGCCGGAGCGCACCGCATTGCCGGTGCGCGTAATGAAGGCGCTTGGCGTTACTAAGCTGCTCGTAACGAATGCCGCCGGCGGAGTGAATCTGGATTATGAACCGGGCAATTTAATGCTGATCTCCGATCATATCAACCTTACGGGTCGCAACCCGCTTGTCGGACCGAACGATAACGCGTTAGGCGTTCGGTTTCCCGATATGTCCGACGCGTATAGCCCGAGACTCCGCAAGATTGCCAAGGATACCGCTGCCGAGCTAGGCTTCTCCGTTCAGGAAGGAGTCTATGTCGGACTACTCGGACCGAACTATGAAACTCCGGCGGAGATCCGCATGCTCCGAACGCTCGGAGTCGACGCGGTCGGAATGTCCACCGTCTCGGAGGTTATCGTAGCGAGGCATTCCGGAATCGAAGTGCTAGGAATCTCTTGCATTAGCAACATGGCCGCCGGTATCCTGGATCAGCCGCTCTCCCACGAAGAGGTCATGGAAACGACCGAGCTCGTGAAGGAGCAGTTCCTTTCCCTCGTGCTCACGGTCATTCCGAAAATGTAAAAGCTTAAATAAGAAACGGAGCGCGCACCTCTGTGTGCGACTCCGTTTTTTGTTATGTAATTGTCCCCCTCACCCTTGGAATATTTTTCATCCCGAAGGGACAAACTAATGGGAAGACAAACCTTGGCCGTTATGCGGCCGCAGGAGGGGGAGCCACTTTTGGAAGGTAAAGAAACGCATAGAAAAGGAATTCGCACATTAGCAGGGTTGCTAGCTTGGATGGTTACGGTCGCGTTGATGATTCCTACGGTCGCATGGGCGAAGGAGCCGGCACCGGGCAAGGCGGTTACGGATATGGCCCCAAGCGCAAAGTCCGCCATACTTATGGATGCGGACAGCGGAACGGTCATCTACCAGAAGAACAGCAACGCCGCATTGCCGCCCGCGAGCATCACGAAGATCATGACGATGCTGCTCGTGATGGAAGCCATCGACGAGGGAAGGCTTAAGCTAACCGACAAGGTGCAGGCGAGCGAATATGCGTCCTCCATGGGCGGTTCGCAAATCTTCTTGGAGCCTGGCGAGGAAATGTCCGTCGAGGAAATGCTGAAGGGCGTGGCGTTGGCCTCCGGCAACGATGCTTCCGTGGCGCTTGCGGAGAAGCTTGGCGGCAGCGAGCAACAATTCGTCGCGATGATGAACGAGAAGGCCGAACTGCTTGGCATGAAGAATACGAAGTTCGTGAATTGCAACGGTCTTCCGGCTGAAGGCCACGTTTCCTCCGCGCACGATATCGCTATCATGTCGCGGGAACTGCTTAAATACGAAGGCATCACGAAGTATACGGGACTCTATCAGGACTACTTGCGCAAGGGGAGTCCCAAGCCATTCTGGCTCGTTAACACGAACAAGCTTGTCAGGTTCTATAGCGGCGCGGACGGTTTGAAAACCGGCTTTACGAGCGAAGCGAAGTTCTGCTTGTCGGCGACTGCCAGAAGGGATAACCTGCGATTGATCGCGGTGGTGATGGGCGAGCCGAATACGAAGACCCGCAATGCCGAGGTTTCGCATCTATTCGACTATGCTTTCGCACAGTATACGAACGTTCCGATTTACAAGAAGGGCGATCCGATCGGGACGCTTTCGGTAGAAAAAGGCAAAGTGGACCGCATCCCGTTAACTGCGAAGCATTCTTATAGCATTTTGCTTAAGAAGGGTGATGCAGGCAAGGGCATTCGTCACGAGCTCGTGCTCGATCCGAACGTGAAGGCGCCGATAGAGATCGGTCAACCAATCGGTAAGCTGGTCGTCTTCCGCGGCGCGGACGTTCTGACCGAATTTCCGGTGGAATCGCCGATGGCGGTCGGTCGGGCAGGCTGGTGGACTTTGCTCCGCAGAACGACAGGACACTTGTTCTTGTCCGATTAACGGTTGGCAAGGGCGGATGGACGGAGTTTTCGTCGCCGCCTCTTTGCCTTGTTTTGTCGATTTGGGCAACGTTACTTCTAGTTTTGTCGGGGGGCAGGAATGGGAGAGCCTCTCGTAGAATTGGTGACGATGCAACCATGAGCATATCGCTCTTGCGGTATAGCAGGCGTGACGGGTTATATCCGCACGATTGGGGAAGGGGAAATGGGCATGAGCTTACAGGTCGAGCTGGAGCAGCACCGCAATGTACTGATAGTCCGTCTGAGAGGAGAATTGGACCATCATACGGCGGACATCGTCCGGTTCAAGATGGAGGACGCGATTCTAAGAGGCAGATGCGACCATGTCGTGCTAAGCCTGAAGGACTTGCAATTCATGGACAGCTCGGGGCTTGGCGTCATTCTCGGGCGGTATAAGCTTGTTAAGAGCCGCGGCGGCAAAATGGTCGTGTGCGACACGCAAGCCAGCGTGAAACGTTTATTCGAATTGTCGGGGCTGTTCAAGATTTTATCCTTTTACGAAACTGAGCGTTCGGCTGTTGCCAGTCTGGAGGTCGTCTCATGAGCGGACACAATCATATGAAACTATCGTTCGCCAGCCGTTCGGAGAACGAGGCGTTCGCCAGGATTACGGTCGCCGCGTTCGTCACGCAGATGGATCCGACGTTGGAGCAGTTAGACGAGATCAAGACGGTCGTGTCCGAAGCGGTAACCAATGCCATCATCCACGGGTATAACGGGAGCGCGGAAGGCATAGTTAATGTTGAAGCCGAAATCGACGGGGATACGGTAACGCTCTCGATCAGCGACCAAGGCAGAGGCATTGAGGATTTGGAGCTGGCAAGGCAACCGCTGTTTACTTCCCGCCCTGAGCTAGAGCGTTCCGGTATGGGCTTCACCATCATGGAAAACTTCATGGACGAGTTCGACGTAGTCAGTTCGGAAGCGGGCGGGACATCGCTCAGAATGAAGAAGCGGATCGAATCGAAAAAAGCGCTGTTTAATTAAAAACCGTGCGGCAGGGGTTGGAGGCATGGACTCAGAATGGAAACGATCGTCTCCGCCGGCTTACTTGGATGACAGTGAAGTGAAGCGCCTCATAGCGCTCAGTCAATCCGGAGATACGACCGCGCGGGATACGCTCGTAAATAGCAATATCAGATTGGTTTGGTCGGTCGTTCAACGGTTCTCGAACCGAGGGTACGACAGCGACGACCTTTTCCAGATCGGCTGTATCGGGCTGCTGAAGTCCGTCGACAAGTTCGATCTATCCTACGACGTGAAATTTTCCACCTACGCGGTCCCGATGATCATCGGAGAGATCCAGCGATTCCTTCGCGACGACGGCACCTTGAAAGTGAGCCGCTCGCTTAAGGAGATGGCCAACCGGGTCAGGAAGATCAAGGACGAACTATCCAAGCGCAACGGCCGCGCGCCGACGATTAGCGAGGTAGCCGAGGAGCTTGGCGTTACGCCGGAAGAAATCGTGTTTGCCCAAGAAGCGAATAAACCGCCGGCCTCGATCCACGAGACGGTGTTCGAGAACGACGGCGATCCGATTACTCTGATGGATCAGATTGCCGACGAATCGCAGGAACGATGGTTCGATAAGCTGGCGTTGACGGAAGCGATCCAAGGGTTGAGCGAACGCGAACGCCTAATCGTTTACCTTCGCTATTTCCGCGACCAAACCCAATCCGAAGTCGCGGGACGGCTGGGAATATCCCAAGTCCAAGTCAGCCGGCTGGAAAAGAAGATTCTGCAGAACATCAAAGATCAGATCGCGCAGTGAATAAGACCGTGTGAAAGCATGTTTCTCCCTAGCGAGAAGCATGCTTTTTTTTGCGTTTTTCCGACTACATTAGACGGTTGTGCTCCATACTAAGCGAAATGCAGGCAGAGGAGGGAGGAACTGGTGGAGCTCTCTGGCAAGGAGGATTCTAAAGTCGTCTACGTACGGATGCGCCGCAGGGCGGTGGTTCGCCCTAGATCGATCGTCACCCTCGGGGACGTCGCACGGATCGTTACGGAAGATCATCTTCAGGATCGCCTGAAAAAGCTGCCGCTGCATCATGTGACCGACAACGACGGCAACCTGCTTCTCATTGATATGCTGCAGGTCGTTAAGGCGATTCGCGAGGCGGAGCAGGGAATGATCATCGAGACTTTCGGCGAGCCGCACGTGTTGCTCGAGATTTCCCCGGCGGGCGAGGTAAAGCCGCGAAGGGTCGTGCTTGTCCTTGCATGGTTGCTCCTGTTCTTCGGATCGGGGATGGCGATGTTGAATTTCCATGCCGACGTCAACATGCCCGCCGTGCAGCGTAGAATTACGGAGTTGATCACCGGGACTTCCAAGTCGCATCCATGGTTATTCCAAATTCCGTACTCCATCGGAGTCGGTATGGGAATGCTGTTATTCTTCAATCGGTTATTGCGTAAGCGGCTGAACGACGAGCCTAACCCTCTTGAAGTAGAGATGTTCATGTACCAGGAAAACGTAAATCACTACGTCATAACGGAAGAGTATCGCAAAAAACACGAGAACCGGGCGGGGGGAGACGGTGGTTGAGGTATGGCATGGCATTATGCTCGGAATCATCGGCCTGGCCGGCGGGTTCGCGGTAGGGAGCGCATTCGTCGCGCTGCTCATCGTGCTCGATCTTATCCCTAGGCTGGTCCAACTTACGAGGGCATATCGCCGTGCGTCTATTTTCGAATCGGGCATATTATCGGGAGCATTATATTGGAGCAGCGCGGACTTATTCGATTGGTCATTTCAACTTCCGGCCAACCTGCTGCTGCTTCCGGCTATTTTTCAAGGCTTATTCGTCGGAATGTTCGCAGCCGCGTTAACGGAAGTACTTAACGTTATACCGATCATATCCAGAAGGTTCAAGCTGAAGCCGTATCTACTGTCGTTGCTGATGGCCATGGTGTTCGGTAAGGTTGCGGGGTCTTTGGTGGACTGGATATGGCTACACCCTTAAGGAGCGTGGGCAAGATAGAAACGACGGAACATGGAAGCATGGATTTGGACAACGCCGGTCATCCGGGTCTCTTTCGCGAGAAAGATGAGGGCAATGAACAGCAGAAAGAACATGGCAGATCCTCCGAGGATCATGATCATAGTTCCGAAATCAACCCCTCTTCTTCAGAGCAAGCGCGTAAGCATCAGAAACGGATTCCGGACGATCTGAAGTCATGGAAAGCTTTGCTAACCGAAACGATCGGCCTGGACAAAAGCTTCGAAGTTCAAGTCCGAGAGATGACGTTCGGCAACAGAAGGATCGCGTTCCTCTTTCTAAGCGTTTTCACCAAGGACACTTCGCTTACCGAGATCATCAAACGTCTCTCTTATCTTGAGCCTGATAGCTTGATGGACCATGATGCCATGCATACCTTCCTAGAACGCTACGTTCCCGCCGTGCAAATCAAGAAGACGACATCATTCCCACAGATGATCGACGAAGTGCTGATGGGGAATACTGCATTCTACGTTGACGGGGAACCGGCTGCCCTTATAATCGATGCGAAGGCTTATCCCGCGCGCACCCCCGAGCAGCCATCGCTGGAAAAGGTCGTGCGCGGCAGCCAAGACGGCTTTACCGAGACGTTGATCGTTAACGTCGCGCTCATACGCAGAAGGCTGCGCGATCCTAACCTGCGCTTCGAGATGCATAAGGTGGGGAGACGTACGCAAACGGACGTCTGCATCGGATACATCGATGATATCGCGAATACCGAGCTCGTCGAATCCATCCGGGACAAAATCAAGGCGATCGATATCGATGGAATACCGCTCGCCGATAAGCAACTGGAAGAGATGACCGTGAAAAGCGGGTGGAGTCCGTTTCCGCTCTTGCGATATACGGAAAGACCGGACGTCGTGGCCGCGCAGCTTCTTGACGGCAGCGTCACTGTACTTGTCGATACTTCCCCAAGCGCGATTTTGCTTCCAACCACTTATTTCGATCTCGTGCAGCACGCGGAAGAGAATCGCCAGAATCCCTTTATGGGAACGTATATGCGTTGGGTAAGGTACTTGGGGATATTAGCTTCGTTATTCCTAATGCCGCTATGGTTCCTTTATAACGAGAGGCAATTCTTGCGTCCGGAATGGCTCTGGTTCGTGGGAGCTGACCAGGCGGGAGCAATCCCTTTGATCCTGCAGTTTATTATCGCGGAAATCGGAGTGGATTTGCTCAGATTGGCCGCCGTGCATACGCCGGCCCCTCTCGTCACGGCCATGTCCCTGCTATCCGCCATCCTGATCGGGGACATCGCGGTCAAGACCGGACTATTCATTAACGAGGTTATTCTCTATATGGCGATTTCGGCGATCGGGATGTTCGCTACTCCGAGCTACGAATTAGGTCTCGCGAATCGAATAATCAGGCTTGGGCTGCTGCTATCCGTGTTTTTCTTCCATGAGATCGGATTCGTGTTGCTTACGACGTTCGTGTTCCTCTATTTGGCCTTCGAGAGATCCTTTAACGCGCCTTACCTTTGGCCGTTCTTGCCCTTTAACGCCACGGCGCTACGGAACATCGTTCTCCGTCGACCCATATCGACGAACAAGAAAAGGTTATCGCTTTATCGGGCGAAGAAGAACCGCAAGCAACCGGTCTAAAGTTAATAATGCAAATGTTGTGGCAAATCCTCCATTTCCCCGAGGAGGTTTTTCCGCTATACTCAGGTTAATTATTGCAAACGCCGGATAGCGTCGATATTGACCGTCGCCGGTAATTTCGCCAAAGGGGAATTAGATATGTTCTTACATGGTACGAGCAAAATAAACGGCAAAGGTCATCTTGAGATCGGCGGATGCGACGTAACGGATTTGGCTCAGGAGTTCGGCACGCCTCTATACATTGTGGACGAGGCTCTCGTACGCCAACGCGCGCGCGAATTCATGGACGCGTTCCGTTCGACGGGATTGCGCCATCAGGTCGCTTACGCGTCGAAAGCTTTCTGCGTTATGGCCATGTGCCGCGTCGCGGAAGAAGAAGGAATGAGCCTTGACGTCGTGTCCGACGGAGAGTTATATACGGCGCTGCAAGCAGGCTTCCCTGCGGAGCGCATCCATTTCCACGGCAACAACAAGACGCCTGAAGAGATCATCATGGCGTTGGAAGCGGGAATCGGCTGCTTCGTCGTGGACAACTTCAACGAACTGCAGCTTCTGAACGCCTTGGCAGGGGGCAAGGGCAAGCGCGTTAACGTATTGCTCCGCATCACGCCGGGAGTCGAAGCCCATACGCACGATTACATCTCGACCGGCCAACAGGATTCGAAGTTCGGCTTCGACCTCGGCAACGGAACGGCGTTCAAAGCGATCGAAACCGCGATCGGTTTGCCGAATCTGAAGGTATTGGGAGTGCATTCCCACATCGGATCGCAGATCTTCGAAGTCGAAGGCTTCCGCATGGCCGTGGAGAAGGTAGCCGCGTTTGCGGTCGAGATCCGCGACAAGCTGAACCATACGTTCACCGTCCTCAACCTAGGCGGCGGCTTCGGGATTCGTTACGTCGAAGGCGACCAGCCGCTTCCGGTCGGCGTATATGTAAAGGCGATCGCGGATGCCGTCCGTTCGACTTGCGAGAACGCGAACTTCGCGTTGCCGGAAGTATGGATCGAACCGGGCCGCAGCATTATCGGCGACGCCGGAACGACTTTGTACACGGTAGGGACAAGCAAAGACATCCCGGGCGTTCGCAAGTATATCGCGGTTGACGGCGGAATGACCGACAACCCTCGTCCGGCGCTCTACGAATCCAAATACGAGGCGGTTCTTGCGAACCGCGCGAACGATACCCTGGACGAGATCGTCTCGGTAGCCGGCAAATGCTGCGAAAGCGGAGATATGCTAATCTGGGATTTGAAGCTTCCACGGGTTCAATCCGGCGACCTGCTTGCGGTATTCTGCACAGGTGCCTATAACTACGCCATGGCAAGTAATTATAACCGGATCCGTCGTCCGGCGGTCGTATTCGTGAAAGACGGCAAAGCGGATCTCGTCGTCGCGCGGGAAACGTATCACAACATCGTCGGGAACGACGTCATTCCGCAACGTTTGCAGAAGCAGACGGTTACGAAGTAAGATAGATTGAATGGATTCGGGGAGGTTGATAGATTTGTCTAAACAAGCGGTAATTAAATTAGCAGACGGCAATGAGATCGTATTGGACTTATTCAACGAGGACGCTCCTAACACGGTCGCGAATTTCGAGAAGCTGGCGAATGAAGGCTTCTATGACGGAATTCCGTTCCATCGCGTTATTCCGGGATTCGTCGCGCAAGGAGGTTGCCCGAACGGCAACGGTACCGGCGGACCGGGATATTCCATCAATTGCGAGCACAACAAAAACAAGCACGAGCGCGGAAGCCTTGCAATGGCACATCGCGGACCGAACACGGGCGGAAGCCAATTTTACATTTGCTTTAATTCCCAGCCGCATCTGGACGGCGTTCATACCGTATTCGGCAAAGTGTCTTCCGGCATGGAGCATGTCGATGCACTTAAAGGTTTAGACAAGATGGAATCGATCCGCGTAAGTTAAATTTTATTACACCTTCTGCTCAACCCGTGCTCCTGCCCTCCGGCATGGCGCATGGGTTTTGTCGGATAATCATCCTGTACCGTCATGATTAAACGCCGGAACCTTCTGATAAATAAGCGGTTTCGGCGTTTTTTATGTTTCAAAAATAGGCTTGTGAATGTTGATAATAATTTTTATTGTAGATTGGGATTGAAAGGTGTTGGATTGCGGTTTTGGATAACTTCTTGGAATAGGTAGTTTTGATTTTGATCTAGTGTCGTCCCTGATTTCAAGCCGAGTATTCTCTCAAAATCACCGATGGTCAGCGGTTTCGCATGTTCCATAAACTCATAACCTACTTGTCCATTAGGCTCTAAAGTAGCCGTTTTGACATCGCTGATATTAGAAATTCCTAATTGACGAAGCCTTGTCTCCAATTGATCAACAGTCATGCGCATCGTACGCAGGCTCTGCTGAACAATTTGTCCGTTCTGAATGACTATCTTTGAACGCCCAGCCATTAATTTCTCGAACCAGTCAAATTTAATTTGTAAAAATTCAATAATTAAAAGACTCCCTACGAAAACTGCAGCTGAACCGATAGCTATCCACATTTGATTGTTAGCAATTGGTTGAACAATAGTCGTACCAATCGAAATCATTATTACAGTAGTGGCTACTGTCATTTGGGAGATGGACTTTCTTCCTGAGATTCGCAGAAGTACCATTCCGGCAAGGACTACAATGGCGGATTTCCAAATCCAAGTTAGATCCATCTTTTCACTCCTTAATCGTTAATTAGGGATGCAAGTTAAACTGTGCAATTTTCAAATATTTATTCAACTGGAATGTAGCTTTGCCGATCGGCGGGGGAAATATTGCAGGGGAATAATTAAACTATCGTGACGCTTTCTTTGAATGGTTATAAGCCGACGAAGAGCAGGGATGAGAATCCTTGCTTTTTTCTTTGTTCAGTGATAATATTCCATTCAAAGTTACGTTATTGTATTTCGGTTTCAACTCAGTGCTTTCGGTAGGTTTTCGATAGGGCAATATCGGAAATGGCAATGCACTTTTGATAACGAATAATACATTATCGTTAACAATAATTTTTGTCGCTAAACCTTCGGGGCGGGGCGTAATTCCCCACCGGCGGTGATCGGCAGCAAAGCCGTAATAGAGGAATCTATAAGGGCTCGCAGCCGTCAGTCCGTGACCCGTCATCGCTGCTTCCGGAACAACCGGCGGGCGTGGTGCGGTGGATCTGGTGAAATTCCGGGACCGACAGTTATAGTCTGGATGGGAGAAGGAAGCGCAGCGCGGTCATGCCGTGTCCATAGAAGCAATGACAGCCGTAAGTTTTAGAATAAGAGGAACATCGGCTTTATATGTTCTTTTTTTCACAAACCTGCGACTGCGACAGGCTGTTTCAGATTGCTCTTGCATGGTGTTTGCCTTGCTTGTCTAAGGTAATTTCATTGTGCTTGTTCGGCAGCTTCTGTTTCCTTTGCTTTTCAGGACATGGCCTGAAGGTTTCTTTTCGCTGTGCATCTACTACCCCCGAGGCATTTTTCTCGGGGGTTTTCTGTTTGCTCCTTAGTTAACTGCGAAGCTGTTATACCTGGCTGGAAAGGATGTAGCAAGTGGAGCTATTGAACGATGAGTATTACATGCAATTAGCGTTGAATCTAGCGGGTAGCGCAACCGGTCAGACCGGCGTAAATCCCGTTGTCGGCTGCGTGGTCGTTCATGGCGGACGTATTGTCGGGATGGGCGCTCATCTCAAGCGCGGCGAAGGACATGCGGAGGTGCTCGCGTTGAACATGGCCGGAGATCAAGCCCGAGAGGCGACGGCCTATGTGACTTTGGAGCCTTGCAGTCATTACGGCAGGACGCCGCCATGTTGCGATCGGCTCATTGCGGAGGGGGTATCGCGAGTCGTCGTGGCTACCGTCGATCCTAATCCTCTAGTGTCAGGCCGCGGCATCGAGCGTCTGCGCGAGGCGGGCATTCAAGTGGAAGTCGGCGTCCTTGAACCTCAGGCGATCGCGCAGAACGAAGCATTCAATAAATCCATCCTGACGGGTACTCCTTTCGTGACGTTGAAGACCGCCATAACGCTGGATGGAAGAATCGCGACTCGGACCGGCCACAGCCGTTGGATAACCGGACCCGAGTCGAGGGCGGCGGTGCATACGCTGCGGCATCGCCATAATGCTATTATGGTGGGCGTGGACACCGTGCTATCGGACGATCCCGAGCTGACGACGAGATTAACCGTTCCGGGGATAAACCCGACGAGAATCATCGTCGACTCCAAGCTTAGGGTTTCGGAAACGGCGCGGGTATTGAACGATGCGGCCGCCACGTTCGTATTGACGACGGGACGCGCCGATCAGGAGAAGTCGGAACGATTGCAAGAGCTTGGCGTCGAAGTGATAGAGTGCGGCGAAGGACCGCGAGTCGATCTTGTAAAAGCGATGAGCATTTTGGGCGAACGGGGCATCGGTTCGATCCTTCTGGAAGGCGGCGGAGTATTGAACGGCGCGATGCTTGAAGCCGGGTTAATCGACAAGGTAATGCTATTCTACGCTCCCGTCATCGTCGGGGGGGAAGGATCGCCGGCCGCCTTCGCCTTCTCGGGACCGGAAGAGATGTCATCTGCCTTGCGCTTGAAAAACGTCACGATGCAAACCTACGGCGAGGATTGGTGCATCACAGGGTATCCTGCGGGCAGAGCGGCTGAGACGTTTACCGGTGCTGGAGCACTCTCCGATAAGGAGGACAATTAAAATGTTTACGGGACTCATTGAAGAGATAGGCGTGCTCCGATCGGTTCAACGACGGGGCGAAGCGATGATTCTTACCATTAGCGCGAATAAAGTCCTTGCCGATGTGAAGATGGGAGACAGCATTTCCGTTAACGGAGTCTGCCTTACCGTAGTCGAATTCGATCGTAACGGCTTCTCCGTGGACGTCATGCCGGAAACTTTCCGGTTGACGAACCTCAAATCCATAAAGCAAGGCAGTTCTTTGAACTTGGAGAGAGCCATGATGGCCGGAGGCAGATTCGGCGGACATCTCGTTCAAGGGCACGTGGACGGAACGGGGACGATAAAAGGCAGAATCGCCGAAGCGAATGCCGTCGTGTTTACGATTGAGCCGAATGACCCGCAATTGCTGCGGCACGTGGTGCAGCAGGGTTCGGTGACGCTTGACGGAATTAGCCTAACGGTTATTGCGGTTGATCGCGATGCATGCGCTTTTTCCGTTTCCATCATTCCGCACACGCTGAGAGAAACGGTGCTTCAACATAAGCATCCGGGAGACACGTTGAATATCGAATGCGATATTCTCGGAAAGTACGTCGACCATCTGCTTAACTTTCGGGATAGTCATAGTTCACCAACCCGCAAGGCGGGCGGTCTAACGGAGTCGATATTGCGCGATAATGGATTTATGTGAAAGGAGCGAGGGAAATGGCACAAACCCGGTTTAATACCATAGAAGAAGCGATCCAAGATTTAATGAACGGTAAGATGGTCATCGTCGTAGACGACGAGGACCGCGAGAACGAGGGAGATCTTATCGCGCTCGCGGATAAGGCGACGCCGGAGGTCATTAACTTCATGATCAGAGAGGCGAGAGGTCTGCTGTGCGTCCCGATCACGCAAGAGAGAGCCGATGCTCTTGACCTGCCGCCGATGGTCAGTCACAATACGGATTATCATGGAACGGCGTTCACCGTTTCCGTGGACCATATTTCCACGACGACGGGTATATCCGCACCAGAACGTTCGCTCTCCGTCAAAGCTTTAATTGATCCATCGACGAAGCCCGGGGACTTCCGTAGACCCGGTCATATTTTCCCGCTAATCGCCAAGAAAGGCGGCGTCCTTAGACGCGCAGGCCATACGGAAGCGGCTATTGATCTCGCTAACATGTGCGGCGCCTCTCCTGCCGCGGTGATCTGCGAGATTATCAAGGAAGACGGAACGATGGCTAGGCTTCCCGATCTGGAGATTTTCGCGGAGCAACACTCCATGAAGCTCATTACGATCAAGGATATGATCCAGTACCGTAACGAGAAGGAAAAGCTGGTCAAGAGGGAAGTAGAGGTCAGAATGCCAACCGACTTCGGAACCTTTCAAGCAATCGCCTATACGAACGACGTCGATAACAAGGAGCATGTCGCTTTCGTCAAGGGCGAGATCGACAGCTCGAAACCCGTGCTCGTGCGCGTCCATTCGGAATGCTTGACGGGAGACGTGTTTCATTCCCATCGATGCGATTGCGGACCTCAGCTCGAGGCGGCGCTAAAGCAAATCGATGAAGCCGGAAGCGGCGTGCTGCTCTACATGAGGCAGGAGGGCCGTGGCATCGGTCTCATCAACAAATTGCGCGCTTACAGCCTGCAAGAGCAGGGATTGGACACGGTGGAGGCGAATATTAAGCTGGGGTTTGCTCCCGATTTGCGGAATTATGGCATCGGGGCTCAAATTTTGAAGGATCTCGGCATCAAGGATATGCGGTTGATGACGAACAATCCGCGCAAGATCAAAGGGTTAGAAGGCTACGGCCTGAATGTCGTGGAACGCGTTCCCATTCAGATGTTGGAGAACGAAGACAATACCGGATACCTTCACACCAAGAAAGCTAAGCTAGGTCACCTCTTGTCCTTTAAGGGCGAGCAGGAATAAGAAATATAAGAAACTTTTTTCAAAACCAACCATGAGAGGATGAATGAAATGTCAGTCGTATACGAAGGTCATTTAATTTCCAAGGGGTTAAAATACGGGATTGTTGTCGGCAGGTTCAACGAGTTTATCACGTCCAAGCTATTAGGCGGCGCATTAGACGCGTTGAAACGCCACGGCGCGGAAGAGAGCGAAGTCGAGATCGCTTGGGTACCTGGAGCGTTCGAGATCCCTTTTATCGCGCAAAAGCTTGCGGAAAGCGGTAAATACGATGCCGTCATCACGCTCGGCGCCGTTATTCGCGGATCGACTCCGCATTTCGACTATGTTTGCAATGAAGTAGCCAAGGGCGTTGCATCAATCTCGCTAAAAACGGGCGTTCCAACCATATTCGGAGTGTTGACCACGGACAGCATCGAGCAAGCGGTTGAGCGCGCGGGCACGAAAGCCGGCAACAAAGGCTGGGAAGCGGCGTCTACGGCAATCGAGATGGCGAACCTTACCCGCGAGATTACGGGCTGAGCTTAACGAGTAAGAATCAATCAGTTAGGAGGAGAAACCCGCGTGGCGATGCTGTACAAGCTTGAAACGTTCGAAGGCCCGCTAGATCTGCTGCTGCATTTAATCGACAAGGCAGAAATCGATATACAGGATATATCGATCAACGATATTACGGATCAGTATATGGAGTATCTGGGGGCCATGCAGGAGTTGGAGCTTGATATCACCAGCGAGTTTCTCGTCATGGCCGCGACGCTGCTCTCCATGAAGAGCCGGGGATTGCTTCCGAAGCCGCCGGTTACCGAAGAGCCTTGGCTTACGGTGGAGGACGACGAGTACTTGGATCCGCGCGAGGAATTGATTCGCAAGCTGATCGAATACCGCAAGTTCAAATCGGTTGCCGGGCAGCTTAGGGAGAAGGAATGGGATCGAAGCCAAGTCTATACCCGGGAGCCCGCGGACTTGTCGCCTTTCGAGAAAGTCGTTCAAACCAATCCGGTCGAGGGCTTGCATGTGGATGATTTGGTTAACGCGTTTCAGAAAGCGATGAGACGACTTGCCGGACGCCATCGGGTTTCCTCGATTCGCAAAGACGAGATTTCCGTAAAAGATCGGATCAACGATATTATCGATACGTTGAAAAGCAGATCCCACGACGGGAAACTGTTGTTCTCTCAACTGCTTGGGGACGAGGACGATCGCCAGGAAATCGTGGTCACTTTCCTGGCTATCTTGGAGTTGATGAAGCGAAAGTGGATTTCCTGCCACCAGAACGCTTTGTTCGACGAAATCGTGTTGATGTGGACGGGGAGAGAGGTTAACCATGGATTACTCGACATTGAAATCAGTACTTGAAGGGCTGCTCTTCGTCTCCGGGGACGAAGGGATCAGCGCCAAGACGGCCGCCGAAGTGGTGGAGACCGACGTGGAGGTCGTCAAGGACGTGCTGAAGGACCTTCAGAAGGAGCTCGCGAAGAAAAACCGCGGAATCCGAATCGCGGAAGTTGCCGGCGGATACCGGTTAACTACCGTAATCAACCATGCCCCCTATTTCGAGAAATTGGCGTATTCTCCTACCCGGGCTGCTCTTTCGCAAGCCGCGTTGGAGACATTGTCGATCATTGCGTACAGGCAGCCGATAACCCGTATCGAGATAGAAGAAATACGAGGCGTTAAGGCGGATCGGGCTTTGCATAACCTGGTCAACAAAGATTTGATCGAAGAAAAGGGTCGGGCGGATGCGCTAGGCAGGCCTATCCTGTACGGTACGACGAAATCATTCCTTGATTATTTCGGTTTAGCGAGCATTGCGAGTTTGCCCGAACCTTCTTTAGCGGATGGCGACGACGAGCTGGAAGAAAGAACGAAGATGCTGTTCGATCGAATAGAGGGCAGGCAGTTGTCCATGGAGGATATGGATAAGGAACTGGATACGGATTGATATTCAGGTAATGGAATGAAGAAGTGCCAGAAGGTCATACTACCCCTAGGAAAGGCGGGGGAAGTATGGCCTTCTGGCTTTGGATAGTATTGGCAGTTGTCCTTGTGGGCATAGTGGCAGCGTTATTCTCCCGTGTACGGTTTCGCGTCCGATATTCGCGCAGCGGCCGGTTGGATCAGCTCGTAATCGTTATTCAAGCGTTATACGGACTGTTTCACTATCAGATTATCCTTCCCTCCATCGTTATTCGCGGATGGAGTATCGTCTATCGCGACAAGAGAGAAGGAGGATTGTCGGGAATCGGAACGGATGATCAGAAGCAGAATAAGCGGAAAATCAGCAAGGGAAGCCTGTTACGAAATGCCAGATCTTATCGAACGATCTTGTTTTCCACGAAAAAATTCAGGCGTTGGGCGAGACGAACGATGAAGAAGGTAGAGTGTACCCGGTGGCGCCTGGATTTCCGCGTGGGTACGGGTGATGCCGCAACTACGGCGGTCGTTTCCGGTCTGTTATGGGCGGTAATGGGATGCGCGTCGGGTGCCGCGGGGCAATTTATCACGTTGAAGACATCGCCGCACGGCCATGTCATGCCGAATTATGTCACGACGGAATTCAGCGTTGTATGGGAAGCGGATTTCAGAATTCGCGTAAGCTCTGCGCTAGCAGCCGGAATTAAGCTGGGTACGAAGACGATTTACCTGCGTAAAGCCATTCGCGCATGGCGCATATTGATTTCAGCACCTAAAGAGACCTTGAATTAGAGTGCGCATAAGCTGTCGAATCGGAGTTGGAAGGAATAACCGTACGACTGTTTAGGGCAAATTAGGTACACGAAAGGAGGAGTTAAACATGTCTGAGCACCCCATTAACGGCCTTATGCAAACCGCCATGGAAAATATCAAGGATATGGTGGATGTCAACACGATCGTCGGCGAACCGGTCCAGACTCCGGACGGAAGCGTAATCCTGCCGATCAGCAAGGTGGGATTCGGCTTCGCGGCAGGCGGGAGCGAATTCAGCGGAATGGAAGAATCTTCAGGAAGCGCTAGCGGACAAGACGCGCATAATGCTTCCGTATCCCTTCCGTTCGGCGGCGGCAGCGGCGGCGGCGTATCGATTACGCCGATAGCGTTCCTCGTCGTCGGTACTCAAGGCGTCAAAGTGGTTCCGCTGGATAACCAAACCCATATTCTCGAACGTTTGATCGACGCCGCTCCGCAGTGGGTAGACAAATTAAAGAACGCATTCCAGAAGGGCGCGAACGCGGATTCTTCAGATGTCACCGTGAATATTCAGCAGCCTAATCAATCAAAACCGCCTTCCAACAATATCATGTGACTATCCAAGCATAAATGGCTTTCGCCGTACTTTATCGGCGAATACGTTTATATCGGAACAATCAGATGAGTATAAGGAGTTCGAAAACTTATACTTTCCGATTGTACGAAGAAAAGCGGTTGCGCAAGAAAAACCTGCGCAGCCGCTTCTTGCGTTTCTAACGGCATTCACATACTTCCGGACATGCCTACATAAAATGGGGATAGGAGCATCAGGAAAGTGCGCATGCCTGCAACGACGGCTTGCGGCATAAGGGGGAAACGCATGTTCACCTTGTTCAGGAATCGTTACGCTCGCTTTATCATGTTCGGCTTAATCGGCATGCCGCTTCTTACCGCCGCCATTCAAACGGAGGCATTAGCAAATAACGAAGTCGTCTCCGGAATAGCGAATCTGCCTTCACCACCCGGAAACCATGCCAAAGGGGCAGCATTGGCTGACGTAACATCCGGACGCATTCTGTTTAGCCAGCGTGGAGACGAGCCGATGAAAATTGCCAGCTTGACGAAAATCATGACCGCAATAGTAGCGATAGAACATGGACGGTTAGATAACGCTGTGAAAGTAAGCGTCCGCGCTGCCGGGAAGGAAGGCTCGTCGCTATACTTGAAGGCCGGCGAGAAAATAACGCTCCGCAATGCGCTATACGGCCTTATGCTCCGTTCGGGCAATGACGCGGCGATGGCGATCGCGGAGCATGTCGGGGGATCCGTCGAGGGTTTTGCTTTCCTCATGAATCGGAAGGCGGAGGAGATTGGCCTCACCCATAGCCATTTCATGAATCCTCACGGCTTGGACGAGCAGGGACATTATTCGTCTGCCAATGATTTGGCCAAGCTTACCGTATACGCCTTGCGCAATCCGGTATTCAAGGAGATCGTCAGAACTCGCGTGAAATCAGCGCCTAATCCTAACGAGGAATGGGATTACAAGTGGGTAAACAAAAATAGAATGCTAACGATGTATGATGGTGCGGACGGCGTGAAAACAGGTTATACGAAACAATCGCTTAGGACTCTCGTTACCTCCGCTACCCGAGACGGACAACAACTGGTCGCGGTAACGCTGAACGATGGAAATGACTGGATCGACCACCGAAACCTGCTCGATTTCGGCTTTGCCCATTTTCCGCTCACGAGCGTAACCAAAGCCGGAGATCCCATTGCCGGTTATCCTTTCAAGACATCGAATAGCTTCGCTTATCCATTCGCCAAGGGAGAACGCGAGCGGCTTGAGATTCGTCTGACTCCTTTGCGGGAAGGCACGGCCCACTATAATCTCGGGTATCGGGGTCAACTAAACTTCGTGCTGAACGACAGGGTCATCGGAACGGTGCCGTTGGTTGCGGGAGAACAAGAACAACAAGAGAGCTCGGGAAAGCGGACTGAACTCCACAAGCCGTCGTACACTCAGGCTTCCCCCGCGACTTCCTTCGAGACATCCATCCGGACAACTCTTAAAGCGCTGTTCCTGCAAGGAGGGACTTAACGATGGTGAATTGGATCTGGATGGGCATGATCGTATTCAGCGTATTGTTCGGGGCAGCCAATGGCAAAATGGAGCAGGTTGCCGAGGCTGCGTTCGGCGGCGCCCAGACGGGAGTGACCGTATGCTTGGGGCTTATAAGCATTCTGGTGTTCTGGATGGGCCTAATGAGAATTGCCGAAGTTGCAGGCTTAGTTAGCAAGTTATCCAGGCTATTGGCACCGATCGTCAGACGGTTATTCCCGGATGTCCCTTCGGAACATCCAGCCATGGGTTATATCTTATCCAATATGAGCGCTAATCTTCTTGGCTTGGGTAACGCGGCAACGCCAATGGGAATCAAGGCGATGCAGGAACTGCAGAAGCTCAATCCCCATCCGACGGTCGCCACTCCGGCGATGTGTACCCTGCTCGCTCTAAACACCGCAAGCATAACGCTCGTTCCAACGACGATGATCGCGATCCGGATGAATTTCGGCTCCGTTCATCCCGCGGACATCGTAGCCCCTACCTTGCTGGCTACGCTGATCTCAACCGGAGCTGCCGTCATTATCGACAGGTGGTATCGCAGGAGAAATAAATTCCCGCCAACCTCGACGATCATCCAAAAAGATGGAGCAGCGCCCCCGACAACCTTGTATAAACCTCCGGCTCCCGCAGGGGGAGGCTGAGCTTATTGATCTCATGGATTCAAGTCGTCTCAACATGGACAATTCCCGTTCTTATTGCCTTTATTCCTTTATACGCTTCGCTCCGCAAGGTGCCCGTGTACGAGACTTTCATCGATGGAGCCAAGGACGGGTTCCAGACGGCGATAGGCATTATTCCTCATCTTGTCGGCATGATGACTGCCATCGGCATGTTCAGGGCATCGGGAGCAATGGATGCCATCGTAGGCTTGATCAAGCCCCTGCTGGAAGGGGTCGGCATCCCCGGAGACGTTCTTCCGCTCGCCTTGCTTAGGCCGATTACCGGCGCAGGCTCGCTAGCCTTCGTTACAGACCTTATCAAGGAGCAGGGACCCGATTCGTTCGTGGCGCGGATTGCATCCACTATACAGGGCAGCACGGATACGACGTTATACGTTCTGACCGTCTATTTCGGGGCCGTGGGAATCCGGAATTCGCGATATGCGCTTAAGGTAGGCCTTTTATCCGATTTCATCGGGTTCTTTGCCGCCGTTGCCGCTTGCTGGTTGATGTTCGGATTGGTATGATGGAGTATGAGGTGAAAGACCGTGGAGGAAAGATTACAGAAGGTTCTTGCGAACGCCGGCGTCGCATCCAGGCGGAAGTGCGAAGAGCTCATTACCGCCGGGAAAGTGACGGTTAACGGCGAAGTCGTGACCGAGCTAGGCGTGAAAGCCGATCCAACCAAAGACTTTATTACGGTATCTGGAAAAGCGATCAAGAAGGAAGCAAAAGTATATATTATTTTCAATAAGCCCAAAGGGGTCATCACGAGCGTATCCGATCCCCAAGGCCGCAGCGTCGTTACCGATTATATGAAAGAAATCAAAGAACGGCTCTATCCGGTCGGAAGGTTGGATTACGACTCGGAAGGTCTGCTGCTTATGACGAATGATGGCGATCTAGCCCACAAGCTGACGCATCCGAGTCATCATGTACCGAAGACCTATCACGCCACCGTCGAAAGGGTTCCTCATGGCAACGCGCTTGAGAAGCTGCAGAAGGGCATTAAGCTTGAGGACGGGATGACGGCTCCTGCCGAGGTCGAATATCACGATATCGATCCCGAGAAGAAGTTCGCCACGATTTCCATTACGATCCGCGAAGGCCGCAACCGCCAAGTTCGCCGGATGTTCGACGCGATTAATCATCCCGTCACCCGGCTTAAGAGGATTACGTTCGGCAGTTTGCAATTGGGCAATCTGCAGCGCGGCAAGAATCGCAGATTAACGGCGGACGAGATAGCCAAGCTTCAAGAGTCGGTAGCGGGAGTAGCAGTTGAACCAGGCACCGAGACGACGGAATCGGCCGAGGATTGACCCTATATTGCGTCACACAATGTTCAAAACCGGAGGTCGGGCCCTTGCCCTTGACCCCGGTGTTTTCGTTATAATGGGAATATCGGATTACGGGTGGTGAGAAGGCTTATATGGGACGATATCGCAAAGCGATGCAATATATTATCTTAGCCGTCGTGCTCCTCGTTGGAGGATACGCGATCGGCAATTCGCTGTTCACGACGAGCGTCGTGCTGAACAAAGGAGACAAGCCGCCGGCTTTCCGCTTAGCCGGCCTGGACGATAAGGTTCACGAATGGAAGGATTACGAGGGGAAGCCGCTCATCCTGAACTTCTGGGGTACCTTCTGTCCGCCATGCCGCAATGAAATGCCTGCCCTTCAGAAGCAATACGAAAAGTGGAACGGGCAAGGGCTGCAGTTAGTCGGAATCAATCTTAGCGAAGACTCGTTAACCGTCGAGAGCTTCATTCGGCAAGTAGGAGTGAGTTTCCCGATTCTGCTCGACATGGATAAGAAAACGGAGAAGGCGTACGGGCTTAAGCAGTACCCGACAACGTTCTTCATAACCGCGAAAGGGACGATCCAAGAGGTCGTCATCGGCGGTTTATTGACCGAAGAAGAGATCGAGACGCGCGTAGAACGGCTAATGAAGTCGAACTCGTGACGTCAAGGAGGCCTGGCAGTTGTTTCAGAACACCAAGTGCGAATGCGGACACCAGAATCCCGTAGGCACGGTATTGTGCGAATCATGCGGCAAGCCTCTGGACGAGGACCTGTTAATAGACGAGAATACCCCGCTCGAGATGAGATATGACGGTGTGGCGCGCAGGTCCCAGAAAGCAAACCCGCATTTCATCGACCGGATATGGAACTTTTTCTCCTCGGTTAAGATCGCCGTATATTTGATCTTTATTACGTTACTAGGCGCGTCTCTCGGCACTATTTTCCAACAGGAAAGCACGCTGATCAATCTGACCGAGAGGTCGGAATTCGCGGCCTATTACAAGGAAGAGCACGGAACGGCCGGCGTTATCTATCATGCGCTCGGATTATCGAGGACATACGAGTCATGGTGGTTCGTCGCATTGCTGGTCATGATCGGGACTTCGCTTGTCGTATGCAGCTTGGATCGAGTTCTCCCGCTTTACCGCGCGTTAGCGAGACAGCAGATACGTAAACATCTCCAATTCATAACCCGTCAGCAAGTGGTCTATACGGGGACGTTTGAAGGCGACCGGGAAGCTTGGCTCGCGGAGTTCGGCAAACAGTTGAAGCGCAAGCGTTACCGGGTGTGGCAAGAGGACGGCGCGTTGCTCGCGGAGAAAAACAGGTTCAGCCGCTGGGGACCTTATATTAACCATATCGGACTTATCATCTTCCTGCTCGCCGTACTCGGACGCGGGATTCCTTCATGGCACATGGATCAATATTTATCTCTCTACGAAGGCGAAACGAGGCAAATTCCGGGTACGAACTACTATGCAAAAAACGATGATTTCACCGTGGACTACTACTCGGAGAGCGAGCTGGCGAGCAATCAGAAGGGTACGAAGGTCGTCAAGCTGTATGAGACGAAAGCCCGGCTGTACGAATGCACGGCCGACTGCGACGATCCGATCAAGGAGCCCGTATTGACGGAGGTCATGCAGCATGACATCCACGTAAACAGCGCGTTATCCTATGACGGACTAAAGCTGTACCAGAATAGCTTCCAGGAAAAGGTTCGGTTCATTTCCGTGCATCCTTCGCTCTTGAACGCTTCTACGGGGGAATCCTTAGGCTCGTTTGACCTGCTTATGGATAATCCATCGGAATCGTATGAGGTCGGTTCCTATCAGTTGAAGCTAAACGACTATTACCCGGACTTTAGTCTGGACGAACAGAAGCGCCCTATGACCAAGACGAGGGAGCCGAACAATCCTGCGTTCGTGTTCCGCGTTACGGGCCCGGAAATACGACCGGAAGGGGAAGTATACATTTATTTCCCAATGCCGAGCGAGAAGAGCAAGTACTACGAGCAGCTTTTCAACGAAAGCTTCAAGCAAAGAGGGGACAATACGGGTAAATTCGCCATAAAGGTGGAAAACCCGATCGTCGATGGTAAAATGAATAATATCAAGTATTCCGAATATACAACCTACCTGAACATCCGGATGGACAAGGCGATGCCATACATCTGGGTCGGCGCCGCCATATCGATGATTGGTCTGATCATGGGCTTCTACTGGCAGCATAGGCGGATTTGGTTGCGATTCGACGATGATAAGCTATCGCTTGGCGGACACACGAATAAGAATAGCTTCGGCTTGAGAGCCGACGTCGCTTGGGCTTTGGGACGAGCAGGCATCGAGGTTACGCCCAAATCGCTCGATAACAGGAGGAATTTACGTTGAATTGGTTAGAGTTCAGCAGTAATGCGTTTATAACCGCGTTTTACTTCTATTGCGTTTCGTTTATCGCTTTCGCCATCGGCGTGGCAGGCAAACGTTGGAGCAACCGTAAACCGGAAGACCACACGGCGCGTTGGGGCAAAATCGGATTCGTGCTGGCCGTGATCGGCTGGATAGCCCATTTGACCTTTTTCTTTACCCGTTGGCATGGGGGAGGACACATTCCGACGAGCAACATGTATGAATTCATGACTTTTCTCGGTATGGCCATTATGCTCGCCTTTATCGTAGTGCATCTTATATACCGCAATATGCTGCTGGGAGCGTTCGCGCTTCCGCTCGTCATTATCATTATCGCGTACGCTTCCGTATTCCCGTCCGAAGTACAGCCGCTTATACCGGCATTGAATAGTGTTTGGCTGAAAATTCACGTGACGACTGCCGCTACGGGAGAAGCCTTCTTCGCTGTCGGTTTTGCAGCCGCCCTGATGCAACTGATTAGGGTAGTCGACTTCACCCGTAAAGATAAAGCGGGGAAACGAGCGCAATTCTGGACGGAATTCTCGCTATTCGTCATTATTGTTCTCATAGGCTTCTTAGTCGCCGTTTTCGCCTTCCGCGGAGCGGGTTATGAATCGAACTTTAGCCAAGAGACGGTATCGATCGACGACGACGGGGTTGCCATTACCGAAGTCAAAGAAGTGAAGTATAGTTTACCGCCGATCGTGGCGCCTTACAATAGCGATACGGTTTCCTTCCAATCCTTCATCGGAATGAACGAGCCGCTGTTCGAATCTCCTTCTTGGTTAAACGGAGTCAACGCGGGACGTAAGCTGAATACGGTCATTTGGTCCGTTATCGCGGGATTAATCTTGTACGGTCTCCTTCGGCTAATTACCCGTAAACCGCTCGCGGCAGTTATACATCCTCACCTTACGGACATCGATCCGGAAGATTTGGAGGAGATCAGTTATCGTGCCATCGCGATCGGATTCCCGATCTTTACGCTAGGTGCGCTCATTTTCGCGATGATCTGGGCTCAGATAGCCTGGTCGCGTTTCTGGGGCTGGGATCCGAAGGAAGTATGGGCTCTCGTTACGTTCTTGTTCTACAGCGTATACTTGCATCTTCGCTTGTCGCGCGGCTGGCAAGGTACTCGCTCCGCTTGGCTTGCGGTCATTGGATTCTTGGTCGTCATGTTCACGTTAATTGGAGTTAATCTCGTCATTGCCGGATTGCATTCTTACTCCGGAGTATAATAGGGCACACAGAAGGTTAAAAGCCGAGAGGAGTGCATGCGCATGAATACAGGTAATCGGATATTGGTCGTAGACGACGAGGAAAGAATCCGTCGCTTGCTAAGGATGTATTTGGAGAAGGAAGGTTACGTCATCGATGAGGCGGAGGACGGCGAAACCGCGCTTCGCAAAGCGCAGGAGGACGACTTCGATCTGATCGTGCTTGACCTTATGCTGCCGGGCATCGACGGCATCGAGGTATGCGCGCGTCTTCGTCAGCAGAAGGCGACTCCCGTGCTTATGCTCACGGCCAAGGGCGAAGAAGTCAATCGCGTCCAAGGCTTCGAGGTTGGCGCGGACGATTACGTGGTGAAGCCGTTCAGCCCGCGGGAAGTCATCTTCCGCATTAAGGCGATCTTGCGCCGTTCGTCGGCTACGGCATTCCTATCCAAGGAACTGAATACGAGCAACAATATCGTGTTTCCTTTCTTGATCATCGAGCATGATGCCCATCGCGTAACCGCCAGCGGACAAGAAGTAAACTTAACGCCCAAGGAATACGAGCTTTTGCACTATTTAGCCAGTACGCCTGACAAAGTGTTTTCGCGCGAAGAGCTGCTTAAGGACGTGTGGAACTATGACTTCTTCGGGGACCTGCGGACGGTCGATACCCACGTAAAACGCCTTCGCGAGAAGCTGAACCGCGTATCGTCGGAAGCGGCTTCGATGATCACGACGGTATGGGGCGTGGGTTACAAGTTAGAGGCGGCGAAATAGGGTATGGCGATATGGAGAACGGTCGTCGGCAAGATGTGGCTGACGATCATAGGATTAGTTGCGGTCGTTATTACGACGTTAGGCTTGTTTCTGCTAGAATACATCGACCTGACTTTTGCCGATCCGATGAAGATCAAACATTTGTTTATCTATTCCGGAGTCATCGGATTTCTGTTGACGACGTTCTTCGCTTTTTTCCTTCTGACGAAAATCACGCAGCCGTTGCGGGAGATGAAGGATGCGGCTAACAGCGTTGCGCAAGGCGATTACACGGCAAGGGTAGCCATTCGGTCCTCCGATGAAATCGGCGAGCTTGCCAATACGTTTAACCAAATGGCTTCGGAGCTGCATACCCTCATAAAGGACCTTCAGCATGAACGCGACCACTTAAGCAGCGTCCTTCGAAGCATGACGGATTCCGTCATCTCCTTCGACGCCGGGGGAGAGGTTATCCTGACCAACCCCCAGGGGCAACACCTGTTGGAGGACTGGAGCTCCGTGGACTGGTCCGACGAGGATTCTCCCGAGCGCGACGCGCACGTTCCCGGGCCTCTGCGCGAGACGTTCCGCAATGTCATCTCGAGCGGCAAAGAGCTTACCGTCAAGGTACACGTGAAAAGCGGGGTTTGGTCGGTCGTGATGACTCCATTGGCTTCGACGGATTCCGTTAGGGGCGCCGTCGCCGTGCTGCGGGATGTCACCGAGGAGTTCCGCGTGGACAAAATGCGTAAAGATTTCGTAGCGAACGTGTCCCATGAGATACGAACTCCGCTGTCTATGGTTCAAGGCTATAGCGAAGCGCTTATGGACGATATCGCGGCTACACCGGAAGAGCGAAGAGAGCTCGTGCAGGTCATCCATGACGAGTCGCTTCGAATGGGGCGCCTGGTCAAGGACCTATTGGACTTGGCTAGGATGGAAGCGGGATATCTGGAAATGAATTTTCAGCCGTTGGACGTGAACGGTCTCCTTTCGCGGGTATACCGCAAATTCGCGGTGCTAGCCAAAGAACGCCATATCGTGCTTACGAAGTCGGAAGAGGATCCATCGTTGCTGCTGGAAGCCGCAGATGCAGATCGTCTAGAGCAGGTGTTGACGAACCTCATGGACAACGCGCTTCGCCATACGCCCTCAGGAGCGTCTATCGCCTTGTGTGCCTCGAGAATCGGCGGGAGCAATGGCGAATGGCTGGAACTGAAAGTTATCGACGAAGGTCAGGGAATTCCTCACGAGGATTTGCCTTACATCTTCGAACGCTTCTACAAGGCGGATAAGGCTCGCAAAAGAGAGACGACGGGCGGCGGAACCGGTTTAGGGTTAGCTATCGTCAAGAACTTGATCGTGGCCCATGGAGGCACCATTAGCGCGATTAGCGCGCCTGGGCAAGGGACTGCTTTTACGATACAGCTTCCCGTTGAAGCTAACCGCAAGAAGAACGCTAAAGAACCGTTGCGTTGAAAAGAGGGAACGACATGAACTTCCGCCGGTTTTGGCCTTCACGCAATCCCTCAAAATCAGCATCCGAATTTCAATTGTCTAAGGAAGCCCGCGTCGCATTACTCATTCACGGTTGCTTCAATTCGGTGCATCGATGTCGGGACTTTTCCTCAATTTATATTTGTGGCGTTTGACCGAAGATTTAGTTATCAACGGGATTTTCAATATTATCGTTTACGGAATGACTCCCATCGCGTTTGCTCTCGGCGGATGGATCGCGAAGAAGAAGGACCGGATGGTCACGTATCGCCTCGGCATCGCGTTGATCACGGTCTTTTTTCTTGTCGTCATTTTCGCTCAGGAGAAGGTCGTTACCTATTATCCATGGTTTGCGGCCTTTAACGGGCTGGCTTTGGGGCTCTATTGGACGGGGTACCTCGTTCTCATGTATGACGTTACGGAAGCTAGAAACCGCTCGCGCTTTTTGGGGATCAACATGATCGTCTTTAATTCCGCGGGATTGGCCGGGCCGGCTTTGTCGGGTTTCCTGATCAGTTTGTTCGAAGGCTTGAAGGGCTACTTGCTCACGTTCGCCGCCGCATCGTCTTTGTTCGGAGTCGCTTCTTTCTTCAGCTTGCGCATTCGAAGAATTCAATCGCATCACAAGACCTATTATTTAAAGTATTCCGGACTTATGATGATGAAAAACCGGCTGTGGATGCTCTCGCTAATAGGGTTTCTCATACTGGGCTTGTTCCAGGGATTGATGCTGTTCTTGCCTAACATCTTAATGTTTCAAACGGTCGGCCGTGAAGATCAAGTCGGCTATTTAACCGTATTCTTCGCGTTGCTTACGATCCTGACAGGACTGTTCATCTCTCGCAGGAAACAGCAAAGCAACATACGCCGCGATTTGTCAGTGGCATCGCTATTCATCATCGCGGGAGCTGCCGTTCTGTTTCTGGATATTAAGCTGTGGACGGTTATCCTCTTCATGTCCGTCTATTCCCTGATGGCGCCTCTGATCATCAATACGTTAACCTCCTATTATTATAGGATAATGGATGGACTGCCGCTTAAGGGAATGTTCCGGATCGAATCGGTTGTCATTCGTGAATTTTTCCTAAACGCGGGTCGCGTATTATCGATCTTGTTGCAGATTTTATTCGCGAGCGACTTGAATTCCCCGGCACTTCCGGTCGTGTTGCTTCTAACCGCGTTAACGCAGCTTGGCATTGCGCTCCTCGTCCGAAATAAAGTGTAATGGAAAAAAAGCTGCTCAAAAGGTTTTCGCTTTTGAGCAGCTTTTTTTTGCATTTTCTTCCTAGTGCAAATGAATTTCCTTAGCATTGTTAAGGTCCGGAAGAGCCGTGAGTTCGCCCAGTACTTGCTTGGTCACGCCTTTATCCACGCCAAGCATCATGATTGCCGCTCCGCCGACGATTTTACGGCCTACCTGCATGGTGGCGATGTTAATCTCGTTCGTGCCGAGCAACGTTCCTACGCGTCCGATGATTCCCGGCTTATCGTGGTGAGAGATAAGCAGGATGTGACCTTGCGGTTCAACGTCGACCGGGAATTTATCGACTTGCGTGATCCGAGGACCGAATCCGTTCAGCAGCGTACCTGCGACTAGACGTTCTTCCTTATCCGTGCGAAGCGTAACGCTGACTTGGTTGGTGAACCCCTTGGAAGCATGGGATTTCGTGACGACGATATTGACTTCGCGGTTCTTAGCAAGATGCATCGCGTTGACGACGTTAACTTGATCGGAGCCGAGGTGGTGGGCAAGCACGCCTTCCACGATATGCCGAGTTAGCGGCTGAGTGTCGACCTCTGCCAGATCGCCGGCATAAGAAACCGCGATTTCCTTGACCGGGCCTTCCGCGATTTGAGCGGCGAAGCTGCCGAGTTTCTTGCCGAGCGAGAAGTAAGGCTCAAGCTTGGAAAGGACTTCGGCCGCTACCGGAGGCATGTTAACCGCATTCTTGAAAGGCTCTCCGCGCAAAATGTGAAGCAATTGTTCCGAAACGTCGATGGCCACGTTCTCTTGCGCCTCGATGGTAGAAGCGCCCAAGTGAGGAGTGACGATAATCTTCGGATGCGACAGGAACGGGTGGTCGGGAGCTGGCGGTTCCTCTTCGAATACGTCGAAGGCCGCGCCAGCGACTTGACCGGCGTCGATAGCGGCGACAAGCGCAAGCTCGTCGATGATGCCGCCGCGAGCGCAGTTAACGATGCGAACGCCTGGTTTAATGCGAGCGAACTGATCTTTACCGATCATGTGACGCGTTTCCGGCGTAAGCGGGGTATGAACCGTAATGAAATCCGCTTCGCCGATGATATCGTCTACCGACGCCTTGCGTACGCCCATTTTCTCCGCGCGCTCTTCCGTTAGGAAAGGATCATAGCCGAGTACGTTCATTCCGAAGGCTTTGGCACGAGCGGCTACTTCGCTGCCGATACGGCCCATGCCTAGAACGCCGAGCGTTTTGTTGCGAAGTTCGACGCCGACGAAGGATTTGCGGTCCCATACTCCGCCGACTGTTTTCAAATAAGCTTGAGGGATGTGGCGGGCAACGGCCATCATCATGGCGAAAGTGTGCTCGCAAGTCGTTATCGTGTTGCCATCCGGTGCGTTAATGACGATGATCCCGCGTTTCGTTGCTGCATCAAGTTCGATGTTGTCAACGCCGACGCCGGCTCGTCCGATCACTTTAAGTTTTTTCCCGGCGGTCATGATTTTTTCGGTAACTCGCGTTTGGCTGCGAACGAGCAATGCATCGTATTCACCGATGATGGCGACTAATTCGTCCTCGCTTAAGCCTGTCTTCTTGTCAATGGTGATATCGGATGCTTCGACCAGGAGCGAAATGCCCAAATCGCTAATCGGATCCGAAACTAAAACCTTAAACATGGTGGAACCCCTCCTTCGATATATAGAAAACACCCTCAACCGCCGCTTTCCGCATTAAGCGGGCAAACGGTGCGTAGAGGGTGACTCCGCAAGGTCACTTCTTTTCTTGTATCGCTTTACGCACGAGACGGTTCCAAATGCCCTTCCTATTTTATAGCAACGGGATAGACAATTGCAATGGCGAATGTGCGACAAAATGGCGCTTTATCCAGTAGTTAAACTATACTCTTTACTTCTCCGGGAAGAAAAACGGCAGCTGCGGCAGTTGGTCGCTCTCGTAGATCCGGGATTTCATTCCAATGAAATCTCCGCTGCGTACCGCCTCCGTGCTCGTCAGCAGCTCGGCGATAGCGTTGAAGCTCTTCACTTTCCGTTTGTCCGCTTGGCCCGAGCCGATGAATTGATCGATACGTGCGGTCAAGTCATGAGGCAGGAAGTCCGCAAGTTGAGCTTGCTCGGAAAGGTAGTCGGACGAAACCTTGATTTTCACGATCAGAGGCAGGGTTTTCCACTTCGCAATCGTGAGAACATCCGGTCTATCGTATTCACCCGGGATATCGGAGTCGACCGATGCGGCCCATTTCAGCATGGAGTTATAATATTCCTTCTGCGCGTCGAGCGAATGCGCGAGTCCTTCTTTATAATAAGAGTTATCGTTCACCTTATCCATAGTCATCTGCGCAGTTCCTTCGTTTGCCGTGGCTGCAAGCAAGGAAAAGCCTTCCTTGAACAACTTCAGACTCTTGAGGTAGCTCGTTTGCGAGCTCTTCAATTGCGGCGAGATAGGCGGCACATAGACGGCTTTAATCGCATCGTATTTGTTTTGCGCGGACTTGGCTAGTTCCTTCATGGAAGACGATCGATCGGCGGTCGATTCTGACAGCCATTTTTCTTGGGCGGCGAACCAATCGTTTTGAAATTCACGATAAGACAAAAATACGGTATGATAGAAAGAAACCAAATCTTGCTGCTGATAAGCATTCGGCTCGGGAGTAGCGGCTAATTCCGATACTTCTGCGGTTGCATACCTTGCTTCGGTACGATCAGAACCCACCTTGACGCCGTAAAAAAAAGCTCCTACCGCGATGATAAGCATGAGTAAGAAAGCTAGTGAAAAAATAAGGTCGGATCGATTCAGACGCTTTTCCATCGGTTGCTCCTTTTAACGGTTAGTTAGTAGTCCTAGTATAGAAAAAAACATGGCGCTTGAACATACAAAAATTAGCATAAACCGAGGTAGCATGAGAAAATTCGACATTCGAAACATCAAGATTCGCAAAGTGACCGTGGACCAACTGAACGACAAGATGTTATTAGCCAATTTGTATGCGACGCAAGCAATCACTCTTATTATCGGTATCGCATGGATATTATTTCAGGGTAGAAATCCTCTCGATTTGTTTAAACCTCCGTCCACAACCGAATTTGCCTTATGGGGAGGGGGATTAGCGCTGGTAGTCTTGCTCTTCGATTTGGGAATTTCCCGTTTCGTTCCGGAGGAGGCATCGGACGACGGGGGAGTTAACGAAAGGATATTCAAGAAGCGGGCGGTTTGGCATATCGCGGTCATTTCGTTAGTCGTAGCGATTTGCGAAGAGATTCTATTCCGCGGCGCCATACAATTCGCGATCGGTCCCTATTGGACGAGCATTCTCTTCGCCGCGATTCACGTCCGGTACTTGCGTCATTGGATTCCGACGGGATTGGTTTTCTCGATCAGTTACGGATTAGGCTGGATCATGATCCACACGGGAACTTTGTGGGCACCGATCCTAGCGCATTTTTTGGTGGATTTAGTGATGGGTTGCATCATAAGATTTCGGAGGGAAGAGTAATGAAGGAAGACGGCGATTCTTCATCGGTATGGAGCAGGTATGTGGCGGCTAAGCAAACCGCGTTCGGCCCTCCCAAGGAAAGCGGAGAACCACTGACCTTGGAGGAGTTGGAAGCGGCAATCGCGCAGACCGCCGCAAGCTCCGGATTGCCGGAGATCGGCTTGCCGCCGCGCGCTGTAGTACACCCCGTTAAACGAAGCCAAGTATCTCGATGGTTTTACCTCTTTCTCGTCGTCCTTTTCTCAAGCTTGGTCGTCGGACTAGTCTGGTGGGGACGCGAGCACTATAGCAGTTAATAAGAACGTAAAAAGCTGCCTCCCGACCAAATAAGGACGGGAGGCAGCTTCTTTATTCAAAACCTAGGAGTCCGAGAATTCCGTGTCAATGGCATTTGGGTCTACGAAGGAATAACCCTTTTGCTCCAGCTGAGTCAAGAGATCATCCAAGGCAGCGGCGGTCCAAGCTAGCTCGTGCATGAGAATATTGCTGCCCGGATGTAATTGCTCCATCACGTTGTCGATGACGGCTTGCGGTCGTTCGTTCTCGGGTATCTTATTCATATCCCAATCCAGGGAGCCATTGGACCACGTCATGAACAGCAAACCGTTCTCCTTGGCGGTCTTGCGGACTTCGTCGTTAGAGGAACCGTGCGGCGGTCTAAAGAAAACCGGGGCTTTGCCGGTAATATCCTTGACAATAGCTTGGACGCTTTCTATCTGTTCCTTGATCTTTGGCGCTTTTTCTTTTTTCAGCATGATGTGATCCCAAGAATGATTGCCGATGGTCTGGCCGCGGTCGTCGATCAACTTTAGCAAATCGGGATTTGCTTCGACGCGGTAGCCGTTCACGAAGAAGATCGCTTTCGCATGGTGCTTATCCAGGATATCCAAGAGAGGATCCAACGTCTCGGGTTCTTTAGGACCGTCGTCGAAAGTAAGAAGTACCACTTTGTTCTCGGTTTTCTCTTTATCGATAGGAACGATAAAATAATTTTTATTCATCCGATAAGTTTTCACGACAGCTGTAGGCTCGGGCGTTGCGCTTGGCCCGCTGTCTTCGGAAGCAGTCGGGCTAGCCGACGGCGAAGCGGAGGGAGACGCGGCTTGCGAAGCAGGAGCCGTCGCGGACGGCAATGCCGTTGGAGAAGCTGCGTTGCTGGGAGACGAGTTGCTGTTGCAGGCCACAAGGCCGAGTAACAAAGCAGTTGTACAAATTCCTATGACTAGACGATTCATGATGAGATTCCCTCCGATAGCGTTCATTACGCAAGATCAATCGAATTGTAACATATTCCGGCCTAACTCGACAGACGACTAACTTCCTTATTTTGATGGGGCATGTCCTGCACTCACTCGGTCACAATAAAGGCAATAAGGAGGTGGCAAAATGAAAATCGGGTCTTTCGTTATGGGTGGATTAGCGGGTGCTGCGGTCGTCATGATGATTCAACGCAATCAAATGATGTCCGCGGTTGCCGCGAGCGTCGGGCATAACCTGAAACATCGAATGAACGACATGAAGGTCGATGCCATCGAGAAGGCGTTGAACATGAAGTTCGCAAGCAGCTTTAAACGCGCGACTGACAGCGTAAGCCACAAGGTACAGAACTCTTCGTCGCATGGTGGAGGATTGGACGAGATTGAGAAAATAGTCGCTCAGGATCCAAGCGTCAGCCATGAAGTGAATGCGATTTTGGAGCAGAACGGCCAGCAACGCATCTAAGAAATAGCTATTAAAACCTAATGGCATCGTCCTTCCCGAAGAGGGGAGGAGGGTGCCGTTTTTTTGTTTATCGAGGGTTTTCCCTAGTGCATTTCGTTGGGAGAAGTGATAACATGTTCTCAAGAAAGTTTCAATCACGCATTATATGCGTAATCATAAGCTGTTATCACCCACAGAAGGAGGATCCTGTCATGAGGATGGAGCGGCTTAGCCAAGACAAGATTCGGATTTTCCTCACGTTCGATGATTTGACTGAGCGCGGGATCCAGAAGGAAGATATGTGGCGCGAAATTCCTAAGGTTCACGAGCTTTTCAGCGAAATGATGGATCAAGCCTATAACGAACTAGGATTCGATGCCTCAGGCCCGCTTGCCGTGGAAGTATTCGCGATGCCTGCTCAGGGAATGGTCGTTATCGTTACGAGAGGTAAGCTCGAGAGGGATACGGATTCCATTGCCGAGGACGAAGAAGAAGTATATGAATTGGAAGTTACGCTTGAACAAAGCGAAGCCATTATATATCGTTTCAGGGACATTGAGGACGCGATTGGGGCGGCCAAGACTTTGGTCGGCCATCTCACGGAAGAAGGCAGAATGTACCGATATCAGAATCAGTGGGTTCTATGTTTCGATCCCGCGGGGCTGGAAAGTACCGGGTATCATGCTTTGATCGCCGTACTCGCGGAATATGGGGAAGCGACCTCGATAACGCCTGCGGTTCTGGAGGAGTATGGGAAACTTATCATCGGTTCCCAAGCGGTGAAGGTATTAGCGGAACATTTCACCAATTAAGAATTTTTCAGGATGATCGCCTTCATCACACCCGCGCGGTTGGATGTTCGGCGGTCTCTTTTTTTATTTAAATGCAAGAATTACCCCTTTTCACCAAATGTTCTTTTTTTATAGGTATCCTTTTACTGTTATAATGGATTAGTGGGAAGGGAGGGAACTGTTGATGCTGCTCGTATCGGTATTGGCTGCCTCGATCGTGCCGGGTATTGCGTTGCTGGCTTATTTTTACTGGAAAGATCGATATGATACCGAACCGGTTTCGATCGTGCTCAAGATGTTCCTGACCGGAGCGTTGATCGTTCTTCCCATTATGGTCGTGCAACGGGGTTTATTGTTTTGGGGAGGGGAGGCGCCTCTAACCTTCTCGTTTATCATATCCGCGGGCGTTGAAGAGTTTTTTAAATGGTTTGTTCTATACCATATGATCTATAATCACACGGAGTTCGATGAACCCTACGATGGTATCGTGTATGCCGTGGCGGTTTCTCTAGGATTTGCTACATTGGAGAACGTGCTGTACGCGTTTCTCGAGCCTGCAACCTTCGGAACGCTTATGATGAGGGCGCTGCTTCCTGTGTCAGGACACGCGTTATTCGGCGTCTTCATGGGTTATTCGCTTGGGAAAGCCAAATTTTCAGCCGGAAAGAGCGTCAAGGTTCACCTCTGGCTTGCCTTGCTGTTGCCGATCATTTGGCATGGCGGGTATGATTTCTTGCTGATAACCGTCCCTCCTACTTGGATCTGGTTGGTGGTCCCCTTCATGTTCCTTTTGTGGTTCGGGGGAATGCGCAAGGTAAATAGCGCCAATGCCGTTTCCCCGTTCCGTTTCATAAAAAGGGAGGAAGAGGTTAAATCCTGACCGTTCCGTCGATACTGGGTTTGGGAATAACCGGTATAGGGGGAGCTACCCGTTGTCTATTCGACATAAAGTAACGATACGCTGCAACCGTTGCAACGAAAAGTTCATTCTGCGAGGTCGCAAGGACAGAGGACGCGTTGACACAGAGTTCAAGAGATGCGTATGCAGCAATACGGACGATTTCGAGATCGAAGAGGAAGCGCTCATCTGAGAGGATGGGGCTTCCTCTTCTTTTTTGATGAACGGTTTCGCCCGCGCATAAAGTTGGAACCTTCGTCCCACAATAACGGCATACCGTTTGGGAATGAAAGGGGTCGGCATTTCATGTACGCACGATTAAGTTCCATAATGTTCCCGATTGCAACGCTTCTCTTTATCGGCGCCATCGTCTGGGGCTATCAGGAGCATCAGGAGAAAAACTCCGTCCTCATCAAGGCGGAGAACCAATACCAGCGCGCGTTCCACGATCTTAACCATCACATGCTGAGCCTGCATGATCAACTGGGTCAAACTTTGGCGGTGTCTTCGGCATCCCAAGGCATGCAGCGCAAAGGTCTGGTAAACGTATGGAGATTGACAAGTCAAGCCCAGAATGAGATCAACCAGCTTCCGTTGGCTCTTCTGCCGTTCAACAAGGCCGAGGAATTCCTTTCGCGAATTTCAAGCTTTGCCTATCGCACTGCTGTAAGAGATCTGAATAAGCAACCATTAACTCCCGTCGAGCTAAAAACGATGAAATCCTTGTACAAAACCGCAGAATCCGTCAATGCGGAGCTTGGGAAGGTACAAGATGCGGTGATATCCGATCACTTGCGTTGGATGGACGTTGAAGTGGCGATGGCAAGCGAGAACAACCCCCATGACAATACGATTATCGATGGCTTTAAAACCGTAGACAAGCAAATGGGGGAATACCCGGAGAATGATTGGGGTCCATCCGCCATGTCCGCCGATAGGAAACTCTCTTCCGCCGGATTGGAAGGCAAGGATATGACGGCGGAGGAGATCAGGAACAAGGCTGTAGAGTTCCTTGGGCGACAAGCATCAGGAGAGGAAGCCGCAGTAACCGAGGATGGAGGGAAGACGGACCTGCCTGCCTACACCGTTACGGTGAAAGGAAAGGGCGGAGCTAATATCCAGATGGACTACACCCGAAAGGGAGGGCACCTCCTTTGGTTCATGAATCCTCGCGACGTGACGAGCCGCAAGCTGAATTTCGATACGGCCCGCAACAAGGGTTCGCAATTCTTGATCAGGCATCAATATAAGGATATGACGCCGATTACCTATGACGAATACGATCATGTCGCGGTATTCACTTACGTGCATACGATCGACGGAGTGAAAATCTATCCGGACAAAGTCACGGTAAGGGTTGCGCTGGATAACGGAGAGGTCGTCGGACTGCAGGCTTCGGACCATGTGTTTGCCAAGAAGCTGCTCACCCCGGGCAAAGCTAAAGTTACCAAGGAGAAGGCGCAAAAGGGGTTAAATCCGGACTTCCGGGTAGAGGATTACTCCCTGGCAGTCATAGAGAACGATATGCGCCAGCCGATCCTCTGCCACGAGTTTTTGGGTAAGATCAACGATCATCGTTATCGGATCTATATGAGCGGGGAGACGGGATTGGAAGAAAACATCGAGGAGATTCCCGACTCGGCGAAAGCGATCTACAAATAGCTGGCACTCATGCACGCTGCGCCCGAATTCGGTTCAGGCGAAGCGTGCATGTCATTCCCCAACTTCTCCACCCATGCTATAATGAGGCATATCGAGAGGAATGTTTTCCGATCATGCTTATAGTGGAGGGTTCCGAGTGCTGCCTAAAATCAATGAGACATTGTACATACAAACCGAATCCGCAACCGAGCCAGTCACGTTACGTACTCGCATAGCTGACGAGGATGATCAAAGCATTTATATGGAAATCCCGATTGATGAGAAGAGCCGGAAGTCATACCTTTCGCAAGTCGGGGAAACATTCCAGATTTATTTCTTTACCCAAGAAGGGGTTAAGCATTTATTTCAGAGCTCCGTCACCGGATTCCGCAAGGATATTGTTCCTCTTGTGGCTATTCGTAAGCCGTTACCGGGGGAGATCACGAAAGACCAACGCCGAAGTTTCCTAAGGGTTGAAGCAAACCTGGAGTTGGCCGTCAGCATCTACGATAAGATCAAGTTCGTGGCAATCACGGAAGATGTCGGCGGCGGCGGCGTGTCGTTTATTTGCGAGAAGAAATGGCCGGTCGTTCAGAATGCGGTACTCTCTTGTTGGCTATTATTAAGCTATAAGGGAGGAACCATTGCCCATGCAAGATTTGAAGGGGAAGTCGTGAGGGTGCTTGAGGCGGATCCCGATAAGCATCTGATCATGATGCGGTTTCAGGATATCGCCGATTCCGATCAACAGAAGATTATTCGGTATTGCTTCGAACGCCAATTGGACAAACGTAAGGAATAATCCAAGCTTTTTGGAGCCCTCCGTTGTCAAGGCGAGAAGCCAGGAGGCTCTTTTAATTGAAGGACAACAATGAAAACGAACGGTATAAATCCGATTTCGCTGCTTGGTCGGACAGAATAGAACGGCTATTGATGAAAGGGATCTTGTTGCTCGTCATCCTGCTCGTCGTCTCCCAGCTTGTCTTGCGATCCCCGATCGCCAGGCAATGGATGACCACGACGGACGAAATCGAGGGAGTCCCTTTTCATTACGTAGCGCATTAGCATACTCCGGCTTCTTTTTTGCATCCAAGGGTGCCGTGTGGTATAATTTTCTCATTCCTTGCAGGCTCTGCCTGCCTTATTTTTTCTAGTGACATCTTGTCGTTGGCGTGTAGGAGGCTTGTCGTTCTCTCATGAGTGAATCGAATTCTCGGCGTATTAACATTGCTATTGATGGGCCTGCAGGTGCGGGCAAAAGCACGGTTGCCCGAATGGTAGCAAAGGCTCTTAAATATATTTACGTGGATACCGGCGCGATGTACAGAGCGGTCACGCTCAAGGTACTCGAGTCAGGACTATCGACGGAAGACAATGAAAGCGTTGGACGCCTGGCGAACGAATTGGACATTGTTTTACTGCCGGGTGCTGAAACGCAAAGCGTACACGTTAACGGAGAAGACATTACCTCGCGTCTGAGATCGCTCGACATCAATCGGAACGTATCTTACGTTGCCCGTTTGGAGAGCGTGCGTTTGCGAATGGCGGAGCTGCAACGCCAGATGGCGCTTGAGAAGGGCGTTGTGATGGATGGCCGAGATATCGGTACCCATGTGCTCCCGGACGCGGAATTGAAAGTGTTCCTCACCGCCTCCCCCAGGGAAAGGGCCAATCGCCGGCACCTTGAGATGGGACCGGACGCGGAGATCACGCTGGAACAGCTTGAGCAAGAAATCATTGAGCGGGACAGATTGGATCAAGAACGGGAATTCGCTCCCCTCCTCCAAGCGCCGGACGCTCACCTGCTCGACTCTACGGGTCAAACGGTGGACGAAGTGGTGAAACAAATCGTACAATGGGGACTTGCTGCGACAAGAACCATTTCGACGGGGGAGAAGTAGACTATGTTATACCGTTTTTGCAGAATGATCCTTCGCATTTGTTTTACGCTTCTATACCGTTTGGAAGCCAGGGGAATTAACAACATCCCCCGCGAGGGACCCGTCATCTTATGCAGCAATCATAAAAGCTTATTGGATCCCATCACTTTGGGGGTTTGGGTGCCCCGCAAAGTTCATTATATGGCGAAAGAAGAACTCTTTCGCATTCCTCTTTTCGGTTCGCTAATCAGAGCTGTGGGCGCATTCCCGGTCAAACGCGGAGGCGTGAGCAAGGAAGCGATAAGGACGGCTATTACCCTCTTGCAGGGTGGTAACGTGATGGGGATATTTCCGGAAGGTACCCGCAATGAGTCGGTTGGCATGGGGAAACGAGGAGCCGTAACGATGGCGATCCGATCCAAGGCAATTGTCGTGCCGGTTGCTCTTGTTGGAGAGTACCGATTGTTTCGCAAGATGCTCGCGGTCTACGGCGCGCCTATCGATTTAACGCCGTTCGCGGAGCAAGGCACGACCGAAAGCATGGAGGATGCGACTGAGCTCATCATGTCGCGAATCCGGGAAATGGTAAGTTCGGGTCGACCGGCGTCCTAACCGATGCATGTTTATTAGGAGAAACCCTCATACTAACGGTATTATTTGGACGATCGATTCTTCTGTTTTCGGGTAATAAAGATTTAAGCGCCGCTTGAAGCGGGTTTAAATAAAGTTGGGGTAGAACTGAGGAGGTAATTTTCATGTCTGAAGAAATCAACATCCAGGAAACGGCGGCGGCCGAACCGGTAGCGGAAACGGCAGTCAGTCAAGATGCACTGGAAAATCTCGTGACCTTGAAGAAAGGGGACACCGTGAAAGGTACGGTAGTCAAAATCGAGGATAACCAAGCGTACGTTAGCCTTGGATATAAATACGACGGCGTTATTCCTTTGCGCGAGCTTTCTTCCGTTAATCTGGAGAACGCAGCTGAAGCCGTGCAAATCGGCCAAGAAGTCGAAGCGAAAATCGTTAGCATCAACGATGCTAAGGAGTCGCTCGTTCTTTCCAAGCGTCAGGTCGACAGCCCTCGCGCATGGGATGAACTGCAAGCGAAGTTCGATAGCGGCGAAGCATTCGAAGTAGTTATCACCGACGTCGTTAAGGGCGGTCTGGTAGCTGACGTCGGCGTTCGCGGATTTATCCCGGCTTCGATGGTAGAGCGACATTTCGTCGAGGATTTCAGCGCATACAAAGGCCGTGCTTTGAAGGTTAAAGTGAAAGAAATCGACCGCGAGAACAATAAGGTCATCCTTTCGGCCAAAGACGTGCTGGACGCTGAATACGAGAACCAAAAGCAACAGATCATGGGTACATTGCAGCCCGGTCAAATACTGGAAGGCAAAGTCCAACGTCTTACGCCATTCGGCGCGTTCGTGGACATCGGCGGCATCGACGGCCTCGTTCACGTATCCGAGATGGCTTGGCAGCACGTTGCCCATCCTGCGGATGTCGTTTCCGAAGGGCAAAGCGTGAAGGTTAAGGTTCTGAAAGTCGATCCTTCCCTTGGCAAGATCTCCCTTAGCATCAAAGCGGCTCAACCGGGTCCTTGGGATTCGGCGACAGGACAATTCAACATCGGCGACATCGTTACCGGCGTTGTAAAACGTCTCGTTAGCTTCGGTGCTTTCGTTGAGATCGCTCCTGGCGTCGAAGGCCTGGTTCACATTTCGCAAATCGCGCATCGACATGTTGCGACGCCTTTCGAAGTGCTGAAAGAAGGTCAAGAAGTTCAAGCTAAAGTGCTGGACTTCAACCCTGCGGAGAAACGCATTTCTCTATCCATCAAGGAAACGGAAGAAGCTCCGGCTCGTCCAGAGCGCGAACACCGCGAACCGCGCGCTCCGCGCGAACGGAGAGAAGAAACGAACTTGCCGCCTGCGGAAAGCATGAGCTTTAACCTAGGCGAAAGATTCGGCGATAAGCTCAGCAAATTCAAGTAATCGTATACTTTCCGATCATTGAAACATCAGCGACTCCAACCGGAGTCGCTTTTTCGATTTTATCCTTCAAGGAGGGCATGGTTTCCGTTCGTACAAGCGCATACTATCCATGAAGGGGGTGGATGGATGTCGCCGTTGTTCGGTGCTGTGTTTTTATGGCTGTTAGCAGCGATTCTATGGTGGAGCGGCTGGCGAGAAGACTCGACGGAGGGGTTTCCCCATTGGGGAGTGGGGGTGTTCCTATCCTTGTGGCCGATGGCCGTGCTGATAAACATACCTCTTACTTCTTCAATAGCCGTAAACGGAGCATGGATATGGACGACGGTCTTCGTCCTAGTGTTGTCATGGAGGCTCCCGCCAAGCAGGAGAGGGACTTCTATTTCCGCGGGTATGCTTGTAGGTTCCGTATATGTGTTGTTAAACAGATTAGCTTTTTATCCGTCAGGGTTCTCGCATTATTTTGCCCCTTGGGGCACGGCCATCCTCTTGGGGTTGATATCCTCTCTGCTACTGCGTAACGTTTGGGAACAGGTGCTCACGCTCTCGGTGGGTTTGTATTTAAGCGCTGGCATAGGTATGTTGTTCCAAACTTCTTTAGGTGGAGTTCCAGTCCTCAGGGGAGCGGAGTGGGTAGAGGGATGGTGGATTGCGCTGTTATCCGCTCGGTTGTGGTCAGCGGCCGTTAGGACCCTTGCTAATACCGGACGGAGATGGGCGTTCAAAATGGGCGAGAAAAGAGGGGGGCAGCGATCATGATGCTGGATTGGCTTCATTCCCATAAGGATTTAACTGGGGTTATTATGGGGTCGGCATTCGGGATGGCGGCAAGGATATCCATGCTGCGCAGCGATTATCGGCAATATCCGGCATATCCGCATGGCAAGATCATTCACTTAGCTTTAGGGTTGATCGCGGGCGCACTAGGGGCAGTGGCCGTTCCTGCGCTGTATAACAAGGATTACACGGCAATTACTTTTCTTTCGCTTGCGGCCCAACAATTTCGTGAAGTTCGCAACATGGAGCGGAACACTCTGACAGCCATCGACCAATTGGAATTGGTGCCTCGGGGTGCTGCATACATAGAAGGAATAGCCGTCGTTTTCGAAGGCAGGAACTACTTGGCGATCCTTACGGCTTTCTTATCCAGCTTATTCGTCATGCTGATCGGGTGGTGGGGTGGTTTAATCGCGGGCGCACTGTCGCTTCTTCTCGCCAATCACTTCATGAAAGGGAAGAAAATCACGCATATCGCCGACGTCGAGATGGCCCCCCTGAAGATGGACGGTCCTAACTTATACGTCGGGGACGTCTATTTGATGAACGTCGGTTTGGATGAGAACAGAAAAATCATTCAAGAACAAGGAATCGGATTTATTCTAACGCCCAAGAACGATGACGCAAGAGTTACTATTGCCAACATGGGTCAGAGGCAGGCCATTCTGCACGATGTCTCCACTCGATTGGGCGTCTACCGCGATGATGGGGATCCAGGGCTGTTGCCCATCGGGAAGCTAGGCCTTCGAACCGGCAAGCTGGGACTTCTTGTACTGCCGCGCGAGAAAGATACAGATAAGGCTTATCAAGCGGTTTGCAACGTACCTTTACTCGAGGCGGCGGTCAGAATGCCGACGGAAGCGAACCGCAAGAGCACGGAGGCGAAGCAGAATGGCTAAGATCGTCGGGGTCGTTGCGACCGGTGATACGGAAGTGGGAGGCGGAGCTCCTATCTTCTATGCCAAGGACAGAGATCAGCTGCAGACCATTGCCCATCTTTTGGAGAAAGTGCTGGATAGCGCCGCTCATGAAGTGAATAAGGACTTGTTCATAATCGTCAATCGGCATTAGATTCTATCGCGGGATTGGTAATTATCGTTAGCCAAGCCAGCCGATTTTTGCTATGATGAAGGTTGTGGGTGTTTTTTTTGAAGGAATTCAGCCATGGGCTGGAGAAGTTGTTCGATAAGTTGAGGAGTGGAAAATATGGCACGACCCGTAATCGCTATCGTCGGAAGACCCAACGTGGGCAAATCCACGATATTTAACCGAATAATCGGAGACCGGCTCGCTATTGTCGAGGATAAGCCGGGGATTACCCGCGACCGTATCTATGGCACAGGCGAGTGGAATGGACGTTCTTTCAGCGTCATAGACACCGGAGGCATCGAGATCGATGGAGAAGACGGCTTGCTTCGCTCGGTTCGGATGCAGGCGGAATTAGCCATCGAAGAGGCCGACGTCATTATATTCATGGTGGATGCCAAGGCTGGCGTTACCAATGCGGACGAAGAAGTCGCGCAGATGTTATTCCGTTCCCAGAAGCCGATAGTGCTCGGAGTTAATAAAGTCGACAATCTGGGACGTATGGACGATATCTATGAATTCTACTCGCTTGGCTTCGGCGATCCCGTGCCTATGTCCGGTGCGCACGGACAGGGAGTCGGGGATTTGCTGGATGCGGCAGTGAATAAGCTTCCGGTCAAGGAAGAGCAAGAGTATAACGACGACATTATTAAGGTGGCGCTCATCGGACGTCCGAATGTCGGCAAATCCTCGCTTGTCAACGCCATTTTAGGCGAAGAACGCGTTATCGTCAGCAACATCGCGGGAACGACGCGCGATGCCATCGACACGCCTTTCGAGAAAGATGGGCAGAAATACGTGCTTATCGATACGGCAGGCATGCGCAAGCGCGGTAAAGTGTACGAAACCACGGAGAAATATAGCGTCATGAGGGCCATGCAAGCCATCGAACGCGCAGACGTGGTGCTTGTGGTCATAAACGGCGAGGAAGGCATCATCGAACAAGACAAGCATATCGCCGGTTACGCGCATGAGAATGGCAAAGCCGCGATATTCGTCGTGAACAAATGGGACGTCGTCGAGAAGCATGACAAGACGATGCAACACTTTACGAACACGATCCGCGATCATTTCCTGTTCATGACTTACGCGCCCGTCGTATTTTTATCGGCGCTGACGAAACATCGTTTGACGAAGCTGTTCCCGGTCATCGACCGCGTTGCCGAGCAGCATGCGCTTCGGGTTCCAACTAACGTGCTTAACGACATTATCTCGGACGCGGTTGCGATCAATCCTCCGCCAACAGACAAAGGACGCAGGTTGAGAATTAACTACGTCACTCAGGTTGCGGTTAAACCGCCAACATTGCTTATTTTCGTGAACGACCCCGAATTGATGCATTTTTCTTATGAGCGTTATTTGGAGAACAAAATTCGCGCGGCCTTCGAATTCGAAGGAACGCCGCTTAGATTGTTCACCCGTAAGAAGTCGGATCAAGAATAGGGGAGACCGAGAGTGTTTAACTCAATCATCGCGATCATCGTCAGTTATTTGTTAGGCTCTATTTCGTTCAGCATTTTGTTTGCCCGTGGGCTCCGTAAGATCGACATCCGAGAGCACGGAAGCGGCAACGCGGGAGCAACGAACACGCTAAGAGTGTTGGGTAAGGGTCCGGCGATCGCGGTATTCCTGCTTGATATAGCGAAGGGCTCCGTCGCCGTATTGATAGGTTTATGGCTCGGCGAGGGAAGCGAATGGGTGCCCGTTGCTTGCGGATTAGCTGCGATCGGCGGGCACAATTGGCCGATTTATTTCCGGTTCAAAGGTGGCAAGGGAATTGCGACGACAGTGGGGGCGCTAGTAATATGGGCGTTCTTGCCGACATTGATCGCCGGAATCGTCGCCATTCTCGTCATCGTATTTACTCGTTACGTATCGCTGGGATCTATGGTTTTCGCGGTATGGCTGCCGATATTGTTCTATTTGTTTCACCTAGATGCTGCCTATATTTGGGGTGCTTTGGCGGTAGCTTTATTAGCTATCGTTCGCCATCGCAATAATATCGTAAAGCTATTGAACGGTACCGAGAATAAGCTGGGCAGCGGCAAAAAGGGTGAGCCTCATGGCGCATAAGAAGATCGCGGTTATAGTCGCGGGCAGTTGGGGTACGGCATTGTCGAGGGTATTAGCGGACAATGGACATTACGTGAAGCTTTGGACGCGCAATGCGGCTCAAGCGGACCAGATCAATAGCGAACGTCGCAATGAGAAGTTCCTTCCCGGCGCGATCTTGCCTGAAGGGATCACGGCTACGACGGATATCGCCGAAGCCGTTACCGATGCGGAAGCGGTGTTGTTCGTCGCCCCTTCCTCGGCGATGAGGGAAGTTGCCCGCCAAGCGGCAAATTTCTTACATAAAGAGGCATTGGTTGTTCATGCGACTAAGGGGTTTGAAAGCGATACTCTTAAGCGGATGACCACGGTGTTAGCGGAGGAGCTAGGTAGGCCCGAACAATACATCGTCGTGCTTTCCGGACCTAGCCACGCGGAAGAAGTCGTGAACCGACTTCCGACGACGATCGTTGTTGCATCGAAAGATATTGCTTGCGCGGAAACGGCGCAAGATTTGTTTATGAACGAAGCCTATTTCCGCGTCTATACGAATCCGGATTATATCGGCGTCGAAACGGCAGGCGCGATTAAGAATATTATCGCTCTTGGGGCGGGGTTATCCGATGGGCTTGGCTTCGGCGATAATGCCAAGGCCGCGCTCATAACCCGGGGACTTGCCGAGATCGCCCGGCTAGGTGCCGCGATGGGGGCCAATCCTCTTACTTTTGCCGGATTGGCGGGTGTCGGAGACTTGATCGTGACATGCACGAGCCAGCATAGCCGCAACTGGAGAGCCGGATCCATGTTGGCGCAAGGCCTGCCGCTTGCGGAGGTTCTTGAGCGCATGGGGATGGTCGTCGAAGGCGTCCGGACGACGAAAGCCGCTCATGCGCTGGCCGTTCAACACGGGGTAGAGATGCCGATAACGGATCAGTTGTACTCTGTTCTATTCGAAGGCCTATCCCCTGAGAATGCCGTCGGAGCATTGATGGGGCGCGTTCGTACTCACGAGATCGAGGAAATCGCATCGGCTTCCCGCAATAAATGGCTTAAGGGTTAATCGGAGCGATTCCTCGAACAAAGCCGAGAAACTAGCCCGCACGCTTCGCTTCTTCTCCTCATAGGATGCAGTGCAAACACCCGGAGGAGGGGAAGCATGGATAAATTTCCGAAAGATCTGTTAGGCGCCGTGAACAAAAAAGCGGGAAAAAACATCTCCGAGAATTCGATCAAGAAAATAGCGAGCAACGTCACGCCGAACACGCTGCAAAGCGAGGCGCAAATCCGTCAGCTAATCAAGCAGGTATCGACAATGGCTAACATTCCCGTGTCCGATGATACGATGAAGGAAATCGTTAGCGCCGTGAAGAAGAGCGGAATGAACCTGAACAGCCTGGAATCGCTCGTTAAAATGATGATCAAGAAATGATGATGAAGCTGACCCTCTGCAAATGCTTGCAGTCGGGTCAGCTTTTTTACATATTCCCGTTTCGTTTATTTTGTTATTATCGTTCTAGAATGGTATAATACTATGCATTTGAGTTAGTCTAGGAGACGGAGGAAGACATAGATGTACACGATGCTACAAACGTTTATGGCGGCCAAGCTAGACCCGATGAGTAAGATGTGGGTGTCCTTCATCGGAATCGGGTTGATGATCGTCGCGGCAGTCATCATTACTTATGCGCGCAATAAGACAAAAGGCTGGATTCGTCTCTTGCTTACTTTGGCAGCCCTCGTCGTTCTGATTTATGGATTCGTGTGCGGATTGTTAGCCATCATATAAACCTATTGCTCGGAGGGCATGACCTTGATTACTTTAACCGGACGCACCCTCAAGAAAACCGTTGAGCCTCAAATTGGACAAAGTCTTCTTGCTTTGGCGCTAGCGGCTTCAGTGGATTGGCAGTATAATTGCTCTCGCGGCACTTGCGCAAGATGTAGGTGCATAGTGGCGGAAGGCGCCGACCTGCTCTCGGAAGCGAATGATGCGGAATGGGACAGGCTAGGTCCCGATGAGTTGAACGCTGGATATCGGCTTGGTTGCCAGGCAACGGTCATCGAAGAGGGAGAAATTCAAGCGGTTAATAAGACTTATTTCTGATATAGAGAATGGAAGTGACGCGGTATGCATAGTGATTTCCCGGTTACCGCGCTTGCTCTCCTAGCGGAAACGTTGGAAAGCTGCGACGCCCGATGGGTGGTCGGAGGCAGTACGGGTTTAGTGCTGCGGGGAGCAAAGCTCGATCGGGCTCCCCGGGATATCGACATCTACGTGGATCATGATTCCGTATTCCCGGTTCACGAAAGATTAAGTTCGAATTGGCTTGACGGACCGGAGGATAACCGGACGGAGCGTTACCATTCGATTCTTTCCCATTATCGCCTGGCGGGAGCGATGGTAGAATTGGTCGGGGATTTCCGGGTATCGGCCATGCAATCCAACTACCTTGCGGAAGTGAACGATTTCTTGTATCCGAACGGCGATAAGGTAGAGGTAAATGGTTTCGGGATCGCGATTGTCCCGTTAGCGCATGAACTCTTGTTTAACTTGCTTCGCGAACGTAAAGACAGAGCTGCCGTCGCAGGTGATCTAATGGCGCAGAATCCCGAGAAACATATGCCTTTGCTTCAAGATTTGATTCGTAGAAACAAATTTTCTCCAGAAATCAAGAGTGAGGCGATGGAGATGACGACGCCCGGCATCCAATCCATCCGTGACTTTGGGAAGGAGCCTTTATGACGAATCAACATGTCGTAACATTCCTGCCAGAAGACCGATCGGCTTCGGTAAGACCGGGCACGACGTTGCTGGAAGCATCCAGGCGTGCCGGAGTTGCCATACGAACCCGTTGCGGCGGCGTGGCCGGCTGTTTGATGTGCAAAGTCCATGTTGACGACGATCAAGCGGAGAACTTGAAAGAGCCGACTCCCGCCGAAACCCACAAGCTAGGTTCCTTGTTGACTGAAGGGGTGCGTCTTTCATGCCAAGCGCGCACGAAGGGGAATGTCACCGTAACCGTACCCGAGGATCCGTTAAAAGCGGCTATTCGCAAGAAACTCGCAGAACAACAGGAGGACGACGACTGGTTGAAATGACGTTGTCCAGGAGGTCTATCGATGTTAATTCGCAATTTTCGCAGGGCTATGGCTATCGGTGTTCTGAGCTTGTCGCTTTTCTCGTTGACGGGATGCTTATACCCGGACGACCAAACGCCGGGAAGCAATGTTAACGCCCGTCAATCGGTGTTGACTGTGCAGGATGCGGTCGATAGCTATCAGGAGCAAACCGGACTGTTACCCATTCAGAATGCCAAAGAGAGCACTCCTCTTTATGAAAAATACAAAGTCGATTTTGGAAAGCTGAAGCGAATGGACTTCCTAGCGCAGATTCCTTCGGCAGCGTTCGAGAACGGGGGAGCCTATCAATTCTTGATTATCGACGAAGAAACGAAGCCTCTCGTAAAGCTGCTGGATTTAACGGTATTCCAAGCTGTTAGCGACGTTCAGAAGAAAATAAACGAATACCGGTCCGGCCATGGAAATCGGAATCCCGCGGGGGATGAGAGATATCCTGGTTTTTCAACGATCGATTTCGGCAAGCTTGGCGCGGAAGAGCCGGATATTTCAAGCATGTACTCGCATCAGTCGCTCAGTTTGCTTGTGAATGTAAAGGGAGAAGTACTGGTCGATTACGGAATCGATATCGCTACCGCCGTTAAAAAATCGGGAACCGAGCCCCGTCCTAATGTAGACTTAAGGCGGATCCTCGTCGAAGAATCGTACTTCGTGCCCGTACGTTCGCCTGCTTATCGTTGGGCGAATGGGGAGCCTCAAGCCGTTCCATCCAATTAATCAAGAAGGCTGCGTCCTCTTCGGGGAAAACGCAGCCTTTTAAAGTTTTCGGGAGCTGACATACGTGTCTCTCTTTTTTCATATGATCATGGGGGAAACAACAGGGGCGTCGGATGACGTAAACCGGATGGGCAAACATTTTGAGCGGATGCGTCATAATCGGGACGTTCGCACATACAATGTTACTAGTCCAAGTTCGTGTACGAGTTCCGCCCTGCAGGCGGGTCACGAAAGTTTCGCGATTACGATGGGAGGGAATCTCAGTGGAAAAAGTGGACATTTTCAAAGATATCGCCGAACGCACCGGCGGTGATATCTACCTCGGGGTCGTGGGTGCCGTCCGTACGGGCAAATCGACCTTTATCAAACGGTTTATGGAAACCGTTGTTTTACCTAATATTGCTCACGAAGCGGACCGGGTTCGCGCGATCGATGAGCTTCCGCAGAGCGCGGCAGGCCGGACGATCATGACGACCGAGCCGAAGTTCGTTCCGAACAACGCGGTTCAACTTAAGGTAGCGGAAGGCTTGGAGGTCAACGTTCGGTTAGTCGATTGCGTCGGCTATACCGTTGAAGGAGCGAAAGGCTTCGAGGACGAAGGCGGCCCTCGGATGATTACGACCCCGTGGTTCGAAGAGCCGATACCGTTCCAGGAAGCGGCGGAGATCGGGACTCGTAAGGTCATCCAAGAGCACTCAACTCTCGGCGTAGTCGTGACGACCGACGGAACGATATCGGAGATTCCTAGAAGCTCTTATATCGATGCGGAAGAGCGGGTCGTCAATGAGTTGAAGGAAGTAGGCAAGCCGTTCGTGTTAATCGTAAATTCCGCGCGGCCCAAGAGCGAAGATGCCCAATCGCTTCGCAACGAGCTAGCCGCTAAATACGATATCCCCGTCATGGCGGTAAGCGCTGCAACGATGGGGGAAGAGGAAGTCATGGGCGTCCTCCGAGAGGTGCTATATGAGTTCCCCGTACATGAAGTGAACGTCAATCTCCCTAGCTGGGTCATGGTGCTCAACGAAGGACACTGGCTTCGCGCGAGTTACGAGAATTCAGTCCGCGAAACCGTGAAGGATATTCGCCGTTTACGCGACGTGGAGCGGGTAGTCGCTCAGTTCATGGAGTATGATTTCGTCGCTCGCGCCGGCCTAAGCGGCATGAACATGGGCCAAGGCGTAGCCGAAATCGACCTGTACGCTCCGGATGAGCTGTACGATAAAATACTGATGGAAGTTGTCGGTACCGAAATCCGCGGCAAAGATCACCTGCTTCAGCTCATGCAGGAGTTCTCCCACGCGAAAAGGGAGTACGATCGGTTCGCCGAGGCGCTTGAGATGGTCAAGACTACCGGGTACGGCATTGCAGCCCCGTCGCTTGCCGAGATGGTGCTCGACGAGCCCGAGCTCATTCGCCAAGGCTCTCGCTTCGGCGTCAGACTTAAGGCCACCGCACCTTCCATTCATATGATTCGGGTCGACGTGGAATCCGAGTTCGCGCCGATCATCGGGACGGAGAAGCAAAGCGAGGAACTCGTCCGCTATCTGATGCAGGATTTCGAGAAGGATCCGATCAAGATTTGGGAATCCGATATTTTCGGCCGCTCGCTTCATTCCATCGTAAGGGAAGGCATTCAAGGCAAAATCGCGATGATGCCGGATAATGCCCGCTACAAGCTGCAAGAAACGCTGGGACGCATCATTAATGAAGGCTCCGGCGGATTGATCGCGATCATTTTATAACGGATTTGCTAAGCACGAAGCGTTTGGGGTGGATTTATCCTCCGCATACGCTTCGTGTTTTTGCGTGCGCTGTTAATCTCCAATTGAGGAAATGTAAGCAGTTACGATGTTTCTATTCTAGGAATATAAGGTTTATTCTGTTGTCATAGACTAGGAAATGCCCTAGAATGATGGATGGCTCATTCGACTTTAAACTTATACAAACCCGGGAAATGAATTATATAAAACCGATTGACATACTCGGAATAAGTGATTATAGTAAATTTTATCATATTATGAAACAGATTTGGGAGGCAGAGAGAGATGACACAAAGAAAGTTCAAAGGAACATGGCTCGCGCTTGTATTGGTACTCGTAGCGGTGCTGGCTGCTTGCGGCAATAAAGAAGAGAACAACGCCGGAAATTCGGCGCCGGCTTCTGAATCCCCGACTGCTTCCGTACAGGCGTCCGCGTCGGCAGAGCCTTCGGAGAGCGCGTCCGCGGCTGACTCCCTGAAAGGCAAGAAGATCGCGCTCGTCATGCGGTTTAACACGGGAACGTTCTCCGCGCAGTATGTAGACGGAGTAAAGAAGCAAGTAGCGAAATTCGGAGGCGAAGTAACGGTATTGTCTTCCGAGAACGATCTAGCTAAATTGTCTGCGAACCTGGATTCGGCCGTTAACCAAAAGTTCGACGGAATTTTGATCGACCACGGCGACGCCGCTGCCCTGACCAACGGACTCAACAAAGCAAAAGAGGCCGGCATTCCTATCGTAGCGTTCGATTCCGGCCTGAACGATTTCGAAGGGATTACGAACATTGCCCAGAACGATCAGTTGCTTGCGGAATTCACTTTGGAGAAACTCGCCGAAGAAGCGGGCGGAAAAGGCAATATCGTTAAAGTATGGGTAGCCGGTTTCCCGCCGATGGAAAGCCGTCAAATTGCTTATAAGGCATTCACCGAGAAGTATCCGGATATCAAAGAAATCTCGCAATTCGGGGATGCCAGCAATCCTCAGCTCGATAGTCAGACTAGAATGGAAGCGGTGTTGAAGCAATATCCGAATAAAGGCGACATTACGGCCGTATGGGCGGCGTGGGATGAATTCGCTAAAGGAGCGGCCAACGCGATTAAACAAGCCGCCCGCGACGAAATCAAAGTATACGGCATCGATCTTAGCGACGAAGACTTGAAGATGATCCAAGATCCGACCAGTCCATGGGTTGCGTCCGCGGCCGTCGATCCTACGTCTATCGGAACCGTGCAAGTGAGATACTTGTACCAGAAGTTCCATGGCGATACGACGGATCCCGTCGTTCAACTCGAACCGGTATTCGTGCATCGCGATGCGTTGCCGAAGGATAAAGTCATTACCACGGCCGATCTTTCACAATACGTGGAAGGTTGGGGAAGCAGCGATCTGGGGAACACGGATTATTTGAAAGAGCTCGAAACTTTGGTTGGGGCAAAGTAAGAATAGGAATGGATCGTAAAGCTAGGCATGGCGCGGCGCGGATAATAACCGCGCCGTTTCCTGCTGTCAATGCGGAAGATCGATCGTCCGCGGTTAGAAAGGAGAGGAATACGATGTCGAAGGCCAAGACGGTTTCCGAGTTGAACATGAGAAGCATCTCGAAATCTTTTGCCGGCGTTCCGGCCTTGAAGAACGTGGATTTTAACCTTAAGGGGGGCGAGATCCACGCCTTGCTCGGAGCCAACGGCGCTGGCAAAAGCACGCTGATGAAAATTTTGTCCGGTGCTTATGAAACCGATGAAGGTACGATCGAAACGGGAGATGGAACCTACAGTTTCCGATCGCCCGCCGATTCGAAGAACGCCGGCATTCATTGCGTCTATCAAGAAGTTGACACTTCCCTCGTTTCCCATCTAAGCGTATCGGAAAATATATTCCTTGATCAGCTTGCCAATTCAATGGGTAACCCTTGGTTGAAATGGGGAAGTCTTCACGATGCGGCAAGAGAAGTACTCAAACGGATCGGACTAACGATTTCCCCGCAGGCGTTGATCAGGGACTTGACGTTGTCGGAGAAACAGCTGGTGCTTATCGCAAGACTGCTTGCCGAGGAAGCGAAGTTCGTTATCCTCGACGAACCGACGGCTCCGCTAAGCTTGGATGAAGCGGACAAGCTGTTCGGCATCATGCGGGGGTTGAAGGACGCGGGCATCGGCGTTATCTTCATCTCTCACCGTCTGCCCGAAGTGTTCCGGATATGCGATCGAATCACGGTCATGCGCGACGGCGAGCGAGTGTTGACCGAGCGCAAAGAAGATATCGATTCGGCGGGAGTCGTCCGGGCTATGCTCGGCAAAAGCTTCGACGAAGAATTCCCCAAGCTGCCCGCGACTATCGGCGAACCGATATTAACGGTTCGGGGACTGGAGGCGGGGCGACGCGTCCGCGGCGTCAACCTGGATGTTCGGCGAGGAGAGATCCTGGCGATCGTAGGACTGGTCGGCGCCGGCAAAACCGAGCTATCCAGGGTTTTGTTCGGTGCCGATACCGCGGAGCGGGGGACCGTCTCCGTTGACGGCAAACCGGTTAAGCTCGGAAGTCCGTCCGACGCGGTGCGGGCGGGCATAGCGCTTATTCCGGAGGAGCGGCGCAAGGAAGGCATTCTCGTCAGGGAGTCGGTATTGCATAATCTTAGCTTGCCGATCTTGAAGGCCATAAGCCGATTCGGTTTCTTGTCGGGGAAATCGGAGCGGGAATTCGCTAACGGTCAGATTTCGGGGCTGGGGATCAAAACCTCTTCGGTAGCTCAGATTGCCGCATACTTAAGCGGAGGAAATCAGCAGAAGGTAGCTATCGGGAAATGGTTGGGCACCGAAGCGGAAGTCTTTCTGTTCGACGAGCCAACCAAGGGAGTGGACGTCGGCGCGAAAGGCGATATTTTTCGAATCATAGGCAATCTAGCGCAAAAGGGCAAGGGGATATTGTACTTAACTTGCGAGTTTGCCGAGGCGCTCGGCTTGGCCGATCGCATTCTGGTCATGTGCGATGGCATCGTCGTAAAATCATTCAGCCGCGGAGAAGCAACGCAAGAGGATCTATTGTATTACGCCAGCGCGGGCCGGGAGGAATTAGCGTGAAAAAGCATCTGCTGTCGTTTACATTCAAATACGGAGCGCTTGCGTTCATCGGATTGGTTATTTTGTTCTTCTCCTTTCAGAGCGAGTATTTTTTCACTTACGGCAACTTGACGGACATTCTTCGATCCATCTCCATCGTAACGTTCGTGGCAATCGGAGTCACGATATCCTTGACGGTAGACGGATTCGACTTATCGGTTGGAGCCACGGTTTCTCTGTCGACCGTAGTAACGGCGACCTTGATGGTGTGGTATGAAATGCCGCTCGTCGTCGTTCTTATCGTCCCGATAGTCATTGGAGCTCTCGTCGGAATATTGAACGCGCTATTGATCGTTAAAATCCGGATTCCCGATTTGTTGGCGACGTTAGCCGTCATGTACATCGTGAACGGAATCCACAAGACCTATACCAAGGGCTATTCCATCTATAACAATATGCCTTTGCCGGATGGAACGACGGCGCCGGGAGTCATGGACAAGGATTTCCTCTGGATCGGCCAAGGCAAGCTGCTGGGAGTTCCATTTCCCGTTATTCTCATGCTGCTGGCCGTCGTAGCCGCCCACGTTTTCTTCAAATATACGAGATGGGGACGGCAGATGATCATGACCGGCGGCAACGAGGAGGCGGCCAGGCTGTCCGGTTTGAAGGTAAAACGGGTTAGAACGCTAGCCTATATCGCTTCGGGTATTTTCGCCTCGATCGGAGGTATCCTGTTTGCCTCTCGAATCGGTTCCGGTCAGATCGACGCGGGCGCCCCGATGCTGATGGAATCCGTGGCGGCGGTATTCATCGGATACTCCGTGTTCGCCGCCGGGCGCCCCAACATTATCGGCACCTTCTTCGGTGCCGTTCTAATGGGAGTGCTCGTCAACGGATTAACGATGATGAACGTTCAATATTACACGACCGACATCATCAAGGGATCCGTTCTGGTTCTGGCCCTTGCCGTTACTTTCATTCACTTGAATCGACGCAAAGCCTAAGCGAAATCCGCCAAATACATGCAACATATTTAATGTTTTGACAAAATCCAACCTTTAAACTAGGATCTAATAATAGATAATAGAATATTAGACTAGGAGAGAATACAAATGAAAAAACCATTACTGCTTGTTCTTACTTTCGTATTACTCGGGGGACTTCTTGCGGCATGCGGTTCGAATAACGGTAATAACGCGAAAAGCAGCGCGCCTGCGGGCACCGAAAGCGCATCTGCTAGCGCATCGCCATCCGAATCTGCCGCAAAACCTAAGAAAATCGCTTTAGTTACTCCTGAACCGATTGGCGTCAACCCTTTCTTCCAGCTTATGGACGAAGGCTTCAAGAAAGCTGGGGAAGAATTCGGAGTTGAGGTCAAAACCATAGAGTCTACCGATCCGGCATCCATCGAGCAGAACCTGAGGACTGCCGCCGCCGGTGATTATGATCTGATTATTACGTCGACTTTCCAAGTCGAAGACGCATTGAAGAAAATCGCTCCCGAATTTCCGGACAAATCGTTCGCGGTCATCGATACCGTGATCGACCTGCCGAACGTTCGCAGCGTAGCGTTCCGCGAGCACGAAGCCTCTTACTTACTTGGAGCGGCAGCGGCGTTGATTTCCAAATCCGGTACGGTAGGCAACGTTGTGGCATTGGACATTCCGTTGTTGTCGAAGTACACGAGCGGATTCGACCAAGGCGCGAAATCGGTTAATCCGGACATTAAAGTATTGGTGAACTACGTTGGCGGATTTACCGATCCGGCTAAAGCCAAAGAGCTTGCGATCCTGCAAAATTCTCAAGGCGCCGATTTCATTGCGGGAATGTCCGCGGTAGGCGACCTGGGCGTGTTCGAAGCCGCCGGCGAGAAAGGTTTCTTCGCTTCCGGACAAGATACCGATAACACGGACGGCAAGCAAGTTATTCTTTCTCAGCTTAAAGGAACGGATGCGGTCGCTTACGAAACGGTGAAGGATTTCGTTTCGGGCAACTTCTCCTTCGGCGTACGCGACTACGGACTTAAAGAGGGCGGCGTTGGCTTGACTTTCGTCAACAAAGAAAGCAAATCCCCGCTTAACGACGCGATCGGACAAGAAAACATTGACAAGCTGAAGAAGATCAATGATGATATCGTAGCAGGGACTATCGTAGTCAAGAACCCGCTGCAATAATTTAATAAAAACCATATACTGCTTATTTTAACCGGCTGCCCCAAAGCAGCCGGTTTCCTATGCTTTCGGACAATGGATAGGAGTGAATCAAATGTTGCTCGAGATGGAACGGATAACCAAAAGTTACGGCGACGTGAAAGCGAACAGGGGAATCGACTACAATCTCAAAGCAGGCGAAGTGCATGCCATCGTTGGTGAAAACGGAGCAGGAAAAACAACGTTGATGCGTATTTTATACGGTATGGAGCAGCCATCCTCAGGCATGATCAAGCTTAAGGGCAAGGAGGTGTTCTTCGCCGATCCGAAGGAAGCGATACGTCATGGAATCGGGATGGTTCACCAGCATTTCATGTTGTTTCCGAATTTCTCGGTCGCCGAGAATATCGTAATCGGCAAGGAGCCGGGCAAGGTCAGGTTTGACCGTAAAACCGCCGCAGCCCAAGTGGAGGCCTTGTCGAATGCTTACGGGATTAAAGTCGATCCTTGGGCCAAAGCAGGCGATTGTCCTCTTGGCGTCCAGCAGCGCGTGGAAATTCTGAAGGTTCTCCATCAGGGAGCGGAAATTATTATTTTGGATGAGCCGACCGGAGTTCTAACGCCTCTGGAGGTTAGGGAGCTGTTGGACGCGATCAAGGCTCTGACGCTTAAAGGCAAGAGCTTCATTCTTATCAGCCACAAGCTGAACGAAGTCATGAGCGCCGCGGACAGGATAACGGTTTTGCGAGACGGCGAAGTGACGGGGACCCTCGAGGCTTCGCAAACCAACGTGGAACAATTGTCCAAGCTCATGGTCGGTCGATCGCTTGCGCCGGCAATCAAGCGGCCTTCCTCGCCAAAGCGCGCCGTTCTCGAGTTAAACAACGTATCGTTGTTCGGCAGCGGGAGTAAACCGCTGTTGGACTCGATCAGCATGAACGTTAGGGCAGGGGAAATCGTCGGAATCGCCGGCATATCCGGCAACGGCCAATCGGAGCTTATCCAGGCCATCGCGGGATTGCTTGCGCCGGATCAAGGCAGCATCTCGCTCCTGGGAGCCAACGTTACGGGACGAAGCGCCCGCGAGCTTAGGGATGCAGGGCTTGCCCATATTCCCGAAGATCGTTATATATGGGGGGCAAACAAATCCGCAACCGTTGCCGAGACGGGAATGATGGGCCACCAACGCAGGCTGCAGAGATTTGGGCTAATGAGAGGCAAAGAAATAAAAACGCTCGTATCGGACTGGATTCAACAATATTCGATTAAAGCCGGTTCTCTCGATAACCAAACTCAGAATTTATCCGGAGGAAACCTTCAGAAACTAATCGTTGCCCGCGAGCTTGCGCAAAATACGCCGTTCTTGATCGCCGCCGAGCCGACGCGGGGAGTAGATATCGGCGCGATGGAGACGATTCATGAACAATTGCTTCGAAAGAGAGACGGCGGAGGGGCCATCTTGTTGGTCTCTTCGGAGCTGTCGGAAGTTCTTAAATTGTCCGACCGTATTCTCGTCATGTATGAAGGAAAGATCGCGGGAGAATTACAGGTCAGCGATGCCACCGAGGAAAAGCTAAGCTTGTTAATGGCGGGAGGGAAGCGGAATGCACAAGATCAATAAGCTGCTTCAACCGTTGGTTGGACCGATTGTCGCGATTTTCCTTGGTCTGCTGGCAGGATCGATAGCCATTCTAGTCGCAGGCGGTTCCATAGCGGAGACGTATTCCGAGATGTGGAAAGGCGCGTTCGGAAGCTTTTACTTCTTTACGAGCACGCTTAGCCGCGCAACCCCCATTATTCTAATCGGAATGGGTGCGGTGATCGCTTTCCGTTCCGGCTTCTTTAACCTTGGCGCCGAAGGACAGATGGTGCTCGGCGGATTAAGCGCCGCGCTCGTCGGGCTGTATTTGCCCGGACCGGCATGGTTTGTTTGCATTGCCGCTTTACTCGCCGGAGTTATTGCAGGCGGGCTATGGTCGGCTATGGCCGGTTATTTCGATGTGCGATTTCGGGTAAATCTGCTTATTACGACGCTTCTGCTTAATTATATTGCCACGCTCTTCGCCGGTTATATGGTCGCCTATCCCTTCAAGGATCGATCGGGCTCGGCCGCGATGGCGCAATCCGCCATGTTGGACAGCGGGATCTGGCTGCCTAAATTGTTCAAGGGCATGGCCGTGCATGCCGGATTGGTTATTGCCGTTATAGCTGTTATCGCGCTGTACGTTTACCTGACGAAATCAGTGTCGGGTTATGAGGCGCGCATGCTGGGAGGAAATCCATTATTCGCCGTATACGGCGGAATTAAGCGGACGTCGCTGATGATTACCACGATGTTCGCCAGCGGCGGGCTAGCCGGGTTGGCGGGAGCGACCGAGGTTCTCGGCTCGCAGTACCGTTACATTGATAATGCTTTCTCTTCGGCCGATTACGCATGGACAGGCATTATGGCCGCCCTTCTTGCGAACGCGAATCCGCTCGGCACGGCCGTGGCGGCATTCTTCCTGGCCGCGCTTCAGACGGGCGGAATGGGCGTTGAATTGAATACGGAGGTGCCGCTTGAAATTGGAGCGGTCATTCAAGCGGTGCTGATACTCTTCATTACCGTCAAGTTCACGCTGAGCTTCTGGAAACGGAGAAAGGGGAGAAACCACGATGGATCAACTGCTTGATCTCGCTTTGTTCAATTCCGCGCTGCGCGTTCTTACGCCGATACTGCTTGCCGCGCTTGGCGGGGCGCTTTGCGCCCGCGCAGGGTTGTTTAACGTAGGACTAGAAGGCTTGATGTTGATCGGCGCATTCACCGCGATCGTCGGCAATCACTATTTCTCGAATACGGCGCTGGCTATTTTATTCGCTATTGCTTGTGTATCAATATTCTCCCTTTTGTTCGCTTATTTAAGCATTCATCTCCAGGCAAACGTTATCGTCGTGGGGATCGCGATGAACTTCCTGGCGCTAGGATTAACAACGTTCAGCCTAAGGACGATCTTTCATGTAAAAGGCGCCTATCACAACAAAGAGATGATCGGTCTTCCGAAGTGGGAATTGCCGCTGATCAAAGATATCCCGGTTGTGGGAGATATTCTGTCCGGCCAATCGCCGCTCGTTTATTTAGCTTTGGTTCTTGCCGGGCTGTTATGGTATTATTTCTACCGGACAATCGGCGGGTTCCGCTTTCTGGCTGCCGGGGGCAACCCGCTTGCAGCTAGGAGCATCGGCATACGAGTTCGGCGCTACCAATATGGGGCTGTGCTGGCTTGCGGCGTTCTATGCGCATTGGCGGGCGCCCAGCTCTCGCTTGGGCAAGTCACGATGTTCACCGAGGGGATGACGGCGGGGCGGGGCTTCATCGCGCTTGTCGCCATGATGCTCGGGCAGTCGGGCCCTCTCGGCGTTGTCGCATCCAGCGCGCTCTTCGGATTGATGGATTCGTTCAGCATTCGGCTGCAGGGCTTGTCGTTGCCGTCTCATTTTACGCAAATGGTTCCTTACGCGGTGACAATCGTCGCTATGTTCTTCTTCAAGGACAAAGGTTTTCTGAAGGACGCTCAAAGCTCCGGCTCCAGCTCCAGATAGGGCCAAAGTCGACTGAGCGCGTCAAGATGGAGGTAGAAATTCATGCATAATAAAGCAGATCGATTAAAGAATGCCAAGGTGATCTTGCCTTCCGATATAGACATCGAAAAACGCGATCGTCTTCCAGCCGGTCAAACCTTTACCGGAAAGTTCCCGATCCTTCATGAGGGCGAAGTCCCGAAGTACGATTTGAACGATTGGCGGTTGACGATTGGCGGCGAAGTGGAGGAGGAGATCTCCTTCAGCTTTGATGAAATACTTATGCTGCCCTCAACGCGCATCCAGTGTGACATCCATTGCGTTACGCGTTGGTCGAAGCTGGATACGGAGTGGGAGGGCGTATTGTTCAGTGATCTTCTCCCTCTGCTCAAAGTAAAGCCGGAAGCGAAGTTCGTAATGTTCCACGCGGATCCGGACTACGAAACGAATGTGCCGCTCGCCGATCTGATGCTCGACAATGTCATGCTCGCCTACCGTTACGCGGGAGAGCCTCTGACGGAAAAGCACGGATGGCCGCTTAGGACCATCGTTCCTCACCGTTATTTCTGGAAGAGCGCGAAATGGGTGAAACGTATTGAATTCATGAAGGAGGATCGTCCGGGCTTCTGGGAGCGCAACGGCTTTCACAACGAGGCCGATCCTTTCAAAGAGCAGCGGTTCTCCGGAGAAGCGTTGCCGATACCGGAAGACGAGTGGACGAAGAAGGAGTTCGATTAAGATGTTCCTGCCTATAATGCAAATTCATTCCGAAGACATTCCTTCGTATGCTATCGTGTGCGGCGATCCAAAGCGAGCCGAGCTCATCTCGCGCAAGCTGGAGGGAGCGCAAGAACTGGCGTTCAGCCGGGAATATCGAACATTCATAGGGGAAATAAACGGCGTCCGCTTGGCCGTCGTTAGCCATGGCGTGGGATCGGCCGGAGCGGCGATCTGTTTCGAGGAACTGATCCGAGCGGGAGTAAAGACCTTAATTCGAGTGGGAACCGCCGGTTCCTACTCGGAAGATACGCCGGCGGGCAGCCTTATCGTCAGCACGGCTGCGGTCCGTACCGATGGCTTGACCCGCCAGCTTGTTCCCGAAGGTTTTCCCGCAGTCGGAGACAGCCGTGTAGTCGAGGCTTTATACGAAGCGGCGCTGGAGCAAGGCGGCGTTGTTCGCAAAGGCATTACGGTAACGCTTGACGTGTTCTTTCAAGGAGTCTTAGAATTCCCGCACAAGCAATACAAACAGGCCGGTGCTATCGCGGTAGAGATGGAGATAGCGGCGCTGTACGTGATTGCGAGCTTGCGCGGGGTCAGGGCGGGAGCGATCTTGGCTTTGGATGGTTATGCCGACGCCGATCTAGCAGCCGTATACGACCCGAACGTCGACGTGGTTGCGCTAGCGGTCGAACGCGAGATAGAAGCGGCACTGCGGGCGGTTGTCAAGCTTTCAATCCTTGACGGTTAATAATAAAACGGTTGTATACATCGGCCAAATGGATGGAATTCGTGATCTCGAAGCGGGAAAATGGGCTGAAATTCGCGCCCCGCTTGAAAGTTCGCATTGCAGGAGTGTATAATTTCTGTTGAAACGGATAAACAGATAACATGCCATCGTACCGTTGTGGGAGGTGAATGCTATGAATAAAACCGAATTGATTACCAAAGTGGCTGAATTGTCAGACTTGTCCAAGAAGGATGCAACCCAAGCGGTTGACGCCGTATTCGACGTAATCTCCGAAGCTCTGCAAGGCGGGGATAAAGTACAACTCGTCGGATTTGGTAACTTCGAAGTGCGCGAACGCTCCGCCCGTAAAGGACGCAATCCGCAAACCGGAGAGGAAATCGAAATTCCGGCCGGGAAGATCCCCGCATTCAAGCCGGGTAAAGCGCTTAAAGAAGGTATCAAATAAGTAGTGGGCCGTGCATGCCAAGTGCTGCATTTGCGGGTTGCAACGCTAGAATAGGCTGTGCTATAATCACTCTCGTAAATTATTCGGGACGTGGCGCAGCCCGGTAGCGCGCACCCTTGGGGTGGGTGAGGTCGAGAGTTCGAATCTCTCCGTTCCGACCATTACATAACAGTAGACTGCTTTCTCGCATAGTTGATGTGGGAGGGCAGTTTTTGTTTGACAGCACTCTATCTTTTTCTTCATTATGAAATTCAAAGAGGGAGGTTCCATGACTGTGGATGCGGAACAGCAGGAATATATCGTCATCAAGGCGAAAGACAACGGCGTGCAGGTCATCGGGTTGACCCGGGGCCAGGACACGAAGTTTCATCACACGGAGAAGCTGGACAAGGGCGAAGTGCTGATCGTTCAATTTACGGATCATACGTCGGCCATGAAAATACGGGGCAAGGCAACCATTCTGACGAAGCATGGCACCTTAGATACGGACGCTTAGGAATTACATAGCTTCGTGAACAGAAGACGACTTTTTGAACCGCCTTTCAGGAGCGCAGGCATAGCCTGCCCTTTTTATTTGTACAATGGGTAAGGAGGAGCCCTATGATCGTACAAGAAAGGGGAAATCGCCGTGCCCAACGTTCCGCTCAAGCAATGGAGCCTCATGCTGCTCGTCGGAATTATGATCGTCCTATTTTTAAGCCAATTACCTGCGATAGAGCGCGGGCTGCAGCAGCGCCGTCAAGCAGTTAACGTATTTCAGCCGAATAAAGCGACGCTATTAACGGACGACAATTTGGTCGATTCGCTTTCTATGCTTCCCCTGCAGGAGCAACTCATTAAGGTCGGCTGGGATCATGCCATATTGACCGTAGACCTGCAAGCTGCCGTTCCTGACGACGTATGGGGTGACATCGGGGAATTGATTGTTTTCTCCTACGGGGAAGTCCATAACGTTAAACAGGTCTTGATTAGGGTATTCTCGGATAAGGATAAAAATCAGAATCGCTCGCTATTGATAGCGGTGGAATCGCGCAAGCTCGAATGGACGGATAAGGAATTGTCCGTTCTGACGCCGTCTTCCTTCTCGGAGGCTTCGGAGCTGATGGATAGAATCCGACTATTGATAACCCCGAAAGGAAAGCGCTGGATCGCAAATTTTGCAAATTAATGAACAAAGTCCTTGTCTTATGCGAGCCTTTCTCGGTTATGTTATAATAAATGAAATGAATCCCGGTGTTACTGGTGCCTGGCAGCATGTTCGGAGGCGGAAGAAATGAATAAATTACAGATTACGCAGATGGCCGATAAGTATATGAGCCATGAAATGATTCGCCTGCATACGGAATTGCCGGAATTTCCGGATGGCAGGATTTCTTTGCTTTACACCGTATTGAGTCATCAACCCGGAGCGGCCTCGCAGAAGGATTTGCTAGCCATCGTGACCTCGCTCGTCCAAATGGGCTTAGATACCCACGATATGGTCGAGAATTCCCCAAACCCTGCCAAGAGCGGAATGATTGGCATGCGGGCCCAGCAATTAAAGGTGCTTGCAGGAGATTACTTCAGCAGCCGGTTCTATCACTTGTTATCGCAGGCGGGACAAATCGAGACGATTCGGCAGCTCAGCGAAGCGGTTTGCAACATCAACCGAATCAAGATGAATTTCTATGGCAGGATGAAGCAAATGAAATTAAACGCGGAGGAATACCTCCATTTCGGCGCAGAACTAAAGTCTGGGCTTTTCCTCTCGTTCACGGGTTTTATGAGCGGGCTATACGAGCGTTTATGGCCTGAATTGGTTGAGCGGTTCAGCAGATGCGAGGTATTGCTTCATGAGCTGCGCAAGGTCGAGAAGATGTCATCCTTGGATAGCAGCTGGGGCGTATGGCATATTCTTCAGGAAGGGACCGAAGAAGATCGCCGTATTCTGACGGATCGCCGTGAAGACCAAAATCTAATTAAATCCATGTTGCATAAATATGACGTCTCGGAGAAATTGGGCGCCTTGCTGCGGCAATCCACGGGACAATTACAAACGTTGCTGCAGAGACTTCAATCGGACAAGCTGATACGAGAACTGCAACCCTTGATCGAGCCGTTCCTGCAGGCAACAGGGCAGCAACGGGTAACCGCTTTGAAGGAGCTGGGATAACACATCATGATGGACGCGGAATCAAAACAAAAGCATGTGCATGCCGTGTTCGAGAGCATCGCTCCGAAATACGATATGATGAACGACATTCTTAGCTTCAGAAGGCATAAAGCATGGCGTCGGTTCACGATGCGCAAGATGGATGTTCAGCAAGGACAGACTTCCTTGGATCTATGCTGCGGAACGGGCGATTGGACGCTTGCTCTTGCCAAGGCAAGCGGCAAAGGAAAAACCGTCGGCCTCGACTTCAGCCGCAACATGCTTGATGTGGGACAAGCTAAGATCGATAAGCTGGGTTTAGGCGAACAGATCACTTTAATACAAGGCAACGCGATGGAACTTCCATTCGAGGATAATTCCTTCGACTTCGTTACGATCGGTTTCGGTCTTCGTAATGTTCCCGATATCGTCAAGACGCTTAAAGAAATGAAAAGGGTCGTTAAACCTGGCGGCAAAATCGTTTGCTTAGAGCTGTCCAAGCCGACTTGGCAGCCGTTCAAAGGAATTTATTATTTCTACTTCGAGAAGCTTCTGCCGCTTATGGGCAAATGGTTCGTAAAAAGATACGAGCAATATCGCTGGTTACCGGAGTCTTTGGCGTCATTCCCCGATTTGCTGGCGCTTGCCGAGCTGTTCCGCTCCGTCGGAATGCGTAACGTGAAGGCTTATCCGCTCACCGGCGGAGTAGCGGCGTTGCATATCGGAACGAAGGGGAATGAAGGCTCATGATGTCCAAGATTCGTACTTTTCTTGAAATGATCAAGTTCGAGCATACGCTATTCGCTCTTCCGTTCGCGTTCGTCGGCGCGATTCTTGGTGCCGTAACGGTGGAGAAACGATTGCCGGACTGGAGCGAATGCGGATGGATTCTACTCGCGATGGTAGGAGCCCGAACGGCAGCGATGGGATTGAATCGGGTTATCGACAAAGCCATCGACGGACGTAATCCAAGGACGGCCATGAGGGCTATTCCCGCAGGGTTGCTGAAATCCAAAGACGTCCTCATTTTCATCATCGTTTCGTTTGTTTTATTGTTCTGGGCCGCGGCTCAACTCAACAGCTTAGCCGTTAAACTTTTACCTTTGGCCGTTTTTTTTCTCGTTATTTATTCTTATACGAAGCGTTTTACTTGGGCTTGCCACCTTGTGCTTGGCCTCACGATCGGACTAGCTCCGCTCGGCGGTTGGGTAGCCGTAACGGGCGGCGTCACTTGGACGGCTATTATCCTTTACATTACCGTCGCGTTATGGACTGCGGGCTTCGATACCATTTATGCCTGCCAGGATGTGGATTTCGACCGGAAGGAGGGTTTGCACTCCATTCCGGCGAGATTCGGGATCTCCCGCGCTCTCGGAATTGCTAGAATGCTTCATGCTCTTACCGCTGCCGGATTTGCGTTATTGCTCGTCATGACGGATTTAAGCTGGTGGTATCTTATCGGAACGTTAGTCGCGGCGGTTCTTCTGCTATACGAGCATCGACTAGTGAAGCCCAACGATTTAAGCAAGCTCAACGCGGCATTCTTTACAATGAACGGAGTGCTGAGCGCAGTGATCTTCATCTTCACGTTCATTGACCTGGTGGTGGTGAGGTCTTGGTAAGCGCAGCGAGGGAAGCGCAAGCTTCAAATACGCCCGCCAGATGGGTAGTCGGAATAACGGGCGCCAGCGGAGCCATATACGGGATTACTTTATGCCGGCAATTGCTTACTGCCGGTTTTCATCTGCACCTCGTCATTTCCGATGCCGGCTGGCGGGTTCTTAAAGAAGAATTGGGCTGGGATGCTTCGCGTCGGATTGACAGTTTGAACGAAGCTTTCGACAATGCCCTATCCGCAGGACGGATGACCTATCATCCGCTCAACGATATCGGAGCAAGCATAGCCAGCGGCTCTTTCCGCTGTGAAGGCATGGTCGTTATGCCTTGCTCCATGGGCACTCTCTCCGCGATCGCCAGCGGAGCATCGACGAATTTGCTTACTCGCGCAGCGGATGTCATGCTTAAGGAAGGGCGTCCGTTGTTGATCGTCCCTAGGGAGACTCCGCTTCACGCGATTCATCTGGAGAACATGCTCAAGCTTGCCCGACTCGGAGTTCGAATCATTCCGGCAATGCCGGCGTTCTACAACGGCCCTCAAACCTTGGACGATATCGTTAACTTCATGGTGGGCAAAGCGATGGACAGCATGGGAATCCAACATAACCTATATAAAAGATGGGGACAACCCAATGAATAATTCTCTAGAGCGGCCAATAAAGCTTGGCCGCATTTCTTACACCAACGCTTGGCCCGTATTCCATCACTTCGATCCTACTATCCTTCCTTTCCAAACGGAGATACACGCGGATATGCCTGCGACTCTGAACCGCAAGTTGCGAGCGGGGGACATCGATATGGCTGCGATATCTTCGTATGCTTACGGGATATCGTCAGAATCGTACTATCTGCTTCCGAACCTATCAGTGAGCTCTCTCGGTCGGGTTCAATCGATCTTGCTTTTCCTGAAATCGCCGCTTGAGAAGGTTATTCATGGTAAGATTGCGCTAACGATTACATCCGCAACGTCGGTTAACTTGCTCAAGATCATCATGGAGAAGTTCTACGGAGGCAAACCAACCTATGAGGACGCAGAGCCTTCTTTGGAAAAAATGTTGGAAAACGCGGATGCCGCGCTGCTGATAGGAGATCATGCGATTCGTGCTTCTTGGGAGAACAAGGGTTACCGCGTTCTGGATTTGGGAGAAGTATGGAACGTATGGACCGGCCGCTGGATGACTTATGCCTTATGGGCAGTCCACAAGAATACGGCTCAACGCTATCCCGAGGCTATTAATCTCATTTACGAAGGATTGCTGGAGAGCAAAAGGAAATCCTCCCGCGATCTTGAACCGATCGTATCCAAAGCCATGAGCCAAATCGGCGGCACATCGCAGTATTGGCACAACTATTATCAGAATTTATGCCATGACTTCGGTCCGGAGCATAAAGCCGGTCTTCAGCTATACTTCCAATACGCAAGGGAACTTGGGCTTATGAGCGAAGAGGTTGAACTCTTGGAGCTCCCCAGCCCCCGCGTAGCAGATAACCTACCGAACCGCAGGTGAACTTATGAAATTAATGCAGCTCTATGCCGCTATGAAATCGGATTTGCAGGCAATCGAAGATCAAATGGCTCAAACCGTTACCTCCGACCTGCCGATTCTCAGTGAAACCTCGTTACATCTGCTTAAGGCGGGAGGCAAGCGGCTCCGGCCTATATTCGTGTTGCTATCGGGCAAGTTCGGAACCTATTCGATGGAGACGTTAAAAAAAGTCGCCGTGCCTCTTGAACTCATCCATATGGCAACCTTGGTGCACGATGACGTAATCGATGACGCGGAGACGCGGCGCGGACAGTTGACAGTTAAGTCGAAATGGGATAACCGGATCGCTATGTTCACCGGGGATTACATATACGCCAAAGCGCTCACCGTTATTACGGATCTCGATAAGCCGAGAATTCATCAGATTCTATCCGGTTCCATCGTACAGATGTGCATCGGGGAAATGGAGCAAATCCGCGATTTCTTTAACGTGAATCAAAGCGTTCGCAATTATATGCGACGGATTAGAAGGAAAACTGCGCTATTGATAGCGATTAGCTGCCAGCTTGGCGCGATGGCGACGGAGGCTCCTCCCAGGGTCAGCCACGCTTTGTATCGATTCGGATACAATGTCGGCATGGCTTTTCAGATTACGGATGATTTGCTAGACCTTTGCGGAACGGAGAAAGCGATAGGAAAACCCCCGGGAAGCGATCTGCGTCAAGGAAATATTACTTTGCCGGTTTTATATGCTCTTCAAGAGGATTCTCTGAGAGACCAATTGCTTACCGAAATTACGCTCATTCGCGATACGGAAGGCCCGGTGAACTCGGCCGCTGCCGTTAAGCTCGTTCGTTCCAGCTCCGGTATCAAGACGGCGGAAAAGATGGCCGATAGATACATAGCTAAAGCCTTGAAAGCATTGGAGTCGCTTCCGGATATTCCGGCCAAACGAAATTTGGCGGATATCGCTAGATTTGTCGCAAAACGAAGTTATTAAGCAGCCGCTTTTATGGTAAAATAGTCGATACGATATCGTTTTATGCAGGAAGGAGTGAGTTTAATGGAAAGAACTTACTTAATGATTAAACCGGACGGCGTGCAACGGGGACTGATCGGTGAAATCGTTGGCCGTTTCGAACGCAAAGGGTTAAAGCTGATCGGCGCAAAGCTTATGAACGTCTCTCTCGAACGGGCTGAGCGGCATTATGCCGAGCACAAGGGTAAAGATTTCTATGAGATGCTTCTGAGGTTCATTACATCCGGTCCCGTATTCGCCATGGTATGGGAGGGCGATCAAGCGGTAGGGTTGTCCCGCGCGCTCATCGGCAAGACCAACGCTCTTGAAGCCGCCCCTGGAACGATCCGCAGCGACTTCGCCATACATACGAATTACAACCTGATCCACGGCTCGGATTCCCATGACAACGCGGAACGGGAAATCGGCATTTTCTTCTCGGAAGAGGAACTGGTCTCTTACGATAAAGCGATACAGGTGTGGATTTAAGAAGGACGCCGGAAGAGGTATGGTCACTACACCGCTGCTGAGCCCCACAAAGTGAAGATTATGCTGACGAAGCTTAATCCGATTACTTTGCGGGGACCCCCAAACCAATCAAGTTGTATTTATCGGATTAAGCGGTGACAACTCGATTTTAAAGGCGGCCGTAAACTTTCCGTGACCATACCTTTCCTCTGTCCTCCTTATCCACACCTTTTTACGTTTTCTCGAAATAAACCAGTTGAGAATTTATAAGGGGAGAGCAGGAAGCGTCATGGGAGACATACGTTCCGGTTTAAGCGTTGGCTTGAATTTGTCCGAGGATGAGGATTTTGCCCGGTTTATCGTTAGCATCAAGCGGTTGACGTCCATCGATTTGTCTCAGTACAAGGAAAATCAAATGCGTCGCCGTTTAACTACCCTGCGCATGAAATACAGCTATTCGACGTTTAGCGATTATTTCGCGGCTCTTTCCTCGGATGCGAAATTGCGCAATGAATTTTTGGACAGAATGACGATCAACGTCTCCGAATTCTGGCGCAATCCTAACCGTTGGCAAGTGCTGAAGGACAAGTTCATTCCCCGAATGTTGAAAGAATCTCCGCGACTTAATATATGGAGCGCCGCTTGCTCCACCGGAGAAGAGCCCTATACGATCGGCATGATCTTGGATTCGCTGGACATCTTGGATAAGACGAATCTTCTGGCAACGGATCTAGACGAAGGCGTCTTGGCCAAAGCGAAGGAAGGCGTTTACTTGGAGCGGTCCTTGCGGGATGTGCCGACGGAATTCAAGAATAAGTATTTTACCGCGGCGGACGGCGCCTTCAAAGTGTCCGACCGGTTGAAGAAAGCCGTGAAGTATCAAAAGCAAAATCTGCTCCTGGATACGTTCGGAGACAAGTTCGACTTGATCGTATGCCGGAACGTCATGATTTATTTCACCGAAGACGCTAAGCACGTTCTCTATGGCAAGTTTGCTCGCGCGCTTAAACCCGGCGGCCTATTGTTCGTGGGCAGCACGGAGCAAATTTTCTCTCCCGGTCAATACGGATTGGAAACGGCCGATACTTTTTTTTACCGGCGATCGATTTAGCGTATGTTAACAAGGCTCCCAACCGATAATAAGGCTATTCAGGCCACACGGAGGGAACCATGGACAAACGCAAAGTCATAGCCGCTTACAGGCGAGGGTTAATTTCCGTGCAGGAGTGCGCGCAAATATTAGGCTTGGACAACGTGGAATTGCTCGGTTACATGAGGGAGTCGAGGGTCGCGCGTCCGAAAGCCGCCAAGAAACAGTCCGTCCGTACCTGACGGGCTGTTTTCTTGTCAAACGCTTTAACGCTGTACTATAATGGTCAAAGATATTCACGGCTTTTGTGGCTAAAGGGGGAACCGGAGTTGAGTTTACGTTATTTGACAGCGGGAGAAACGCATGGACCGCAGCTTACGGCTATTATCGAGGGATTACCTAGTAACCTGGAGCTCGACTTCGAAGCTTTGAATTTTCAATTGCAGCGTCGTCAGAAGGGCCATGGTCGGGGCCGGCGCATGCAGATCGAGACGGATACCGCGCAGATCGTCGGCGGAGTAAGGCATGGTCGCACGACGGGCGCACCGGTGGCGATTATTGTCGAGAACAAGGATTGGAAGCACTGGACATCCGTTATGAACGTTGAACCGATCGAAGGTAACGATGAGGCGAAACGCCGCGTATTCCGTCCTCGCCCCGGTCATGCGGACTTAAATGGCGGTTTGAAATATAATCTTAAGGATTTGCGCAACGTGCTTGAGCGGTCTAGCGCTCGCGAAACCGCTGCCCGCGTAGCGGTGGGCGGGATCGCGCGTCAGCTGCTAGCTAAATTCGGCATAAAGGTAGCAGGGCATGTCGTATCGATTGGCGAAGTCGTGGCCGCGGCGCCTACCCTTCCGATCGACGAACTTATTGCGGTTACGGAAGAATCTCCGGTGAGAGTAGTAGATAAAGACGCGGAGCTAAAAATGATAGAGTTGATCGATCGCATGAAAGCGGAAGGCGATACGATCGGCGGAGTGGTCGAGTGCATCGTGACGGGATTGCCGGTCGGACTGGGAAGCCACGTTCAATGGGATCGCAAGCTGGACGGTCGCATCGCCCAGGCGGTCGTTTCTATCAACGCGTTCAAAGGCGTCGAGGTAGGGATCGGTTTCGAGGCCGCTCGCATTCCCGGTTCTAAAGTGCATGATGAAATCTTGCATACGGCTGACAAGGGGTTCCACCGCGCATCCAACCGCGCTGGAGGATTCGAGGGCGGCATGACGACCGGCGAACCGATCGTCGTTCGCGGCGTCATGAAGCCGATTCCCACATTGTATAAGCCTTTGGCAAGCGTGGATATCGACACGAAGGAGCCTTTTACCGCTCAGGTCGAGCGTTCCGATGCATGCGCCGTACCGGCTGCTAGCGTTGTAATGGAGCATGTCGTTACATGGGAAGTAGCCAAAGCTTTCTTAGAAAAGTTCGGCGGGGATTCCATCGAGGAAATTCAAGCGAACCTGGATCATTACTTAAGTCAGGTTGAGGCTTACTAATGGCGGCCGGGACGAGGGAACTCAAGGTTGAACTAGGGGAACGTTCCTATCCCATCTATATCGGTTCGGGTTTAATCGAGCAGGCCGGCGAGATTTTTAATCGACACGGGTTGCCGGTCAAGTCGCCGATTCTGCTCGTAACCGATTCGTCGGTCGTTGACCTATACGCGGAAAAAGTAGAAGCGGCTCTAGCGTCGGCTGGGTACTCGGTAACGACGGCAGTCGTTCCCTCCGGCGAAGCCTCCAAGTGTCTAGAAGTGCTGGACGAGTTGGTCGGCGCGGCCTTGGAAGCGGGACTAGACCGCAAATCAACGGTTATCGCGCTCGGAGGAGGAGTAGTCGGAGATTTGGCGGGATTCGTTGCCGCTTCTTATATGAGAGGCGTTCGATTCGTGCAAATTCCGACGACGATCCAAGCGCATGACAGCAGCGTAGGCGGCAAGGTTGCGGTTAACCATAGGCTAGCCAAAAACATCATAGGCGCTTTCCATCAGCCCGAGTTCGTTTTATACGACTTGGATACGATCTTGAGCTTGCCGATGCGCGAGGTTCGGGCGGGGCTCTCCGAGCTTGTGAAACAAGGCTTGCTGTGGGACGGAGATTTCGTGCATTGGTGCGACGAGCATGCGGAGCGGCTGCTTGCGCTAGATCCGGACGCACTCGGTTATGCTCTTTATGAAGGGTGTAACATAAAGGCCATAGTCGTCTCGAAGGACGAACGCGAGAATGATTTGCGCGCGATCTTAAACTTGGGGCATACGATCGGTCATGCGCTTGAAGCCGTCGCGGGTTACGGCGAGTTGTTGCACGGGGAAGCGATCGCCATCGGAATGGTCGGCGCTGCGAGACTTGCCGTCAAATTCGGCTACGAAGAACGCATCGCTCAGGAAACGGAACGTCTTCATCTCAAATTCGGCCTCCCTGTTCGAATTCCAAGCCACTTGGACACAGACGAGATCATGAGCGCGATGATGCACGACAAGAAATTTTCCGAGGGAAAAATGGTATTCGTCGTACCTACCGCAATCGGCAGCGTGGAAATTCGCAATGACGTGCCTTCCTCATGGGTAAGGGAAATCGTGGATGGATTAAGAGAGGGGAATTGACAACTATGAGCGTTAGGGGAATCCGCGGAGCCATAACGGTTGAATTGAACGAAGAGGGCCCGATCTTGGATGCGACAATCGAGCTGCTGAACGGCATCGTAGAAGTGAATCATTTTACTCCCGAGGATATCGCCAGCGTATTCGTAACGGTAACTCAGGATTTGGACGCCACGTTCCCGGCTCGCGCTATTCGCCAGATGGACGGATGGGAGCTTGTGCCGCTCATGTGTTCTTTGGAAGTTCCGGTCAAGGGCAGCTTGGAGAAATGCATCCGTCTCATGGTACTCGTGAACACGGAAGCTTCCCAGAAGGAAATTCGCCACGTTTATCTGAACAGAGCACAAGCTCTTCGTCCGGATTTAGCGGGGAAGTAACACGGCGCGTACTGACTGTAGTCCAGCAGAACACCGCTCAACCCAGAACCAACCCAGCCAACCCAGCACCAACCCAGCACCAACCCAGCACCAACCCAGCACCAACCCAGCACCAACCCAGCACCAACCCAGCACCAACCCAGCACCAACCCAGCACCAACCCAGCACCAACCCAGCACCAACCCAGCGCCAGTCTTCTCTAATACAGCATTTATCGGTTCTCGCGTGAAGCACACGCCGTTTCTCTCTTCGGAGGGGCGGCGTTTTTTGTTTTTAATTCAGTCAGGGAGGGATATTGATGTCGATGTCGATATCGGTAGCGGAAAAGGAATATGCGGATTTGTTACAGGAACAAATTCGCGGAGCTTCGGGAATGAGATTGGAGAAGTTGCGAGAACAAAGCGAGGGGGAACGAATGCTGTTGGTGGATATTTTCTGGCCAGTACGCAGGTCGTTTAAAGGAATCACGCTGGAGAAAGAGATCACTACCCTCTCCGGGGTAAAAGCCTATGTCGATGCCGTGGATGAATCGTTCCGGTTTGGGTTGGAGGCAGAAGGTTACGTGTCTCATGCGGAGAATATTACTCGACCACGTTTTGATTTCGAGAAACAAAGAGTTCGCTCAATGGGAGCTTTGCAATTGAGATTCGTCCCTTTCTCTTATGACGAAATGAACAAAAAACCGGATATGTGCAGGCGGGCATTGTATGAGTTATACGGCAGATATGGCGGGAATGCGGGCTCTGATAATTATCAGAAGCTGAATTTGTACGAGCGCGAGATTATCCGTTACGCGATATGGTTGAACCGCCCCATTCGGATGGCCGACTTGCGGGAGTGTTTGGGGAAAAGCAACGACTTCAGCACCAAAATGATAAAGCGAATGGTCGATAAGAGATTATTGCATCCGACCAACGCCGATAGACAAAGGCATCATGAATATGTGTTAGACAAGGACGCGAGTAAGTATCTTTGGTAGAATGTTATAAGTCGTTGAGAGCGGTGTTAAATGGAAATAGGTTAGTTTGGAGCTCTAAGCCGCTGCCAGCGGTCTAAGTTTGGAGCTCTAAGTCGCTGCCAGCAGTCTACATGGCGAAAATCAGGTTAGTTTGGAGCTCTAAGCCGCTGATAGCGGTCTAAACAGTAAAAATCCGATTGGTTTAGAGCTCTAAGCCGCTGACAGCGGTCTAAAATTGTTAGAGGGAATAAAGAGTAGTCAGTTAAAGTTAGTTGACGCTGACTGCTACGGAGTGCTATATTTAGTTACATATTATGCATCGCGGAACGGTCGGCCAGAGGGACGGCAACTTACGCGGATGCGAGTAGAGATGAGAAGAGATGAGCGGAGAATCCGTATCGTTTGCGCAGCATGGGCATTGCCGTGCAATCGCGATGAAGTCGGAGCCTAAACTTATCGATTACGCGCATCTCTGCCGAGCAGGGGTGCTTTTTTAATGGTTATTTTGGCCACTTTTCATCACCTGTCGAGCACGGAAATGATAGAATAGACGCTTCATGTGAGGATGAGTCGTCGACAAGGGAGAGATCAGCGATGGATCAGCAGGAGCTGCAAGGAATCAAAGCAATGGCAGGGCAATATAACGTCATTCCGGTCGTCCGTAGATTGCTGGCGGATACGGAAACGCCGATTAGGGTGTTTCAGCATTTAAGCCGTGACAAGCGCGCATTTCTGCTGGAGAGCGTAGAAGGCGGCGTAAAATGGGCCCGGTATTCTTTTATCGGAACCGACCCGTTCCTCGTTCTGAAACTAAAGCAAAATCACCTAACCTTGGAACAGAACGGAAAGACAGAGTCCCACAAGACAACCGAGCCGTTGCAGCTCCTCCGCGAGAAACTTCGCTCCTATCGCAGTCCGGCGCTGCCCGAGCTTCCACCATTCACGGGCGGGGCGATCGGATTTTTCGGATACGACCTGTTGCAGTATTACGAGAAAAAGCTTCCGCCGCATCCTACGGACGATCTGAATATGGATGACATGCAATTCATGTTCTGCGACCGCATCATCGTTTTCGACCACTTTAAGCAGCAGGTGCTCGTCATCGGCAACGTGCACGTTCCCGAAGGTGCGACTGACGCAAACATCGAATCCGCGTACAAGGAAACGTTAAACGCCATAGACGACACGATTCGTAGAATTCAGCAACCGATACCGGTTCAACCTTCGAGAGGAACGCCTCCGCAGGATCCGGATCTAGGAGAAATCTCGTCGAATCTAACAAAGCAGCAGTTTCTGGACAACGTCAACCAAGCGAAGGAATACATTCGCGCCGGCGATATTTTCCAAGTGGTGTTGTCGCAACGCTTCCATATCGAAACCGAAGTGGATCCTCTCCACGTTTACCGCGTGCTTAGAACAATGAATCCTTCACCGTACATGTACGTGCTCAAGCTGGATGACGAGGTAGTGGTGGGGACTTCCCCCGAGTTGCTGGTCAAAGTGGATAACGGCAAGGTAGAAACCCGTCCGATCGCCGGCACGAGGCCGCGGGGGAAAACGCCCGAGGAAGACTTGGCGCTCGAGAAGGAACTGTTGGCGGACGAGAAGGAACGCGCGGAGCATGTCATGCTCGTCGATCTGGGCCGCAACGATCTGGGCAGGGTGTCTACCTTCGGCACGGTCAAGTGCGATAGCTACATGGAAATCGAGCGCTATTCCCACGTCATGCACATCGTATCGAACGTGACGGGACAATTGAGACCGGATAAAGACTTCTACGACGCGTTTCTTTCCTGTCTCCCGGCGGGGACGGTGTCAGGCGCGCCGAAGCTAAGGGCTATGGAAATCATTGCCGAGTTGGAAAACGAAGCAAGAGGCGCTTACGCCGGAGCCATAGGTTACCTGGGCTTCTCCGGAAATTTGAACACGTGCATTACGATTCGGACGATTATTTTCAAGCATGGCAAAGCCTACGTGCAAGCCGGAGCGGGAATCGTCTGGGATTCCATACCCGAGAATGAGTACGAGGAAACGGTCAATAAAGCGAAGGGAATGCTCAAAGCGATCCGTTCCGCGGAAGCGGCTTTTCCGCCTGCAGGTTCCGCCAAGCGCAATGGCAATGAGTTCTCTGCCGTCCTAGCAGGAGACCGCCGCACGAATCTGGATTATGACTAAGGCGAATATAGGGAAGGGGAATCAGGCGATATGAGCACAACTCTCACGATAAGCCTGCCGCAAGCATTAGCCAAGATAATGAGCGGCGGCGATTTAACTCGCGATGAAGCTTACGGTACGATGACGACGATCATGAAAGGCGAAGCAACGCCCGCTCAGATCGGCGGAACCGTTATCGCGCTTCGCTTGAAAGGCGAGACGGTAGACGAAATCACGGGTTTTGCGGAAGCGATGAGAGCTTTCTCCAACCATGTCGCCACGGAAAACCATGATCTTCTCGATACTTGCGGCACCGGCGGGTCCGGCATTCATAAATTCAATATTTCTACGGTATCCGCGATTATCGCCGCCGCTGCGGGAGCAAGAGTAGCGAAGCATGGCAATCGCGCGATGTCCGGCAAGGCGGGAAGCGCAGACGTGTTGGAAGCGCTGGGAGTCAACATTAACCTCACCGCGGAACAAGCGGCAACCTGCCTCAAGAAAACGGGAATGTGCTTCATGTTCGCGCAATTGTATCATCCCGCTCTGAAGCATGCTGCCGCGCCAAGACGAGAATTAGGCGTTCGCACCATCTTTAATATGTTAGGCCCTCTCACCAACCCGGCTAACGCGGACCGCCAGCTTATCGGCTTATACGATCGGACTCGTACTGCGACAGTCGCGGAAGTGTTATCCCGGTTAGGCTTGAAAAAGGCGATGGTCGTGGGCAGCCATGACGGATTGGACGAGATTAGCATCTCGGCGCCTACCCAAGTTTCCGAGCTAAGGAACGGAGATGTTATCACCTATGACATCACGCCTGAACAATTAGGTCTGTCCACCGTATCCCTAGGAGAGGTGCAGGGCGGAGACGCGGCGGAGAACGCCGCAATCATACGCCGGATACTCGCCGGAGAGAAGAGTTCCTATCGTGACGTCGTGCTCGCTAACGCCGGGGCATGCATCTATGTCGCGGGTCGCGCCGACTCGTTGCCGGAAGGCGTCAAGATCGCCGCGTCAACGATCGATTCCGGCCTTGCGGCGAATAAATTGCAGCAATGGATTGCTGTGACGGGAGAAGTGAGCCATGTTTCTTGATCGCATCGTCGCCACCAAGCACGAAGAAGTGCAGGAGCTTAAACAAACGTTACACATCGGCCAAGCGGAACGAACGATCGCCGATCTCGCCCCATGCCGAGGCTTCGAACAAGCGCTGATTGGGCGCAACCGTCCGGTCGGGCTCATCGCGGAAGTGAAGAAAGCGAGTCCTTCCAAAGGCCTTATCCGTCCGGATTTCCATCCCGTCAGCCTAGCTCAAGCATATGAGCAAGCAGGAACGGACTGCATATCCGTTCTGACGGATACGGATTATTTTCAGGGGAGCAATGAATACCTCAAGCAAATTCGCGAGCATGTTAATGCGCCTTTGCTGCGTAAAGACTTCACCATTGACGAGCGCCAAATCTACGAAGCGCGACTCATCGGAGCAGACGCGATTCTGCTGATTGCCGCCATTCTGACTAAGATCCAGTTATCGACCTTTTATACGCTTGCTCGCGATCTGGGATTGGATGTGCTCGTTGAAGTTCACAATCGTCCTGAACTGGAGACCGTTCTAGACATTGGCAAGGCATCGCTGATCGGCGTCAACAACCGGGATCTGAAAACTTTCGTAACGGACCTGAAAGTAACGGAAGAGCTGATCGCGCTTATGCCGAAAGGAATCGTCGCGGTCAGCGAAAGCGCGATCGCTTCTACGGACGACGTGGCGTTCGTTCGCGAAGCTGGCGCGCAAGCGGTGTTGATCGGCGAGCACTTCATGCGCCAAGCGAACGTTCAGGACGCGGTCAACGAGCTTCTCGGACCGGTATCGAAAGAAGGCGCGACGAGATGACGAGCGAGAAGCCGTCGATGGTGAAAATATGCGGAATCAAAGAAGAGGCGACTTTGCGGGGAATGAACGGGCTTCCGGTGGAGTACATCGGTTTCGTGTTCGCGAAAAGCCGTAGACAACTGACACCAATGCAAGCAGCCCAACTCCAAGCCGTTTCAAAGCAAATTCCGATGGCGGGCGGCAAGCCTCCTCTGACGGTCGGCGTGTTCGTCGACCCGACGATGGAGCAGCTTGCAGAGACGCTGTCAGACGTGCCTCTCGACGTCGTTCAGCTTCACGGCGAGGAAACGCCGGAGTTCAGCCGAGAGGTGCGCGAGCGCTTCCGGATTGACGTGTGGCGCGCGTTGCCAATATCCGAGGGATCAGAACCGACGAGTAAACAAAGCGGCGCAGATCGTCTCACAGCTTACAAGGACGCTGTATCTACCATCTTGCTCGACACGGCAGGCGGAGGAACGGGAACAGCCTTTCGGTGGGACGTTATCCCATCCTATCAGGAGGCTGCCCGAAACAACGGCTTGCGATTATTCATCGCCGGCGGGCTGAATCCCGATAACGCAGACGAGTTAATTACGACATACCTTCCCGACGGCGTCGATATCTCCAGCGGTGTGGAGACGGACGGGGTTAAGGATAATCATAAAATCGCCGCATTCGTAGAAAGGGTGAAAAGCTCATGAGTCAAGTACCGGATCAACACGGACGCTTTGGTCCTTTCGGCGGGAAATACGTCCCGGAAACCTTAATGAATGCCCTAATCGAGCTTGAGGAAGCTTACCTGAAATATAAAGACGATCCCGATTTTCTCGAGGAAGTCCGATACTTGTTGAAGCAATATTCCGGACGCCCGACGCCGCTCTATTATGCGGAAAGGTTATCCCAGCACCTTGGCGGCGCCAAAATCTACCTCAAGCGCGAGGATCTGAACCATACCGGCGCGCATAAGATCAACAACACGATCGGACAAGCGGTACTAGCCAAGCGCATGGGCAAGAAAAAAGTGATCGCGGAAACCGGAGCCGGACAGCACGGCGTAGCCTCCGCGACTGTAGCCGCTCTTATGGGACTCGAATGCAAAGTGTTCATGGGCGAAGAGGACACGAAGCGCCAACAGTTAAACGTATTCCGCATGAAGCTGCTCGGCTCGGAAGTCATTCCCGTCATGTCGGGTACCCGAACTCTGAAGGATGCCTGCAACGAGACGTTACGCTACTGGGTCAGTCATGTCGACGATACTTACTACATCCTCGGATCGGTTACGGGTCCGCATCCTTATCCGATGATGGTACGCGATTTTCAGCGCATTATCGGATTGGAATCGCGGGAGCAAATTTTAGAAGCCGAAGGACGCTTGCCGGATGTCGTCGTGGCCGCTGTCGGCGGCGGAAGTAATGCCATCGGTATTTTTCACCCGTTTATCGAGGACAAAAGCGTTCGTCTCCTCGGCGTGGAAGCCGCCGGCCGCGGCGTCGATACCGAAGAGCACGCGGCAACGATGACCAAAGGCCGTCCGGGTGTATTCCAAGGTTCCATGAGCTACGTGCTGCAGGATGAGGGCGGACAAGTATTGCCGGCTCACTCGATTTCCGCGGGACTCGACTACCCGGGCATCGGACCGGAGCACTCTTATCTGAAAGACATCAAACGCGCGGAGTATGTTCCGATTACGGATAAGGAAGCCTTAGACGCATTGAGCATGCTATCCCGCATGGAAGGCATTATCCCCGCTCTAGAATCCGCGCACGCGATCGCTCAAGTGCTGAAGATCGCTCCGGCGATGGGCAAAGACGAGATCATCGTCGTGAGCTTATCCGGCCGCGGGGACAAAGACGTGGAGTCGATCATGTCTTATCTAGCTGCAGAGGAGGGCAAGCAATTATGAGCGCGACATCCATACCGAACGCAATCGATACCGTTTTCGCCGATTTGAAAGCGAAAGGGGAAACGGCGCTGATTCCCTTCATGACGATGGGCGACCCCGACTTGGACACTTCGGTTGCGTTGGTGCAAGCGGCCGAGGCAGCCGGAGCCCACATGATCGAGCTCGGCGTACCGTATTCCGATCCGCTCGCGGACGGTCCCGTTATTCAGCGCGCTTCCGAGCGGGCGCTTAAGAACCGCATCAGCTTGACGGATTGCATGGCAGTCGCTTCGAGCGCAAGAGCCCGGGGCGTTAAGATGCCTTTTATTTTGTTTAGTTATTTCAACCCGGCTCTGCAACTTGGATTAGAGCGCTTCTTCGAGCTTCTGAAAGAGCATGGGTTCAGCGGCGTAATCATTCCCGACCTGCCGCTGGAGGAAGACTCCGAGACGCGCGCTCTCGCGGAAGCAAGCGGGATTCATTTGATACCGCTCGTTGCTCCCACTTCCGAAGCCCGAGTGGAACGCATAGCCGCCAATGCCAAAGGGTTCGTGTATTGCGTTTCGTCCTTAGGCGTTACCGGCGTGCGTTCCACTTTCCACGAAGGTATCGACGCGTTTCTTAGCACCGTTCGCAGAGCGGCGTCCGTCCCGATCTGCGTCGGCTTCGGTATTTCTTCCCGCGAACACGCGGAACGGTTCGCGGGCCAATGCGACGGCGTTATCGTCGGCAGCGCGATCGTACGCCAAGTCGAGGATGCATTGCCGTTGCTCACGTCCGCTAACGAGTCGGAACGCAAGCAAGGCATTCAAGCCGTTCAGGATTTTATCGCGGGACTGAAGCCAAGGGCGTCCGTTTCTTAGCCATCCAACTCGGCCGGAACGCAAAAGCCATCTGTACAGTGCCGCGCTGATGTGTCACAATAGAATACACATTTCCATACGGAGCGACTGACGTTCCGCCGAACGGCGGAGCTCGTAACGCTCCGTTTGTCGTGATCTCAGGAGGGAAACCCATGCAACCGAAACCGAATATCGTACATTTGCCCGTCTACCAACCCGGCAAACCCGTTGATGACGTAAAGCGGGAGCTCGGATTAACCGAAGTCATCAAGCTTGCTTCCAACGAAAATCCGTTCGGCAGCTCTCCCAAGGCAAAAGAAGCTATTGCTCGAGAAATGGAGAACATTAGCATATATCCGGACGGGGCGGCCGTTGAATTAACGAGCGCCATAGCCGGTAAGTTCGGCGTTAACCCCGACCAGATTATTTTCGGAGCCGGATCCGACGAAATCATTCTCATGATCGCCCGCGCGTTCCTCGTGCCCGGGGACGAGACGATCATGGCGGATCAGACGTTCCCGCAGTACAAGCATAACGCCCAGATCGAGAACGCGGTTATCGTCGAGGTCCCGCTTAAAGAAGGCACTCATGATCTTTATTCGATGTTAGAACGGGTTACGGACAAAACCAAAGTCATTTGGGTGTGCAATCCGAACAATCCCACGGGAACGATCAACACGGCCGACGAAGTGGAGCGGTTCCTATCCAAGGTGCCGAGCAATGTCCTTGTCGTATTGGACGAAGCCTACTGCGAATATATTGACGATCCCGCTTTTCCGGATGGATTGAAGCTGCTTAATAAATATCCAAATATTATCTTGCTGCGTACATTCTCGAAAATATACGGGCTGGCATCTCTGCGAATCGGCTACGGAATCGGTCGCCCGGACGTCATCCGCAGCATCAATCAGGTCAGAGAGCCGTTCAATACGTCCAGATTCGGCCAAGCGGCCGCTTTGGCAGCCCTTGCAGACGAACAGTTCATCGCGAATTGCCGTGCGGCGAACAAACAAGGCTTAGCGTATTTCAACAGCTCTTTCGCAGAGCTTGGTTTGCAAGCATTTCCGGCATACGGAAATTTCATCATGGTCGACGTGAAGAGATCGGCCCAAGAAGTATTCGATGCGTTGCTCCGCAGGGGCATCATCGTAAGGGCGGGTCATAAGCTATATCCGACGTATATCCGGATTACCGTCGGAAGCCGGGAACAGAACGAGAAGGTTATCGCCGCACTGACTGCCGTGCTGCAAGAAATAGCGGTAAAGGTGTGAAGGCATGAGCGGAGAGTTTAGCGGCTTTGCGGAATTAAACGAATCGAATCGGATCAAGATCGCCATCTTCGGAGCAGGCCTCATCGGAGGCTCTCTCGCGCTTTGTTTTAAAGGTAAGCCAGGCGTTGAAGTCGTCGGTCATTCGGTCAATGCGTCCTCTACGGGGAAATACGTGGCCCGCGGCGTCGTGGACTGGGCAACGACTTCGATCGCGGAAGCGGCGAAGGATGCGGATTTTATGTTTCTATGCGTTCCAGTCGGACGGCTGGAGGAATATGTAGAGGAACTATCCAAGCTGCCTCTAAAACCGGGGTGCATCATTACCGATGTAGGGAGCACCAAAGCTTCCGTCGTCCGCCATGCGGCTAAGTTATCGCTGCAAGGCGCCGTATTCATCGGCGGACATCCGATGGCGGGCTCGGAACGCTCCGGCGTGGAAGCCGCAAGCTTGCATCTGTTGGAGAATGCTTTCTATGTGCTGACGCCTACCGAAGGCACGCCGGACGAATGCGTGCTTAAGCTGGAGCAGCTTCTGAAATGGACGCGGGCCCACATCGTTAAGACTGACGCCATCCAGCACGACGATATCGTCGGGGCGATCAGTCACTTGCCGCATATGATCGCCGTTGCTCTCGTGAACCAGATTGCAGGTTACAATGAGACTAACGAGTTATATCGAAGGCTGGCAGCGGGCGGATTCAGGGATATCACGCGGATCGCGTCCAGCGATCCTCTGATCTGGCGGGATATCCTGCTCAACAATCGCGAAGTCATGATTAAGCTTGTTCGCGACTGGCAAGGCGAGATGGACCGATTCGTTGCTTTGATCGAACAAGGGGACGGCGATGGGGTAGCGGAGCAATTCCGCCGCGCCGGACAATTCCGCAGCCAGCTGCCGGAACGCCGAAAGGGGATGATTACGTCTGTCTACGAATGTTATGTAGACGTACCGGATCACCCGGGCATTATCGGCAAAATCGCAACTGAGCTCGGTCAAGCCAAGATCAACCTCAGCAATCTGCGGATCATCGAGAGTAGAGAAGACGTACCGGGAGTACTGCGGCTATCCTTCCAACAATCCGATGACTTGGATAATGCGACGGCATTATTGAAATCAATGGGATATGACGTTCATATGTAAGTATTAGAGGGCTGCATTCACATGCAGCCTCTTTTAATTGAAAATCGGTATAGAACCGCTTCAAGACAAGTTGTAAACGCTTAAAAATAAAATGTAAACGCTTATTGACAAAATGAAAACGGATACATATAATAAAGGTACAGTATGGTTTCTCTCCACTCCTATCCAATCCTAGCACTTTGTGCAGCCACCCTTCGGGGTGGATTTTTTTTGCCCTTTTGCGATTAATTCATTTTCGGCATGTAAAGGTCACAATTCCCTATAAAATTTGAGAAATTTTTAAGCTCAACATGCCCATTCCTGTGATACAATAGCATATAGTATTTGTAAAATACTGGCTTACAAACATTCATGCGCCGCTAAGCGCAACTTTTTCGTTTTTAGCCGGTACAATAGGTTAACACCCTACCGGCTGCGAACGTTCACCCTGACATGGGGGGAGGGTCGCGGTTATGATGACCGATTCCCAATTAATACGGGAAATTAAAGACGGCAACGTAGAATTGTATTCTACTCTTATGGGGCGTTATCAGAAGAAGATCTTGTCTTTTGTATATCATATGCTCAAGAGCGCCAAGCTTGAAATCATGGCGGAAGATTTAAGTTCGGAAACCTTCTACAAGGCATATCGGAGTTTACATTCCTTTAGGGAAGTCGATGCTTCCTTTTCAACCTGGTTATATACCATTGCACGTAATACGGTTCTCAGTGAATTGCGCAAGCAGAAGACGGCGCATCTCTCGCTCGACGACTCCACATACATACCGGCCGCACCTCCCGAGGAGGCGCCCGAGCAGCGTTTGCTGCGCAACGAGAAGGTTTCCATGGTACGAGAGGCCATCAATAGCTTGCCCGAGAAGCAGCGGTCCGCGCTTATTCTGCGAGAATATGATGGAATGGACTACCAAGAAATCGCCAACATTCTAGGACAGACGGTCAGTTCCGTCAAATCGTTGTTATTCCGGGCCAGGGCCAGTGTCAAAACACAGTTGGAATCGTACTTTACCGAACCGGCCATGATGAAGGAGTACGAGGAGATGAAGCTGCGATGAAATGCGAAGAAGCCGGGGAATGGTTCGGAATTTATCGGGATTTGCCCGAAGATTCCGCCGAGAGACTCGCCGTTGATAGGCATGTGCGGGAATGTACCGAATGCGCGGAAGAGTTCAGGATATGGGAAGAAAGCGCGCTATTGATTCAAGAGCTGCCGTTCGATGAAGTGCAGGAAGATGAGCCTGTGACTACCGCTTGGATGAATCAGAACGTTATGAACCGCATTTACGCGGAACAAAGCTGGTATATGCCAACCGTTCGCCGCACTTATTCCTTCACCTTCGCGTTCAGGCGGAAGGTTGCAGGAATTCTGGCCGCGTTATTAGCTTTGTTCGTGTGCGGATTTCTTTACACCGCATTCGGCGGTATCGGCGGTATCGGCGGTGCGAACAGCAAAGACACGAACGTTACGGACTCCGCCAACGCATTCGCGGCCAGTCACCAAAGCGGCGATAGTCTCTACCTGGAAGTACCTGTTGCCAGCCTAAGTGATCCATATATGCTTCATGTATCGCCTGCCATGCCGGAGTATTGGATTGCCCTCTCCATTGTCGGCATGATCATGACCCTGCTCATTCTCAATTGGTTTTCGCGGGTGCGCGCATGAGGTCAGCCACGCGAATCGGATGGGTGCGTCATGGAATTACGGAATGGAATCAACTAGGCAAAATACAAGGTATTACGGATATCCCGCTTAGCGCCGAAGGTATACGGCAAGCTCGTTTGCTTGCCAACCGGCTAGCGAGAGAGGCAGGGCAATGGAACGGAATCTACTGCAGCGACTTGCAGAGGGCCTCGCAGACCGCGGAAATTCTTGCCGAACGTCTAGGCATACCGCTGATCAAGGATTCCCGATTGAGGGAGCGCTCCTTCGGGCAAGCGGAAGGGACGACGGAGGCTGAACGATTGTCCCGCTGGGGCGTGGAGTGGCGACGATTAGTTCCGGATCAGGAGACCGACGAGATCATTAAAGCTCGCGGACATGAGTTTGTTGACGAACTGCTCGAGAAGCATTCGGGAGAAGCGTGGTTAGTCGTTACTCACGGCAGCTTTCTGGCTAGAATGTTGCAATCGCTCTGTACGGACCTTAATGATTCGCACTTGCTTAATATGTCGTTGACCCTATTAGAGAAGCAACAGGAAGGCTGGTATCCTTTGCTCCATAATTGCACGCGGCATTTGACGGAAGAGACAATTAAATCCTCCATTTAAGAATCCGGGCATTCGCCCGGATTTTTTTGCGTATAGATAACGTTTAAGACAGGCAACCCGCGCCCATACTGAACAGTAAATCCCTCCGTAAAGCGGGGTATGCCGATGAACTTGGCTGACATGCTCTGTTACGCAGATATTGCCGAGTTGACAAGAATTGCAGAAACCTATGATTGTAACTGCAGCAGCCATTCCAAGAACGAGTTGATTCAGTCGATCCTATCGACTGTTCAAAGACGGGATGTGATGGAGTCGCGAGTGGGAGAAATGACGGGAAACGATTTGCGGTTCTTAAATTCGCTTGTATTCGAGAACCGGACGGCATATAGCCTCGAGGAACTGAAAGCAAGAGCTCTTGGCGGCGAACCTGCAAAGGTTGACAAAACGCCGGCAGAGGCGAAATCCATCCCGATTGTTCCGAGTCCCGTAAATCGTACGCGCAAAGGCAAGAATACGGAACAGAAGCCCCCTCCGGGACCCGATGAGACGGCAAGGCTTTCCATCTCGAGATTTAAGAGGTTCGGATGGCTTTTTAACGGATTCTCTCAACAGACGCGACAATTGTACCAAGTGCCGGAAGACGTGAAGCTCAGGCTATGCGACGCGCTCGAGAAACGTTACCGTTCCTCGCTCGTGATCATGGACGAACCCCCGGCGTACCGCGACGAGAGAAACTTGCTCTTAGAGGACATCGTTCATTTTCTCCGGTACGTTAGGGATAATGATTTGCAATTAACCTCGGAGGGCGTTTTGTACAAACGGCAAATCGCGCAAGCGCTGGACCTCCTCTCCGTGAACGAGACCCTGCCGAATCGGGGAGGCTGGAGGTTCGGATATGGTCGCAAGTTCCATGATTATCCGGATCGTTTCTCGTTGCTCTATGATTTTGTTTACTACGAGGGCCTTATCGTAGAGGAGAAGGATAGACTCACGCTCACTCCCGAAGGGCGCAACGTGGCCGATGGGATGGCCAAGCCGGACCCGACCAAGCTTTATCGGTTCTGGCTGCGACTATACAAAGGTGCAATCCCTAATCTATCCACCTTGACGCAATGGATTATGAGATTGTCCGCGGATTGGGTAACTGTGGAATCGATCCATCAAATTTTGCAGCCTCTTGTCAGACCCTACTATTACGATACGCAGAAAGACGTTCTAGAACGTCGCGTGCTGATCATGCTCATGCACCTTGGCGTATTGCGCTGGGGGGAAACGGCGGATGGCGTCAGCGTCGTACGGATTACTCCGCAGGGGAAAACGCTCGTATCGGGAAATTCCCTGGTTATCGAGGATAAGTTGATTCTTGATCTTAGTAAGCCAAGGCTTTGACGGAGCTGGAAGCACCATCTGGTTTAATGCGGTGCTGCGTGGAGATTTAGCACCTATCGTCATCGGAGAGCATTGTAATATTCAAGACGGGGTTATCGATCATGTAAACTCAAACCAGCCCCTCATCGCGGGAGACGGAGTATCCGTTGGACATGCGGCTATCATCCATGGCTGCAAGATAGGCAAAAGTACATTGATCGGCATGGGGGCTATCGTCTTGAACGGGGCGGACATCGGTGAATATGCTTTAGTGGGAGCCGGCGCACTCGTAACTGAAAATCAGGTCATTCCGCCCGGAACTTTATGCTTAAGATCTCCGGCAAGGGTTGTTCGAGAGTTAACGGAACAAGATTTGCAGCGGATGAAAAGTACGGCTGACAGCTACGTGAGCAAAGGCGAGCAATATAGGAGCCCTGGCAGGGAGCCCTAACGCCGGATTTCGGAGGTGCAACGAATGGACAACATGAAAGTCGCCTACGAGACGATGCTGGGATTGGCGGCAGAAATGGTCCTGGACGAAGCGCTGCGCAATTACCGGACGGAGAAAATATATCATGCGATCGATGATGCGCTTGCGCAAGGCGATGTAGAATCGTTTCGGCGATTAACCGAAGAACTAAAAACGATTCAGCGATAGGCCGCATGCAGCGGACGATTTGCTAATCCCTTTATGACCCGACCTCAAACGGTCGGGTTTTTTCATTTTAACGGTCTTCCGAGAGAAGTCCCCTTCCTCTTTAGGGAGGGGATGAATATCGGCCAGGCGAAGCCTGGAAGTTATTGTTGCTCTTAGTTGTGTTCGTTTGATATAGTCAGTCTTAGTTAGATAAAAGGCTGGTGTATCTGTGAAATTAGATTCAAATAATCACTCAGTATTCTCTCTTCATTACCACCTCATTCTTTGTATCAAATACCGGAGAAGAGTAATGACAGACGATATCTCCGAATATGCGAAAGGCGTTTTTGTACGCATAGGAGAAAACTATCATGTTGCATTGATCGAGTGGAATCACGATGGTGATCATGTTCATGTTCAATTCAAAGCTCATCCGAACACCGAGTTATCCAAATTTATCAATGCGTACAAGAGCGCCAGTTCTCGCCTCATCAAAAAAGATTTCCCCGCAGTTACAAAGAATCTGTGGAAGGAATATTTTTGGACGCAGAGCTACTGTATGATTACAGCAGGGGGCGCGCCTTTGGAGGTGTTGAAGGCATACATTGAAAACCAAGGAAAGGAGGCGAAAACAAGATGATCCGTTGTATCAAAACAGCATTTCAAACAACTAAATTCGATCTTGAACGGCTGTTTGCGTGCAACCGGTTATCGGCACAAATTTGGAATAAGTGTCTTGTCATCGCCAAGAACTATTCCTTGGCGCATGAAGGGAAATGGATTGGCCAAACGGAACTTCAAGCAGCATTGAAAAATCAGTTCCCCCTTCACTCGCAGTCCGTTCAGGCTGTAAGCCACAAATATCTTTTTGCCAGAGAAAGCGCCAAACAAGCAAAGAAACAAGGCCTGAATTCCAAATACCCTTACAAAAACAAGAGGCATTACAATACGAAATGGGTTGACAAATCGTTCAAAATTGAAGGTAATACAATTCTTCTTAGTTTGGGGATCCAAGACGGTAAGCGCCAGCAACCGATCAAGATCATCGTTCCTGACATGCCTGATGCGGAAATTAAAGAAATTGAGCTTGTATTCGATCGAAGATTGATGGTTTCCATGAGCTACGATGATGGGAAAGCTGCCGCAGTAAACCATGGAAACGAGGTTGCAGCCGTTGACTTGGGTGAAATTCACTCCATCGCGGCAACGACAACGGAAAACAAAGCGATCATCATAACGGGGAGAAAAGCAAGAAGTATTCACCGGCTCCGAAATAAAAAGCTGGCCGAGCTTCAGAAGCTGATGAGCAAGTGCAAAAAAGGGAGCCGGCAATGGAAAAAGTACAATCAAGCCAAACGCTTCATTTTGAGCAAAAGCGAGCGGCAATTAAATGATGTCATCCACAAATCAACAAAACATTTCGTAAAGTGGTGTAAGGAACATGAAGTCAAGGAAGTTGTAATCGGAGAAGTGGAGGGTGTACAGCGAAATACAAAAAAGAAAAAAAGAAAGCTGCTGAATCAAAAGCTGTCCAATTGGAGTTTTGGCAAGATGAAAAAGCAGCTCAAATATAAACTTGAAGCACATGGAACGAACTTGACAAGCATAGATGAAAGCTACTCTAGTCAACAATGCCCTTGTTGCGGTAGAAGAAATAAGACTTCTACAAGAAACTACAAATGTTCCTGCGGCTATAAAGAACATCGGGATGTTCACGGCAGCAAAGGAATATTGTCCAAGTATCTACATGGGGATATTCGATATTTGGGCGAAACAGAGTCATTCAAGTATCTACGGATCGCTTAGCGAGAAGTAGTAGATGGTGAGTTCCCACCCACTTGAAAAAGTGTTGCTTACTGAACCTCGTCGTTACGTTTCCGCATTCAGCGAAAGCAAATGGGCAACCCATTTGCTTATAGAAAGTAACGACTGTGGCTGGTAAGAAACCCCTGCTTCTTAGCGAAGCGTACGCAGGGGAGGTTCATTTGTTCTTTCTTTTGGAGTACGATTATAGTGAGTATGGAGATTGGGGAGTGGATCCTTCAGATGAAATTCAGCGAGATCGATCCGGATAGCTGGCCGGAGCTGCAGCCTTACCTGGATACTTGTTTGCTTCCCTTATCGGGATTAACGGGCGATGAGTCGCCTTGGGAGGCAACGGACAAAGTCGCGCGTACCGGGGAATGGCTAGCCCCCGTAGAGCAAGCCTTTCGCGGGAGAACGGTTACGATGCCCGCATTCCATTATGATTTCGGGGGTCGGGAACAACTAGATCGCCTTAACCGGTTAATCGGGTCTTGGAAATCTGTCGGCTTTCGTTATGTCATTGTGATTAGCGGACAAGCCGTACATCAGGAAGAACGACTAAACGCGGATTTGATTATCCGGCCTGACTCGGACGAAGGGGAACCGGACACGCAGAGGATAAGCAAATTAGTTGCAGAACTGTGGCGGAAGCCGGTCGGATAAAACATTCCCATCGGACTATTCATCAAGCAAAGGACGCATAAGGTGGGCTGCATGGGGTAAACAATAGGCAGACACAACCCAAGGGGAAATGTGACAATTTGAGAACATTTTAGTTTCGCGAATCCCGCGGAATAAGGAAAGTCCCGACCCTATTCTTGACGCTCCATAGCGCGTGGGCTATTATAGTTATGTCCTTGTCAAGTAAAACGACTGCAGGCGTTCTTTGAACGGCGTTGAACGTTTGTATCGTGCAATCGGATGCGTCGCAAACCAAAGTTTAGTTAAGCGATCCGATTGTTGAACAAAATGTTAAAGTCCGTACCGGACGCGAGATTGGTGTGGCAAAGGGGGTAGAATGAATGGACCACAATGAGCAGCAAGAAACCACGCATAAACCGGTCAAGCGCAAAGAAATGACAAGACGTCAGTTTCTGTCCTATACGCTTGGCGGAGCAGGAGCCTTCATGGCGGGCGGGGCCATTTTACCGATGATCCGCTTTGCCGTAGATCCTATATTGCAAAAGAAAGAACAAGGCGGATTCGTTAAAGTCATCGAGGAAAGCAAGGTGACGAAGGAGCCGACCGAGGTGAAATTCAAGATTCATCAGGTAGACGGCTGGTTTGAAAGCGATCCTAAGCTTGCGGCATGGATCACGAAGGGCGACGACGGCAAGGTCTACGCTCTGTCCCCCGTATGTAAGCACTTGGGTTGCATGGTGAGCTGGGGCGGCGAAGAAGCGCCTAACGAGTACCATTGTCCTTGCCATGGAGCTCGTTACGCCAAAGACGGCAAAAACCTAAAAGTTGCGCCAAAACCGCTAGACGAGTACGAAGTCAAAACGGAAAATGGTTGGGTTTACTTAGGCCCATTAGAACCGAATAGTCGCGTTTAGAAGGAGGGCGTCTCGTCCCATGTTCAAAAACATGTACAATTGGATCGACGAACGTCTAGATATTACGCCGATGTGGAGAGATATCGCCGATCACGAGGTTCCTGAGCACGTTAACCCGGCGCACCACTTTTCCGCTTTCGTTTATTGCTTCGGCGGGCTGACGTTCTTTATTACCGTCATACAGATCCTTTCGGGGATGTTCCTGACGATGTATTACGTCCCGGATATCATTAACGCTTATTACAGCGTTGATTACCTGCAGCATCAAGTCGCTTTCGGAGCGATCGTGCGCGGTATGCATCACTGGGGAGCAAGTCTTGTTATCGTCATGATGTTCCTACATACTCTTCGCGTATTCTTCACGGGTTCTTACAAAGCGCCCCGCGAGATGAACTGGGTAGTCGGAATGTTGATTTTCTTCGTCATGTTAGGCCTAGGGTTTACGGGTTATCTGCTCCCTTGGGATAACAAAGCGTATTACGCGACGAAGGTTGGTCTGGAAATCGCCGGCGCCGTGCCTATCTTGGGCGAGTACATCAAGGAGTTATTGAACGGCGGAACGATCGTCGGCGCGCAAACGCTGACCAGATTCTTCGCTTTCCATGTGTTCTTCTTGCCTGGTGCGCTGCTAGCATTGCTTGCCGGACACTTCTTTATGATTCGAAAACAGGGCATTTCCGGGCCACTGTAAGAGAGGGGAGTGACAAGCGATGGCGCATAAACATGATCCAAACGAAAAAGTCGTCTTCATTGGCGATTCTCGCATACGCAAACGTGATTACTCGAACGTGACTCCTCCGGATTATTCCGCGTATCCAGGCAAGTCGGAAGCTTTCATTCCGAACTTCCTGCTTAAAGAATGGATGGTCGGGGTTGTCGTACTGGTAGGTTTCTTGGTATTGGTCGTTGCCGAACCTGCACCGCTTGGCTATCCTGCGGATCCGCTAAATGGGTCCTTCATTCCGATGCCGGACTGGTATTTCCTTTTCTTGTACCAATTGTTGAAATACCCTTACGCGTCGGAAGATTATCTTGTATTGGGCGTACTCGGATTGTCGGGGTTGCCTTTCATCGCGCTTCTGCTCGCTCCATTCTTGGATACGGGCAAGGAACGCCGGTTCTATCGTCGTCCGATCGCTTCCTCCCTCATGATGGTTTCCTTGGTGGCTGTAGCGTACCTCACATGGGTATCATGGGATCATTACACTCACGAGTTGGAGAAGAACGGAGTAGTTCCCGAGCATATCGAACGCGAGATCAAGGCGGAAGAAGCCGTCGAGAAAGGATTGCCGCGTCCGGTTCCGGGCAAGGAGAAAATACCCGCGATGGTTGCCGCGGACGATCCGGCTTTCACCGATACGATGACGCAAGCGGCTTGTATTGCTTGCCACGGAGCAGAGCTCGAAGGCGGCAGCGGTCCTGCGCTGCGAGGAATCGGCGATGTAATGAGCAAGGAAGAATTAGTCGCTACGATTACTAACGGTAAAGGCGAAGGAATGCCTGCCTTTAAGGATACGCTTACTGCCGAGCAAATCGATCAAATCGCGACATGGCTTTCCAAACAAAAAGCGGAAGCGGCGGAATAACGCTCTTTTTCGCTCTAAAACCTGACCTTAATCGGTCAGGTTTTTTTATAACGGATAGGCGAGGAAGGGACGGATAGGATGAGTTGGTTAAAATGGCTCGTTTCACGGAGTATATTGCTTCACCCCGCGACCTTGCGGCTGTTGATGCTTATTTACGTTCCGGGAACCGTCTATGGTTATTATTGGTACAAGGATCAGCTGCAGAGGACATGGAATGACAATCCGCATTGGCAAATTCCTTTCGTGCCGGACAGCCCTACGGCATCTCTGTTCTTTGCTATTGCGGTTCTATGGTTATGGATATCTCCTAAGCCTTCGAGACGAGGGTGGGTGAATGGGGTACGCGGAATCGTGGAGGCGCTTGGCGTCGTCACCTCCGTGAAATACGGGGTATGGGCTACGGCGATCATCTTTGCGGGACAAGCCCAAGGAGATACGCTGCAGTGGGAACATTGGATGCTGATCGTAGGGCACTCCGCGATGGCGTTAACGGCGCTTTTCTATGCCAGATTCTTTACGTTCGGCGGATTAGCGTTGCTAGCCGCCGCTGCATGGACATTCCTTAACGATACGATCGATTATCGATTCGATGTATTCCCTTCTTTGCCTTGGCAGCTTGACGATGATCTCTTTTACGTCGGACTTTTTACATTCGTTCTGACTGCCGTCAGCGTACTGGCAGCCGCGATCGCCAAGTTCGCTTTCCCGGTAAGAGGCGGCAAGGACAAGTCGTTCTAAATGCGGACATCCCCTCATATCTATGGGGTAGGAGGGGATGTCCGTGTTTTCGTTTCATATTCGGGGTGAGCGGCGTTTCTGGATTAGAATGACGATCGGCAGCCTTTTATTTACGCTAGGATTGCTGATTGTCGTACCCTCGATGAACGCATCAACTTCTAGTAACGCTTTCAAACGGTTCTTAACCGCGACTGAGAGCCTGTATGATGCCGTGAACAAGGGAGAGCTTTCAAAAGCGATTAACGATTTGAAGGAAATCGAGGTGCAATTTCGCAACCTGCCTATGAAGGAAATTGCTACCGTTGATGGGATACATGCTCTCGCACAGAGTATCACGGACATGAAACGAGCGATTGCAGCGGTAAAACCTAACGAGGAGAAGTGGAAATCCGGTTCTGCGACTCTGAGGTTGGCCGCTGATGCGCTGGTTCATCCGGACAAGCCGATTTGGCATCAATACCGAAGCGTCCTGCAGGAGGATCTAGCGAAAATGCGCAAAGCCATACCGCAGAGCGGGACGATATCCGGTCCTGCTCCTGAATCGGCCTTGCTTGCTTTTCATCAATTATCCGAACATTATCGCGTTATTCGTACCGCGGCGATCCTTCAAACGGAACCATGGAAGGTAGAACGAAGCGATTCGGTCATCCGGTATGCGAGACGGATCTTGCACGCGGATTCTCCAACGAACCAACTATTGCAGGGAACGATTCAGCCGCTGCAAGAGGCGATGGACGATTTGTTTCCCGGCAACAAGGAAACCTCCGCCGCTTTCGTGCCTCCGTTACCCGTTGCTCCGCCATCCTGGGGTTGGTCGGCCATGATGGGCTCGTTTATCGTTACGATTCTGACCTGGGTCGGATGGAGGCGGTATAAAGTCGATGAGTACTCAAGAATTGTTAAGAGCCCGCCTAAGCGGGACGAGCAGGAGGATGCCGCGCAAAGGCTGATGAAAAGATGGAATAGCAAAGATAAACGATGAGTGCGTTATTCGTCTCTAAAGCCTTCGCCGAGCACGTCATGCACATCGCTAATCACGATAAAGGCCCTCCGGTCATGCTGACGGACGAGGCTTTTTAATTTGCGAATTTCAAACCGGCTGACAACGCAATAGATAACGGTTTTATTTTCCCCGGAATAAGCTCCGATCGACGGCATGAGCGTAACTCCGCGGTCAAGCTCTATGGTAATGTCCTTTGCAAGCTTCTCGGGATTATGGCAGATCACGGTGAATGCTTTAGCCGCGTATGCGCCCTCTTGAATGAAGTCGATAATCTTCGCGGCGATGAATACGCTCACTAGTGTGTAAAGCACTTTTTCCTTCGGAATAAAGAAGAGGGAGATGCCAAGGATGAGCACGTCCAAGGTTAAGATGATTTGCCCCATGCTCCAGCCGCGTAGGCGGTGCAGGATCCGCGCAACGATATCGACCCCTCCCGTAGTACCTCCGGCTCGAAAAACGAGACCCAGCCCGATTCCAAGAGTAACGCCCGCGTACAGAACCACGAGGATGAAGTCATTCTCCGAAGTAAACGGGACTAGCCAGCCCTCGTCCACGAGCACTTCGGCGATCCATAAGAACAGCGAGAGCAGAATCGTGCCCGCCAACGTGAAGATCATCGCGCTTTTTCCGAGCTGCTTCCATCCTAAAATAAACAAGGGAAGATTGATGAGCAAAGACGTCAACCAAACGGGTAGATCGAGCGCATAGTTCAAGAGTACGGCAACGCCCGTCACTCCGCCTTCCATGAGCAGATTGGGAATAATGAAAAACTGCAATCCGAACGCATAGAGTGCCGTTCCCAAGACGACCAAGCCCCAGGATCTGACATTGCTCCAAACCAATGATTGATTCATAGTACGATTCCTCCAAAAATGCATTTGTTTTCGCATACGTCTTACGCTAACATAGGATAGACACCTTCATGAAAGGAAGCGTACGATGGGAGAGTCTCGCATAACCGAACTAACGCTAGCCGAGCGTACGCTAGCAGACATTCAACGTGACGTGGATGCTTACATATCGCAATTCAAAGAAGGGTACTTCTCCCCGTTGTCCATGCTTGCGCGGATGTCGGAAGAGGTCGGTGAACTGGCAAGGGAAGTCAATCACCAATTCGGCGAGAAGCCCAAAAAAAGAGACGAAGCGGATAATTCCATCGAAATGGAGCTCGGCGATATTTTATTCATCGTCACTTGCTTTGCCAACTCTCTCGGCATCGACTTGACGGAAGCCCATCGGAAGGTCATGCACAAATTCAATACCCGAGATGCGGACCGTTGGACGAAGATGGACACCGATAACGGCTAATAATCATATGCTGTACTATCCCCGAAGTGAAGGGAGGATGGTCGGCATGGACGGGGAAACGTGCCTCCGGCAAGCATATGAAGCCATCTTTCATGGGGATTTTGAATCAGCCGTGTTCTGGTTCGGGCAAGCGATCGAGATGGAACCAACCAATGCGGAGTACCACTATAGAGGCTCGATTACTTGCGCTAGAAGCGGAAAGCTCTCTCTTGCGATGACTTATGCCCATAGAGCGGTTGAGCTGAATCCTAATGAAAAGACCTATCAGTTGAATCTTCGGACGATGATGGCTAGGCAAAAGATTACGGTGGCTAGGCAATTGCTCGAGATGCCTATTCCGGATTTAGAGCAAAGCGTTGCGTATCTTAAGGAAGCCGCTTATCTCGATCCGCTCTCTGCCGAAGCTAGGCTACTGCTCGGTATTTTATACCGGATGCAGAGGAAATACAAGCTTGCGCTTGATTCTCTGCAAGATGCTCTGCAGCTTGAACCTCAGCTCGAGGAAGCCAAACGACTGCTGCACGAAGTGCGAGCCGAAAGGCGTCGTCTTCTTAAACAACAATACTCCCACTACAATTCGAGAAGGAACAGGTGATAGCATGTCGGACAAAATTACGGTTGCCGTAGCCGGAGCAGCCGGACGCATGGGCCGCGAGGTCGTCAGAATGGTATTGGAGGATCCCGAGTTGCGGCTTGTCGCGGCAATCGCTACTTCCGCGGGTCCCGTTGACGCCGGTACGCTGGTCGGCAAGCCGGATACAGGCGTCATCGTGACTCCGCATCTTGGTGACGCCTTGTCCGTAAGCCGCCCGGACGTTCTGGTCGATTTCACGAATCCGAAATCCGCCATGCCCAATACGGAAACCGCGCTTGCATACGGCGTTCGACCCGTCATCGGTACGACCGGGTTCACGCAAGAGCAGATTGCCGAGTTGGACAAGCAGTGCAAAGAGAAAGGCATCGGCGGGTTGATCGCGCCCAACTTCTCTATCGGAGCCATCTTAATGATGAAATTCTCCGCGATGGCTGCCAAGTATTTTCCCCATGTGGAAATCATTGAATACCATGGGGACCAAAAACTAGACGCGCCGTCCGGAACGTCGATCAAAACGGCGGAGTGGATAGCGGAAGCCCGGGAAGAGCTCCGTCAAGGCAACCCCAACGAGGAAGAGGTTATCGAAGGAGCTAGAGGCGGTTACTATAACGGATTCCGCATACATAGCGTTCGGCTGCCTGGCGTATTCGCTCAGCAGGAGGTCGTATTCGGCGCATTCGGACAAACCCTGAAGATTCGCCATGATTCTTACGATCGCGCTGGGTACATGCCGGGAGTCAATACAGCCATTAAGAAGATTATGACGGTTACCGGGATGGTGTACGGCTTCGAACACTTCTTGGATTAGCTGGCACTGCCTAGGAGAGGGGATTGATTTCCATGATGGATATCGCACTTATCGCTCACGATCGCAAGAAGGATGAAATGGTTAATTTCGCGATCGCATACGAACATGTACTTAAGCATCACCGCCTGTACGCAACGGGCACGACAGGCACTCGTATTATGGAGAATACGTCCCTTTCCGTACATCGATTCATGTCGGGACCGCTCGGAGGGGACCAGCAAATCGGAGCAAGGGTAGCGGAGAACACGATGGACCTCATTTTGTTTTTCCGGGATCCGCTTATGGCTCAACCGCACGAGCCGGATATTATCGCTCTCCTGCGGTTATGCGATGTTCAAGGCATACCGGTCGCTACGAATGTCGCCACGGGCGAGCTGCTCGTTAAAGCGCTGGAGCGCGGAGACTTCGCATGGCGAGAGCTCGTACATAAATATAAGCCCGGAATAGAAGGATGAAGGCATAATGAATCCTACTCGGAATAACCCAACGTTAGACATGCTAATATTCGCAGCTCATCCGGACGATGCGGAGATCGGCATGGGCGGTACGATAGCCAAGCACATTCAAGACGGATTAACGGTGGGCATCATTGATCTAACGTACGCGGAGATGTCTTCTAACGGCAACGTGGAGTTACGACAACGGGAAGCGGCCGCGGCAAGCGCGATACTCGGCTTGACGGTTCGGGACAATCTCGGTTTGCCGGATCGGCGGTTATCGGTTATCGCCCAGCAGGTAGACCCGATGGTTGCCGCGATCCGCAAGTACCGGCCGCGGCTCGTCTTCGCTCCTTATTTCGCGGATAGGCATCCGGATCATATCGCGTGCAGCCGGATGGCCGAAGAAGCGGTATTCAATGCCAAGCTAAGAAAGTATATGCCTGAATATCCGGCATGGACCGTAGAACAGCTGTTTTTCTACTTTATTAACGATACCCACGCTCCGCAGCTATTAATAGATATTAGCGAAGTGCACGAGATCAAGATGAACGCCCTTAAGGCTTACCGTTCTCAGTTCATGCCGGATGGCCATGAAGCCGACTGGGTAGAAACGCCGCTTACCGGCGCTTACTTGGATAACGTCGCAGCGAGGGACCGATTGCTTGGGCAAGCCAAGAAATGGTCCTATGCCGAAGGCTTTATTCCCAAAGGCCCGGTTGCGCTGAATCGCTTCTAATCGCGATTAAGTCGGGAATATAATCAAGGGGAAGGGAGGAATCGACATGAATCGTCCGCTTAAAATCGGCATTACCTGTTACCCTTCGCTTGGAGGTTCAGGAGTCGTTGCGACGGAGTTAGGAAAACTATTGGCAGAGAAAGGCCATGAAATCCATTTTATTACGCATAGCATGCCGTTCCGTCTAGGGAAATTCCATCGAAATATCTTCTATCATGAAGTCGAAGTATCCGATTATTACGTGTTTCGTTATCCTCCATATGATCTGTCTCTAGCCAGTAAAATGAATCAGGTCGCCAAGCTGCAGAATCTGGATTTGCTTCATGTACATTATGCCGTTCCTCATGCGATCTGCGCGATATTAGCGAAGCAAATGGCCGGGGATAACCTGAAGGTCGTCACGACTCTTCACGGAACGGACATCACGGTATTGGCGCAAGATGAGACGTTGAAGGACATAATCCGGCTCGGCATCCGCAAGAGCGATGCGGTCACGGCGGTTAGCCGGGATCTGATCAAGGAAACCCGCGAGCTGCTCGATATTCAAGAGCCGATCGATCTCACCTACAATTTCGTGGACAAACGAATTTATTATCCTCGCGAATGTATCGGCCTGCGCGCGGACTATGCGGATCCTCATGAAAAAGTGCTCATGCATATTTCCAACTTTCGGCCCGTGAAACGGACGTCGGACGTGGTAGATATATTCGCCAAAGTTAATGCCAAGACTCCAGCGAAGCTTGTGCTCGTCGGAGAAGGTCCGGATTTGCCAAAAATACAATCGAAAATTCAGGCGATGGGATTAACGCATCGCGTTCATTTCTTGGGTAAGCAGGACGATGTGGCGCAGGTGATTTCCATTGCGGACTTGATGCTGCTCCCATCGGAGAAGGAAAGCTTCGGATTGGTCGCGTTGGAAGCGATGGCTTGCGGAGTTCCGACGATCGGTTCAATTGCCGGAGGCATTCCAGAGCTTGTCCAGCATGGCATCACTGGATTTCTGTCTCCTATTGGGAACACTGACGATATGGCGGATAATGCATTGAAGCTTTTGACCAACGAAAAACTGAGTGCGGAGTTCAGGGAAGCCTGCCTTCAGCGCGCGCATTGCGTATTCGACGACAAGCTCATTACCGCCCAATACGAAGAAATCTACTATCGCGTTCTCGGAATGCCTCTGGCTACTCCTGTTCCTATGTGCAATGTGTAAATAGGCGTGAATCGATCACGGTACGGGAGGTAGGCGTTTAATGATGGACACTGTAAAAAGTCAAGACGATAACATCTGGGCGGAAGGCATGAACATTATCGGAAGACTGGAGCAAAGCGGTTATAGAGCTTATCTGGTCGGAGGCTGCGTCAGAGACCGGATGTTAGGCCGCAGCCTCCACGATATCGATATCGCCACCTCGGCAACGCCAGAAGAGGTAATGGCTTTGTTCTCGCGCACCTTGCCGACCGGATTGAAGCATGGCACGGTAACGGTCATGGAAAACGGACGTTCCTTCGAGATAACGACGTTCCGTCAAGAAACTGGCTACACCGATGCGAGGAGACCCGACCAAATTTCTTTCGTGCTGGATGTCAGAGAGGATCTGGCGAGACGCGATTTTACCTTTAACGCGATGGCTATCGGAGTGGATGGAGAGATTGTCGACCCGTTCGGAGGGCAAGATGCCTTGCGCGCGGGAGTCGTGGACTGCGTCGGAGATGCCTCGGAACGCTTCGGCGAAGATGCGTTAAGAATGCTGAGAGCCATCCGTTTTGCCGCCGAATTCGAATTTGTCTTGCTGCCCGATGTCTGGCAGAGTATCGTCAAGCATCGTTCCAAGCTGAAGCAAGTAGCGCTCGAACGCGTTAGCGCGGAATGGGACAAAATGATGGCGGGCAGCGGGCCCGAACAAGCCTGTCATTACCTATTCAAGAGCGGATTGCTCGTGAACGTGAAAGAGCCTTTACCCGATTCTTTTCAACAGGCAGCGGAACGTTATAGGTTCAATGAGCTTCCGTGGGAATGGGATGTTTGGGGAACGGCTGCGACTGATGAAGGCACGATGGGTAACATGCTCCAGCTTCCGCTTATATCGGATGCCGATCTCAGATGGGCTGCATTGATAGCCGGGATTGGAATGAGCGAAGAGGACTGCACGGCCTTGTGCCGAACGCTGCGCATAAGCGGGCGAAGGGCAGCCCGCATAGCGGGAGTCGCGGGTTTTAACGAGAAACTCGGCTACTATGACGACCATTCGCTTAGAGTGGGATGGATCCGTACCGTCTTAGCTTACGGACGGTCGATCGCCGAGGATTGGCTAACGGTGAACGAGGTTTGCGATCCGGACTCGTCAGCGAAAGAGAAGACGCTATGGTTGAACGAGCTATCGGTGACCTCGGTCCAGGAGCTCGCTGTTAAAGGGGACGAGCTCTGCAGCTATCTTGGACGATCACCCGGGCCGTGGATTGCTGCGCTGCTGCAGCAGCTTCTTGAAGAGGTCGCTCTGGGGGGTATTCCAAATGATAAAGGCTCACTGCTATGGGCGGCGAAAGAAAGCATAGGCAATCAGAGATAACTGGGCGGTGAAGAGGAATGGGCAAGGAGAATCTGCTGCATCTGCTAGAAGCGGAAGCAGGCGAATACGTATCGGGAGAAGAAATCAGCCGGAAGCTGAACGTGAGCCGTACGGCGGTCTGGAAGCAGGTACGTAAGCTAGAGGCCGAAGGTTATCATATCGAAGCCGTCCCGAGATTGGGTTATCGGCTTCAAGGGAAGCCGTCCCGCTTATCCGTTCATGAGTTATTACCTAAGCTGAATACGAAGCGGTTCGGTCGCCAGCTGCATTTGCTCGACGTAGTGCCCTCGACGCAGGATGAGATGCGCCGGTTAGCGGAGCAGGGAGCACCGGAGGGCACGCTCGTTATAGCCGAGCAACAAACGAACGGTCGCGGGCGCATGGGGCGTTCATGGGTATCTCCGGCTGGCAAGGGGATATGGATGAGCCTTCTTCTTCGTCCGCCCGTCCCCCTCCCGTTAACGCCGCAATTGACCTTGCTCGCGGCAGTTGCGCTAAGTCGTGCCATTATTCGCGAAGTACCCGTGACGATCGGAATCAAGTGGCCTAACGACCTGCTCGTGAATGGGAAGAAAATCAGCGGAATCTTGTTAGAATCCGCGGCGGAAGACGAAAGATTGCGCTACGTGGTCGTCGGAATGGGAATATCGGTGAATCTCGACGCGGAGGATTACCCTGAAGATCTGCTAACCAAAGCCGTTTCGTTAAAAATGGCCTCGGGTAACGCGTTAAACCGAAGCGATCTGATCGCAAGCATACTTGAGGAGTTCGAACGATTATACGAACTGTATTTGGAGCAGGGCTTCGCTCCGATCCGTTCCTTATGGGAAGCTCATTCGGTAACCTTGAACAAGGAAACGACGCTGCATACTCCGCAAGGCCCCATTCTAGGCGTGCCTCGAGGATTGGACGATATGGGCGGATTGAAGGTTGAATTAGCGGACGGAAGCTCTCGTACTATCTATTCCGCGGAAGTCGGCGATCGGGTTGTCGGTTCATAGACGTTGATCGTGATTTCTGTTATAATCTCTGTGCAAGGTGGTATCGCTGACGAAGCGAACCGCACTTGTCCAAACGATAAAAGCAAAGCACGAAGCAACAGTAATCCACTACCGTCAATGATTCGCGGCGGATTCTGCTCTGAGCCGAAAGGACCGAGACAGAAGGACGTGAAGGACGTTCTATGTTGAATGGCGACCTTTTTTGCTCATGGGCAAATGGGTTTTTTTGTTGTTATATCCTGTATCCCATAGGAGGATATCCCATGAAACAAGCCTTGACCTTACCGAAACTCAAAGCCATGAAGGCTCAGAAGAAACCAATAGCCATGCTGACCGCGTACGATCATCCGTCGGCTATGCTGTCCGAGGAAGCCGGCGTGGACATGATTCTGGTCGGAGATTCATTAGGCAACGTGGTGCTCGGATACGATACGACGGTTCCCGTGAAGCTTGAAGATATGATTTACCATACCCGCGCGGTCGTGCGCGGAGCTCCGAACACGATGATCGTAACGGATATGCCGTTCGCGACTTATCGTCTTGGACCTGAAGCTACCCTGCGCAATGCGGCCAGACTCATGCAGGAAGGCGGCGCGCACGCGGTGAAGCTCGAGGGCGGCGCGGAATTGTCCGATGAAATCCGCCTGCTCACTTCCGCGGGAATTCCCGTTCTCGGACATATCGGACTTACTCCGCAATCGGTTCATCAGATCGGCGGATATCGGGTTCAAGGGAAAAGCAGCGAAGAGGCCGAGAAGTTGCTTCAGGACGCCAAGGCGCTTGAACAGGCCGGAGCATTCGGCGTTGTGCTGGAGCTTGTTACGGAGGAGCTGGCAGCCGCTGTGACGCACTCCATAAGCATCCCGACGATCGGGATCGGGGCGGGACGCGGTTGCGATGGGCAAGTACTCGTCTACCATGATATACTCCGTTACGGTTCCGGTATCCGCGACAAAAAAATGGTCAAAAGTTACGCGAATATCGGCGATACGATCAGAAGCGCCATAACCGAATACGTGGACGAAGTGAGAACAAAAGCTTTTCCCGAGGAAAAGCATTCCTTCCCGCTGGATCAGTCCGCTTCGCAGAATGTAACGAAGTTATACGGGGGAGAAGGTAAATGAAGCCGATAATCATCCGTACCATCGCCGAATTAAGACAAGAAATCTCCGCTTATAGACGCAGGAGTTCTTATGACCAAAAGGTGGGCTTCGTCCCGACAATGGGTTATCTTCATGATGGCCATGCCAGTCTCTTGCGCAAATCCGTTTCCGATAATGGCTTGACCGTGCTGAGCATATTCGTTAATCCTATCCAGTTCGGGCCCGGGGAGGACTTGGATAAATATCCTCGGGACGAAGAAAGGGATATTCGGGTCGCCACCGAAGCTGGCACGGATATCGTATTTCTGCCGAGCGTTCAAGAAATGTATCCGCAGTCGCGGGTAACAACCGTCACCGTAGCGGAAGTGACCGACAGTTTATGCGGGGCTAGCCGACCAGGCCACTTTGATGGGGTTGCCACGGTCGTGGCGAAGCTATTTAACATTGTCCAGCCGGACCGAGCGTATTTCGGAATGAAGGATGCCCAGCAGGTTGCCGTCGTAACCAGAATGGTACAGGACCTGAACCTGCCCGTGGAAATCGTGCCATGCCCGATTCTGCGCGAAAAGGATGGATTGGCGCTTAGTTCGCGCAACGTTTATTTGGGAGCCGAGGAAAGAACGCAAGCGCTTCAGTTGTCCAAGTCCCTTTCGCAAGTCGAGGAATGGATAATGGAGGGCATGACCGCAACGCAGATCATCGCTCGCTTGAAAGCGGAAATCGAATTTTTTCCGCTTGCGGACATCGATTACGTGGATATTCTGACATACCCTGAGTTGACTCCCCCGAACGGCGAACTGCCGCTGAAGGAGATAGATGTTTCCTTATTAGTAGCGGTAGCCGTTCGATACGGGAAAACACGCCTGATCGACAATAAGCTGCTTAATCCATCGGAAGTAGGTGCTGATCTATGTTTCGCCAAATGATGAAAGCCAAAATACATCGCGCGACGGTGACGGAAGCAAATCTGAATTACGTCGGAAGCATTACGATTGACCAGGATTTGCTAGAACTGGTCGATATTTTGCCCGATGAGAAAGTCCAGATCGTCAATAATAATAACGGCGCAAGATTCGAAACCTATGCGATTCCCGGAACTAGAGGCTCCGGCGTAATCTGCTTAAACGGGGCCGCAGCAAGGCTCGTTCAACCCGGCGACCTGGTCATTATCATTAATTACGGTTTGATGTCCGATGAAGAAGCGCGTAAGCATCGCCCAAAAGTAGCCATATTGGATGAACGCAATCAAGTTGTTAAATTGTTGGCGGAAGAGCCGCATTCGACCGTTTTGTAACGCGTATGAAACACCTCCTTGAAACGCAGAATGAGCAGTACAGTTTCACTGCACAAGGGGGGAACGATCATGATCCGACAATGGTTCGCGACAATGAACGACGTACTCGACAATCTCATCTTACGATTCCCGCACGCGTCCGGCGAAGAAAAAAATGCGCTGCAGCAACAATGGGGCATGCTCAAAACGCTAAGTGATGATATTATTGAATCATGGCTCCAGTTCGAAGACAAGATGAGCGTGTATCGCGACCTCCAGCAACAAACCGCCCACGCTCCCGAACCGCAGAAATTCCTGGGTTCTTTTGTCAAAGGGCAAGGTTATTTCAAGCTTCACATGTTCAACCATGCCTCCGAGCAATTGGAGGAAGCCATTGCCTCTTACCCTGACTTCTTATGCGCACGCATGTTTCTGGCGATGTCCCGCATGCATTTGCAACAGTGGAATGAAGCGCAACGGCATTTTCAATTGATTGCCTCCATTACCGAGGAGAGCAGGCTGCAGGCGATCGCATTAAATGCGCTCGGCTGTATCCAAGCGATCTACGCGCACCTGGATCAGGCGCAAAGTTACTTTCTAAAAGCGTTGGAGGCCGATCCCGGCTTCTCCGATCCGAAGTTGAATTTGGAAGCAGTCCGACAAGGCAACAGCCAGTTGCAGCTACAATTCGGCAGCGCGGAATTACAAACATTAGTACAGGTCTGATCCTCATTATTAATCATAGCCGTTATCAGCAGTTCCGTGCGTGCCGGAAGGAAAGGAAGTCTGGAATGAAATTTGCCGTGCTCGATTTTGAAACTACGGGCATGTCGTCCGATAAAGATCAAATCATACAAACGGGACTCGCGCTAATCGACGAAGCGGGTGCCGTTTGTTCCGCGTATGCAAGCTTTGTTCGTCCAACCAAGCCCGTGCCGCAAGAAATAACCCGCTTGACCGGCATTAAGAACGAGGACGTCATGGCCGCTCCCGAGCTTGAGGATATACTGAACGATATCGTCCCTATGCTCCAGGACGTTATTCTGGTGGGGCACAACGTCGAGTTCGATGCGCAATTCCTGCAAGCCGCCCTGGATCGGAGCGGCTATTTGCCATTCACGGGAAGAATGCTGGACACCGTGGAGCTTGCGCGATTGTTGTATCCTACGCAGCCTTCTTACTCGTTATCTTCGTTAACTCAGACACTGGGAATCGACCACGACCGTCCGCATCAGGCGGATAGCGATGCCGTAGCGACCGCGGAGCTTTTCTTGTTATGCGTGAATAAGCTGCGAACGCTTCCCTTGTTCACTTTGCAGCGGCTGAATGCCATGTTCGATCCCGACCGTAACGATCTTGGCTGGCTGATCGCGGATACCGTAGCTTGGAGGGAAACGCAGCCGTTCTTGACCGAAGACGGCGTTCACCATTTCCGTCAATTCGCCATGAACGTCGGGGACTGGGGAGAAGAAACGCCATCGATTCGCGATGACGAGGCAGCGGAAGCGGCCGCAGTACTTAAGGACTTGGATTTTGAGCAATATTTGGATACGGTTCAAGGTAATCTCAAGACCATGTTTCCATCCTATGAAGCACGTGAAGGGCAAGATATCATGTTTAAGGAAGTATTCGGCGCCCTTAACGACGATTCCCATCTGTTGGTCGAAGCGGGTACGGGAACCGGTAAATCGCTCGGTTACTTATTGCCTTCCCTCTATTATGGTCTGAAGGAAGATAAAAAAGTCGTCGTCAGCACGCATACGATACAACTTCAGGAGCAACTAAGAGAAAGAGATTTGCCGTTGCTTCAGAAGTCCTTGCCGATGCCGTTCCGGGCGGCGGTGTTCAAAGGCAGGAGCAATTATTTGTGCCTTAGGAAATTCGAGAACCGCCAGCAAATACCCGAGCACGCTTTCAGCCGGGAAGAAGCGGTTACCCGGGGCGGAATGACGGTTTGGCTAGGCGAGACGACAAGAGGAGAATCCGAGGAGCTGAACGTCGGCGGCCGCAACAAGGAGGAATGGGACGCCGTGTCCAGCGATGCGGCTTCTTGCCTGAACCGCGCTTGCCCTTGGTTCAAGAGATGCTTCTATCACCGCGCGCGGCAAGAGGCGGGCAAAGCGGATCTCGTCATTACGAATCATGCATTGTTATTCACGGACATGCGCGCGGATTCTCGGCTTCTTCCTGCTTACGATCGCCTTGTCGTCGATGAGGCGCATCACCTCGAAGAGGTCGCCAGCCATCACCTAGGCCAGAAGACGGGCCACTCTTCGTTAGCCGTTCCGCTCCAACGCGTGTGGAAGGATGCTAGAACGGGAATATTACCTCAACTCATCCACTCGGTCTCTTCGCTGGGTTCGACCGAATCGGCCGTCTGGGCGGAGAAGCTGGAGTTGCTCGTTCCTAAAGTCCACGAGATCCGGGAAGCGTGGGAGCGCTGGATGGAGGCTTTGTACAACGTGCTTGCCGCGCAGGCGTCAGCGGATGAAACCGGCAACCTGACATTGAGGCTCAAGCCTGCTGAACTGCCTCCTCAATGGGATAGCCTCTCCGTAGACGGGAATAACGTCATCCAGCTTCTGTCGGATTTCATACGTCCGCTGGAGAAGATGACATTGGAGATTCGCGAGGATGCGGATGAAATAAGCTTGCAGGGATTACTGACCGACCTGGGCGGCGTGCTGAAGGATTTGGCATCCGTACGGGGGGATACGCAGTCGTTCGTGACGCTGGGCAAGCCGGAATTCGTCTACTGGGTAGAGGGTCATTCGCAATATCGGGGCAGATCCGTGTGGGTTTACGGAGTTCCAGCGGACGTAAGCGGATTGCTCAAGGAAGGCGTATTCGACCGCAAGGCCAGCGTGATCATGACTTCCGCAACGTTAACGATCGATAAATCCTTCAAGTACGTGACCGAGCAGCTAGGTTTGGACGAGGCCGAGAAGGGCGGACGGCTTAAGACCGCGATGCTCCCGTCTCCGTTTCGTTACAGGGAGCAAGCGCTCGTGCTAATTCCGAGGGATTTCCCGGCGATCAAGGGCAGGGATGGGGAAACGGTATTCTTGAACGCATTAACGGATTCGTTGCGTGAAATGGCCGAGACGGTCGGGGGCAGAATGCTGGTGCTATTCACGTCCCACCGTATGCTTAAGACCGTATACGGCCCGCTCAAGGAGCTTCTGGAACCAAGCGGCATTCAAGTGCTGGGGCAAGGCATAGACGGTGGCAGCCGGAGCCGGTTAACCCAGCAGTTCGTTAAGCAGCCCACTTCCGTATTGCTTGGAACGAGCAGCTTTTGGGAAGGAATCGACTTGCCGGGAGACGCGCTGACTTGCTTGGCCATCGTCCGTCTTCCGTTTCAGCCGCCGAACCATCCCGTCGCGGAAGCGAAGTCGGAGAAGCTTCAAGCGGAGAACAAGAATCCGTTCATGAAGCTCTCGCTTCCCCAAGCGGTTATCCGCTTCAAGCAGGGTTTTGGACGTCTCGTCCGCACGGCAACCGATCGCGGAATCGTTATTTTATACGATACAAGGGTTATCGATACGAATTACGGCAAATATTTTCTGTATTCCTTGCCGGGTCCTAAGATGGAGCATTTGCCGACAGCGGCTATGGCTGCCCGTGTAAGCTCCTGGTTACAACCTGTCGCTGCAGGAGAAGAGGGGGAAACGCCATGAAGCCCATTAAAATATCCGAAGCGGTCGTAAGAAGGCTGCCGATCTATCTTCGTTTTCTCAATGAGCTCAGCCTCAGCAATATACAGACGGTTTCTTCTCAGGACTTAGGGGAAAAGCTCGATCTGAATCCCGCGCAAATTCGTAAGGATCTTGCCTACTTCGGCGAGTTCGGGAGAAAGGGCGTCGGTTATAACGTCGATTATCTGATCGAGAAAATCCGTCAGATCCTCAAGTTGGACAAGATGATGAACGTAGCATTGGTCGGGACCGGAAATTTGGGCCGGGCGTTATGCAATTACAGCATGTACATCAAGGATAATATGAAGATAGTCGCCGTGTTCGACGCGGACGAAAGCAAGAAGGGGACGCTTATTAATCATCTGACCGTGCAACCGATGCAGGAGCTTTCCCGATCGGTGAAGCAATTGGACATTTCGGTCGGCATCATAACGGTTCCCGCGGTCGAAGCCCAGAACGTTGCCGAACAATTCGTTGACGCAGGCATACGCGGGATATTGAATTTCGCGCCAGTCGTACTAAAGGCTTCTCCGGGAGTGCGCATCCACAATGCCGATTTTACGGCGGAGCTCCTTAGCTTAGCCTATTATATGGATACTATTAACGGATCTAAAGAAGGAGACGGAGCTCTGTGAGTCGCTTATTAATTAAGAACGGATTTTTCGTTACGATGGATGAAGAACGACCTAAATTTCAAGGCTGGATGGCGGTAGAAGGCAGCCGGATCGATAGTTTAGGAGAAGGAAACGCGCCGGAGGAGGAGCTAAAGCGCGCTGCCGAGGTGATGGATGGGAGCGGGCTCCTGTTCATGCCCGGCCTGGTGAATACGCATGGCCATGCGGCCATGTCACTGCTTCGCGGACTAGCGGACGATCTCGCTCTGCAGGATTGGTTGCAGAATCATATGTGGCCTATGGAGGCGAAATTCACTGGCGATGATGTCTATTGGGGCTCGGCGTTGGCAGCGGCCGAGATGATCAAGAGCGGAACGACGACGTTCGTGGACATGTATGACCATATGCACCGGGTTGCCGAGGTGACGCAATCCTCCGGGTTGCGCGCAAGCTTGACAAGAGGAGTCATAGGCTTGTGTCCGGAGGAAGTGCAGAAGGCCAAGCTAGCCGATGCGATCCAATTCGCGAGAGACTGGCACGGCGCCTCGGACGGACGGATCAGCGTCATGATCTCGCCGCATGCTCCGTACACTTGTCCCCCGGACTTCATCGTGAAATTCGTGGAAGCTGCTCATGAGCTTGATCTGCCGATGCACACCCATATGTCGGAGACGATCGCGGAAGTGGAACAGAACGTGAGGGATTACGGGTACCGACCGGTAGAACATCTCGACCGTTTGGGGATGTTTACGCGCCCGACGCTTGTCGCCCACGCCGTGCACCTCACTGACGAGGAGATCTCATTGCTCGCGGAACGTGGAGTCGCGGTTTCCCATAACCCGGTCAGCAACCTGAAGCTTGCAAGCGGAGTCGCGCGCGTTCCGGATCTGATGAAAGCCGGCGTTACGGTATCCTTAGGTACGGATAGCGCCGCCAGCAATAACAATCTCGATTTGTTCCAAGAGATTTCCATGGCGGCATTGCTTCACAAAGGCGTCTCCGGCGATCCTACCGTGATCCCTGCAACAGAGGCTCTTCGAATGGGTACTGTTTACGGCGCGCGTTCAATCGGTTTAGACGGCGTAACGGGACAGCTTAAAGCGGGATTGAAAGCGGATTTCATCGCTCTCTCCATCGACAAACCGCATTTTGCGCCTCGCACGGATTACGTTTCTCATCTGGCTTATGCCGCAAGAGGCTCCGATGTCGCCCACGTATGGGTGGACGGTAAGCAATTGCTTCGCAACGGTAAACTGTTAACGCTGGACGAGGATAAAATACTTGCGGAAGCGGAACGTTGTTTCGAGAGGTTACGGGGATGAATCTTAGCCGAAGTGAAGGTAAGCGGAATATTCCGTCCCTTTCGCTTGCAAGATGGTTCATTGTCCTGACTGGCTTCTTCGTGTTCGTCGCGGTGTCATTCTTCTTGTACGTGCGGTCTGCGGACTCGGAATATCGCAACTCCGAGACAAACGCGATTCGGATCGCTAAGGAGCAAGGCGGCTTGACCGAAATCGACGAAGCGGTCACCCACACATGGAACGAGACGGTGTGGGTCGTATCCGGTAAGGATGCGGACGGTGAGAATTGGATGATATTCGAGCGCGTGGACGAGATTGTACGCAAGAAATTAAGCGAGAATATGTCAGAGAAGCAAATGCTCGCGAAGTTTTCCGAAGAGCATAACGGGACGCCGATTCGGATTATCCCTGGCTGGTTCAATGGTGGGCCGGTGTGGGAAATCCGTTATTGGAACGAGAATAGCAATGAATATCAATCGCTCGATTTCTATTCCTTCGAGAATGGGAGCATGCTCAAAACCTACGTGTTATCCAGCTAATAACCAAGTCGCAGAAAACGCCGATTAGGCGTTTTTTTGTTGTTTTACCATTCATCGTCTAGCGAAACGTCTATCAATACCTGATATACTCATAGATGTACTCATTGACCATTGACCAATACTGACCAGTCCCGATAAATTACACTATAACATACAGACTAAGAGGGGGAACGGCCCGAATGAACAAACTTAAAATACTGCCAATTACGATAACCGCGGCATTAACGGCCGCTCTTTTATTCGGAGGATGGTTTGCTTATCGTCATTACGGCGTTGAACAGCCGCTTGATCGAGTGGCTAACGCGATTGATGGCGTTGAATCGGCGCAAATCGAGATGTCGACGGAACAAGTGAAAGTAAACTTGAAGCTAGCTCCGAATGCCGATTTGGGTGAAATATACCGTCGTATCAAAGAAGATGGCGCTAGCGAAATCGGCGGCAAGCAGCTCGAGCTGTCGGCTTCGGCCAAGGTGAGCCCGCGATTGGAGAAAGCATGGAGTTATTCCCTATTCGATGTGGCTGAGGCCATGGAAAATCGCAAATATTCCGGTATCCGCGATGCGATGGCGAATTTGTCCAAGCAATTCCCGGGCGTAACCGTAACGACGGACATGGACGATGAAAACGTGTATATCTCGATGCGGGACGGCGATTCGGCGAAATTCGTCGTGCTGCCTCGTCAGCCCGCAATGTTAGGAGTGTGGCCTAATGCGTAAAATAAGTTCTTTCGGCAAAGAAATCGCGATCGGCGCGATCATTGTCCTGTTTGTTTTCTTATTATATGTCGGATTGCCGCCCTCTATCATGGTCATGGGACTGATCATGCTCGGCGCGGTGTTCCTGTTCACGCGTTCCAGAGGCGGACTAGCAATGGGTACTGCAGGCAAGAAAACGGCTGCGCGAAAGCCCGATTACCTCACCTTCGAGGATATCGGAGGGCAGGATCAACCGAAACGGGAGTTGACGGAGGCGCTGGATTTCCTCGTTTATCGCGACAAAATTCAGAAGCTGGGCATTCGCCCGCTTAAAGGCATTCTGTTGACTGGACCTCCGGGCACGGGGAAAACGTTGCTGGCAAAGGCTGCGGCCCAATACACGCATTCGGCTTTCATTGCGGCTTCCGGCAGTGAATTCGTGGAAATGTACGTCGGCGTGGGCGCAGGAAGAATACGCGACCTATTCAAGGATGCGCGCCAGCAAGCCTTGAAGCTGAAGCGGGACAGCGCGATCATCTTCATCGATGAAATCGACGGCATCGGCGGCAAGAGAGACGGCGGCATGCATCGGGAATACGATCAAACGCTAAATCAATTATTGACCGAAATGGACGGCGTGCAAGGAGACGAGAACGTGCGCGTGCTCTTGATCGCGGCAACGAACCGCAAGGAGTTGCTTGATCCGGCTCTGCTTCGACCGGGACGCTTCGACAGACAAATCCAGGTGGATTTGCCTGACAAGTCGGGAAGAGAGCATATCTTGAGGCTGCATGCCCGAAACAAACCGATTGGCGAAGATGTTTCACTAGTCAAAGTTGCGGAAGAAACCTTCGGATTCTCCGGGGCGCAGCTCGAGAGCGTCATGAACGAAGCCGCGATATACGCGATGCGGGACGAGGCGGAAACGCTTAGCTCTTCGCATCTTACGCAGGCGATCGATAAAGTGATGATGGGTGAGCGAATGGATCGCGAAACGAACAGCGAAGAGCGCGAAAGAGTGGCAATCCATGAGCTTGGCCATGCCATTGTAGCGGAAAACGTCCGTCCGGAGAGCGTAGCTCAGGTGTCTTTGACGCCGCGCGGTCAAGCACTTGGTTACGTTCGCCATCATCCTCAGCAGGATCGATACCTCTACACTCAAACGGTGCTAGAGGAGCAAATCATGATTGCGTTAGGCGGAGCGGTGGCCGAAGAAATTTTCTACGGCGGGCGCAGTACCGGCTCCAGAGGCGATTTCGAGCAGGCTACAAATATCGTTAGGACGCTTATCGAGTCGGGCATGTCCACTCTTGGGATCATCCACCCGCAGGCGTTGACGCAAGAACAATGGTCGCAGGAAAACGCTAAGATCTTGGACGATCTGACGAACCGGACTAGAGAGTTGCTTGGCAAGCATAAGGAAACCTTCACCCATTTGCTAAGCCATCTTATTCGTGAAGAGACTTTATCCGGCAAGCAATTGCGAGAACACATTAGACAGCATGTGGCATAAGGAATAATACCTGGTCGATCGAGAAATTTCGGTCGGCTTTTTTCTGATCAGGAATTCTCGCAAAAAATATGTTAGCATTGAACTTGGTGCCGATTTGAATCGTCTAAAAGAAATAGAGGTGGCAAGCGTGGATTCCCAGCGTAATTTCGATTTCCTTAAATATATGGTTGAAAGCGATGACGACAAAGGTCTTCTCAATGAATTAATGACGGCTTACGGGAAGGATGTATGGAACTACGCCTTCAGTATTACCCGTAAATGGGATCTGGCAGACGATATTTCGCAGGAGGTTTTTATCAAGGTTTTCAAGAATATGCATGCTTTCCGCAGGGACGCATCGGTGAAAACTTGGCTGCTGACTATCACGCGCAACACGGCGATCGATCACCAAAGATCCGCGTTCTTCCGCAAAGTTACGCTATCGGACGTCGTCGAGGATTACGGAGAGCGACATTCCGTCGAGCATGACGTCGTGGAGCAAACGGCCGTTAACGAGATATGGAAAATGGTGCTGGATCTGCCGAAGAAGTACAGAGAAGTTATTATCCTATACGCTCATAACCAACTATCCTTAAAAGAAATCGCGCAGGTGCTCGACGTGACGGAGGGTACGGTGAAATCGCGAATGTTCCATGCCCGCCAGAAATTATCCAAAATGAAGGAGGCGAACCGCTAATGAACGATAAAGAATTATTCGAACAACTTGAGCGCGGTCCGCTGACTCGCGATGGATTCGACGAAGCGCTGCGCCGGAGAATCAATGAGAGCTTAGATAAACCTAGTCGCAAGGTAAGGCGACCGCGGTTCGTTCGGTGGAGCGCCATTAGCGCGGCATGCCTCTTGATCGTAGCCGTAGCGGTTGGGCTATGGAGCTGGAAAGGCTTTAATTCTGGCCAGGAGAATAACCAATCGCTAGTGGTTAATCCCACTCCGGCAAGTTCGAATGCAGCAAGCGATAATGAAATCAATCCGATTCCCCATTCCGCCGTCGTGATCGGCTTAAGGGAAGATTCCCAAGACGGAACGACGAGCAGCTACCGCACGTTATTGGTCGCGCCGCAAAAAGAACGGATCACCTATATGGGCAGCGTGAAAGGCATTTGGATGCCGTACGGGTCCAACTTCTGGAACATCGACGCGGTTTCGGATCCGCAAGGCAAAGGAACGCAATCCTTGCAGGCCGTGCGTTACGGAGCTAAAACATCAAGAGAAGATGCTTCTATGAATAAAGATTCTCCGCAACTGAGGAGGACGGAGAAGCTTCTCTTTGCCGGGAATGCATTCGTCTCCATACTTCAAACGACCAACGTTAACGAAAACGGAATCGCGGACGAGAAAAGCCAAGTTTGGGTGAATCAGGTACCCTCTTTGGAGCCCGCCATTCGCATCAAGGATATCTACTCCTTGGAAAGAAATCATATAACGTTGGCAAAGGCGATAGAAACGAATCAAGCGGTAGACAATATCGATCAATGGGCCATCGTCCGCGACTCGGGCAAATGGGTGGCTAAACAGCCCGCATCAGAGTCGGTCTTGGTGGATGCATCGGACATTCGCGAATGGGACACGATTTCCATTCCCCTTACGGAGAAGGTTACCGGCAATGAGGGAGATAAGTTAGCCTTGACCGTGGATGAAATACGAAGCTTCGAGCCGAACGCTATCGATGCCTATACTTCGAATAACGAGGAAGTCGCCGTCATCGTTACGGGTAATTCCATTAGATTATTGCCGTATCGGTTAGAAAGTCGAGAAATGGCGGAACAAGCCGTCTCCATTCCGATCGCTGCCAACGAATCCGTCGTGATGGTACAATGGGCGGTGGAGCAGAGTTACGTCAATAACTGGAAGTCGTGGTTCGGCAAATGGCTGACCGCCTCGGCAGAGCGGTAAGGATTGTGATAAGATGAGAGTACCCTTCAAGTTCCTTGCGCCGCGACTAATCAAGACGCAGGGAAGGGTATAATCATCTTATTGTTTTTTGTTGGAGGGACTGTAGTTATGTTTAAAATTGTCGGCGTCGTGGGTGCCGGAACCATGGGGCAGAGCATCGCCGAGATGCTCGCGGTTAAAGGGTTAGACGTTCATCTGGTGGAGAAAACGCCCGAGAAGCTGCAGCAAGCGAAGGACATGATTGAGCAAAGCCTCGATCGCCAGATGGAAAGATGGGCAATCACGGCTGCGGAGAAGAAATTAACGTTAAACCGAATACATATGGAAACGTCCTTGCAGCATTTGGCGGAATGCGAGCTCGTCATCGAAACGATAAGCGAAGATTTGGAGAGCAAAAAAGACGTGTTTAGTCAATTGGACGGAATCGTTGCGAATGACGCCGTACTGGCCAGCAATACCTCCACGTTAAGCCTAACCGAGCTAGCAGGGGCAAGCCTTTACCCGGAACGCGTAATTGGAATGCATTTCGTGTACCCCGCTTTTCGAATCGACGTCGTCGAGATTATCCGGGGCTTGCAAACCTCGGACGAAACGTTCAATAAAACAAAATCCTTCATAGATGAAGTGCTCTCCAAGAAGGGGGTCATGGTTTACGAATCCCCCGGGTTCGTGACGACTCGCCTTATTTGTTTGCTAATCAACGAAGCGCTTCATTTGCTTGAAGAAGGGGTCGCCTCCCCGGAGGATATCGATTCCGCGATGAGTATGGGTTATCAATTCCAGCACGGGCCGCTGGAGATGGCTGACCGGTTTGGGCTTGACTCCGTTCTCGCCGCGCTTGACGGAATGTTCCGCGAGTTCGGGGAGTTGAAGTACCGTCCCTCTTTTCTCCTGAAGAAGAAGGTTCGAGCCGGTCACCTGGGAATCAAAAGCGGAATCGGTTTCTTCAAGTACGGTAAGGATGGTGAAAGGCTCACATGAATGTTTTGGTTATCAACGCGGGAAGTTCCTCGCTTAAATATCAGCTTTACAATATGAAGACCGAGGATGTGTTGGCCAAGGGACGGGTCGAACGGATCGGAATGGACTCGTCCATCCTAACTCATGAGGTAGAACATCAACCCGAAGTAAGAGAAGTAAGCGAGATATTGGAACATACGACGGCGATCAAGAAAGTACTCGATATGCTGACCCATCGTAAATTCGGGGTGCTCAGAAACATACAAGACATTCAGGCCGTAGGCCATCGCGTCGTGCACGGAGGGGAATCTTTCAGCCAGTCGGTGCTGGTCGATCAAGAGGTCAAACTGGAAATTCGCAAGCTTTTCGACCTCGCGCCCCTTCACAACCCCGCGCACATGATGGGGATCGTAGCAGTGGAAACGAATTTGCCGGACGTTCCGCAAGCGGTCGTATTCGATACTGCTTTTCATCAATCGATGCCGCCCAGCTCGTATTTGTATGCGATTCCGACGGTGCTGTACCGGAAACATAAAATTCGCCGTTACGGATTCCATGGTACGTCCCACGACTACGTGAGTAAACGCGCCGCTGAGTTCCTTGGACGCCCGCTGGAAGAGCTGAAGATCGTAACCTGCCATATCGGTAACGGAGCAAGCTGCGCGGCGATTATGCACGGCAAATCTTATGATACGAGCATGGGAATGACGCCGCTCGAGGGGCTCATGATGGGAACGCGAAGCGGGGACTTGGATCCCGCGGTCGTTCCCTTCACGATCAACAAAGAAGATTTGACGTTAAACGAAGTCAATTCCATGCTTAACAAGCATAGCGGCTTGCTCGCGATCTCGGGAATCAGCAGCGATATGCGCGAGGTCGTGGAGGCGATGGGAGAGGGCAACGAGAAGGCGAGACTTGCTTTCGAGATGTACGCTTATCGAATCCGCAAGTATATCGGTTCATACATCGCCGCGATGGACGGCGTGGACGCCATCGTATTTACGGCGGGCGTCGGAGAGAATTCGGACGCGTTGCGCAAAGAGGTGTGCAAAGGGTTGACTTTCTTCGGAGTCTACCTGGATGGGCAACGAAATGCGGTTCGTTCGCAGGAGCCTAGGCGGATCACTACGGATGACTCCCGCGTCAGCGTGTTGGTCGTTCCTACGAACGAGGAATTGCTCATTGCAAGAGATACTTTCAAGCTAGTTCAAAACCGATCGGAAAAGAAATCCGAATAAGAAATCCAAGTAACTATCAATAAAGGGAGAGATCTTTATGGCACGGATAGATTTAGGAACAATCGGGAATTATGTCGGTCAATCGGTTACGTTCGGGGGATGGCTGACTCGTAAACGTTCCAGTGGGAAAATACAATTTCTGCAAATTCGGGACGGTTTGGGCTTTATCCAAGGGGTGCTGGTGAAGGCTGAGGTTGAGGAATCCGTTTGGGAGAGCGCAGGCCAGTTGACGCAGGAAAGCTCTTTCTACGTCACTGGAATCGTGCGAGAGGATCCGAGGAGCCCGTCCGGTTTCGAGCTTTCCGTAACGGGCATCGAGATTATCCAGATTGCCAAGGATTATCCGATCACGCCGAAGGAGCATGGCGTCGATTTCTTGATGGACCATCGTCACCTGTGGCTTCGCGCCCCTCGTCAACGCGCTATTTTGCGTATCCGCGCGGAGATCATCTCGGCGATTCAGGGCTTCTTTGATGAACGGGGCTTTACGCTTGTCGATCCTCCCGTACTTACCCCTTCCTCGTGCGAAGGTACGACGAATTTGTTCCATACGAAATACTTCGAGGAAGACGCGTACCTCACGCAGAGCGGTCAGCTCTACATGGAGGCCGCCGCGATGGCGCTTGGCAAGGTATACTCTTTCGGGCCTACGTTTCGCGCGGAGAAGTCCAAAACCCGCAGGCATCTGATCGAATTCTGGATGATCGAGCCGGAGATGGCTTTCGTCGACCATGAGGAGAATTTGAACGTTCAGGAGCAATTCATCGCCCGCATCGTTAGCCGGGTTCTTAACAACTGCAAAGCGGAGCTAACGGTTCTGGAGCGGGATGTTGCGGCATTGGAGCGCGTACTTCCGCCGTTCCCGCGTATTACTTATGACGAAGCACTCGACTTGCTGAAGGAAATCGGCATGGAGTTGCCATGGGGAGAAGACTTCGGAGCTCCGCATGAGACGGCGATCGCGGAGAAATTCGACCGCCCGGTATTCATTACCCACTATCCGGCGAGCTTTAAAGCTTTCTACATGAAGCCGGATCCGAATCGTCCGGAGGTTGTTCTGTGCGCGGACATGATCGCGCCGGAGGGCTACGGAGAGATCATCGGAGGCTCTCAGAGGATCGACGACCCGGAGTTGCTTGAACAACGCTTCGCGGAGCACGAACTGACCGAGGAAGCTTACGGTTGGTACATGGATCTACGCCGATACGGATCGGTTCCGCACTCCGGCTTCGGCTTGGGATTGGAAAGAGCGGTCGCATGGATATGCGGATTGGATCATGTTCGCGAGACGATTGCTTTCCCTCGCACGTTATATCGTTTGTACCCGTAACGTGTTTCTTTAGGGTGAAGAAAGAAGGTGGATTCTAGGGATGAACGATCGCAACTCGCTTGCAAAGGGAATGGCGGAGGCTTATATGGATGGGGCCGTCAGCATTCCATACGCTTTTCTTCGCACTTATCGGGCGCTTAAGTTGAACGATACGGAAGGGATGCTTCTGTTGCATCTTATCGCTTTCCGCCAATCGGAGCAGAATGAATTCCCCATGATCGAACAGCTTCAGGAAAGGTTAGGATGTTCTCCGGGGCTTGTCGGGCAAACGCTGCAGAAGCTGATGAAGCAGGGATTCATCACCATTGATGAAGTGTACGACTCGCAGTCGGGAGTACAGTCGGAGAAATATAATCTTTCCGGATTGTTCCAGAAGATCGGGACGTTGTTAGCCGCGGGCGAGCTTCCTTTAAGAGGCAGCGGTTTAAGCGAAGAAGCCGATACTAATCCGAACCCGCAAACGCGCGCGCAAGAGCCATCACGGGTTACGCCGGCTCCGAACGCAGGAACTCATAACCTATTTCTATTATTCGAGCAAGAATTCGGACGACCGCTTACGCCGATGGAATACGAGACGATTAACGGCTGGTTAGACCAGGATCAATATGCCGATGAGCTTATTCGTTTCGCGCTTAAGGAATCGGTTTTCGCCGGAAAGCTTCATTTCCGCTATATAGACCGAATTCTACTGGAATGGAGCCGTAATCGCGTTACTAACGTCGAGGAAGCCCGGCTTCATACCCAGAAATTCCGTACAGGCCGCTAAAGCCGGAGAATAGATCTAACCTCATAGTAATCGTAAACCCGCCTAATCCGGCGGGTTTTTTGTCTTGTCCTAAAGACAATCGTCTCGCGTACAGATGAACATTTGTGCATTAAAGGGGCATCGTCATTAGAACCGTATCGTCCCCCCCCTCATAAACATGCATTATAGACAACCTCTAATGATGATTGTTCGGGAGGCTTGTTGAAAGGAAGGGGGGAGATTCGGATGCTTCTTTTATTATTTTTAATCATAATACCTTCCGCCATCGGAGTTTATTACTTGATTAAGCCCTCTGCGGAGTTAGGGGCGGAGTTGGAAGTGAAGTCTATAAAGCAAGTCGTGACGCACTTTAAAGGGTTTGAGGACATTCAGGCTTCGGGACCAATACCAGCGCATAAATCCGTTAAATATTCCGTGAACGAATAATTCACGCGAAGGAATCTTTACTTGAGCTACATTAGGGGTGACAAAATTGCATGGACCCGTCGTCGTAAGCCTAACGATCATAACCTTTTTATTCGTGTCGTTACTCATTATGTGGCGCCCCAAGGGGCTGCAAGAATACATTCCGGCCATAGGAGGAGCGTTACTCGTCTTGCTTATCGGCAGCGTGTCGTTTGACGATATATCAACGATTACGCAGACGATAAGCGGAGCGGCGATAACGATTATCTCGACTATTGTTATCGCAATGGTGCTGGAAAGCATTGGGTTTTTCTACTGGGCCGCGGAAGGCTTGGCAGCTAAAGCCAAAGGCTCGGGTTATAGGCTTTTCGGCTATGTGAACCTGCTCTGTTTTCTTATGACCCTATTCTTCAACAATGATGGAAGCATCTTGATTACGACACCCATATTGATCATCGTGCTAAATAATTTCGGGCTCAAAAATGATCAGAAAATCCCCTATCTTCTATCGGGAGCTTTAATCGCGACGGCTTCGAGCGCCCCTATAGGGGTAAGCAACATCGTAAACCTGATCGCGCTGAAAATCGTCGGAATGGATCTTTACATGCAATCGTTGCTGATGTTCGTTCCGGCGACCTTAGGGTTATTTCTATTATTCGGGTTGTTGTTCCTGGTTACGCAAAAGGATATTCCCCGAAAGCTTCCGCTCATCGGGTATGGTTTAAGCCATCCCAGGCACCATCCGCTGAGGCCGCAGCTATCCAAAGAGGATCGCCTGATAAGAAATCGGCTTATGCGAAATATTTTTATTTTTGTTTTCTCGGTGCGCGTTAGTCTTTTCGTTGCTTCGTATTTAGGAATTCCGGTGGAGTGGGTAGCCGTAACCGGATCGGCGTTACTGCTTGGGTGGCGATGGTTCTTCATGAAGATAACGCCCGTCGATATTCTTAGAAAGACTCCTTGGTCGATTTTCGTGTTTGCTTTCGGAATGTACGTCGTCATTTACGGCCTTCACAACATTGGTCTGACGGAATGGTTAGTCGACATATTTCGTCCTATCGTTAGCGGAAATTTGCTTAACGCAAGCTTGCTCATGGGGGGGTTAATGACTTTATTATCTTCCCTATTCAATAATCATCCCGCGTTGATGATCGGAACTCTGACCCTAACCGACATGAACTTGGATCCGATTTCCTTAAAGGTAGCTTATCTGGCCAACGTAATCGGCAGCGATGTCGGCTCGCTCCTGCTTCCCATTGGAACGCTTGCTTCCTTGATCTGGATTCACATCCTTCGCCAGCACAAAGTAAAGATTGGTTGGAAGGAATACACGCGCGTCACATTCATTGTTATACCGCCTACGGTAGTGGTTACATTAATACTGTTGTTTTACTGGGTGAGTTGGATATCGAAATATGTCCCAATATGAAAATCCACTCTATAACCTGCCGTGGGGGCGGGTTGCAGAGTGGGTCTTAAATGTGAACTTAGGTTATTTGCGATTGCGGAGCAATTCCCAGCGATAAACGTACTCGAATAGAAATTCGAAAGCTTCCAAATGACGCTTGGCCTCGAATGCATCGCGTCCCCAAGCGTAAATCCCGTGATTGCGAAGGAGTATGCCTGGGATACGGCTATTTAAGCGTTCCGGGATTTCGGGAACGATACGAGGAACGTCCGCGAAATTAGATAGAATCGGGATGTCGATAGCGGCGTCTTCTTCCCAAATATTCAAACCCTTGATAAGCTCTACGCCCTTGACGGGCACCGCCCGGCGCTCCCAAAACCATTCCGATACTAAGCTGTTATAGACGGAGTGGATATGAAAAATGGCGCCGCAGCCGGTTAAGCGGTAGATTTCGTTATGAATGACGGTTTCAGCGGAAGGCTTAAGCGAGGTGGATTCGCAAGGCTTGCCGTTCCGGTCGACGAACAGGAAGTCTTCGGGCGTCGATTTGGACTTATCCTTGCCGCTTGCCGTTACCGCGAAATAGAACTCTTCTTGCGAATAAGGACCGACGCGCATGGATAAATTCCCGCTCGTGCCGGGGAAGAAGCCGCGTGACGCGAAATCGGACTTAATGGCCGTTAATTGTCCCAGTACTAATTGTTTTTGTTCCTTAGTAATGTTGGCAAAGCTCATGATTGTCGGCCTCCTAGGTCTAGATGGCGAATAATATCGTGGAAAGTCTCGAATGGAATATGCGGAAGGCCGAGCTCCTGGCATTTGTCCGTTAAGTGCGACCGGGAGAACACGAGATCTACAAGCTTAGCCCCTGCGAAATCGGTAACGCTATCTCCGATCAATATACGATAATAGCTGTCTTTCGGAAACCGGCGAATGACGGCCGTCTTGCACATGCCGCACCCGTTATCGCACTCCCCGTCGCAAGAATGCGGCCAGGTAATCGCGATATTCTCGCCGCTGAAGTCGCTGCCATTGCAATAGATGTGATCTGCGGGAATCCCGTACGGAGCCAACAAAGGATAGACGAAGAAATCGATTCCTCCGCTTGTTACATAGAAGGGAACCTCATGCTTCTTGCACCATTCCAGCAGTTCCGGAAATCCGTCGCGGATACCTGCGGAATTCAGAATATAAGAAGTGACCTCATCTTGCATCGAAGAAGGCAGAAGGGCGAACATTTCCCCAACGCCTTGTTGGATAGTCTTGCTCTCGCTAATAATTTCGCGGACGATGCTTTCCCAGCCCGGAGGATTAAAATGTTTCATGACTGCGACAATGTTATCGCTTAGAGTGATCGTACCGTCAAAGTCGCAGAATAAGACGGGCGGACGCGGGAACTGCGATGTCGTATGGCTCAAGATGTGCGTACCCCCCAGCGTTCTATAGCAATGCGTAATTCCTCATGCGTTTGTGCGTAATCCTCAAGAGTGAAGCCGCTTCTAACGGCGTCCACCGCTTGCCGGAACGCGCGGCCGCCCGCCGCGGATCCGCCTGGATGGCCATGCACGCCGCCTCCGGCGTTCACGACGACTTCCGGTCCGAAATCTCCCATGATCAAAGGTACGAGTCCCTGGTGAATGCCCGCGGATGGTACGGGGAAAGCCGGTTTCTGCGGAAGAGCAGGGGTTAATAGGGCTTCCATGACGGCCAGGTTCTCAGCCTTAGGCATTACGACTGAGCCGTAAGGAGATGGGAACAAGGACAAATCCGCTCCGGCGATTCTCATTAGCTTACCCAGCAAGAGCGGCGCGGATATACCGTGATGGAGAGAAGGATACATAGCACCTGCCATAGCGGGATGAGCGGCAATCGGGACGTTAATCTCCGGATCAGCGGCGAGCTCCGCCAACACATCAAAGCCGTATGCGAGCACATTGAACAGCAAACCGTTCGCACCCGCAGCGATCGCGCGCTTGGCGTTCGCTTTGAGTTGAAAGGTGGAACCGGTTAAATTCGTGAAATAGAGCAGCTTCTGACCGGTCGCTTGCTCAGCCTCGCGAGCGGCGCTTATGCAAGCTTCGACCCGTTGTTCCAGCGGCGTAAGCGGGTTCTCGAATAAAATCTCATCATCTTTAATGAGATCTACACCGCCTAGCGCCTGCTGCAGGAACTGTTCGCGAAGGTTGTCCAGGTCGTGGCCGATTACGGATTTGAAAATACTCATGACAAGCGGACGATCATGGACGCCAAGAATATCGCGAACGCCTTGCACGCCGAATTTCGGTCCGGGGAAAGCGCTTAGGAAATCGGTCGACGGCTCCATGTCTATCAGCTTGATCCTGCCGTCCATCGAGAGCTTTCCGAAAGCGGTCACCAAGAATGCAGGGATGTCTCTGCTGAAATTTGCGTCCGGGTACGCAATCGTTATATCGGCGCAGCGTTCGCCGGGAGCCGCTCCTTCGGGTTCATGGACAAGCACGGAAACAACCTTACCTAGATGCTTCTGCATTTGCTCTTTAGCCGCTTCAGGCAGCTCAGTCCAACTTCCTACGGTTAGACCGACCGCTATACTTTCGGCTTTCTTCTGAAAATCGGCTTTATCGTCATAGAGTCGGTATGTGGCATGGCTATAGGAGTTGTTCAATCGGATACGACCTTCTTTCTTGATTATGCGTTAACCGCTTCGGCGCGAATCGCTTCGCCCATCTCCCGCGCTCTTTCCGCGCAACGCAGTATCGCTTTGTTTACGGCCTCTTGAAAAGCGAATTGATCCAGTGTCTCAATGGCGGCTTGCGTCGTCCCATTAGGAGACGTAACTTTGCGGCGGAGATCGCCAGGATTCTCGCCGGTAGCGGAGACCATCTCCGCGGCGCCCCTAACGGTCTGTACGGTAAGCTCCTTTGCCGCATCCGGTGACAGACCTAGCTGAACGCCTGCATTTATCATCGCTTCCATAAGATAATAAACGTATGCCGGACCGCTGCCGGAGACTCCGTTAACGGCTTCGATAAGAGGTTCTTCGACGACGGCCGTCATGCCGATGGCGCCGAATATTGCAAGGGTCATCTCGCGTTGTCCGGCGGTTACTGAGTTAGAAAAACTGATGCCCGTCGCCCCTAATCCAATCGTGCTTGAGGTGTTGGGCATCGTGCGAACGATAGGCTGTTTGTTGCCTAGCAACTGCTGTATCGTGGCGATCGAAAGACCGGCTATGGCGGAAACAATGAGCTGCTCCGGACGAATGAAAGGCTTCATCGCTAGAATGGCATTCGCGGAATCCTTTGGTTTCATACCAAGAATGATAATATCAGCAGAGGCCAACGCTTCGTGCCTCAATCCTTCGGTCGCAGCGGGTACGACGCCGTATTGCTGCTCGAGCTGAAGCAAACGATCCGTGTTCTGGCGGTTCAACACCGAAATATTCTTAGGAGTGGTTAATCGAGTTTCAATTAGCCCCCGCAATATCGCTTCGGCCATAGATCCTGCGCCGTAGAAACTTAGGGTAATGCCTCCTAGAGAAGAGGTTAGGGAATCGGACATGTTAATCACACTCCTATGATCGGATTTGACCCGAGCCTACGACCCGGTATTTCGTTGAGGTGAGAGCAGGGAGACCCATCGGGCCGCGCGCGTGAAGCTTCTGCGTGCTGATGCCGATTTCAGCGCCGAAGCCGAATTCGAATCCGTCCGTGAAACGGGTAGAGGCGTTGTGATATACGGCGGCCGCGTCGACCTCCTGAAGAAAACGTTCGGCATGATTAACGGTTTCGGTCACGATGCATTCCGAGTGCTTCGTGCCATAACGTTGGATATGGCTTAGAGCTTCGTCTAAATTTCCTACGACTTTGACGTTCAGGATATAGTCGTTATATTCCGTCGCGTAATCTTCCTCGGTTGCAGAATTCGCCCATGGAACGATTTCCTTCGTGATATCGCAACCTCTAAGCTCGACATGGACCTCGCGGAATTTCCCGGCCATCGCGCCAAGATGCTTCCGTGCGAACGTTTCATGGACCAGCAACGTCTCCATGGAGTTACAGACGGATGGACGTTGCGCTTTAGCATTGACCGCGATTGCTTCCGCCATCGCATAATCGCCGCTTTCGTCGATATAAGTATGACAGATTCCGGCTCCCGTTTCGATGACGGGGACGGTCGCGTTCTGAACGACGTTCTGAATCAGGGAAGCGCCGCCCCTCGGAATGATCACGTCCAATAAGCCATTAAGCTCAAGCATTTCGTCTACGGAGCTGCGGTTGGCATCTTCAATAAGTTGCAGGGCGTCCGCGGGAATGACAGAGCGGGATAGAGCTTCCCGCAGAACCGCGATGATGCTGCGGTTGGAGGATATCGCGGCAGACCCGCCGCGCAGGACGGCCGAATTGCCGGATTTCAAGCATAACGTCGCGGCATCCACGGTTACGTTAGGTCTGGCTTCATAAATAATTCCGATAACGCCAAGCGGTACTCTCCGTTTCTCTATGAATAATCCGTTAGGGCGATGATAAGTTTCAAGCAAGTCGCCAACGGGATCAGGCAACTCTACGATTTGCTTTACCGCGTCGGAAATGTCCTTCAATCGCGCAGGCGTCAGCTTTAACCGATCCAAAAGGGAAGCGGACGTGCCGAGCTCTCTTCCGCGCGCGAGATCCTCTTCGTTGGCTGCGAGAATTTGCTCCTGCTGGGTTATAAGCGCATCTGCCATTAGCAGCAATGCATTATCTTTCTCCGCTGAAGTCAGTCGGTTAAGTACGGCAGCGGCTTCTTTGGCGGCTCTGGCTTTATGGATAACCTCACTCATGAGTACTGACCTCCTTGACGATAGTTGATGCAACCCATTCATCCCGATGAACGACTTCCACCCGGACGACGTCTACGCGTTTCAATGCTTCCTCGCTGGACAATCCGGCTACGGCTTTAATTTGCCACGATGAATAATTGGTAACGCCTCTGCCTAGGATTCGTCCGTCCCTATTGACGACTTCAATCACATCTCCGGGGTGAAAGTCCCCTTCAGCGGAAGTGATTCCTATTGGAAGCAGGCTGCGGCCCTTATTCAATAAAGCTTCCTCGGCACCCGAATCGAGGATGATTCGACCTTGGGGAACCGAGAGGAAGCCGACCCAGTGCTTCTTCGCGGATAAGGAATGGAGAGAGGAGGTGAAATAAGTACCCTTGCCGCTCCCGGCTACAGCCGCTCCAAGATCTCCGTGTTCCGATACTCGGCCGACGAACAGGGGAACGCCGCCTTGCATGGCGATTCGCGCGGCTTCGATCTTGGAACGCATGCCGCCTGTACCTACTGTCGATCCAGCGCCGCCTGCTACCCTGTATAACTCTTCCGATAGAACTTCTACGCGTTCGATGCGCACCGCATCGGGCGTTTTACGGGGATCGCCGGTGTAAACGCCGTCCATGTCGGTAAGGATATACAATCCATCGGCTTTAACTAGATTCGCGACTAGCGCGGACAAGGAATCATTGTCGCCGAATTTGATCTCGTTGACCGCAACGGTATCATTTTCGTTAATAATTGGGACCGCGCCTTGCTTCAGCAGTTCCTCGATCGTTCGATGCGCATTCTGAGCCCGGCTGCGGTTGCTGAAATCGGGCCGCGTCAATAAGAGCTGCGCTACGGCGATCTCCCGATTCGAGAACGCTTCTTGGTAGGCTTCCATTAGCAGCGCTTGGCCAACCGCCGCCGCAGCTTGTTTCTCGTGAACGAGCTTCGGCCTCGTCGCATAACCAAGACGCCGGAAGCCGGCCGCGATCGCCCCCGAGGTGACGAGCAGAACTTGATGGCCGGAAGCATGCAAAGCGACGATCTCGTTTGCGAAGAAGCGTACCCGTTCCCGGTTAAGCCCGCCCTCCTCGGAGGTGAGGGAGCTGCTTCCGATTTTCACGACAATACGTTTACCCATGATTTCACCCCTTATCGAGACAAATTCGAAAACTGTCTGATCGCATAAAAAAAACTCCCGTCCTCTGCAAAGGACGAAAGCTTAGCTTCCGTGGTACCACCTTCGTTGACGGCGCCTGTAAACAGAGGCATCCGTCCTCTCATGATCCTGATAACAGCAGGTACTGTGCGGCTCATCGCCGTCCGCTCGGGGATGGGGGAGGCAGGGGACAAGGTAAATTCTCTCAGCCTGGAAATTTACTCTCTGGTCATGTCCGGATCCGCTTCGTTTCCCGTCAATGCGTTCATATGGATGCGCCGAATTCCGATCGGCGCTGAATTATCCTAAGAATACCATGCGTCATAAGGGTTGTAAAGGAACGGATGACGTCGGAAAGCATCCTCAGAATAGTCCTAACCGACCTATTCTCGCCGCTACTTCGCGCAATCGGTCTTCCGTCGTCAGCAAGCCAAGCCTGACATAGCCTTCCCCGTGAGCGCCGAAGCCGGAGCCCGGAGCCACGACGACGTCCGCTTTCTCGAGCAGCAGGTCGGCAAAGGACATCGATGTGTGTCCTTCCGGAACCGGAAGCCAGCAGAAGAAGGAGCCCGCGGGCTTGTTTGCTTTCCAACCGATTTCGTCCAACGCCTCGTATAACGCGTTACGTCTGCTCTCGTAAATAGACACGAGCTCGCGAACCGATTGCTGCGGACCGGTCAAAGCTTCCGAGGCCGCCTCCTGAATTCCTCCGAATAGGCTGCAATACATATGATCTTGAATGAGATTGATCATTTCGACGATTTCCGGGTTGCCAAGAGCAAACCCGACGCGCCAGCCTGCCATGTTGTAGGTTTTGGATAGCGTATAGAACTCGATTCCGACTTCCTTGGCACCCGGCGTTTCCAAGAAACTAATTGGACGATTCCCGTCAAAACCTATGGCGCCGTAAGCGAAATCGCTCGCTACGACGATTCCGTTCTTCTTGGCAAAAGCAACCGTCTGCTCGTAGAATTCCGCGTTCGCAACCGCCGAAGTCGGATTGTTCGGGTAGTTGAGGAACATAAGCTTGGCTCGTTCGAGGTCACTCGAAGAAATCGCGTCGTAATCGGGAAGAAACTCTTTCTCCTCCCTCAGAGGCATGAACGCCATTTCGGCTCCCGCAAGCGCGACGCCGGACCAGTAATCGGGATAACCCGGATCAGGAACAAGGCACGTGTCACCGGGGTTGAGCAAGCATTGGCTGATTTCAATTAAGCCGGATTTGCCTCCGAACAGAACGGCAACCTCGGTCTCGGGGTTCAAATCTACGCCATAATCTTCTTTATAACGTTGAACGACGGCTTCTTTAAGAAAAGGGAATCCGCGGAAGGGCGGATATTTGTGATATTTAGGGTTCTCGGCGGCATTCTTTAGTCGATCGACGATCGTGGACGGGGTCGGCAAGTCGGGATTGCCTTGCCCCAGGTTAATCACGTCGCGGCCGGTGGCCGCGCGCGCATTGGCTTTGGCTACCAGCGCGGCGAAAAATTGTTCGGGTAAAGTTTGGAGCCGTTTGGCTGGCGTAATGGTAAAGGTCATGCGAAATCTTCACGCTCCGTCATACTTGGGATAGGATGAATGTAGCATAATGAAACGGGCTCGGCAACGGATGAAATGCACCATTTGCGAAAATTCGGGGTGATTTGGTCGGAATTGTGAAAAATGAAACGGACGTTGCTCGAGCAGGGTGCGATGAAGTACGATAGGTAACAAAGAGGTACGTTATATTGTAGGAGTGATCTTTATGTCAACGCCATTGCGTCTCGCGCTGGTACAGATGAATATCGAAGCGGGCAATCCCGAAGCGAATTTCGCGAAAATGCTATCCCGGTTAGAAGAAGCGGCGGCGCTTGCTCCGAAACCTGATCTCATCGTTCTGCCGGAAATGTGGAATACCGGTTACGCATTAACGGAAATCAAGTCATTGGCGGATCCGGACGGGGCGCGTACGAAGGAAGTTATCTCAGAATTTTGCCGAAAGCATGAGGTTAACGTGCTTGCCGGCTCTATCGCGCAGTCGAGAGGGGGGACGGTAACGAATACCGTTCACGTCTTCGACCGGACCGGGGCCGAAATATCGGAATATAGCAAGATTCATCTCTTTCAGCTCATGAACGAGCATTTGCATCTGGAATCCGGGGATAGGCCAGGCAGCTTCGACCTTGAAGGACTTCCCGCGGCCGTTATGATCTGTTACGATATCCGTTTTCCCGAGCTTGCCCGCAAGCTTGCGCTCGAGGGAGCTAAAATCCTGTTCGTTCCCGCGGAGTGGCCGCATCCCCGCTTGCATCATTGGCGGACGTTGCTGCAGGCGCGGGCGATCGAGAATCAAATGTACGTCGTATCCTGCAATACGGTGGGAGAGAGCGGCGGAACGAATTTCTTCGGTCACTCCATGGTGATCGACCCTTGGGGCGAGGTGCTCGCCGAAGCAGGAGAGGAAGAGGCCATTCTCTCCGCCGAAGTCGATCTGGGTCTTGTCGACGAAGTGAGAGGCCGGATTCCGGTTTTTGCGGACCGCAGGCCGGCGATTTACGATAATTGAGAACAAAATGCTGCTATTTACTAATGGGGATAATGGTCTCGCGGAAGGTGGAGATAAAGGCTTCGGCCGCATTGGAAAGATAACGGCCTTTGCGGTAAGCGATTACCAGCGTTCTTGCCGGTCGGCCTTCAAGAGTCAAGTAGACCGGAGCGCGGCCATGCCACTCCGCTTGCGTCATCATCTTCGGCACGAAGGCAATACCCATGCCTGCTGCAACAAGCGATTGCACGGTATTGATATTCCCGCTTTCGAATACGACCCGGGGGACGAAGCCCGCTAACTGGCACAAATTATGGGCGATCGCCCGAAATCCTTGGCCTTTCTTAAGCAGAACGAATGGCTCGTCTTTCAACTCCGAGATGCGGACGGCAGTTGTCCGGCCTGAGGTAGCATAAGGGTGGTCAGGAGGAACGGCAAGGCATATTTCTTCTTCGATAAGCGGTTGATATGCCAAGGAAGGTTCCTCGAGGGGAAGCGTCAACAGGCTGACGTCCGTGCCGCCGCTCGCCGTGAGTTGTTCCAACCGCTTGGTGGATTCTTCGATCAGCACGACCTCGATATCGGGATATGCTTCGCGAAAGACGGGAAGCACGTAAGGCAACACGTGTGCGCCGGTCATCGGCAAGCTGCCTACGACTAAACGTCCTTTACGCATATCCGCGATGTCTTCCATTTCCCTCCGGAGTTGATCTGCCATGTCGACAATCTGCTGGGCCTTGTCCACGAAGACGGAACCTGCGTAAGTAAGCTCTACGGAGTTCGTGCTTCGCTTGAACAGGAGGACTCCTAATTCTTTCTCAAGCTTGGACAGTTGCTGGCTGAGAGATGGCTGGGCAATATGCAGTTTCTCCGCGGCCCGGGAGAAGTTCCTCTCGGTTGCGATTTGGATCGTATATAACAGCTGGCGAAATTCCATAGATTTGCTTTGCCTCCGCTTCATAGTCTTGAACTATTAACCTTATAGATATTATATCTTGGAACAATGAAAGAATAAATGCTAAGATAGGGTCAAATTAAAAGAAGTCCTATTGGGGTGAACAGTCAGATGAGCAAGCAAACCATGTTCGAGAAAATTTGGAATAACCACGTCATCGTCGCTGGAGAAGAAAAGCCTAGCATTCTTTACATCGACCTTCACCTGGTTCACGAAGTTACGTCTCCGCAAGCGTTCGAAGGCTTGCGCCTTACCGGACGCAAGGTAAGACGTCCCGACCTTACATTCGCAACGATGGATCACAATGTTCCTACGAAAGACCGCTTTAATATCTCCGATCCGATCTCCAAGCAGCAGGTGGATACTTTAACGGAAAATTGCCGCGAATTCGGCGTGAAGCTTTACGATTTGAACACGATCGACCAGGGCGTCGTGCACGTTATGGGGCCGGAGCTGGGCTTGACCCATCCGGGTAAAACGATCGTATGCGGCGACAGCCACACTTCCACTCATGGCGCTTTCGGAGCTCTTGCATTCGGAATCGGCACGAGCGAAGTAGAACACGTTCTGGCTACGCAATGCTTGCAGCAATCGAAAGCGAAGACGATGGTCATTCGCTTCAACGGCAAACGCAAGCCGGGCATTACCGCGAAAGATATGATCCTTGGCTTGATCGCGAAGTATGGCACGGACTTCGGAACAGGCTACGTCATGGAGTATACGGGCGAAGCGATTCGCTCCTTGACGATGGAAGAACGGATGACCGTCTGCAACATGTCTATCGAAGCCGGCGCCCGCGCCGGATTGATCGCTCCGGACGAGACGACGTTCGAATACTTGCGCGGTCGCGAATACGCTCCTCAAGGCGCTGCATTCGACGCTGCGGTCGAACAATGGAAAGCATTGTGTACTGACGACGGGGCAGAGTTCGATTCCGTTCTCGATTTCGACGTGGATTCCTTGATTCCTCAAGTGACTTGGGGCACAAGCCCAGGCATGGGAACGGGCATCACCTCTTCCGTGCCTGTACCGGAGAACCTTCCTACGGAGAACGAGCGCAAAGCGGCCGCTAACGCGCTGGAATACATGGATCTGAAGCCGGGCACTCCGATGACGGACATCGAGATCGATTACGTGTTTATCGGATCTTGCACTAACGGACGCATCGAAGACTTGAGAGCTGCGGCATCCGTCGCGCGCGGCCATAAAGTCAGCCCTAGAGTCACGGCGATCGTCGTTCCGGGTTCCGGTCGCGTCAAGATCCAAGCGGAGAAGGAAGGCTTGGATAAAGTATTTACCGAAGCCGGTTTCGAGTGGCGCGATGCGGGATGCAGCATGTGTTTAGCAATGAATCCGGACGTTCTTAAGCCGGGCCAACGCTGCGCGTCGACTTCCAATCGCAACTTCGAGGGTCGTCAGGGCCGCGGCGGACGCACCCATCTCGTGTCGCCGGAAATGGCAGCGGCGGCTGCCGTACAAGGCCGTTTCGTCGATGTTCGTACATGGGATTTCAAATCCGAAGTGAAGGCGTAAGAGGAGGATCAACTAACATGGAACCATTTGTAAAGTTAAACGGACTGGTCGCCCCTGTTGACCGGGTTAACGTAGATACGGACGCTATTATTCCTAAGCAATTTCTGAAAAGAATCGAGAGAAGCGGGTTCGGCCAATTTCTGTTCTTCGAATGGAGATGGGATGAGCAAGGCAACGTCATTCCCGAATTCAACCTAAACAAACCTCGCTATCAAGGCGCTTCCGTCTTGTTGTCCCGCGCCAACTTCGGCTGCGGATCGTCCCGCGAGCATGCTCCTTGGGCGATTATGGACTACGGCTTCCGCTGCATTATCGCTCCTTCGTTCGCGGATATTTTCTATAATAACTGCTTTAAGAACGGCATCCTGCCAATTAAGCTGAGCGAAGAGCAAGTGGATGACCTGTTCAACCGCACGAACGCAACGGAAGGCTACAAGCTGAATGTAGATCTGGAGAACAAAACGATCACCGACGGAGAGGGCCTGAACATTCCGTTCGAATTAGACGAGCATCGCCGTCAATTCTTGCTTCAAGGGCTTGATGATATCGGTCTTACGCTGCAGCATGAAGCCGCGATTACCGCTTATGAAGCGAAGCGCGCAGCAGGAGCTACAGCTTAAAAGAAATTGGAATTTAAAGAAGCGAATAAGACCCAATGGCCCCGATTCGGCAAAAATCGGGACAATGGGTCTTTTTTTCCTCTATTACGCAACTTTTCTACGTGACATGCGTCTAATGATTCGTGAACAAGCCGCTTGGTTATTACATATTTCGGCACCGTTCTCAAATCTTTTTTTACATCGAGGTGAAGCATGAAGAAGTGGTTGTCCTTGTTGTTCGTCGTCGCTAGCATGCTGTTCCTGAGTGCGGGTATCGTTAACGCCGCTAAGTCGGAAGCAATGATCCCCAAGCTTATTCTGGACGGTAAAGCTTTGCAGCCTAAAGTACCGCCGATAGTTATGGATAAGTCGGTAATGATTCCCGTTCGGATCGCGACCGAGAGCCTCGGCTATAAGGTGGATTACGACAATAACAAAAAACAGGTTACGGTGTCGAATAGCAAGAAGAAGCTTGTCATGACGTTGGACAAGCCTACGGCCTATCTCGATAGCATGCCTCAACAGATGGTATTGCCGCCTACATTGAAATCCAATAACATACTTATACCTCTTAGATTCCTTGGCGACTCGCTCGGCGTTCAAGTTTTCTGGGACAATCAAAGTAAATCGGCCTTTTTATTTTCATCCGACGATAATGAAGACGGAAATAACGACGGATCGGATACTACGCCGCCCGATGGCGGTTTGATCGGCATCGTCGATCCGGAAGAGGGAGAAGGCAACGGCGATGGGAGCGAAGTTCCTCCTGTCACGCCGAATCCGCCCGTCGACGTGACAGGGACATTGTATGAAGTTCGATATGAAACGGATTCCGTCGTTCTGAAATACGACGGGTTAATCGCTCCTTCGCATTTTAAGCTGGATAACCCGCAACGAATCGTTATTGATATACCGAACACGAAATACGCGGATACATTCCTTCCATTGGTCGATTTTACGACGATGAAGGAAGGAAGTCTTTTGGTTACGGAACATGAGGCTCTGAAATCCGTTCGCTATTCGATGTTCGGCGATGCGGTTAAATCTCCTCGATTCGTTCTTGATCTCAATCAGGCATGGGATTATGAAGTCTTGAATGATCCAACCATTGGGGAACTTAGATTCATCTTGAAGAAACCGCTGCCGGACAAATCGTTATTCACGGTCGTGCTGGATGCCGGACACGGCGGAAGCGATCCTGGAGCGATCAGCATCTCCAAGAAGGCAGAGAAAACCTTTAACCTATCCGTCATTCTGAAGGTACAAGCTATTCTTGCCATTGATGAGCGGCTCAAGCTCGTGCTTACCCGTTCAGGGGATTCGTTCCCTTCCTTGTCCGACAGGTACAATCTCGCGAATTCCATCCAGGCTGATCTATTCGTCTCGGTTCATGCGAATAGCTTTACATCCTCGACGAACGGTACGGAGACCTATTATACCCGAGCCGATAGTAAGGCGTTTGCTGATCTGATGCATTCGCTTTTGGTCCAGGCAACAGGACTCAAGGATAATGGCGTTCGCCAGCGAAGCTTTGCGGTAACAAGAGAAACTAAAATGCCCGCGGTATTGATAGAAGCGGGTTACTTATCCAGCAAGATCGACGAACCTCAAATGTGGACCGACGATTTCCAGAATCGGGTCGCGCAAGCCATTGCTACGGGAATTATGCAACAGTTGAAATTAACTTAAGTCATCCGGCCCTCTCTGGGGGCCGGTATACGTGTATTACGGGAGAGGGGACAATCGTTCAATGAAAACAGGTTCTAAATGGGTTTCCGGTATGGTAGCAGCTTCTTTATTATGGACGGGAATGACATGGTCAACGTCTACCGTTTCCGCAGCATCGCCTTTTAGCGACGTGAAAGCGAACCATTGGGCGGAGAAGCATATTACGAAGCTGGCTTTGCAGGGAATTCTGAAAGGCGGTACGAACGGGAAATTTAACCCGAGCAATGCCGTAACGAGACAAGAAGCGGTGATCATCGCGCTAAGATTCATGGGAGTCGCAGACGAGGTCAAACTATCGGATGTGCTCGTATTTCCAAGTTCATTAGTCATTAAAGAGGACTACAAACCTTACATAAAGTTAGCCGTTCAGAAGAAGATTCTAATGATAGACGAAGAAGTTGCGCTTGCCGAGAAGGAACAGGGCAAAGAATGGGGCAAGAGTCCGGCGACGAGGGAATGGATGACGAGGTTGCTCGTTCGCGCGATCGGCAAGGATGCGGAAGCCAAGCTCGCGAGCGCGCAAGCGACTTCTTTCGGCGATGACGCGAAAATCGACGTAAAACTTAAAGGCTACGTAAACGTAGCCGTGTCCTCGGGACTCGTAACGGGCGTAACGGCTACGAAGTTCGATCCGCTAGCTTCCGTAACACGCGAGATGGCATCTACTTTGTTCAGTCGCGCCGAATCGAAAATCGAAGTGGCGTATTCCGGACAAGTCAACGGAGTCCTGCTTTCCTCTTCCGCAACTCAAATGACGCTGCTTCATTCGGACGGCGTTGTTAAGGATTATAAGCTGTCCCCAAACGCTTCTATCTACGGATTCGGATCTGATCAGATTACAGCCCTTTCTAATCTGAAGCAGTATGGAGAAGTTTTTTTAGTTAGCTATAGCGATGGAAGCATCGGATACGTCGAACAGACGAACGAAACGGCTAAGGTGAAAACTTACGAGGGTACTCTGACTCGCGTATCCACTTCGCTCAACCGCTTAACTGTTTTGATTGGGGAAGATTCGAATTATTACTATTACGATCCGCAGCATCTCCCCGCGATCACGGATTCAAACGGTCAAGCAGTGGCATTGTCTGACTTGCCAGTGAACGTAAATGTGAAAATATTAGTAGACGCCGTTAGAACGGACGGCAAGATCGTTTCCGTGGCAGTGAAGCAGTCCGTAACGAATAAGTCAGGTGCGGGAACTGTTTCATCGTGGAATTCCGCCACCCATTCGCTGCAGGTGAAGGATTCCGTTACGGGCAACATTGAAAGCCTCGCGGTAAACGTTAATGCCATTATCAAAAAAGACGGCGTCAACATTGCATCCGAGGATATGAAGGTTGGGGACACAATCTCCTACGAGGTAAAGACAGGATCGGTAACTAGCATCGTCGTCACGAAATCCCAGAAATCGACTATTTCGGGAGTATTGAATGCAATCGATAAGACAGACAAAACGATCCAATTCACTCTAAACAACAATCTTGAAGCGGAATACTTAGCCGATAATGTCGCGGTTAAAATCGACGGATTCGCAGAACCGACGTTAGACGATCTATATAAAGGCGATGCAGTTACCTTAACCCTGAACGACAGCGGCAAAGTATCATTAATCACAGTAACCGGAAGAACCGTTAAATCCTTGGTAGCTGCAACGATTAACAGTTACGTGGTAGATGCGAAGACATTGATCGTTTTCGACGCCGCAGGGACGAAATACAACCTTGACGTAAACGCGTCGACCCGCTTCGATCTGAATGGGACTAAGCTTACGCTAGACGCGGCAATTCCGTTCATCACCGCAAAGGGGAAAAAGATTAACATCGGCTACAGCGGTACGAATGTCGTTTATGTATCCATCATCGCTAAATATTCGGGTACGGTGACGGAAAATAACACGTCCGCGAAAACGTTGAAATTAGCGATAGACTCGACTAACAATATTACCATCGGTTATAGTAGCCCAATTGTGGAGATTTACGGACAAAACTCGGAAACATACTCGGATATCCGCATCGGAGATCAAGTAACGGTGTTATTGAACGCTTTCCAAGATCAAGCGGCCTCGATACTCGTGCAGAAGAACGCGCAATTCGAGTTCGTATCCTCCGATCTTACCGGCAACAAGCTGCGGGCGAAACGCGCGGACGGCGTCGTTGAGGAGTGGACTCTGGCATCGACCGTCGCTTTGCAGGATGAGAACGGTGCTGCGATTGCCTTGAACGCATTGAACTCTGCGAGTCTGCTCAATGTTACTTTCCAAGGGAATACGCCTGTCAAAATCAAAGCGGTGTCCGTAACCTACGGAAGAGTATTGTCAGTCAACACGGCGAACGCATCGATTGATATCGTGACATCTTTGGGCGTTGCAGTAACGAAGCCGGTAGGAACAACTCCGATAATTATGCGAGACAATGTCGTATTATCCTCGCTTACAACGGTTCAACCCGATGATCGCGTGGAAATCCGCAAGGACGAGAACGATCGCGTAGTGATCCAGATCGTTCCGGTTTTGCGCAAGATTTTCTGGTATGCCGAGATCGATACCAGAACGATTAACGTGAAGAAAGAAACGCTAACCGACACCAATTTCTACTTTACTGTTCATCCGACAGCATACATTCATCAAGGAACTACGACGCTAAGCCTCGCCGACTTGCGAAACGATGACGCCATCTCTCTCTACATCCTTCGCGGCAAAGTAGTCGAGATCGCTAGGTAACTAATTATATGAATTAATATGAAAACCCCCTCCTGGTCATTGACCAGGAGGGGGTTTTAGGTTGCTTTTATTCCTTCTAAAAAAAGCGGTCAAATTAGAGGATAAGAGGGTATCTCCTGGAAGAGTTTACGTCCGCCTCTTGGAGCCCATTGCCACCTTTAAATCTCATCAAGGCAATGGGCGGAGAGCAAGCGGCTGGAAGGAGATACCCTCGTTCCTCCCATAAAAAGACTGCTTATTGCCCCATTACCAAACTTCCGGTAAACTTATTTATGAATTTCGGATTTATGAAGGAGAGCCTATGAACGCCGTAACGATAAGGCATGTGCTAGATACGATGGCGGACATGTTTCCCGACGCCCATTGCGAGCTGAACCATCGCAATCCGTTCGAGCTAACGATTGCCGTTCTGCTGTCCGCGCAATGCACGGATGAGACCGTCAATAAAGTGACGGCTGCTTTATTCGATAAATACCGCAGCCCTCAAGATTACTTGAACGTTCCCCAAGAGGAGCTGGAGAACGATATACGCCGAATAGGCCTTTTCCGCAACAAGGCGGCCAATATCCAGAAGTTATGCAGAATCCTCCTCGATAAACACGGCGGAGAAATTCCGCCAAGACACGAAGATCTCGTGGAATTGCCCGGAGTCGGAAGGAAAACGGCCAACGTCGTCATGTCCAACGCGTTCGACGTACCGGCGATTGCCGTGGATACGCACGTCGAACGCGTGTCGAAGAGGCTGGGAATCGCAAAGGCTGACGATTCCGTCTTGGAAGTGGAAAAGAAGCTGATGCGCAAGGTTCCTCGGGACGAGTGGACGCTTACGCACCATCGGCTTATTTTCTTCGGACGGTATCATTGTAAAGCCCAGAACCCGAAATGCGAGCTCTGTCCGATTCTGGAACATTGCAAAGAAGGCAAATCCCGCATGAAGGCGGCATTGAAGAAAAGGAGCGTAACCCCGTGAGTCAGATCGACATCAGTGCTCCGAATTTGAATCAGCCATCATCATCATCATCATCATCGGATCTCATCGCCGATTATCGTTATTCTCTTGAACGGATGTCTGCTAGGACTGCAGAGAATGGGGACGCCATTCAGGCGGAGAAGTACTTAGAGTTATCCGAGAAGCTCCGTATCGGAAGATTAACCGTCGCGTTCTGCGGACATTTCTCCGCAGGTAAATCCACGTTAGTGAATACGATCTGCGGGGCAACCCTGCTGCCGGCATCCCCCATTCCGACTAGCGCTAACGTAGTTACGGTCGTCAACGGGGAACCATCTGCCGAAACGGTTTTCCGCGACTCCCAAGGCACCGTATTTCCAGCAAGACAGATTCCCGTTGAGAAGCTTCACGACTTCGCGGTGGATGGAGAAGGAGTTACATCTATTCATGTGTCCTATCCCATCCCTCTGCTTGGCGAGCGAATGGCAATCGTGGATACGCCCGGCGTGGATTCTACTGACGGGGCCCACCGGGCCGCAACGGAATCCGCGCTTCATCTGGCCGACGTTGTTATATACGTAACCGATTATAACCATGTTCAGTCCGAGGTGAATTTCCGGTTTCTGCGCAGCATGGCTAGATGGGGTAAACCAACCTATCTTATCGTCAATCAAGTCGATAAGCACCGCGAGGATCAAATCACGTTCGCCGCTTTTCGGGAAAGTCTAGAGCAAGCCCTAAGCAATTGGGATATCAAGCCCGCAGCTACGTTGTTCTTATCACTCCGGGATCCGGGTCACCCGTTATCCCAGTGGGAGCAATTTCTTCAATTGCTGCGTGATATTCAACCTCTAGCCACTCCCTTGATGCTAAGAAGCGCCGAGCGTTCCGCCTATCATCTAGCTGAGCAATATCGGGAAACCTTGCATGCCCGGAACCAGGCCGAGAGAGACCTCTTGTTGGATAAGCTAGGGGACGACGGCGAATTTGAACGACGTACAGCTTTGAGAGAATCCCTCGAGCAGAACCTTTCCGATATCCAATCGGCTGGAGATAAACGCAGACAACGCGTAAGGGCAGAGTTGGATAAGCTGCTGAATAACGCGAACCTGACTCCTGCCGAAACCCGAGAGAAGGCCAGAGAAATGCTGGTCGCCATGCAGCCGGGGTTTAAAGTAGGATGGCTATCGAGCGCGGCGAAGACAGACGCGGAGAAAATATCGCGGCAAGATCGGCTTGCGGAAGATTTTAACCGTCAAGTTTCGGCGCACGTAACCGGGCATTTGAAGGAAATTCTGCGTAAGGAAGCAGAGCAATCCGGCTTTGAAGGGGAAGCCCTCGAGTTGTCTCTAGATGCTAGCTTCAAGCCGATTAGCGCTGATTGGCTAAGAAGTATCGTGAAAACCGGCGCAGGGGCGGACGGTCAAGCGACTTTGCATTATTCGGCGGAAATCAGCACGGAGTTGAAGTCCCAATATCGCAAAGCCGCGCTTCAATGGATCGACGACTTGCAGCAGAGGAGCCAATCTGAGCTTGACGCCCAGGCTGAGCAAATTCAAGTTCAACTTGCCGAGCTTGCGTTAAAAGACCAGGCGGCCAATGAGATTGCCGAGCTAGAACAGGAAGAACTCGCGGAGGAGCAGCATCTTATCTCTTTGCTTCCTAGCTCGGATGTGCATGACGGAATGGCTTTACCGGAGCCCAAACCTATTTCAATCGAACAGATCCATAGAGAATCAGGCATATCCGATGTACAGCCTCCGTTTATTTCTAATCCATCAACCATAGATGAGAGTGACACGGAGCCAGAGGAACTTCCTCAACGTTTAGGAGCACCGAGAGGTGCCGCTGAGAAGTTGGAGCGTGCTGCATCGCTTCTTGCCCAGGTGCCTGCCCTGAGAGGAATCGCGGACAGCTTGCAAGCCAAAGCGGAGCGGTTCAAGAACAGAAGCTTCACGATCGCGTTGTTCGGTGCGTTTAGCGCCGGAAAGTCCTCCTTCGCTAACGCGCTCGTCGGCAAACCCGCGCTGCCGGTATCTCCTAATCCGACGACCGCTACAATTAACCGCATCATTGCGCCGTACGGCGATCATAAGGACGGTACCGCTCACGTTACGATGAAATCGACGGAGAGCTTCACGGAAGATCTCCGCCATTCCCTCAAGCGAATAGGCGTGAGCAAAGAAAAGATGATCGAAGCAGGATCGGACATCCCGCGACTGCTTACCCTGAAGGATCCGATATCCGCCAGCGAGCTGCACCCTCGCGGTAGACCGCATTTGGCCTTCTTAACCGCAGCGGCAAGAGGCTGGAGTCAATTCGGCCAGCTGCTTGGAAAGCAACTGACGGTGCAGGAAGAGGAGTATAGGCGGTTCGCGGCGGAAGAGCAAGCTTCATGCTTCGTCGCCGAAATCGATTTATTCGTCGACTCCCGGATTACTCGCAGCGGAGCCGTGCTCGTGGATACCCCGGGAGCCGATTCCATCAACGCGCGCCACACGGGAGTAGCCTTTCAATATATCAAGAACGCCGACGCGGTCTTATTCGTGACCTATTACAATCATGCGTTCACCGAGGCGGACCGGGAATTCTTGAATCAGTTGGGCAGCGTAAAGGACGTATTCGAGCTGGACAAAATGTTCTTCGTCATTAACGCGGCGGATCTGGCTTCCTCCGATGAGGAGCTGGATGCGGTCCGCGGGCATGTGGGAGCCCAGCTTCTTAAACACGGGATCCGTAAACCGAGATTGTTTGCGGTATCCAGCCTAATGGGCTTGCAGGCGAAGCAATCGAGCGACGCGGACAAACTCCAAGCCTCGGGCGTGACCGCATTCGAAAGCTCATTCCGCGCTTTCTCAGAGGAGGAGCTCGGAGGTCTGGCGCTTGCGTCCGCGGACAAGGAATTGGATCGGGTGGATAAGCTTCTGGACAGCTGGCTTCAATCCGCTAACGAGGATGCGGCAACACGTGAGGCTAAGGCCCTCCGTTTAGCCGAACAGGCGAATCAATGGCGCAAAGAAAGCGCGGAGAACACGCCTTCCGCGACGATACAGCCGTTGCATCAGGAGATCGGAGAGCAAATGTACCATATACGTCAAAGATTGAAATTCCGATTCAAGGAACATTTTCAATCGGCATTTCATCCGTCGGTCCTGCAAGACGACGGCCGCGATCTGAAGAAGCTTCTGCAAGCTTGCGGAGAAGATCTTAAGCGTTCGCTAGGGGAAGATCTGCTGCAAGAGCTTCGAGCTGCCGGCTTGCGCCTAGAAGGTACGAATCACGGTCTGACGGTTAAAGCTCTTGGCGCTTTGTCTGGAATAACCGATATGGAGCGAGAAGGCTTCACGCCCGAACCTATCGAGCGAGAGGCGTTAGAGCTGCCTTTACCCGAACCGTTCGCGAACGGCCCTGCCTTCGAAACGAAGCGGCTTTGGGGAGCATTCCGCTCGCCTAAGCATTTCTTCGAGAATGAAGGCTCTGCATCGCTTAGGGAGGAACTCCACGAAAGCTTGTTCCTAGCGATAGATACGGAGTTGGAGAAGTTACGGGAGCAATGGAACAATACCGCGGAGGTAGCGCTCCAGGCTGCCGTCCGATCAACTTCTATCCTGTGGTCTGAACAGCTTGCTGCCTTCGCTGCTAGCATGAGCCAGACGCTTCGCGAGCCAGGCGAAGAGCGTTTATTGGCGGAATTGCGAGAGCAATGGCGGAAAATCAGGCAATAACATTCAAATACGGCTTTTTCCCATCGTCTTTCGGATGGGAGAAGGCCTTTTCTTTATCTGCCTTATATTTCCTCGGATAAACGTATCAACTAGGGGATATTTGGTACGAAAGTCGACGATATCGAAGATATTCGGTGTATGTCTCAGTCTTATGGCAGTAGTTTCCGTTGGAGGGAGGAATAGGACCGTATAGCGTTGTTGCCGCGGGAATCCGATTGCGCTACACTGCCGTAGAAAGCAGTGAAGGGGAGGGCCATCGTTGGACATTTTTAAGGCATTGAAATCGTATTACTGGCAAGACAAAGGCTTTCTTTGGGGATCCGTTGCCGGACTAGCGGTTGCAACTGCACTGGGGTTGGTGTATCCTCTGCTGCTCAAAACGCTAATAGACGATATGATCATCCCGGGCGAATTCTCGGGCGTTCTAAGCTTATCGTTATTAGCCGTAGGCATTATTTTCGTCAAAGCCGGCTTTCAGTTCGTACACGGCTTTAGCGGAGGCCGCCTGGGGAATCGCTTGGCGTACCGGTTGCGTAACGGCTGTTACGAGAAGCTGCAGCAATTATCGTTCTCTTATTATGACACGGCTAGAACGGGCGACTTGATGTCTAGGCTGACCGCCGATATCGAGGGCATCCGAAACTTCATCGGCTTCGGCTTCGCGCAATTGCTCAACACGGCTTTCCTGCTCGTTTTCGGCTTCACGATGATGTTCTTCATCGACTGGAAGCTGACACTGATGACGCTCACGATTATACCGTTACTCGGGTTCGTAGCCATTCGATTCGAGCAGAACATCCATCCGGTATTCCGCTCCATCCGTTCCGCAGTCGGTCGTCTTACCGTCCGAGTGCAGGAGAATATCACGGGAGTAAGAACCGTGAAGTCGTTCGCGCGCGAGCCCTTCGAGATCAACAAATTCGTAAAGGAAAACGTGGATTACCGGGAAAATCACCTGCAGTTGGCAGGCGTATGGGCGAAATATTTTCCGATGATCGAATTTATCGCGAACGTTAGCGTCGCGGCAATGTTACTGGTCGGGGGTTGGCGCGTCATCGACGGATCTCTTTCACTGGGGGATTTGGTGGCTTTATCGGGTATGCTCGGCCTCATCGTCGCTCCGCTCTGGACGCTCGGCTTCCAAATCAATAACTATACGCAGTCGAAGGCTTCGGGTGAAAGGCTGCTAGAGCTGCTGAACCAACCGATCGCCGTGAAAAATACATTAAATAGCCTTATATTGGATGACGATGCCGTGAAAGGCCATATTCGGTTCGAGGATGTCAGCTTCCGGTTCGTGAATCGGGACGATTTGCCTTCCGCTCTTCTCGGATTTAACCTGGATGTCCCGGCCGGCTCGGTAATCGGATTGCTGGGAGGCACGGGCTCGGGGAAATCGACGGCCGTCGGGTTGATGCTCAGGACTTACGACGTTGGCGAAGGTTCCATAACGCTCGACGGCGTCGACGTGCGCCATATCGATCTGGCCAGTTTGAGAAGCCAGACCGCGATCGTTTTCCAGGAATCGTTCTTATTCTCCACGACCATCAAGGAGAACATTAGTTACGGATACCCCAACGCAACGATGGAAGATATAGAAGAAGCCTCGAGGCTGGCGCAAGCGGACGGATTTATTCGCGAGCTTCCGCTGGGCTACGAGACGATCGTAGGCGAGCGCGGGATGGGACTGTCGGGCGGTCAGAAGCAACGGATCGCCATTGCCCGCGCATTGCTCGCCAAACCTAAGATTCTGATTCTGGACGATGCGACTAGCGCCCTGGACATGGAGACCGAGCACGAGATCCAGACCGCCATCCGCAAAGTGATGCAAGGACGGACGGTGTTCATCATCGCGCACCGGATATCGACGCTCCGTCACGGGGACGAGATCGTCGTGCTGGATCGGGGTCACACCATTCAGCGGGGAACCCACGATAAGCTCGTGCGCCAGCCGGGCCTATACCGGGAAACCTACCGCATCCAATATTCCGATCGGCCTGACGATCTGGATGCGGATATCGCTTCATCCGCCGTCTCCGGCGAAAGGCGGGTGACGGGATGAGCAGGCAATTCGTATATCAAGACGACGAGCTAATCGCGAAGCCTTTTAACTGGAAGCAGATCGGCAGGCTCTTCGCGTTCGTTCAGCCATATAAGAAAGAGTTTACCCGGGTCGTATTCGTGATGACGGTGTTCGGAATGTTGTCCCGACTCGCGATTCCGTTCCTCATGAGCATGGCGATCGACCGCGCCATTCATCCCGAGAACGGGAATAGCAGCGTTACGCTGCTGGTAAGCTTGGTCGGGGCTATGATGGCCATGTACGGTTTACGCTGGTGGGCGCAGAAATACACGATTCAACAAACGAACCAAATCGGACAGAAGGTCATTTTCGACCTCAGGGCGGCATTATTCCGTCACATTCAATCGTTATCGTTCCGATTCTTCGATAAACGTCCCGCGGGATCGGTTCTCGTAAGGGTCACCAACGACGTAAACTCGCTGCAGGATATGTTCACGAACGGGGTCATTAACTCCGCCATCGATATCGTGCAATTGATCGGAATCACGATTATCCTGCTCGTGTTGGAGCCCAAGCTCGGCCTTGCCATCATGATCACGGTTCCCTTGATGTTCCTCGTGTCATCCGCGTTGCGCAAGAAAATAAGGATGGCATGGCAGGTAGTCCGGATTAAGCAATCCCGGATCAATGCCCATCTGAACGAAAGCATTCAAGGGATCCGGGTTACTCAGGCTTTCGCGCAAGAGAAAGAAAACATCCATTTCTTCGATAACATGAACAAAAGCAATATCCGCTCTTGGAACAGGGCATCGATGCTCAATCAGTTATTCGGCCCGGTCCTCGAGGTTACATCCGCAGTCGGGACATTAATCCTGCTATTATACGGTACTTATTTGATTCAAACCGACGTCATGACAGTCGGCATTCTCGTCGCTTTCATTACTTACGTCGGAAGCTTCTGGGAGCCAATTACGCGACTTGGAAATATGTATTCCCAACTGCTGATCTCGATGTCCTCCGCGGAACGCATCTTCGAGTTCATGGACGAGAAGCCGGCGGTACCGGAGAAGGACGATGCGAGAAAGCTGCCCGAGCTTCAAGGAAACGTTCGTCTAGAGAACGTAACCTTCGGATACGAATCAGACCGTCCGGCGTTAAAGGGAATCGATCTCGACGTAAAAGCGGGCTTATCGGTAGCGTTGGTCGGGCACACGGGTTCAGGTAAGAGCACGATCGTGAACTTGCTCTGCCGATTCTACGACACGGTGGAAGGAAGGGTGCTCTTGGACGGGATCGACGTTCGAGACGTCACCATCGAGAGCTTGCGGTCCCAGATCGGCATCGTGCTTCAGGATACGTTTATTTTCTCGGGAACGATTCGCGACAATATCAGATATGGCCGGCCCGGGGCTACGGACGCGGAGGTCGAAGCCGCCGCAAGGTCCGTAAGGGCGCACGAATTCATCGCGGAGCTGCCTAACGGGTACGACACCGAGGTAGAGGAGAGAGGGAACGCCCTCTCGGTCGGCCAGCGGCAACTGCTGAGCTTCGCCAGGGCGTTGCTCGCCAATCCTCGCATTCTCGTGCTCGATGAAGCGACGGCGAGCATCGACACCGAGACGGAACTGAGAATTCAAGAAGCGCTCTCGACGTTGCTTCAAGGAAGAACCTCCTTTATCGTCGCGCACCGGTTGTCCACGATACGTCACGCAGATTGCATTGTCGTTCTGGATCACGGGCAGGTCGTAGACCAGGGCAACCACGAGGAGTTAATGAAACGTCCCGGACATTATCGGAATTTGGTCGACGCGCAGTATCGCTTTTTATCGGCGTAATGGATTTATAATTCTCTCAATAATACCGTTCGATTGGCGATCAATATGCCGATTGGACGGTTTTTTCTTGATCGCCTATTTGAAAATTGTCGTAAGAACCGTTATCGTGGTTATCAGCAGGAAAAATCCGGCACGATGCTTGGAGTCATGGGATTGGGGGAATGGATAGGCATGAAATCATCTTCTTGGTTGTGGAGAATATTAGGTTGGACGACGTTGATCTGCCTTCTCGTTATGCTTACGGGGTTTGGATGGGCGCTAAAGGATACGTGGTTTCCGAAGGATGGACTGGCTTTGCCCGAGGTATCCCCGCCGGAAGCGGCGACGGGCGGAGACTGGAACGCGAAGGAAGAGCTGTTCGTTACCTCGCTAGGGGATTCTCTGACTAAAGGCACGGGGGATTCGACAGGAGAAGGCGGATATGTCGCGAGAGTGATAGAGGATTTGGCGAAACAAATGGACAAGCCGGTATATATGGTCAATAATTTGGCCATTAACGGGTTAAGGGCGGATCAATTGACGAACCGCCTGGACGAAAACGGATTCAAGAATGCCATTGCCAAAGCCGATATCATCCTTATGACAATCGGAGGCAACGATTTGTTTCAGATCGCCCAGAGCGGCGGCTCGATGGCCGAGGGCGGAGACATATCGCCGGAGCTGCTGTTAGAGCGTCTTCCCGAGGCCGAGCCGCGGTTGAAAGACGTATTCCAGAAGATAAGGAAGCTTAACCCGACGGCAAGGATTATTTATGTCGGTCTATTTAATCCTTTCTATGATTTGCCGGAAATGACGTCATCGGGAAGCAAGATCGTGGCGGAATGGAACGACTATGCGTACAGTCTAGCGAAAGCCGATGGCAATGCGACCGTTGTCCCTACTTACGATCTGTTCGAATTCAACTTGAAGGCCTACCTTTCCTCTGACCATTTTCACCCTAATGCCCAGGGTTACGCCCGAATATCCGATCGAATCGTTCAAGCGCTTCTATGACGGGGAAGGAGGAATGATCTAAAGATGAGTACCGCGACGCAAACAAAAGAGATCGTATTGTCCGTTCAGGGACTACGTAAAGTGATTGGGCGCAAGCCGATTATCCATCGGGTATCGTTCGACGTTCATGCGGGGGAAATATTCGGTTTCCTTGGCCCCAACGGTTCCGGCAAAACGACGACGATCCGCATGCTCGTCGATCTGATCAAGCCGACTTCGGGAAAAATCATCGTATGCGGAGAAGATATCGGCGTCCATCCCGAGAGGGCATTGGCGCACATCGGCTGCATCGTGGAGAATCCGGAGATGTACTCCTTCATGACGGGGTGGGAGAATCTGGAGCACTTCGCGCGGATGCAAGCGGGTATTCCCGTATCGCGTATTACGGAAGTCGTCGAGATCGTCGGCCTGGATCAGAGAATTCACGATAAGGTGAAAACCTATTCGTTAGGCATGCGCCAGAGATTGGGCATCGCTCAAGCTTTGTTAGGAAAGCCTAAGCTGCTTATTCTCGACGAGCCTACTAACGGTCTTGACCCTAAGGGTATCAAGGAACTGCGGGAGTTTATCCGCAAGCTTGCGGAGAGCGGCATGAGCATGTTCATCTCGAGCCATTTGCTAAGCGAGATACAGCTGATGTGCGATCGCGTGGCGATTATCGCGCACGGGGAAGTAATCGCGGTAGGAGAGGTGGATGAGCTCGTATCGCAGGTCGGTACATATACGTTGTGGCAAGTGGATCGTCCTGAGGCTGCGAGGGAAATGTTTAAGGATCAACTCGACGTGCAGATCGTGCCGGAAGATAAGCATCAAATAGACGAATCCCTGCTGTCTTCGCTTCATGATCCGATTATTACGATCATGGATGAGGATCGCGTGACCGGATGGGTGAACCGGCTCGTGGCTGCCGGAATCGGAATCCATTCCGTTCAACGCGTCGCGCCTTCCTTGGAGGAGCTATTCTTGAAGTTGACGGAGGGCGAGAAAATTGGCTAATCTATTGGCGTTGATTCAGAACGAGACGCTTAAGGTTTGGAAAAAGAGACGCTTTGCCGTCCTCTTGCTCATCTTGCTCATCCTGATTCCCGTCTTCGTGTACGCCCAGATGAAGATCGCTCAGAATAGCGCAGAGAAATTCAATGACGATTGGCGGGCGGAGCTGCAAAGCCGGATCACGGATAACACGAACGCGTTAAGCAGCGAAAGAATCCCGGAGGAATGGAAAAAGTGGCGACGGGCGCTCGTTCAACAATTGCAGTATTATCTTGATCACGATATCAACCCGCAAACCCCGAACGCGGTAACCTTTACCCTCACGTTCATGGATAATGCGGTCACTTTGTTTATTCCTCTGATGGTACTCGCCATCGCTTCGGATCTCGTTTCTTCCGAGCGGTCGACGGGCACGATCAAGATGCTGCTTACAAGGCCCGTTCGCAGGTGGCGCATTCTATTTGCCAAATTGGCTACCCTGACCTTATACGTGTCGCTTATCATCATAACGACGGTTCTTATCTGTTATTTGATCTCCGGCCTTGTGTTCGGTTATTCGGGCTGGGATGCGCCGGTATTCGTCGGATTCCAGGTTCAAGGCGCGGACGTGGACACGACGGGTGTACATGCGGTCACGCAGGGTGTATATTTGCTCATGCAGTCCGGATTGGTCTGGTTCTCCGCTATGGTCGTGTCCGTCATCGCGTTGATGGTATCCGTGCTCGTTCGCAGCACGGCCGCGAGCTTCGTCACCATGATGGCCACGATTATCGCGGGAACGATTTTATCCAATATGGCTTCCTCATGGAAAAGCGCCAAATATTTATTTAACGTCAATCTGGAAATATCCTCGTATTTACGCGGAACTCCGCCTCCGGTGGAAGGTATGACGCTCGGTTTTTCGCTTGCGGTATTAGGCTTATGGGGGGCGGCGGCGCTGATTGTTTCATTCACCGTCTTTACGAAGCAAGACATCTTGAATTAAAATGAACGGTAGCGCGTTTATGAACGCATGCACAAGAGACTAGCAAGGGGGTCCATTCGTGACCGAACAAATAGATCTGTTCACCGAATCCGCGGCAATCGCGGGAAGTGAATATAGCGCGGACGATATTCAAATCCTGGAAGGCTTGACCGCGGTCCGCAAAAGGCCGGGAATGTACATCGGCAGCACGACGGCATCGGGTCTGCACCATTTGCTGTGGGAGATCGTGGATAACGCCGTAGATGAACATTTGGCTAAATTCTGCTCGAAAATCGACGTGACCGTGCATCAAGACAACTCGGTTACGGTGGTCGATAACGGCAGGGGAATTCCGACCAGCATGCATAAGAGCGGTATCCCCACGCCTCAGGTCGTCTTTACGATCTTGCACGCGGGCGGTAAATTCGGCGGCGGAGGCTACAAGAAATCAGGCGGCTTGCACGGGGTTGGTGCATCCGTTACGAATGCGTTGTCCGAGTGGCTCGAGGTAGAAATCTACCGCGAAGGCAAAATACATAAGCAAAAATTCGCGACCTGGGTCGACGACAAAGGCATCGAGCATGTCGGGGAGCCCGTTGGAGGCCTTGAAGTAACCGGCAATACGAACAGGACCGGCACGAAGGTCACGTTTAAGCCGGATCCGAAGGTGTTCCACGGACACGTTAGCATGAGCTACGATACCTTATCGGAGCGCCTTCAAGAGATCGCGTTCTTGAATTCCGGGTTGAAGGTAAACATTAAGGACGAGCGAAGCGGCAAAGCCGACACGTTTCATTACGAGGGCGGAGCGCGGGAGTTCGTGCAGTTCCTGAACGAAGAGAAATCGGTATTGCACGACGTCATTCATTTCTCGGCGGAAAAGGACGATATCGAGGTCGAGGTCGCTTTGCAGTATAACGACGGCTACACGGAGACGCTGGCTTCGTTCGTTAACTCCATACCGACTAGAGGCGGCGGCACGCACGAAACGGGCTTCAAGACCGCGTATACGCGCGTCTTGAACGAGTATGCCCGCAAGACGGCTCAACTCAAGGAAAAGGAAAAGAATCTTGAAGGAAACGACCTTCGCGAAGGTTTGATGGCCGTTATCAATATAAAGATGTCCGAAGTGGAATTCGTCGGCCAGACAAAGGACCAGCTCGGCAGCGCTTCGGCGCGGAGCGCGGTGGATGCGATCGTAACCGACAAGATGACCGTTTTCCTGGAGGAGAACCCTCAAGTCGGCCAATTGCTGATCAAGAAATCGATTCAGGCCTCCAGAGCGCGCGAAGCGGCCCGCAAAGCGCGGGAAGAAATCCGCAGCGGCAAAAAGCGAAGCGAAAGCGCGAGCCTTGGCGGCAAGCTATCCCCGGCGCAATCCAAGGACAGCTCCCGCAACGAGCTGTTCATCGTGGAGGGCGATTCCGCGGGCGGCTCGGCCAAGCAAGGACGGGATTCCAAGTACCAAGCGATCTTGCCGCTTAAGGGCAAGCCGATGAATCCCGAGAAATCCAAGCTTGTCGACATCCTGAAGAACGATGAGTACAAGGCGATCATCTCCGCGATCGGAGCGGGGATCGGCTCGGAATTCGATGTCGAGGAATGCAATTATTCCAAGATCATCATCATGACCGATGCGGATACGGACGGGGCGCATATCCAAGTGCTGCTTCTGACGTTCTTCTATCGGTATATGAAGCCGCTTATCGATGCGGGCAAGGTATTCATAGCCCAACCGCCGCTGTACAAGCTAACGAGGAAGTCCGGAAAGCTAGAGACGGTGCGTTACGCTTGGACGGATGACCAATTAACCAATTACATGAAAGAAATCGGCAAAGGCGCGGAGCTGCAGCGGTATAAAGGACTCGGCGAGATGAATCCGGATCAGCTGTGGGAGACGACGATGAATTACGAGACGCGTACGTTCCTGCAGGTTCAGATCGAGGACGCCGCCAAGGCGGAGCGCCGCGTGTCCACTCTGATGGGCGACAAAGTCGACCCTCGCAAGCGGTGGATCATTGAGAACGTGGATTTCACGGAGTACGTGGAGTAAATCCAACCGAATGGAATCGGATCAACGGGCATTACGAAAAAGGTTACCCCTTCCACCGCTGGTTAAAATCGAGATTGCCTTAAATGGAATATGCGGTAGCAACTCGATTTTAAAGGCGGACGTAAACTTTCCAGGGGCAATCCTTTTCCTCCATGCCGCGACCTCATCCATTCAAAGATTTACAAATCGTATCCATAAAACGCTAGGAGGCAGGGTGTAGTGAGCCTACTTGAACAGTTTTTACCGGCATTTCTGGAGGAGGTCGTCGGCGACCGCTTCGGACGCTATTCTAAATATATTATCCAGGACCGCGCCATACCCGACGTCCGCGACGGGTTAAAGCCCGTTCAAAGGCGGATCCTGTACGCGATGTACGATTCCGGCAATACGCCGGACAAGCCGTACCGGAAGTCCGCGAAGACGGTCGGGGACGTCATGGGGAATTACCACCCGCACGGAGACTCTTCGATCTACGAGGGAATGGTCCGGATGGCCCAACCATGGAAAATGGCGCATATGCTCGTCGACGGCCATGGAAACTGGGGCTCGATGGATGACGATCCTCCGGCGGCGATGCGTTACACGGAGGCGCGGTTGTCGGCTATCGCGATGGAACTGTTGCGGGATATCGAGAAGCGTACCGTTCTATTTAAAGACAATTTCGATAACTCGACCAAAGAGCCCGTAGTTCTGCCGTCTCGTTATCCGAATTTGCTAGTAAACGGGGTATCGGGCATATCCGCGGGTTTTGCAACGGAAATCCCGACGCATAACCTGCGCGAAATCATCGATGCGTGCATCGCCGTGATGAATAAACCGGAGATGACCGTCCAAGAGCTGATGGAAATCGTCAAAGGTCCCGATTTTCCAACTGGCGGCCTAATCATGGGCGGAGAAGGAATCCGGGAAGCTTACGAGACCGGCAAAGGCAAAATCTATATTCGTTCCAAAGCCGTCATCGAGGACGTGCGCGGAGGGAAGCAGCAGATCGTGATTACGGAAATTCCGTATCAGATCGTCAAGTCCAAGATGGTAAACGCTATCGATAATCTTCGCATGGAGAAAAAGGTAGAAGGAATCGCCGAGGTCCGCGACGAGAGCGGAAGGAATGGCCTTCGAATCGTCGTCGAACTTAAGAAGGATGTTGACGCGGAAGGCATTCTCGCCTATCTTTTCAAGAAAACCGACCTCCAGACCGCGTATAACTTCAATATGGTGGCAATCGTTAACAAAGCGCCGCAGCAGCTAGGAATCAAACAGATTCTTGAAGCCTACATCGCCCATCAGAAGGAAGTCGTCACGCATCGTACCCAATTCGATCTGGAGAAGGCGGAGGACCGTGCGCACGTCTTGGAAGGGTTAGTTAAAGCGTTGAATCTGTTGGATCAGATCATCGAAACGATCAAAGCCTCCAAGAACCGTCTGGACGCGCAGAACAATCTCGTTGCAAAATACGATTTCTCGGAAAGGCAAGCGGACGCGATTCTAACGTTGCAGCTATACCGCCTGACGAATCTTGAAATTACCTCGCTCGAGAAGGAACATGCCGAAGCCTTGAAGAAAATCGCGCAATTGCGAGCCATTCTTGAAAGCCCACGTAAGCTCATGAACGTCATAAGGGATGAGCTAACGGAAATCCGCGATAAATTCGGAATCGACCGCCGCTCCGTCATCCAGGGCGAAGTGGAAGAAATCAAGGTCAATTTGGAGGTCACGGTTCCCGCGGAGGAAGTGCTCGTGACGCTTAGCCGCGAAGGATACGTGAAGCGTACGAGCCTTATGTCTTTCACGCGCTCCGGTGGAGAGCTCGGGAGCGCGGGCGTGAAGGAAGGCGATGTCATCCGATGGGGCATGGGACTCAATACGTTGGATCCATTGCTTCTATTCACGCAGAAGGGATCTTACTTCTTGCTGCCTGTCCATCTGATCCCCGAGTTTAAATGGAAGGACACGGGTACGGCTATCGTGAACGTGCTTCCTCTGGCGAAGGATGACAGAATCGTGGGCTTGGTCCCCGCCAAGACGGCCGAATTTACGACGTCAGCGGCGGCGGAAGATCAAGTCGGTGGCATCTCTGCCGGCCCGATGTTGGTCTTCATAACGAAGCGCGGGCAAGTGAAGCGTACGCCTCTCGTCGACTACGCGACAAGCCGAAGCATGGCCATTGCAGCGTGCAAAGTAGGCGAAGGCGACGAGATAGTAAAGGTGTTCCGATCGGATCAGCCTGACGATCTTATGCTCATTACGGAGCAAGGGATGAGCATACGGTTCAATCAAGACGAAGTAAGCCCGCAAGGCAGGGTTGCCGGGGGCGTAAGAGGAATTACCCTTAAAGAGGGCGATAGTTTGGTCGATGCGATTCCCGTTCAGGGCGATGAAGGAGAAATCCTCGTTCTCTCCGATTACGGATATGCGAAGCGCACGCTCTTGCTGGATTACCCGCAACAAGGAAGAGGCGGCAAAGGAATTCAAACTTTTGAATTCAAGGAAGGCAAGCGCGTTCGTCCGAACGGTACGAAGCTAATCTCGGCTTTCCATGTCAAGGAAGCCGTCCAGTTGCTTGCGTTGACGGTAAGCGGGGCGGTATCGGAGTTCTCTTCCGAGAACGCTCCGTTAGACGACCGCAAAGGCCAAGGCAAGCTGATGACGGCTGTCGATCGTGGAGACGTACTGACGGAATCGTTCAGAAAGCCGCTTTCCGATTTAGCGGGAACGAATGAGAGCAAGCTTCAATCATAAGGACCGCTATCGGGCTCGGTACGGTCGATCCACCTTAATAAGATATCCAATACGACCCACAGTGGCACCGGTTCATTGAGCCGTTCCAGCCACTGGGGGTCTTCTATTAATCCGGCATCCTTAGCCATTTCGCCGATCACTTTGATTTTTTGATCTGCAGAGGTCATCGGGCCTCGCCTCCTTGCCAAGCATCTTTCTCCGCGTTTACCTATATTTCGTAACTAGTATATGTCGCGTATTGTCGCGACGTTCGCTTTCGTGCGGATTTATGTCGTAAATATTTAATTCCGTTAAACTATCTTTCGACATAGGGCCTGAGTATAATAAAGGAGAAGGCAATGTTCGGGAGGAAAGGGGCATACCTATGGATAATGCGGCGGATTTTGTGAAAAGCTGGACGAAGCTCACTAAAGAATGGAACGCGCAGATGGAAGCGGAGCTAGCTCCTCAACTAACGGCTGGACAGTTGGAAGTACTTGAACTCATGAAGGTACATGAACCCATGAAGCCTTCGGATTTGCTTCCGCATCTTGAGACAACGCCAGCGGCGATTACAACGCTGCTCGACCGTATGGAACGTGCCGGATTGGTGGAGAGAAACCGGGACGAGGGCGACCGTCGCATTGTCTGGGTAACGATGACGGCGTTAGGACGTTCGGAAGTGGAGCGCGGGATTACCGTTCGCAGCGCAATCGTGAACCGCTCCTTAGACCTCGTATCAAGCCATAATCGGCAATTGCTCGTATACTTGATCAGCAAGGTCGCGGGGACCCGGGAACCAATTGCGGCGAAGGATCGGACCACTGCTGCCAGCGACACTGGAAATGACGCTAACGACCAGAACCAGAACGTAGAATCCTCGGCAATGTAAATGCTAGAAACCGCGTAACCGCAATCCGTGCCGTTAAGTCAACCAGGATGGTCATCAACAGGGAGAATAGCACCGCCCCGCGTGCTTATTTCCTCCTAGTAGATGAATTTCGGGAGAATAGCACCGCCCCGCGTGTTTATTTCCTCCCAGTAGACGAATTTCAGGAGAATAGCACTGCCACGCGTGCTTAATTCCTCCCAGAAGCTGAATTTCGGGAGAATAGCATCGCCGCGCGTGCTTATTTCCTCCCGCAACCCATCAACAGTTTACGTAACGACAATCCCTGCCGTTAATGTAACCCGCATGGCCATCACGCAACCGCGTAACCGCAATCCGTGCCGCATGGCTGTTCAAAAGGACAAGCAGCTTCAAGTTTCAATGAAATTAGACAAGAAAGAGCATTCCCGTTATCGGGGACTGCTCTTTTCATTTTAACTATGACTTTGTAGCTTAACTAGGATCAAGCGAGTAAAGATGCTCAGAGATTCCCTTCAACAATATCCTCATCTTGCCGTAGTCTTTGGCGGTCAGGTCGGGGATTTTTTTATTTGACAAAGCAGTTTTCATAGGGATGACGGTATAATGCCTTTTTTGATTTTTCCAACCTATATGTACCCAAGTCGGTTCTGTCGTAATTGCATCGCATTGCGTGATATATGAGCCGTCCGCTTGGCGACTCTTAACCAAGCGAACGCCGAAGATCAAGCCGACATCCTTCCAGTTTCCCGTCTGGTTGGAGATAAAGTTTCCTAAAGAATAGATGACGATTCCTTGTCGCGGTTTGCCGTCATCACTCTCCGAGGACGATACGTCGATCTGCTCATAGGGCTGAACGACATGGGGGTGAGAGCCTAGAATAATATCTGCCCCGGCTTCTACAAGCTCTCGTGCCAGCTTAGTTTGGTCTTCGTTCGGCATACGTTGATACTCGATGCCGAAATGCAGGGAAACGGTCACGACGTCGGCTTCCGCTTGCCGGAGACGGGCGATGTCCATCTTGATCTCTACAGGGTCAATAAGATTGACGGCATATGCTTTTCCAGCGGGTAAGGGGATACCGTTAGTGCCGTAAGTATAAGCCAAGAAGCCCATTCGAATTCCGTTTCTTTCCTCGATGATCATTTGCAGCTGCTCCTCCGCGGAGGAGGAAGTACCTATTGGGATGAGTCCGGCTTGCTTCACGTTGTCGAGCGTCCGAGTAACGCCGGGAAAACCCCGATCCATCGAGTGGTTGTTGGCGGTGGAAACCAATTGGACTCCCGCATCGGCCAAGGCTTCCGCTAATTCATAAGGAGCATTGAAACGGGGGTATCCCGTGTATTTCAAATCCTTGCCCGCAACGGGAGTCTCGAGGTTTCCAATAACCCAATCGCCTTGCTGGAATATCGGCTTCACTTGCGTGAACCAGGGAGTGAGATTATAGCTATCGCTCTTCCTGTCATAATAAGCGGGCAGCTGCGGCATGTGGACCATAATATCACCTATCGCGAGCAATGTTGCTTCCGTTCGTTCGGGATCGGTCGGCAAGGATGGCGAAGAGATCGGGGTTTCGGTTGCCAGTTGGTCCGCAGGCGGCGTTGAGTTTGGTTGGGAATGCGATTCGGTCTGAAGCGGAGTCTGAGAGGGAGTCGAGTTAGTCGGGCCGTTCAAACAGGCTGTTAGCGTAATCGCTAACAGCCCTATGCTGAGTGCAGAGGCTTGCCGTTTCATCGGATTCTCTCACATCCTTCGTTGTACGAGTCGCTCAAGATTCGCTTTCCCAGCGGCCGTAGATCCCGCAAGGCAACGTCATGCCGCTGCGGGTAATCGGAAGTCCGATTTCTCCGCAATCCAGCTTGCCGCCGAATTTACGGCGAATGGAGAGGTTTAGCAGGTTGTTAAGCACGGTAGGGGATAATCCGGTCGTATAGGAGTTGACGAGAACGAACAGCGGCTTGTCCGAGAGAATCGACAGGCAGGATTCCAGGAACGGAAAAAGATTTTCCTCAAGCTTCCACATTTCGCCGTTCGGTCCTCTGCCGTAAGAAGGGGGATCCATAATAATCGCTTCGTATTGGCGTCCGCGACGTTCCTCGCGCTGCACGAACTTAAATACGTCGTCCGTAATATAGCGGATAGGCGCCGAACCGAGCCCGGACAATTCCGCGTTTTCCTTCGCCCATTGCACCATTCCTTTGGCAGCATCCACATGGACGACGTCGGCGCCGGCCGATGCGGCAGCGACCGTGGCCCCGCCCGTATAGGCGAACAAATTCAGCACGCGGATAGGCCTATTAGCCTCGCGGATCTTATTCATCATCCAACTCCAATTAACGGCTTGCTCGGGAAACAACCCGGTATGCTTAAAGCTGGTCGGCTTAATATGGAACTTCAATGGACCGTAGGAGATATTCCATCTATCGGGAAGCGCGCGTTTATAAGTCCATTGACCGCCGCCGCTGCTGCTGCGATGATAATGTCCGTCTGCTTGTTTCCATTCCGCATTCTCGGATTTGAGAGGCCAAATAATCTGCGGATCCGGACGCCGAAGGATGACATCTCCCCAGCGTTCAAGCTTCTCTCCGTTGCCGGTATCTAACAATTCGTAGTCTTGCCAATCCTTTGCCATTTGCATAATCATGAATACTTCCTTTTGTCGTCAAATAGGGATGGGTGATGATTCGTCGCAGCTAATCGCGGGACAGAACCGATAGCCGAAGCCTCGTACCGTCTGAACCCAGCGAGGGCTAGCGGGATCAATCTCCAATTTCTTTCTTAAATTACTGATATGAACCATAAGCGTGCGGGTGTCTCCCATGCTGTCGGATTGCCAGACGCGGCGATAGAGCTCTTCTAACGGGAATACCCGATTCGGTTGACGGGCTAGTACGGTCAGAAGTTCGAATTCTTTGGCGGACAAACCGACCAGCTCTCCATCCAGACGGACCTCTAAGCTGACGAAATCGATCTCAAGCCCCGGATAGGATAATGTATTGACCTGCTCTTCGGCAATTCTTTCTCTTGTCCGGCGTCTGCGAATATGCGCTTGAATTCGGGCCGCGAGTTGGCTAGGGCTGAGCGGCTTCGTGATATAATCGTCTCCGCCCTCGGATAACCCGCGAATAATATCCCGATCTTCGGATTTGCAGCTAAGGAACAAGATCGGAACGTCCGCGCATGCCCCTTGTCTTAAAGAGCGGCATACTTCGACCCCATCCATCTTGCCCAGCGACACGTCCAATACGATTAAATCGGGAATGAGCGTTTCGGCGATTCTTAGCGCTTCCTCTCCATGATCCGAGGTATGTACTCTGAATCCTTCTCTTTCTAAGTAAAGGGCAATCAACTCCGTGATTTCCCTTTCATCGTCAACGACTAGAATATTCGTTTCTGAACTCTTCATATTTCTCCCCCCATATCGAAGAGTCTTAATGACTTATTATAACGAAAGCGTTGACGAGTTATCAATGCACCGTTACAATGACGTTCGAATACTTAATGCGTCAGGCAGATTTAGGGTAGGCGGGGGAGAGCGAATCGTGGAGTCCAGGAAGGCGGTAAAGTCGTTAAGGTATTGGTTTAGAAGGGGAAGTGCGATTATCGCTCTCCTGGTTTTATTCGCTGTTGCTGCCGGTTGTAAAGATGCAAATGGCGAGAACAAACCCATACCTAAAGCGGAGCAGGGGGTCATCGATCTCAGGGAGTGGTCTTGGGATGAAAAAGGAATCGTTCCGCTGGACGGGCAGTGGAACTTCGTTTGGCTAACACCTTCGGACGACGGCAATGAAATTTCAAATCTCGAGATTTCCACCCTAGAAGTGCCTGGTACATGGGGCAAGTTAAGAACGGGACACGGAACTCAACTTGATGACCAAGGCTACGGAATATACCGATTAACGATCCTTCATCAGCCGCAAAGAGACATGATGGCCATAAGGTTGCCTAATATCTCTACGGCATATGAACTATCCATAGACGGGAAAGTCGTTTTATCTCGCGGTCATGTCGATGTGAGCGATAATAAAACAGTTCCTTATCAAATGCCTGCTACCGTTTACTTTACGGCGCAAAATACTCAAACGGAACTGAAGCTGACAGTGGCCAACTATGATCACAGATTTGGCGGAATCCGAACGGCGATCGTTATTGGCAATACGGATCACATCCAGAACCTGCAGATTCGTAACGCGGCTCAAGAATTAATCATACTCGGTTGTTTGATCATGATTGGATTCTATCATTTGGGCTTGTATATTTTACGTCGCAAAGAGGCGGCGAACATGATGTTCGCCATGTTATGTCTTTTCGTCGGTATTCGAATGGGGGTAATCGGAGAGGGATTTATCGTACAGTGGCTGAAATTCCTAAATTGGGAAATGGCGATACGATTGGAATATATCGCGTTCGTCATGAGCGGATGGGCGGGATTTGCATACTTTCAATCCATGTATCCCCGAGAAATCAAACGAATCTGGTTTAAGGTTTCAAATGGCATTGCTGCGCTGTTAATCTTGTGCGTGCTTACCGTAAAGCCGTTACTGTTTACTTCGTGGATTCTCGCGTTTCAGTTGTATATTTTATTGTTCAGCGTAAGGATATTGGTCGGTTTAGTGGTATCCGCCCATCGTAAACGCGAGGGAGCCAGACTGGCGTTAATCGGTGTTGCCGGATTGATCTTGACGATCGTGAACGATATGCTTTTCTATAACGGTTGGTGGCGTTCGATCGACTTGGTTCCTTTCGGGCTGTTGTTCTTAATCGTGATGAATTCCTTCATTATTTCATTGCGCTTTTCCTTGACCTATGAGAAAGCGGAACGGATGTCCGCGGAGCTGATCGAGTGGAACAATTCCTTGGAAGAGCGAATCGCGGAACGGACGGATGAATTGCAGCGCTCGTATTCGACCTTGGCGGACGCGAAATCCGAATTGGAAAGAATGGAGCATTCGCGCGCTCAACTCGTTAGCAATATATCGCATGACTTAAGGACACCAATAACGCTGCTGCAGGGTTATCTTGAAGCGCTAAGGGACAACGTCATTTCCGATCCTGCCCAGCGTGACAATACGATCGGATTAATGCTAACGAAAGTAGAAGGGCTCAATTCCCTGATTCAAGACTTGTTCGACCTATCCGTACTCGAGGCCAGGAAAGTCGAGTTATCGCTTGAGGATATTCCGCTTACAGGTTGGAAAGAAAGATTAACGGAACAGTATAGTCTGGAAATACAGGGGAAAGGAATCGTATTCGATTGCATGCTCACAAGCGATTCCGATCCTTGCGCAACGGTCGCAATCGATATTCGACGGATGGATCGGGTGTTCGCCAATCTTATCTATAATGCCATCAGGTATACACCTGAAGGCGGAAGTATTATGATTACGATAAATACGCAGCCTAAAGATCGAACCGTGGAGGTCCTAGTAGCAGATAGCGGGGCTGGAATCGAACCTGATGATCTGCCGTACTTGTTCGATCGGTTTTATAAGAAAGACAAGTCCCGTCATTCATCGTCCGGGGGAAGCGGATTAGGGTTATCGATTGCCAAAGAAATCGTGGAGTTGCATAACGGACAGATCAGCGTTTATAATTCGCCAGAGGGCGGCAGCGTGTTTCGAATCATTCTTCCCGCTTCCAATGAGAAGCGGAAATCAAGCTAGCCGCTGCCATCAGCTCTGTGCTCTTGACTCATGAAATCGTTAATGAGGGTAATCGACTTTTTCCTTTGCTCTTGGTTCATGTGTTGAAATAAGGACAGAATCTCGCGCGCGTCCTGCGAGACGGCGTGTTCGGTCTTCGCTTTGGATTGCGTTCCCCCGATAATGTAATCTAAGGAAACATCGAAATAGGCAGCCAGTTTAATAAGCGTTTCATAAACGGGTTGTCTATTGTTGATTTCGTAATGGCTATAAGCCGATCGGGTAATTCCGATATGCCGGGCTACTTCTTCCTGCGAGATCTTACGTCGAAGGCGCAATTCTCGCAGTCGTTCTCCCATATTCATATATAGTATCTCCTTGACACACCAGATAGAGTATCTATTAGTAATTTATGATACAAAATGTATCGTGTCAAGGGGTTCGGAAACGTTTTCTTTATATACTTGGTTATAATTCTTTAATTTTACGCCAGATACATAATGTATCTCTTTTGAGGAGGTGAGTGTATGAAGGTGAACATACTTAGCTCGAAAATGAGCCAGGACGAAGAGTCGGGCTTCGTAGGTCATGTTCAGTTTGAAGTGGAACAGCACAAACAACCGTATGAGGTAACGATACAAAGCAACAATGGCAGGAATAATTGGAGCTATGCATTGAATTTCAGCAATCAGCCGGGAAGCGAAGAAGAAATCCAAGCTGTGGACGAAATGCTGGAAGAAGACGATGCTTTCTTCGAACAATTCATAATCGCCGCGCACAAACAATTGGAATAGCGAATTACTCAAAAGCATGTCAATTTTACATAAGCAGGGGCTGTCTCCGAGGATCATTTATGATCTTCTTCGACAGCCCCTGTATTTATTGTGCGTATTTAGTCTTGGCTTTGATAATCGATTTCTAAGAAACGTTCCACTTCAACGATCCATCGTTCACTCACGAATTTCTCGTGCAAGGGGTGGGCGTTATACGTCTCGTAATCTTCAGCATTCTCGAACTCCATGGAGAAACCGAAGGCATATTCATTCTTCGGGCTCACTTGGCGGTACACTTTGAAGTCGCGTACGACGGGTATCGAAGAAAGGATGGAGCGGCCGTCTTCGATGAAGCGGGTTTCCTCTTCGGATCCTTTCGGATGCTTTAAGTTAAAGATAACAGAGTGAATAATGGATTTCTTGTCCAACGATAAAGCCTCCCCGCAAGATATTTTCTACTAGAGTATAGGACATTTATTGCCGAAATTGAAATGATCCGATTCTCATATCGCCCTTCAACACGAGATAGATGCTTCGTTGACCATCGGGTAGCTCGACATCGCAGGTCAGCGTTCTCCAACCGGTGTCCGCTCCCGAAATAGCGCAGATTCCAGCCAGGGGGCCTTCGGGACTGTCAAGCCGAATCTCGATGGCAGCTTCGGCAGTGCACGTTAGCCTTGCCTCGAAGGATTGGATATCCGATTTCAAAATGACATCATCAAAACGGATCCATGCGGGGGTTGAGGAGGTGACGACGCTATTCCCGCCTTCCGTATTTTCACCGATAAGCACGCCTTCGTAATCATCGTAATTGACGGCTTTCGTGTTCAGAAGCAGATTACGCGCAGGGATATTCTCTCCGTCCACATTGATTGTGCGGCTTAGACGAGTGTTAGAGGAAGAGGAACCGAACATCATGGTGCAATATCCGGACTCCAGGCAGAATTTCTCCCGCGTTACGTCCCAGAACACAAGGTCCGACGCTTTCAATTCGAATGAAACCTCCGCGGATTCTCCCGCACCAAGGGCAACGCGTTGGAATCCTTGAAGCTGTCTAAGGGGACGTTTCACGCGAGATGGACCTGCTTGCGTGTACAGTTGTATGACTTCTTCACCATAACGGTCGCCGGTATTCGATACCCGCAATCGGGCACTGACCGTGCCGCCTTCCGAGATATGGTCGGTATCCAATTGGAGACCGTCGTATTCAAAGGAAGTATAGGATAGACCGTGCCCGAAAGAATATAAAGGCTTTCCGGCAAAATACTGATAAGTTCTGCCTCTCTTGATAATGTCGTAATCCATGAATTCGCCTAACTGATCGACAGACTGGTACCAAGTCATATTAAGTCGTCCAGCGGGGTTGTAATTGCCGAACAGAACGTCCGTCAATGCCGTACCCATCTCGTGTCCGGCATGCGAGCTATAAACAATAGCAGGAATGTGTTCATTGATCCAGCCGATGGCATAGGGGTAACTGCCGACAATAACGACGATCGTATTGGGATTAGCCTCGAATACTTCTTTGACCAGGCGTTCTTGCGAGGCGGCTAGCGTTAGGTCGGGACGGTCGATCGTTTCCTTGCCATTGATTAGCGGGTGGTTTCCGACGAACACGACGGCAACATCCGCTTCGCGCGCCGCTTCTACGGCATCGTTGAGTCCGTCTACGACTTTCTCGACGGTGAAGGATTCGGCATCCGCAGCCGTTCCTTCCTGAACTTGCAGAGCCCCCGTATTCGCATCTACCTTAACCGGACGATCGTTCCAAGTCGTTAGGGTCGCCGCTTCGTTGCCGTAACGAACGTGGAAAACTTCCTTCGTAAACCATTCCCAAATATGCTCCGACGAGGCAGTCACATGAACGTCGTCCGTCGTTACATAACGTCCGTTTGCTTCCGCTATCAAGGTATGGCTGTCCCAGCCCCAATCGCTTACTTCGAATAGGTCAGCTTTATCGGATGAAGACTGATTCGCGGCCAGCGGCTGCTTGGCTTCATTCGTCAAAGAGACATATCGGCCGTTGGACGAAGCCTTCAGCTTCACGCGATCGCATCCGTTGGCGAAACGAACGCTTTGTCCATCCGCAGACAGCTGCTTCATGATTCCTTCCAGAGGAGTAACGGCGTAGGGGAGAGTTCCGCTATACCAATCCCGATAGACCTTTCCTCCGAGAGGGCCGATTACCGCTACTTTCTTCAGCTTGTCCGCTTGAAGCGGAAGCGCGCCATCGTTCTTGAGCAATACGACGCTCTTGCGCACGGCTTCAAGCGATAGAGCGACATGCTCCGGTTGCAGGATAACCGATTCTTCGATTGCGGCGTACGGGTTACGGGAATCCGGATCGAACTCGCCAAGACGGAAACGAACGCGGAAGGTGTTCGCGAGCGCGATATCGAGATCATTTTCCGTCAACATGCCATCGGCAAGGGCATCGCGAATCGCTTGCTTCGAAATGTCATGATCGTCGGTTATGCTGTCCACGCCAGCTTTAATCGTAAGAGCGACCGCTTCCTTGTAGCTATCCACATACTTATGGTCATTTACGGTGCCGAGCACGTCCCCGGCGTCGCTAACGACAAAACCGTCCATGCCCCATTCCTTCTTAACCACATGATTAACGTCTGGATTTAAGTTAGCCGGAACTCCGTTAACGGAATTATAGGCAGTCATCATCGATTGGGCTTTGCCTTCCTTGAACGGAATTTCGAAAGCCTTCAAGTAATATTCCTTCATGTTGCGAGGATCGATGCTCACGGAGCATTCGCCGCGGTTGATTTCATTGTTATTGCCGATGAAGTGTTTAAGCGAAGCCACGGATTTCAAATAGAAGGGATCATCGCCTTGCAAGCCGCGAACGAGCGCGGAAGCAAGCTTACCCGTCAGGTGAGGATCTTCTCCATAGGCTTCTTCCGTACGGCCCCAACGCGGATCGCGTTCCATATCGACTGTCGGCGCCCAGAGAGTCAGTCCGTTGATGGCAGGATTTTTCTTGAAGAAGCCGCGAGCTTCGTCACCGATTACGCTGCCGATGCGTAGCAGAAGCTCCGTATCCCAAGTACAGGCAAGCCCGATGGGCTGAGGAAAGGAGGTGGCCTCTCCAAGCCAAGCCATGCCGTGCGCTGCCTCCGTGCCATGCTTATAAGCCCTGACGCCAAGGCGGGGAATCGCATCTTGATACTGGCACATCAGATTGATTTTCTCGTCCAGCGTGAATCGCGAGACCAGGTCGGTAACCCGCTGCGCGAGCGGCAGGTCGGGATTTTGGAAAGGATAGTTATATTTTTCGGACATGCTAATCAGCTCCCTATTGGAGGAATAAGCGGTTTTGAAATCGCATTCAACGAGTTTAACATAAGGGAACGAATGATCATACCCGGATAATTGGAGAAAAAATCCGATCAAAATTAGTTGTTTAATTCGTTTACAATAAAGACAGTTTTGGGTTACATTGTTACGGGTAACGCTTACAAGCCTATGAAGGAGGTGTGCCGGTTGTTCTCTCGTGCGCTCAATAACTTGAAGCTAAGGACAAAGCTATTCTTGTCCTTCATCGTCGTTGTATTCATCCCCGTCTTGATCGTCGGGATTCTTCTCACGAACGAGCTGCGGAACATGGCTCTTAAGAACGCGATGGAACAAACGTCCACGAACGTGCAGCGCGTCAAAGCGCGTACGGCCGAGCTCATCAACGTCGCTTACGATAGCGCATACCGATTGGCTAACGACGATCGGCTGGAGACGGTAACGAACCGAAGATACGAAACCGTGTACGGTGTCGTTCAAGCATACAGGGAATATCCGGATTTCAAAGAAAATCGCCGGCTGTACAAAGAAATATCGAACATCCGGTTTTATATGGACAACCCGACTCTGCTCGATAACTGGGAGTTCATTCAACCTGAGCCGTCCATTGTTCAAACGGCTTGGTATCAGCGGGCGCTGGGAAGCAGCAATGGAATGACTAGCTGGTACTATCTGGAGGATGAGAGGGACAAGCTTAAATATTTAAGCCTTGTCCGCAAAGTCAGTTTCTTGGATCAAGCCACGAGCGGTGTGCTTGTCATTAACGTCAACATGGATATGCTCGACAGCATTTTGAACCAGGAATCCTTCGAAACGATGATCGTCGATGACAGCAATACGATCGTCGCGGCGAATCGCAACGACCGCAAAGGCAAAACGCTAGCGGACATCGACTTCGAACGCGAAGTCATTACGGAACGCGGCGGCATGTTCGAAGCGGATGTCGACGGAAAAGCTTCGCGCGTGCTCATCGAGCCGTTGGTTCCGGAATCAAGCTTGAATACGCTCAGGATCATTTCCGTTTTCTCGATCGACAACATCGTGAAGGACGCGAATCGGATTAACGTACTTGCGCTGATCGTCATCTCAGCCAGTTTGGTTATCGCTATTTTCCTGATATACGGGGTATCGACGATTTTATCTAAGCGAATGCTGAGACTAAGCAAGCACATTACGAAGGTGGCTACCGGCAATTTCGATATCGCCCTTAAGATCGACGGGAAAGATGAGATCGGTCAGCTCTCGAGACAGTTCAACGCGATGGTATCTAGCATCAATGAATTGGTCGAGGAAGTTCAAGAGTCCAACAGACAGAAAAACTTGCTCGTATCCAAGCAGAACGAGATCAAGCTTAAGATGATGGCGAGCCAGATTAATCCCCATTTTTTATTCAACGCATTGGAATCGATCCGGATGAAGGCCCATTTGAAAGGGGAAAAGGAAATTTCCCAAGTGGTCCGGCTGCTAGGAAAGCTCATGCGAAGGAACCTTGAAGTGGGCACCGGTAAAACGAAGCTCATGAATGAAATCGATATCGTACGCTGCTATTTGGACATTCAGAAATTCAGGTACGAGGACAGGTTGGGCTATTCCCTTCGCATCGATCCCCGCGTGGAGAATACGGATATTCCGCCCTTGATTATTCAACCGCTCGTGGAAAACGCCGTCATTCACGGCTTGGAGAACAAGACGGAAGGCGGAATCGTCTACGTTCAAGCAGAGCTTATCGGCGACCTCATCCACATCGACGTGTTCGATAACGGAGAGGGGATGACGGAGGAGAAAATCGCCCAATTGGTGGAGTCGCTTAGCGAAACGGATGACGACGAACAAAACCGGATCGGACTTCGCAACGTGCACCTGCGCCTCTTGTTAACCTATGGTAGCGAGCACGGGCTCGTGTTCAAAAGCGAGCCCGGCGTAGGAACGCATATCTCATTCACAATACCGCATGGAGGGGAAACCCATGTATAAAGTATTGCTCGTGGACGATGAACCTACCATAAGGGAAGGGCTAAGGACGCTCATTCCTTGGAATGAGCTGGGCTTTGAAGTGGCGGATACGGCTGCTAACGGACAGGAAGCCTTGCAGAAGTGCGAGCAAATCAGACCCGATTTGCTAATCGCGGATATTCGGATGCCGGGCATGACGGGCTTGGAATTGATCAAATCCGTGCGTAGCTCGGAGCTTGACATGCACGTGCTGATCCTTAGCGGGTATGCCGATTTCGAATACGCCAAGCAAGCGATTGCGCAACGAATCGACGGATATTTACTCAAGCCCGTTGACGAAGACGAGCTTACCGGTTATTTGGTTAGACTGAAAGAAGAGTTGGACTCGGTTTCAACGTCCGGGAGGAATAGAACGGAAGAACGAGAAATCAAGTTGGAAACGGCAATTCAATCCTTGCTAGCCGGAGAATCGGACCTCGTGTCGGCTACTGCTGGAATAAGCGAGAGATTGGATTGGGATTCCTACGAGGTTATATTAATTAAGCCCATTACGAGTAATGAGATCGTTCCGTCGCTTCTCGCGCTCATCAAGAACAAATTGAGAATCCTATTTAATGAACGGGAGAGAGGAGTCGTCTTCACCATGGAACCCTACTTGGGAATCGTGTTGAACGGCGGAATTGGAGATGATCGGAGCCGGAAAAGCATCCATAAGGAAATATGGGATGCTTGTTCAGGGCATGTAATCGACGTCTTTGCGGTATCCGGAGGCGAGGTGCACGGTTGGCCTGAGATCGTCGAGTCTTACCAAATGGCATTGGTGAGGATGAAAGACCGATTTTTCCTAGAGAACGGAACGATTTCTCTTGCCTATAGAGATAAAGAGTATTCCTTGCAGCCAGAATCTGTCGAACATGTCAAGCAACTAGACCGCCTCTTCTTAGCCGCTGTAGACACTCTGTACCTGGCATTGGAAATCGGCAACCACTTGGCTGCAAGGCAATTGATCCAAGAGACGGCAGAAGAGATGGCGGGAAGCGGGAGCACCGAAGATGAAATCAAAACCCGGTTCGTCCAGCTGTTCTCCACCGTGCTGGACAAGCTTACTCATAACAGGTCCGAGATGCACAGTTTGGAAATCCGGGCGGGCTTGGTCGAAATCTACAAGGAAACGCGCTATTTAGGTTTGATCGAAAGATTGTCGGCCATTGCCGAAGGCATGTCCAGTTCGATGGATAACGCGGGTACCGACACGGTTATCAAAAGGATGATCGATCTGATCCACAGAAACTACCGCGAGAATCTAAAGCTGGAGAAGCTTTCCGAGCTTTTCAATTACAACAGCGCCTATCTGGGAAAGCTGTTCAAACAAGCGACGGGGGAGCACTTCAATACGTATCTCGACAAGGTCCGGATCGAACAGGCGAAACTACTGATCGAACAAGGCCTGAAAGTGTATCAAGTCGCGGAAAAGGTCGGATATGCGAACGTGGATTATTTTCATACCAAATTCCGTAAATACGTCGGCACATCTCCAAGCAACTATAAGAAAAAAGAATAGAGTTCTCTTGGAACGCGTGGTCACTCCAGTGGGGTTGACCATGCGTTTTTTAAATCATAAATAAACTGAATGCGCTTACACTAATTTTTATATGATTTTATGCCAAATCTTTCGGGTAGTGGGAGACAGTATAGTTCCGATATGATAAATACATGAAGCAGGAGGGATTACATGAAAGCGGTGACAGTTACACAAACAAACAGAAAGTTGCCTCAAAGAGGTCGATTCTGGTCAACAGCTATTCGCAACAGATACTTGTACATGATGTCGTTGCCTTTTGTTGTCTGGGTATTCGTTTTCAGTTATTTACCCCTATGGGGATGGACGATGGCCTTCCAGAAATACAAGCCGGGAAAATCATTTTTCGAACAAAAGTGGGTCGGCTTCGATTATTTCAAACAATTATTTCAAGATGACATGTTTTATCAAGCACTTAGAAATACGCTTGCCATGAGTGGCATGGGATTAATTGCCGGCTTCACGGTACCCATTATTTTCGCTATATTGTTAAACGAAGTAAGGGTACAAACGCTCAAACGATTTGTACAAACGATTTCTTATCTTCCTCACTTCGTATCATGGGTAGTTGCAGCAGGTATTATATCTAAAATGCTCTCGACGGACAATGGAATCGTAAACGACTTGCTCATGGGATTTCATATCATCAAAGAACCTATTCAGTTCATGGGAGAAGGCAAGCTGTTTTGGGGGATTGTAACCGCTTCCGATGTTTGGAAGGAGACAGGCTGGAACGCGATTATCTTTCTGGCAGCAATTGCAGGGATCGGCCCTGAACTCTATGAGGCTGCGAAGGTAGATGGAGCAAGTCGCTGGAGGCAGGTTTGGCACATTACGCTTCCAGGGATTAGAACCACTATCATCATTCTTCTTATCATTTCGATTGGGCATTTGATCAGTATCGGTTGGGAGAAACAATTCCTGCTAGGCAACAATTTAGTACGCGATTATTCCCAAACTTTAGATCTTTATTCCCTTAATTATGGCTTGGGTATGGGACGTTATTCGTTTGGTACAGCTATCAATATGTTTAACTCGCTTATAAGTGTCCTTCTACTCTTCACGGCGAATGGAATTTTCAAGAAGATCACTAAAGAAAGTATCTTTTAGGGAGGTTGCCAAATGGGAACTAAGAAATTAACCAGAGGCGCGCCCTGGTCGGATCGGTTATTCGATGTCATCGTTTATACAGTAATTATCTTTGCTACTCTAATTACTCTATATCCGTTTCTGAATGTACTAGCCATCTCGTTAAATGATTCGATAGACAGCGTACGAGGCGGTATTACAATCTATCCGCGACAATTTACATTGAAAAATTATGAGACGATATTTGCTTTCTCAGGTCTTGTCACTGGGCTGAAAATATCGATACTACGAACCATTATTGGAACCCTACTAGGTTTAATGAGCGCATCAATGCTTGCGTATACATTGAGCAGGGTTGACTTTCAAGGGCGTAAATTCGTATCTACGTTTCTCGCGCTTACCATGTATGTATCCGGCGGATTGATCCCCTTCTATATTCTAATTAGAGATCTCAATATGATGGGAACCTTCGCGGTTTATGTACTTCCAGGCCTTGTCAGCGCGTTTAATGTGTTTGTAATCCGGTCCTTTATCGATGGAATACCTTATGCATTGCAGGAATCGGCCAAGCTAGATGGGGCGAACGATCTAACTATTTACTGGCGAGTTATTCTACCTCTAACAAAGCCGGCGCTCGCTACAATTGCTCTTTTCCTAGCAGTAGGTCAGTGGAACTCTTGGATTGATACGTATTTATATAATGGCTCTCAAGAACATTTAACGACGTTGCAATTCGAGTTGATGAAAGTCATTCAAAGTACGACTACCAACGTTGATAGCTTTCGAGGCAAGAATATGACCGCGGTTATGGCTCAGGTTTCTCCGGAATCCGTTAAGATGGCCATCACTATTGTTGTAACTGTTCCCATCTTGATCGTTTATCCATTCCTGCAAGGCTATTTTGTCAAAGGTATGACATTAGGTGCAGTAAAGAGCTAATGGTCTATCAGTATCGGTATTCGCAGGGAAACCTGTTATACAATAGAAACTACATTTACTGGGAGGGTTCGAAATAATGTCAAGACTAAAAAGCAAGGCTGCAATTTTTCTAACACTTACATTACTCACGAGTCTGATTGCTGGGTGCAGTGGTAACAACAATGCGAATACTTCGAGTCCAGAAGCCAGTCCGAAAGCTGAAGCGAGTGCTAGCAGCCCAGAAGCAAGTGCAAGCGCCGAACAGGATTTAACGCCGATTACTTTCACCATGTTTGCTGAAGACGGGAATCCAAACTGGAGCAATATGCAGGACGAAGTGAGTAAAGAAATTACCAGAAAAACAGGTGTAACATTAGATGCGGAATTCGCAGTAGGCGACCCCGCGCAGAAAGTCGCGTTAATCGCGGCAAGCGGAGAATTTCCGGATATTATCTCAGCTAAAGGAGATATCGGGAAGTTAGTTGATGCCGGCGCTGTAATAGATTTAACTGATCTAATTGAGCAGCATGCTCCAAATATTAAGAGAGTGCTCGGCGACAATCTTGCTCGTGCAAAATATACCAATGAAGATCAATCGATTTATGCCATACCTACATGGGCAGCTGTTGACGAGAAAAGATTTGTTGCTGGTGGAGGCTTCGAGCTGCAGCATCGTGTAGTAAAAGAAGCAGGTTACCCTGAAATTCGCACCGTTCAAGATTATGAAAATGTTATCAAGGCATACTTGGAAAAGCATCCAACAGACGAGAACGGTAATAAAAATATTGGTGTTTCCCTTAATGCGGATGACTGGCACATGTATATTTCCGTAACGAATCCGGCAGTAGCTACTACAGGCGGTTCCGATGATGGTGAATATTTCATCAATCAAGAAACTCATGAAGCAACTTATCATTTCCGTCGTCCAGAAGAAAAAGAATATTTCCGCTGGTTGAACCACATGAACGATATCGGATTGCTTGACAAAGAAAGCTTTGTTCAAAAATATGATCAATATAAAGCAAAAGTTGCGACTGGCCGTGTTCTAGGACTCATTGACCAAGACTGGGATTATAACGATAGCCAACAAGCATTGAAAACCGCAGGAAAATTTGACCAAACTTACGGTCACTATCCTGTCACGATGTCGAAGGATATCAAAGAAGCTTCGTTCTGGCCGACTGGCTTTATGGGAGGCTACGGTATTGCCATCTCCAGTACAGCTAAAGACCCTGTTCGTATTATTAAATTCTTAGACTTCTTAGCTTCGGACGAGGGTCAAATCCTAAATAACTGGGGTATCGAAGGAAAACACTATGTCATGGAGAACGGTAAACGGGTCGTGCCTAAAGAAGTACAGGATCGCATTAATAACGACAATACAGCATTCACGAAAGAAACTGGAATTGGCTTCTATTGGAACATGATGGTTCACTATGGCGACGGTGCCAAAGATTCAACTGGAAATTATTACACTAAGAACTACCCTGAGCAATTGGTTGTTGGATACAGCGATGCTGAGAAAGAAACACTTGCTGCATACGATGCGACAACATGGAAGGATTTGTTCCCGAAAGAGGATGAATTCAAAGAAAAAGCTTATGGCGCTGCTTGGAATATTTCGATCCCAGGTGAGGATGAAGTCTCCATTCTCGGAACAAAGATGAGAGATATCACTTGGAAAAGAATACCGGAAGCAATCTTAGCTAAGCCTGCAGATTTTGATAAAATCTGGGATGCCTATATGCAAGATCTGGAAAAAGCGGGTGTCGAAAAAATGGAAAAAGGCTATACAAAATATGTTCAAGATCGTGTAGCACTTTGGAGCTCGAAATAAAGCAGAAGAGCTTCGTGGCGAACTTGTCGCTGATCGCGTTAAACTTTGGAACGAGTAAGAAAATCAGTATAATAATAAAGAGAGCCCGAGTTCGCTCGAGCTCTCTTTCTACATATGAAGGAGTGATTTGCATTGGGTGAGAGAAGCCATAACGAATGGAAGCTTTGGTATAAGCAGCCAGCCGCCGAATGGGAAGAAGCTTTACCGATCGGTAACGGCCGATTGGGCGGTATGGTATTCGGAGGAACCGAAGTAGAACGTATCGCCTTGAACGATGATACGTTATGGGCTGGGTTTCCTCGCGATACGATCAATTATGAGGCGCGACGTTATCTGGATCGCGCGAGAGCGTTAATCTTCGACGGGCAGAACGTAGAAGCCCAGAAGCTCATTGAGGCGAAGATGCTTGGTCGGGATTGCGAACCTTATTTGCCGTTAGGCAACCTGCTCCTATCAAGGGTCGGCGGAACGGTGCCATATTCGGATTACCGGCGCGAACTAAGCTTAGCGGACGGATTGGTTACGGTTTCGTATCGTTCCGGCCAAACCCGAATCTCAGGCGAGTATTTCGCCAGTGTTCCCGATCAGGTCATATGCGTGCGTTACATTGCCCAAGAAGGCTTATTGAATATGGATTTCACTTTTGATTCTCCGCTGCGCTGCGCGACAAGGGCGGAGGGGAATGCTTTGGTTATGACAGGGCGCGCTCCCAGCCACGTCTCGGAAAATTATCGCGGAGACCATCCAGCTTCCGTTATGTACGAGGAAGGCTTAGGCATGCCCTATGAAGCACATGCGAGGATCGAATCGGATGGACTTGTGCACTCGGGGGAAAAACAGCTGGAGGTTCGGAACGCAAATGTCATTACGATTTATTTAGCTGCTGCGACCGGATTCGTAGATTATAATAGCAACCCGATTGGCGACGGTATTTCAGATCGCTGCTGCAAGACTTTAGATTCGGCGGCGGGTCTCGGTTATGAAAAGGTAAAGAAGCGCCATATCGAAGAACACCGGTCTTTGTTCGATCGGGTTGATCTGAGGCTAGGCGCTAACGATCAGACGGATCGGATCAACATTCCAACGGACCTGCGGTTATCCGCCTATAAGGAAACAAAAGAGGATCCGGGGCTAGAATCCTTGTATTTCCATTATGGACGTTATTTGCTTATGGCTAGTTCCAGGCCGGGAACGGAGCCTGCCAATCTCCAAGGGATATGGAATCCGCATGTTCAGCCTCCTTGGCATAGCGACTATACGGTCAACATCAACACGGAGATGAACTATTGGCTCGCGGAGGTTTGCAATCTAAGCGAATGCCAATTGCCTCTATTCGATATGCTGGACGATTTGAGCAAGAGCGGGCGCCGAACCGCCGAGATCCATTATGGCTGCCGGGGATGGGCAACGAACCATAATGTCGACATCTGGAGAATGACGACTCCGACTGGCGGGAGCGCATGCTGGGCATTCTGGCCGTTAGGCGGAGCTTGGATGGTGCGTCATCTATGGGATCGATACTTATTTGATTTGGATACCGATTTTCTGCGCGAACGGGCCTATCCGCTAATGAAGGGGGCTGCGCTATTCTGCTTAGATTGGCTTATTGAAGGACCCGACGGGAAGTGGGTAACCAACCCTTCCACTTCGCCCGAGAATGCATTCCTAACCTCGGACGGGCAAACTTGTAATGTCACGCAAGCCTCGACGATGGACATTATGATCATTCGCGAGCTATTCAAGAACTGCTTGGAAGCCGCTCGAATTCTTGGCATGAATGACGATTTCCAGCTTGAAATAGGGAATGCGATGGAGAAGCTGCCATCGTATAAGATCGGACGACACGGTCAAATCCAGGAATGGTACGAGGATTACGAAGAAGCAGAGCTGGGGCATCGCCACATTTCCCACCTTTACGGACTTCATCCTAGCGACCAGATCCATGAAGGCACTCCCGAATTATTCGAAGCGGCAAGAGTAACGTTAGAACGCCGATTGGCGCACGGGGGAGGGCATACCGGCTGGAGCTGCGCATGGCTGATCAACCAGTTCGCGCGACTTAAGGATACGAAACAAGCTTACGCAAGCGTTCAAACGCTGCTGACTCATTCCACTTATCCGAATTTATTCGATGCTCATCCGCCTTTCCAGATCGACGGGAATTTCGGGGGGACTGCCGGCATCGCCGAAATGCTGCTTCAAAGCCACCTCGGCGTCATCGAGTTGTTGCCTGCTCTTCCGGAGGCTTGGCCGGAAGGCCGTGTTAGCGGCTTAAAAGCAAGGGGTGGTTTCATCATCGGCATGGAGTGGAAAGACGATAGGTTGGTGGAAGCATTCGTGTTATCAGTCAAAGGCGGCAAGTGCAACATACGCTACGCTAAAGCACGGACGGACATCATCATCACTACAGAAGAGGGCGCCGCGGTTCCCGCTGTTGATGGGGCGTTTGAGTCGGAAGCAGGCGTGAAATACCGGATTCGTATTCAATGAACAAGCTAAACCACTTTTGATATTTCAATCGGTAATATTTCTCGTATAATATTCGATAATATCTTTGCGCCGGATGATTCCGACGAAGACGCCATCGTCGTCAACGACGGGGACGAAATTCTGATCGGCCGCCAATACTAACATATCCTCCATCTGAGCGTTGATCGCAACGCATTCGTTATGGATGCGTTTCTTGATTTGGGTTACCGGAACTTGATCCATATTGTCGAAGGTCAACCCGGGCGTATTTTTCAACTTCCATAACAAGTCGCCTTCCGACAAAGTACCAATATATATTCCTTCGCTATCGATGAGAGGGATTGCTGTATAGTGGTAAGCTTCGAGCTGCTCCATGGCTACTTTCATGGATACGGAGGTCGTAATGAAAGAAACTTTGTCTTTAGGCAATAAAAAAGAACTTATTTCCATCGTGATGAGCTCTCCTTTACTCTGGAGTATTCAATAACCGACACTTTCATTAAAGCATACTTTGCTCCTTTATAGGATTGGAAATTGAAGGTTGAAAACTCAAAAAGGATATGGGGCTTTCTTCCGAAGAAAAGCTCCGTATCCTTAATTAATGCTTCCAATCAAGCTTAAAACACCTTTTATTCGCCGTCGTAATTAAATTGCCATTCAATTCCGAGTTTATCCGTTAAGCTTCCGTAGCATTTGCTCCAGAAGGTCTCTTGAAGCTCCATGCCGATCTTGCCGCCTTCTTTCAGCTTATGGAAATACGACTTCACCTCTTCCAAGTTCTTGCTAACGATGGAAAGGCTTATGTTGTTTCCTTGAACGAAAGGCATTCCCGGGAACACATCGGAGAACATAACGTTGCTCCCCTGGATGTTTAGCCGTGCGTGCATGATTAAGTGTTTCGCTTCCTCCGGAAGAGGATAGTCGGGGTGCGGCGGCGCATCTCCGAAAGTGGTAAGCATCATGATTTCCGTTTCGAATACTTGAGCATAATACTCGACGGCTTCGCGGCAATTCCCATTAAAATTAAGATAAGCATCAACGGACATTAATTTCACTCCTTATCCATATTTGGAAAATGAATACCAAGCAATTATAACATCACAAGGCGAATTTTCAAATTTCCGCTTGATCCTCGGTCGGCGCGGTTTGAAAGCCGGGGGATGCTTTTCTTTGTTTTGGACAATTTTTCCGGTACAATAAGTCAGGTAAGAGAAACTCAATGCAAAGGTGCGTGGGATTTCATGAAGTTTAGTGCGCTGGGAAGATCGGGTCTCAAAGTAAGCAAGCTTTGCCTTGGAACGATGAACTTTGGCGTGGATACGGACGAGAAAGAATCTTTCCGTATTATGGATGCCGCATTGGATGCTGGAATCAACTTCTTCGACACCGCGAACATTTATGGCTGGGGCAAGAATGCCGGAAGAACAGAGGAAATCATCGGACGCTGGTTCGCCCAGGGCGGGGGGCGACGCGAGAAAGTCGTACTGGCGACCAAGTTCTACGGAGATATGAGCCACGAATCCGATGGACCCAACAGTGAAGCAGGGTTATCCGCTTATAAGCTCCGTCGTCATTTAGATGGATCGCTCAAACGGCTGCAAACCGATCATATCGAGTTATATCAAATGCATCACGTCGACCGCAGCGTTTCTTGGGACGAGCTATGGGAAGCCTTTAACGTCGTTCTGCATCAAGGAAAAATCGGATACGTAGGTTCTAGCAATTTCGCCGGACGCGATCTTGTCAAAGCCCAATACGAAGCGAAGTCGAACCGTATGCTGGGACTTGTAAGCGAACAGCACAAATACAGCTTGTTATGTCGCCTGCCGGAGCTTGAAGTGTTGCCTGCGGCCGAGGAGCTTGGCATTGGCGTTATCGCTTGGAGCCCGCTGGACGGCGGGTTGCTCAGCGGACATGCCTTGAAGCCGATCGAAGGCTCCAAGAGAGCGAATAATCCGGAGCGGGTAGAGAAGCACCGCGATCAACTGCACGCTTTCGAAGCGTTGTGCCGCGAGCTTGGAGAAAGCGAAGCGAACGTCGCGCTAGCATGGACGCTCGTACAGCCCGCGATGACAGCACCGATCATCGGACCAAGAACGTTCGATCAGCTGCAATCGGCACTAAGAGTCGTGGATATCGTATTGGAGGAAGACACGCTTAATCGACTGGACGAGATTTTCCCGGGTCCCGGCGGTTCCGCTCCTAGAGCTTACGCTTGGTAATCGTCCAAGCCGAATTATGGAATTTATAACTACTTATCATAAAAAACGGGGCGACTATTCGCCCCGTCAGAACGTCGAGAAACCCACGTCGTCTTAATTAAGACGACGTGGGTTTCTCTTTTTTTTGGCCAAGCCTCGAACGTTCCGAAAAAAGTCGTGATTAATGAAGGTGATTAAGTGTACAAGCATATCTCTGATTCTCTGAATACTTTATAGTACCTGAATCAGAGAGGAGGAATACAGAATGGCTGATTTTATTGCGATATTGCGAGGTCGATTTGAAGTGCCGCCGGTTGCCACGGATGCGACTGGAACAACGTTATTTCGACTTAGCGGTGATGGCAGGCGTCTGCACTTTTCTCTAAAAGTCAATAATATCCGAAACGCCACCCAAGCCCATATTCACTTGGGATTCCCCGGACAGAATGGGCCGATAGTCGCATTCCTGTTTGGTGCGGGCAGATCCGGTAATACAGGTGGGTCAGATTTTTTGGTGGAAGGTACCTTAACGCGCGAAGATTTGATCGGACCCCTAGAGTGGGGGACGATCGCCGACCTCGTGCGTGAGATTCTGCGCGGTAATACCTATGTCAACGTTCATACGGTACAAAATCCGGATGGCGAAATACGCGGACAAATTGTACCTACCCTAGGGACGATGTCGACGCGGAAGAGCAAAGCCGTGAAGAAGGGCTCCAGTAAACGAAAAACGTAGAACCTGTATAAAAAGATAAAGCCCGCCACTCTCTATTTAGAGAAGGCGGGCTATTGACTTTTCGCTGACTATTAAGAAATATCCGCCCACATCTCGTCTTCAACGTCGAGCGTAATTTGCGAAGGATAGACTCGCTGGTCATACTCGGTAAGCATGTAACGCATGATCGCTTCCTTAAGATTTGCTTCGATCAAGATGCGTTGGCGCCCTTGGATCCAAACCTCGGCGCTGAAGCCTTGGTCTTCTTCGTACACGAGCTCGACTTCGACGGAGGTCACGGGCACTTCATAACGTTCCGCCATGTTCAGGCATACGGCGTTGACGATTTGATCCATGCTAAGTCGCATTTTCGATTACCAACGACGATGGTTTGGATTTTGGGATTGCCGGCGTCTCTTAAACGCATCGTAGATTCCTCTGGCCACCATGAACAAGACGACTAACGCGATAGCGTTCAATAGGAAGCCCATCATGTTGCCGAAGAATCCGGACCCGAACATCCCGCCGAACATCAAACCTGCCAATCCGCCGATCATCATGCCTTTCATGAAGCTTCCTCCGCTGAAAAATCCGCGGTTAGTCGATGTTCCGGCAGAAGATGCCGAGGATTTATTCGCGGTGGAGCTGTTGCTCACGCCGTTATCTGATTGAGCCGGTGTTTTGTTGAACGATTTCTTGCCCGAGCTGAACGAGCGGGGTCTTGCGTCCGCGCTGTCGGCCGGAACGGTTACGACGACGGTGAATGCGAATAAGCTAAGCAATAGCAATGCTTTTTTCCACATTTGGTTTAATTCCTCCTGCTAAAATGATTGTTGCGTACATTCATTCTATACGTGATAGGGGGGAGAGGGTTTCAGTAATTCCGAAGGTGCCCGTTAGCAAATTTTGAGGTATGCTTATACTCAGATGCGGAAAGTCAAGAAAGAGGAGAACTACCCAATGACATTATTCCATTATCCGGAAGAATATATTCATTATTTGGCGGAATACAACGGTTCGCGGGATTATTTCGAATGCCATGAGATTATGGAGGAGTATTGGAAGGAACATCCGGAATCGGAATTCAAGACGAGCTGGCTGGCGCTCATCCGGATACCGGTATGCCTGTACCATGCGCGTCGAGGCAACTGGACGGGAGCCGTTAAGCTTATGGGCAAGGCAGCGGAAGAGGCGGAAGCTCTGCAATTTGATAAGTTAGGACTTGACGGAGCAAGGCTTGTAGAAGAGTTGCGGCGGGCGGCGAAGGAATGGCGCGATCCTGGCGCGCGGTACGCGGACATAGAGCTGCCGATTACGGATGGAGAATTGCTGGAAGCAGCTAAAGAGCGATGCAAGGAATTGGGGTATAGGTGGGGAATTCCTGGGCTGGAAGCGGGAGATGACGTAATCCATCGCCATAGGACGAGAGATCGCAGCGAGGTCGTACTGGCTAGAAAAGAATCGGCCAAGCGCAAAGCGCTTAGCCGCGGGATTCCAGATGACGATAGCCGTCGGTGACCATCTCTAGTTCGCCTGTTTCCGGGTGAATAATGAGTCCGTGCACCGGAGTGTTTGGAGGAAGGAGAGGGTGATTGCGAACGATATCGACGCTGTTCTCTACGCTTTCGCGAACGCTATCGAAGCCCGTTAACCAACGGTTTAGATTAATGCCGGAATGGCGGAGAGTATGGATGACATGGTCTTGAATACCGCGCGCTTCCATGTGGGCAACGATATTGTTCGGATCGATCCCCGTCATTCCGCATTCATGATGCCCGACGATGAACACTTCATCGGCGTTCAACTCGTATAGCGCGATCAAGATGCTGCGCATAATGTTGCCGAATGGCGAAGTCAGGATAGCTCCGGCGTTCTTAATGATCTTCGCGTCGCCGTTCTTGAGATTCATCGCCCTGGGAAGCAATTCCGTCAGGCGCGCATCCATGCAAGTGACGATGACCATGCGCTTGTCCGGAAATCGGGTGGTCAAGTACTCTTCATACTCTTTTTTCTTCACGAACTCTTGATTATAAGCCATTATTGCATCCATTTTACGCACTGCTAGTTCCTCCCGCTCTATCTATTTCGCGGCATCCGCCTTACGTTTATCTTCCAGCTTCAATCGATTGCTATAAATCTGCCCGTCGCTCGCCAGCTTGAACGCCCGGTGCTCCGGTTGGTAGGTAACGCGCATCAGATCGTCGAAGAACACTTCTTGGCGTTTCTCGTACCACACTTCCAATGAATTGCTTTCGGCCTGCAGATCTCCTCCGGCGGGGGCGTCGATTGCCCACAGCGTAGCAACTCCGCTCGCCGAGCAGCCGCAGCCTTCGGAATCGGACACGAGCTTCCACACAGCAGCATCAGCGCCGAATCTATTCTTTACTTCCGCGATAGCGTCCTCGCTCCATTGAATGATCATTTTAAGTCGTTCTCCTCTCCGTAAACTTCACGAAACGGTACTCCTGAAATTTACCTTGGTAAGTTGATTATAGATTTTGCGGAAGGTATGATCAAGGAGACAATATCCAGAATGAAAGGTCGTGCCCTTATGAGTAAAGTAGATCAGGTACAAACGCCGGACTTGAAACGCTTTCGGGAATTGATAGGTCAAATCAAACAATACGAAGAAATATTAGGGCTAGTCTATTGGGATATGAGAACGGGAGCTCCGCGCAAAGGGATCGAGCTTCGATCCGAAGCAGTCGGCGCGTTGTCCTCCGAGACGTTCAAGCTGTCCACCTCGGAAGAGATGGGCAAGCTTCTACATAAGTTGAACGAACCCGATCAGAGAGCGCAGCTTAACGAAATCGATCGCAGGCTCGTCGAAGAGACGACCAAAGAGTACGAGCGCAATCGCAAAATACCTCCCGAGCTTTATAGGGAATATGTCGTGCTGACGTCTCAGGCGGAATCGGCTTGGGAGTTTGCTAAGGAAAATAACGATTTTCCGGGATTCGTCCCTTATCTGGAGAAAATCATTGCCATCAACCGCCGGTTTATCGAGTTGTGGGGAGTGAAGACGACTCCGTACGATACGCTGCTCGACATGTATGAGCCTGGCTTAACCACGGTGGAGCTCGACCGCTTGTTCGGAGAGCTGCGGGCGCGTCTCGTACCGTTAGCGGAACGGATCGCGAACTCCGGGAATAAACCGGACACTTCGTTCCTCGAGGGAACCTTCGATAAGGAAGCGCAGAAGAAGTTCAGCAAGCTGATCCTGAAGGAAATGGGCTACGATTTCGAAGCGGGACGGCTGGACGAAAGCGTTCATCCTTTCGCGACGGGACTAAGCCCGGGCGACGTGCGGATTACGACGCGTTATTTGCCGGACGATATTACGAGCGCTTTGTTCGGCACGATTCACGAAGGAGGGCACGCCCTATACGAGCAGAATATTAAAGCCGATCTCGCGGGTACGACGTTATGTACGGGAACCTCGATGGGGATCCACGAGTCTCAGTCGCGCTTGTGGGAGAACATGATCGGACGCAGCCTAGGGTTCTGGCAGCGTTATTTACCGGATCTTCAGGCTCATTTTCCAGGGCAACTGGATGGCGTTACCGCCGAGCAATTTTACCGGGGAATCAACGTCGTTCAGCCTTCCCTGATTCGGATCGAGGCCGATGAGCTGACCTACAACCTGCATATCATGATTCGTTACGAGATCGAGAAAATGCTGTTCAACGAAAACCTTAATCCTCGGGACCTCCCCGAAGTGTGGAACAAAAAGTACAACGAAGCGCTAGGAATTACGCCTCCGAACGATGCGGAAGGGGTTCTTCAGGACGTACACTGGTCCGGCGGAGCATTCGGTTATTTTCCTTCCTATTCGCTTGGTAACATGTACGGGGCGCAAATGATGGACATTGCCCGCCGGAAGCTTCCGGATTTGGATGCCCAAGTGGCGTCGGGACAGCTGTTGCCGTTAAAAGAATGGCTGACGGAGCAGGTGTACCAGCACGGGAAAATACTGCAGCCATCAGAGATCATTGAACGGATTAGCGGTCAGTCCTTGCAATCGTCTTACTTGTGCGATTACTTGGAAAACAAATATAAGGAAATCTATCGTTTGGAGTAGCAGCGGGAGGAACTCAGATGGGCTTTCGCGTCATCAAAACAGCAGTAGCCTCGCTATTGGCTATCTACACGGCCTACTTGATAGGCGTAGACAATCCATTATCCGCGGGCTTGCTCGCGATCTTAGGCATAGACACGACGCGCTGGCGGGGAATCAAGACGGTATTCGCGCGGTTTAGCGCTTCGGTATTAGGCTTGATGCTAGCCTCTTTGTTATTCGAATTCATAGGCTTCTATATTTGGGTGCTCGCCGTTTATATCCTGCTTGCTTACCCTTTGCTTGCCCGAACGGGCTTGAAGGACGGTATTATCACGGGATCCGTTATCGTGTTTCATTTATTCGCTCGCGGAGAAGTAACGGCCGATGCAATCGTAACTGAGCTTGAGTTGCTGGTAATCGGACTTGGCTTGGCAACGGTATTCAACTTGATTTATATGCCGAAGGAAAATAAGACGTTGTTAACTCTGCGTACGATAACGGAGGACGGCTTCTCCGCGATCTTCCGCCATCTGGCGGTACATCTGCGAAATCCGGACTCTATCTGGGGCGGCGAGGAAGTACTGGAAACGGGGGCAGCCATCGAGGAAGGGATGGAAGTGGCGCAACGCGCGCGCGAAAACCGGCTCATCCCGCAGGACGAACCTTGGCAGCTTTATTTTCAAATGCGCCGGCAACAGCTGGAATCCATACAATTAATGATGGAATCCGTCGCATTCGTATCCAGGCATGTCCCCCAAGCCGAGCTGATCGCCGTTCTGTTCGATCGGTTGACGGTCGACGTCAAATCGGATTATTACGAGGGCGAGACGGAGAGAATGCTGACGGAATTAGAGAGAAGCTTCAAGGGAATGTCGTTACCGTCGACTAGGGAAGAATTCGAAACGCGTTCTTCTCTCTTCCAATTATCACGCGAATTACGTCGTTATTTAGGCATTGCGAGCCGCGAGAAAAAACGGAAGTCAACTTCTGCCCCAGCGATCATACAATGAAACGTAAGGTCTATTCAGACAACCGCCCGCATCTAACTTTGCCGGGTAACGGTTGCGGGATGCAACAATACATTTTTGTCACTCTAGACGAATGTCCTGCATAGACTTTAAGTGACTTGATCGTATGGAGGAGGTCTACCGAAATGGCTATTGCGGATAAACGGCTGCAGCGCAGGGAAATCATCACGAAGGCGGTTTGCGGCAAAGGCCGTAAGTTCTCGACGATTACCCACACCGTAACGCCGCCGCACCACCCGACCAGCATTCTGGGCGCGTGGATCATCAATCATCAGTATGAAGCGGTGAAATCAGGGGACGGGATCGAAGTAATCGGGTCTTACGATATTAACATCTGGTATTCGTACAACAAAAACTCGCAAACAGATGTCGCGAAAGAGACGATCTCTTACGTCGAACTCGTGTCTTTATCGTACGTTGACCCGAAACATCGCTCTTCCACGGAAGAGGTCTCCGCGGATGCAACGCAGGAGCCTAATTGCGTGGAAGCGACGATCAGTTCCAATGGTTCTTCCGTGCTCATCCGCGTCGAACGGGAATTCGCCGTGGAGATGGTGGCGGAAACTAAGGTGTGTGTCGTAGTGGATCCGAATGGATTCGACGACGAGGGGAAAGACGTCGACTTCGGCCTCGGTGATGATGGAGATTTTGAAGATCTCGATTCCGATTTACTGGAAGACGATTTGTAATCGGTTCGGTCATCAGCCGATACTTAAGTCTATGCAGAGACGGAACAATAGTCGAGGGCGAATGCCCTGTCGGAACAGCGGGATAAGCCTGATTGCAGCAGTGGCAAACATAGGGAAGGGTCATTCGGCTTCGGCGTTCATGCGCCGCCTGCGGGACGGCCCTTCCCGTGTTTCATGGGGGAGGACCGCATGGAGAGTCTGCCGGGCAAGATGTGGTTATATAGCCATCGGGGCCAACTCAATGAGGAGTGGGAGAAGTCGGGTATACCTGTGACCGACGAGCTATGGGCCGTTCAACCGAATGATTGCGTAATGCCTATTACGAATCCGATGGGAAAAGCGATAAGCCAGACTCCGGGAGACAGGGGACGCTCTCTTCGTCAAGGTCAGCAGTCTCCTTGGATTATGAACGAAGCTGCTTCTAGGATAGGTTGCTTATCAAGTGCTGAACTAGAAAGGCGGCTCCGCAGGGAGGGCTTGCCTGCGAGAATAGAAACGGCCGATCGTAACGGGACTCCTATTACGGTCTCGGTATGGGGATTAGACGCCATTGAAATGAGAAGATTATTTCCTGTTACGCAGAAATTTAATGGGATTAAATATAGTGCGGGCCTATCGGAAAACGCCAACTATGCGCAAGGGCATGCGATCTGGAAACCGGCGGAAAGATTGTCCGTTCGTGCCTTATACTTGCTTGGTCTCGATTTCGGTCAGGTTGAGCTTTCGTTAAGCGAAAAAGGGAGGTTAACCGTTAAGGGAATCTCGACTGAGATGAAAGTGACGGGAGAGGCCGGTAAGCTTAGACTTGCCGAAGTCCTATCGAGCTTCGCGGCCTCATGGTCTAACGAGACGGCGAGCGGCGCGCAAGCTAAGCTCGGCGCCGATCCCGAGTTCATCCTGATCTCTCCCGAAGGCCGTATCGTGCCGGCTTCCAGGTATTTCTCTCCTGAAGGCGCTGCGGGCTGCGACTCCATTCGGATTCGCGGCGAGAAGCGTTGGCCGCTCGTCGAGCTTAGGCCTAGGCCTTCCAAGGATCCGGCGTTGTTGATCTCCGATGTGCACAGGCTTCTTCAAGTGGCGGCCGAGAAGACTGCGGGTGTCGCTCTCTCTTGGCTTGCCGGTGCTTTGCCCGTCCCCGGATTGCCTTTAGGGGGACATGTGCACTTGAGCGGTGTAGCACTGACGGGGGAGCGACTGCGCGCGCTTGATAATGCGGTCGCGCTTCCTTTAAGATTGCTGGAGCCTCCTTTGGCGGCGAGCAGGCGCCCGCGATACGGGGCGCTGGGAGATGTCAGGCGCCAGCCTCATGGAGGCTTCGAATACAGGACGCCTCCGAGTTGGCTAGTTTCCCCGCGGCTTGCGCTTGGGGCGTTCGCCCTGGCCAAAGTCGCCGCTGAGCATTCGCGCGAGTTAGCGGTAACACGGCCTTTGGACGATGATCGATGCCGGGATGCCTTCTACGGCGGAGACAGAACTCTATTGTTGAAGGCTGCCCATTCCATTTACGAGGCTATATCGCGGACTTCCGGATATGCTTCCTACAAAGAGCCGATAGATTTTCTGTTTCAAGCGATTGCCCGCGAACGCAGTTGGGATGAAACAGCGGATATTCGCCTGAAATGGCGCATTCCTATTGGTTAGCGGGAGAATCCTACACATACATTTCTAACTCATTGTTTAAGCTAACCGTAGGATCGGAGGAAAGAATGATGATTATAGCATCAACGTCCGAATCGGAAGCTTCATCCGATATCGAGCGCAGGAAGAAAGAGCATATCGACATTTGCTTGAACGAGGATGTGAAAGGCAGGGGCGAGGGGACAGGGTTCGACCGCTACCGTCTGCGCCATCTCGCGCTGCCGGAGATTGATTTTCGGACCATCGATACTTCCGTAAGATTTTTGGGTCGCCAATTGAAGGCGCCGCTTATGATCAGCTCCATGACCGGAGGAACCGACGAGGCCAACCGCATCAACATCCGGTTGGCGGAGGCGGCCGAGCGCAGAGGGTGGGCGATGGGACTTGGCTCTTTGCGGGCCGCAATCGAGCAGCCTCAGAGCACGGGATCGTTCCAGGTACGCAAATATGCGCCGAACATCCCCTTGCTCGCCAATCTGGGCGCGGTTCAGTTAAACTACGGCTACGGGATTGAGGAGTGCCGCCGGGCGATGGAATTGACGGAAGCCGATGGCTTAGTTCTTCATCTGAACGGACTGCAAGAGGTATTCCAGAGCGGCGGAGACGTCAATTTCGGCGGTTTGCTGCGTAAGATCGAGAAATTATGCCGGGCGTCGTCGTTCCCGATCGGAGCCAAGGAGGTAGGCTTCGGCATCGACGGCGAAACCGCCAAACGGCTTGCCGAGGCGGGAATTGCTTTCATTGACGTAGCGGGAGCGGGCGGGACTTCCTGGATCGAGGTGGAGAAGCACCGATCGGACGATGTTATACGCAAGGCCGCGGCAAATGCTTTTCTGGATTGGGGAATGCCGACTGCGGAGTGCATCAGGGAAGTGAAGGCAGAGCTGCCGAATAGCGTACTAATAGCAAGCGGCGGTATGGCGAGCGGAGTAGACGCGGCCAAAGCGCTCGCTCTCGGAGCGAATCTGGCTTCGTTCGGAAGAGCGTTGCTCGCCCCTGCACTCCAATCGACTCAGCAAGTGGAAGTCCTATTCGAACGAGTCGAGTTCGAGCTGCGAGCGGCGATGTTCGGCATCGGGGCGGTTAATGTCGAGCGATTAATGAGCACGAATCGGTTACAGCGTTTATAACGGACGCTTTCCTCGCGAAATGGCGGAGTCGCCGCTTTCGTGCGGAAGTGTCCTTTTCTTTTGACTAGAGCATTCGGACTTGGTTTCGGAAATCATCCGACATTGCTATAATGAGATATTGAACTTATTATGTACCGCTTGGGATAGCAGGAGGAAGAGCATGGCTGGATATACCCCCATGATGGAGCAATATTTATCCGTTAAAGCGACGGCGACGGATGCTTTGCTGTTTTTTCGCCTTGGCGATTTCTATGAAATGTTCTTCGAAGACGCGATTACCGCCTCGCGGGAATTGGAAATAACGCTTACGGGGCGCGGAGCCGGGCAAGAGGAACGGATTCCGATGTGCGGCGTTCCCCACCATGCCGCGGAAGGTTACATAGCTAGATTGATAGAAAAAGGCTACAAGGTTGCCGTATGCGAGCAAGTGGAGGATCCGGCCAGCACGAAAGGCGTCGTGAAACGCGAGATCGTGCGTATCGTTACGCCGGGCACCGTCATGGATTCGAAAATGCTGGGAGACGCGACGAACAATTTCATCGTGGGAGCCGCGCGGCACCATGGCCGCTTCGGCATCGCTGCCTGCGACTTGACGACCGGAGAGCTGTACGTTACCTCTTTCGCCGATTCCGGGGAAACCGTCAAGAACATCCTGAACGTATATCGCCCATCGGAAGCGGTAGGAGATGAGGCGGCGATCGCGGTCATCATGCAAGGCACGAACCCAACGACCCGGACATTGCTCTCGACCGTTCGCGAAGGCGCCGATCTCACAAAGCTGACGGAACAGTTTCCGGACGAGCCTTGGAGTTCCCATGAACCCGTCCGTCAGAAGGCGGTCGCCCGTCTGATCGCCTACCTGGACGAAACCCAGAAGAGATCGCTCGCCCACCTTCGATCCGTTAAAGCCTACGATTCGGAAGCTTATATGTCCTTGGACGCATTCACTAGACGTAACCTGGAGCTTACTGAAACCGTGCGCGATCGTTCCCGCAAGGGCTCTCTTTTGTCGCTGCTCGACAGGACCCGCACCGCGATGGGCGCTCGTTTGCTTAAGAGATGGATCGATCAGCCGCTGCTCAACCACGAGGAAGCGGAACGCAGACTGGACGCCGTGGAAGCGCTGAACCAGGATTGGATCAAGCGCAAAGAGCTTCGGGACGAGCTTAGCGAGGTATACGACCTCGAGCGGCTCGCCGGAAGAATCGCATACGGAACGGCTAACGCAAGGGACCTAAACGCGCTAAGAAATTCATTAAGGCGCATCCCGTCTATTCAAGCGTTATGCCGAAGCTTCGGTACGGCGACGCTAGATGCGCTTGCCGGTCGCATGGATGCTTGCGAAGATATCGCCGACGCCATCGAACGGGCGATCGCGGATGAACCGCCCGTATCGTTAAGGGACGGAGGCCTCATCCGTCCCGGCTTCAACGCTAAGCTGGACGAGCTGCGCGAAGCGAGCCAGAACGGCAAACAGTGGATCGCGGAGCTAGAGCGTCAGGAGCGCGAAGCGACGGGCATCAAATCTCTGAAAATCGGCTTCAACAAAGTGTTCGGCTATTATTTGGAAGTTACCCGGGCTAACCTGGTGAACCTCCCGGAAGGCCGCTACGAACGCAAGCAAACGCTCGCCAACGCGGAGAGGTACGTCACTCCGGAGCTGAAGGAGAAGGAAGCGCTCATCCTGGAAGCGGAAGACCGCATGTTCGATTTGGAATACGAGAGCTTCGTTGCCCTCCGCGACAGCATTGCCGGCCAGATGGCGAGGCTGCAGGGGCTAGCGGAAAGCGTTGCGGCGCTAGACGTTCTGCAAGCGTTCGCGGAGGCAAGCGCGGAGCGCAGGTATACCCGGCCTAGCTGGACCGACGGAGAAGGTTACGATCTGACGATAGAGGAAGGCCGTCACCCGGTCGTGGAATCGGTTAACGAGAACGGCGTGTTCATCGCCAACGAAACGTCATTGACGGCGGACGGCGGATCGATTCTGCTCATTACGGGACCGAATATGGCGGGTAAGAGCACTTACATGCGCCAAGTCGCGATGATTTGCCTAATGGCTCAGATCGGCTGTTTCGTACCGGCTCGCCGGGCGGTGCTGCCGTTCGTAGATCGGATCTTTACCCGAATCGGAGCGGCGGATGACCTGGTAGGCGGCCAAAGCACGTTCATGGTGGAAATGAAGGACATCCAAGTGATGACGGAGCAAGCGACCTCGAGGAGCTTGATCATCATCGACGAGTTGGGCCGGGGAACGTCGACGGACGAGGGAATGGCCATTGCCCAATCGGTAATCGAATACGTACATAACCATATCGGCTGCAAAGCGCTCGTCTCGACCCATTTTCACGAATTGGCTCATTTGGAGGGCTCCCTGCCCGGTCTTCGCAATGGCTGCATGGCCGTTAAAGAGAGCGCGGACGGCGTGACGTTCCTGCGCAAGTTAGTGCCGGGAGCGGCGGACTCCAGTTATGGAATCTATTGCGCCCAGTTGGCAGGACTTCCGGAAACGATCGTCTCCCGGGCATATTCGCTGCTTAACGAACATGGCTCAATCGGTGACGAGCACAGCCCGGTCCGTACCGTGGTAAAGGAAACGGCTGCGGCATATGCGCCGGCCCAGCCGGCGAAAGACGTCGTGCAGTTGGCGATGTTCGCGGATTCCGCGCCGCCGGTTAAGCCGTCTAGATCGACCGCGAACGATAAGCTGTTAGACAAGCTCAGGAAGCTTGACGTCATGCGAATGACGCCGATGCAAGCGTTGGAATGGCTGAACGACGCGAGGAATCAATTGACGGAAAGCGGTGAACAGGCATGAACGCAAGCATGTGGAGAAAGTTAAGGATTACGATTTCGTTCGTTCTTGCCTTAGCCTTGTTCGGAGCAACCGCTCCGGCCGCGCTTGGCGCGAGCGCCGAGCAGATTGAGGAAGTTCGCGACTTGCTGGAGCAATACCACTTAAGCAAACCTGACGATGAAGATTTGGACGAAACCGAGATCGATGCGATGGTGGAGTCTCTTGAGGACCCTTACACGCAATATTTCGACGATGAGCAATGGGATTCGTTTAATTCGGTGCTGGAGCAAACTTTCGTAGGTATCGGGATCGTCTTGGTCGAGGATAACGGAACGGTATTCGTGGAGGATGTCATTCCGGGGAGCCCTGCCGAGTCCGCCGGCGTCGAACCGGGAGATGCTTTGGTCGGCGCTAATGGCAAGACGTTAAAAGGAAAAACTTCGGCGGAAGTTCAAAGCGAGCTAAGAGGAGCAGAGAACTCAATCGTAGCGCTTAGCGTTTCTCGGAACGGCAAGGCATTGAAATTCAAGATCACGCGGAAATCCGTGCAAATTCCGGTCGTAACTACACGGTTGTTGGAGAAGGGAGTCGGTTACCTTTCCTTGTCCGGATTTACTTCGAATGCCGGGAGCGAAGTGAAGAACCAACTTGAGAAGCTGGAGCAGAACGGGTTAACCTCCCTGGTGTTCGATCTTCGCAACAATGGGGGAGGATACGTGAACGCGGCTCAAGAAATCGCCGGCTTGTTCGTAGAAAAAGGCGTTCTCGCGCACATGCGGGATAGAGAAGGCGTTGATCACCCTCTCGACATTACGGGATCCGTCAAGCCTTATTCCGTCATTATCCTCGTTAACGAAAACTCGGCTAGCGCTTCCGAGCTTCTCTCTGGAGCATTACAGGATTATGGGGTAGCTAAGCTCGTCGGCAAGAAGACGTACGGCAAGGGAGTCGTGCAATCGCTCATTCCCGTTAAGAGCGGCGGCGTATTAAAGGTTACCGTTCAGGAGTACTATACGCCGAACGGTCGAAAAGTGGACCAAGTCGGTTTAAAGCCCGACTTGGTAGTCAACGGGGCCGCAGAGCAATTGATCGGCGCGTTTCGCTTGGCGGGCGGCCAGAAAGTGACTCTAACGTCTGGCAAAGGCGTTATAACGCTCAACGGGGTTCGGATGTCCCAACCGGGTGCCGCTTGGAAAGAAAAAACGGTATGGTACGTTAATCTCAAGCTCGCAACCGCTATGCTTGGAGGAAGGCTGACTTACGAGGCAAAGAGTCATACCCTTAACCTTACGGTAAACGATCAGATCCGGACGATTAAAACGAACGATTCCCATATCAGGATCAAGAACGGGCACTCCCATATCGACGTCAGGCTATTGAAAAAATGGTTTCCAGGCTTATCCTACTCGGCAGCAGGAGAAACGCTCAAAATGATAACAAATTAATTCATGCCATTAATTAATCGACATAAGGAGTGAGTCGGCATGGGCATCATTCGCCCCCTCGATGATCATTTAGCGAATCAGATCGCAGCGGGAGAGGTGGTCGAGCGACCGGCTTCCGTGCTGAAGGAATTGATAGAAAATGCCGTGGATGCCGGAGCTGCCCGTATCGACGTGTCCGCCGAGGAAGGCGGCCTTAACTTGCTGCGGGTTGCCGACAATGGCAGCGGGATCCAGGCCGATGACGTTCTGTTCGCTTTCCAGCGCCACGCGACTAGTAAAATATCCACGGGCAAAGACCTGTTTCAGATCTCGACCCTCGGTTTCCGAGGAGAAGCCCTTCCCAGTATCGCGGCGGTTGCCAAGGTGAAATGCGCGAGCGCCACGGACGACAGCGGCTTAGGCAGACTCGTCGAGATCGAAGGCGGCAACATTCTCGCGAACCGCGAGACGAACGCGCCTAAGGGAACGGAAATGGTCGTAAGGGATCTGTTCTATAATACGCCTGCGCGACTCAAATACATGAAGACGATCCAGACGGAGCTAAGTCATCTGTCCGATGTCGTCTATCGTCAAGCTCTTGCCCGCCCGGACATTGCTTTCACGTTCGTCCACAACGGAAATACGCTTCTCCGCACGCCGGGAAACGGCGATCTGCGGCAGGTGGTTGCGGCAATCTACGGAACTTCGTCGGCGAAAGCGATGATCGAGGTCAAGGAAGAAAATCCGGACTATTCGATCCGAGGATTAACCGCGTTGCCAATCGAGACGCGGGCAAACCGTAATGCGGTGACCGTATTGGTCAACGGGCGGTACGTGCGCAGCCAAGCGATCGTGCAGCCGCTCATGCAGGCCTATCATACGTTGCTTCCTTTGCATCGTTATCCGCTTACGGTGCTTGATCTAAAAATGCATCCGACCTTGGTGGACGTCAACGTCCATCCCGCTAAGCTAGAGGTCCGCTTTAGCAAGGAAAACGAATTGCGAAAGTTCGTCGAAGACGCAGTCAAGAAGGCTCTAAGCACGGAAGCATATATTCCTTCGGGAGCGGCCGTCCGCGCTCCGAAAGCGACGACATGGGTACAGGACCAAATCCGATTTCAGGTTCCCGCAGCCGAACCTGCGCAGGAGGAGCTTGCCGCAGCGGTTCAACAATTAGCCGAGCCTTTCCTCGCCGAAAGTAAATCGCTTTACGATAGCGAGAGCATGACGACGCCGGTTCGGGAAAAGCCGACTCCGAACAAAGAATGGACGCCACCGCCTCCTTCACAGGAACAGTCAAGCTATTCTGCCGGCAAATCCGTATCAAGTCAATGGAACGAGAAGCCGGCAACGGGAAGAATTCCCGAGCAGATATGGAAGTCTGCGTTCGCGGTTCCTGACGTAAAACCGCAAGTTCCCGATTTCCCGGAGCTGAGCTGGATCGGTCAGCTGCATGGAACTTATATCGTGGCCCAGAACGTTAACGGTTTGTATTTGATCGACCAGCATGCCGCACATGAGCGGATTCACTATGAATATTATTATGACAAGTTCGGCCGCCCGGAAGAGGCTAGCCAGGAGCTGCTGCTGCCGGTAACGCTCGAATTTGCTCCGGATGAAAGCACCGTACTGCGAGGACGATTAAACGCGTTTCAAAGCGCGGGCGTATATATGGAGGATTTCGGTGGCAATACCTTTATCATACGCGCGGTGCCGCATTGGTTTCCGGGCGGGGACGAGGCGGCGGTCGTTCGGGAGATGGCGGAATGGGTCATTCAGGAGCGAAGCGTCGATCTTCACGTTCTGCGGGAGAAAGCCGCGATCATGTGCTCTTGCAAAGCGTCTATTAAAGCTAACCAAGCCTTGACCAGGGAATCGGGGGAGAAGCTGCTCGAGCGGCTCGGAGCATGCAGGCAGCCGTACACTTGCCCGCATGGAAGGCCGATCGTCGTCAGCTTCAGCACGTACGAGCTCGAAAAAATGTTTAAGCGGGTGACGTCTTGATCGTTACGACATCGGAACGTCCGTCTGCGGACACCGAGGAAAGGGCGGTTCTTCTGGCCGCGGAATTGCAAGCATCTTACGTTCCGCGCTCGAACAAGACGATCCGAGCTATGCATGCGAAGTGGTCTGAAGATGAGATCGTCATCGTTAGCCCTAAAGAAATCAGGCTTATGCTGGAGGGGCAGCAGCCCTTTTATTTTCACCCTAGCATGGCGCTCGTAAGGCTCAAGAGAGTAAGAAACGGCGGCAACGATACATTGCTCTCGGTTTCGGGCATTTCCGATGGCGATACGGTAGTGGATTGCACCGCGGGGCTTTGCTCGGATTCACTTGTATTCAGTTATGCGGTCGGCCGCACGGGCAAGGTTATTGCGATGGAAGCATCCAAAGTGCTGCATGCGATCGTGAGGGAGGGCTTGATGTCGTACGAAACGGGATTGCACGATATCGACGAGGCTATGCGAGCTATTCAACCGGTTCATGGCAAGCATCAGGACCTCCTGCCCCTCATGAAGAATAAGAGCGTTGACGTGGTTTATTTCGATCCGATGTTCGAGAGGCCCGTAACGACGTCGAGCTCCATCATACCGCTTCGTTCCCAAGCCTTCCGGGAACCGCTGTCCTTGGAAGCGGTACGGGAAGCGGTTCGCATCGCACGCAAGAAAGTCGTACTTAAAGATCATCGCGATAGCGGACAGTTCGAGCGGCTCGGTTTCCGGCTTGCCCGGACGTCCGCCTCCGCGGTTGCTTACGGGGTGATAGAGATTGAATAGCTTAACGGAAGAAGATAACCGCCCGCCTCTGCTTGTACTGGTTGGTCCCACGGCCGTCGGGAAGACGGCGCTGAGCCTGCGGCTCGCCAAAACGTTGAACGCGGAAATCATTAGCGGAGATTCCATGCAGGTCTATCGCCGGATGAACATCGGAACGGCCAAGCTGATGCCGGAAGAGAGAGAGGGGATTCCCCATCATCTCATCGACATCCGCGAACCGGAGCATCCTTTTTCCGTGTCGGAATTCCAAAATCTGTGTTCGCGGAATATCCAAGAAATCCACGCCAGGGGACGTTTGCCGTTCATCGTGGGGGGTACGGGTTTATATGTCGAGTCCGTCTGCTACGGATTTCAGTTCCGGGAGATCGGAGCGGACGAGAGCTTCCGGGCGGAGATGAGAGACTTCGCCCGGGACAACGGGGCGCAGGCGCTGCATAATCGGTTAAACGCCGTCGACCCGGCATCAGCCGCAAAGCTGCACTACAATGACGAAGGGAGAGTAATAAGGGCGTTAGAAGTGTTCCGGCTGACGGGCAAACCGCTCTCGGAGCTGGCTGACCAGTCGCGAGGAGACGATAAGGAATCGCCTTACCGGCTGTGCATTATCGGATTAACGATGGACCGCGCAAAGCTATACGAACGTATCAACCTCCGCGTAGACGAGATGCTGGCCGCGGGATTAGTAGACGAGGTTAGATCGTTGTTGGCGGAAGGCGTTCCGCGGGAAGCGGTATCGATGAGGGGCCTGGGATACAAGGAGATAGCAGCTTACTTGGCAGGGGAGATGAATTACGACGAAGCGGTCGATATCTTGAAGCGGGATACGCGGCATTTCGCCAAGCGCCAGTTATCTTGGTTTCGGCATATGAAGGCGTTGGAATGGGTCGATATTGGAGACGAAACAAAAAACAGCGACCTTTTCTCTCGGATATGTGCTATAATAGCAGGAAAGTTTCAGATTGATATTGAATATATTTGTTCATAAATATTTGTGGCGATGGGGGTTTACGGCCAATGAACAAGTCCATTAACATCCAGGATACCTTTCTCAATCAACTTCGCAAAGACAGCATTCCGGTCACTGTTTATTTGACCAACGGGTTTCAAATCCGCGGCGTCGTTCGCGCCTTTGACAACTTCACCATCGTAATCGACAGCGAGGGCCGTCAACAAATGGTATACAAACATGCGATCAGCACGTTCATGCCGCAACGCAACGTATCCCTCATGCAACAGCAGGATAGCGGAACTGACAACTGATCCGGTGCCCTCGCGACACCGGGTTCGTGAAACTTTTCCCTAGCAAGAAGCGTCTAACAGAATAGGCCGGCACATGAGCAACCCGTCACCGGGTTGTTCTTTCTTTATGGAGGATAGGGTCCGTATAGGGTGAAGCGGTTGATGTTAGGTTAAGTTATAGACTAGAGAGAGTACGGATAGAAGGGGAGATCAAGATGAACCAGCCTGAAGGGTATAACAATACGGGAAGCATCAACAGAGGAAAGAAAGTCAGCAAGGCTAAGGGAAGCGGAAAGGGAAAAGGACCACGCAAAGGGAGAAAAAGAGCGGCTCTGATCTGGTTGTTCTTCGTGGCGCTGTTCGCTGTCGTGTTCGCGGTTGTCGGTTATCTATTGGTTATCCTTAACGGCGAGCGGATTCTGAGCGCCAATATAAATAAATTGAACTTGGATCAGGCTTCAATCATCGTGGACAGGAACGGTAAAGAAGTCTCCAAGCTTTACGTAGCGGAAGGGAACCGCGAATTCGTGCCTTTCGCGGATATTCCTAAACAGGTCCAGGACGCTTTCGTGGCGACCGAGGATAAGCGATTCTATGAGCACAGCGGCGTCGACTTGCTGGGTATCGGGCGGGCGCTCGTGAAGGACATCATCGCCAGAAGCGCCGTAGAAGGCGCGAGTACGATTACGCAGCAATTGGCGAAGAACCTGTTCCTGAACGCGGACAAAACGCTTTTCCGCAAAGGAACGGAAGCTTCGATCGCTCTTGCCCTCGAGCAGCAGAAAAGCAAGCCGGAGATTCTCGAGCTTTACTTGAACCGGATATACTTCGGCAAAGGGCAATACGGTGTAAAAACGGCCTCTAAATACTACTTCGGGACATCCGATCTCAAAAAATTAAAGCTGTGGCAGGTCGCCACTTTAGCGGGTATTCCCAAGGCTCCGGGTACCTACAATCCGATCTCGAATCCGGAGAAGTCGATGGAGCGGCGGGCGGTCGTCCTTAAGCTGATGTTCGATCAGGGACTGATTACCGAAGCCGAGAAGGAAGCGGCAGCCAAGTTCGTATACAAAGCGAAGGCTACCACCGGGAAGAGCGCGAAATACTTGACCTATATCGATTACGTCGTGGACGAAGCGAAGGATAAAACCGGCTTAAGCGAGGAAGAGCTGTTGAGCGCGGGCTATAAAATCACGACGACCATCAACACGAAAGCCCAACTGGCGATGGAGAAGGAATTCGCCAATGACGACAGATTCGAGAAAAGCGTAGACGAAACGCAGGTGCAAGGCTCCATGGTCATCATGGACCAGTATGACGGCTCCCTGATCGCCATGATCGGCGGACGCGATTACGAGAGTCAAGGCTGGAACCGCGTTACGAAGCAGAGGCAGCCGGGCTCTTCGTTTAAGCCGATCATGGATTACGGTCCCGCGATCGAGACGGGAGACTTCTTTCCTTGGTCGACCGTGCAGGACGTCAAGAAATGCTATGGAGATTACTGCCCGTCGAATACCAATGGGTATAAAGGCGCCATTCCGATGAAGCTGGCGATCAAAGAATCCCGCAACGTATCGGCGGTGTGGTTGCTGAACGAAATCGGCATTAGCAAGGGAATGTCATTCGCGGAAAACCTGGGCATTAAGCTCGACAAGGATGATCGCAACCTGTCCGTTGCGCTGGGAGGCTTGACCAAAGGAGTTACCCCGCTGCAAATGGCACGAGCATACGGTGCGTTCGCTAACGGCGGGAAGCTGCAAGATCCTCATAGCATTCTGAAAATCGTGGATAGCAAGGGCGATACGGTCTATGAATACGACGATCCTCAAGCCAAGCAGGTCATGGACGAGAATACCGCTTATTACATGACGGAATTGATGAAAGGCGTCGTTCAGAAGGGCGGTACCGGCGTAAGAGCGAATTTCGGAGGGCGTCCGATCGCAGGGAAGACGGGCACGACCCAGGCCGGAATTCCCAACCTGAATACAGACAAGAACCGGGACGTATGGTTCGTCGGCTATACGCCGGAATGGACGGCGGCGGTATGGTTCGGCTATGACAAAACTGATAAAGACCATCTCTTAGACGGGAGCAGCGGCCAAGCCGCCGCGATGTTCTCGGCCGTCATGTCCCAAGCGATGGAAGGCGTGAAGCATAAGAGCTTCCCCGTGCCGTCCGGTTTGCAGGAAGAAGATAAGCTCCCGAAAGTCGGCGGACTCATGGCCGCTTATTCGCCGGAGTTGGTTACGGTAGAATTGAATTGGACGCCGGTCGAAGGAGAAGGCATTACCTACAAGGTATACCGCAAAGGCGACGGCGAAGAAGAATTCAGATTGCTCGGAGAGACGGCGGAACCAGCTCTCGACGATCTGGCGATCTTGCCGGATCAAACGTTTAGCTATTACGTGACGGCATATAAAGCAAAGACGAAGCTGGAAAGCGAACCGTCGGAGCAGGTAACCGTGACGATTACGACGGGTATGGAGGTCACTCCTCCGCCTGGCGAGGGAGAGGGCGGGATGAGCCCTCCTCCGGAAGAATCCGGCGAGCCGGGGGAATCCGAACAACCGCCGATCGAGATCGTGATACCGGGAGAGACGCCAACTCCGACCCCATCCCCTAGTCCGTCTCCTAGTCCATCCCCGGAGCCTACTCCAAGCGATGATGCGGAAGGCATTCTGGAAGAGGGCCTGTTTCCTTAAATGAAAAGCGGACAAAGATGACCAAAGCAGCGGCTGAGCCCATTCGGGTTCAGCCGCTTTTTTAGCTTTCGCGCAAGGACCCGGGTGTCTGTTCAACTGGTTCGCAAAGGCAACTTGTGGTAAGCTTTGTGTATATGGAGTTGCCTTGTTGGCAACATGGGATCACTTACTACGATGGACCGACGAAAGGAAAGTCGCGATGAAACGTAAATTTTCGGATCGAGCCAATTGGCGGCGGATATTGAAGAAAAGCTATGCCTGCATTCCGATGGATGAGCCGCATTTCCGAGGGTTCGTGACGATGTATCGGATTCACGAGCTTCGGGACCCTCTCTGGAAGGAATACAACGGCCGGAGAATGTGTTTGGCGGACCGCGGGTATTTATGGATGCAGCATTTCCCGCGCGGGGAGCACTTCGTCGTGACGACGATGTTCGACGACAAGGGGCAGGTCGTGCAATGGTACATCGATATTTGCAAAATTCAAGGATTGACGGATCAGCAAGTGCCATGGTTTGATGATCTGTTCCTCGACATCGTCGTCCTGCCTACGGGCGAGAAGCTTCTACTCGACGAGGATGAGCTGGAGGAAGCATTGGACGAAGGCCAGATCACGCCTCGGGATTCCGCCATGGCGCAGAAGACAGCCGGACGTTTAATGGAATTGATTAATCAAAACAAATTCCCGTATTTCGACTTGAGCTTGACTCACAGACGGTTGTTGCTCGACAAGCTCGGTTGGGAGAAAGGAACCGTATAATGCGCGGATTCTTCCATGGGAGGAATGGGACCGCGCCATCCTTGCATTCATCGCCGCGTAAACGCGCAAACTGGATTCGCGCGATCCTATGGCTTGCTGCGTTAGGCATCGTCGCGTTGGTTATCTGGTGCTCGACGTTATATTATTTGATTACCCATTTCAAGGGGAAACCTAATCCGGGAACAACGGTGAGCGCGGACGTCGGCATCGTACTCGGAGCTACGCTATTGAATAATGAGCCTAGTCCGGGTTTGCGGGAGCGGCTGGACCACGGTATTGACCTGTATCGTTCGGGAGCTTTCAAGAGTTTCATCGTGACAGGCGGTCTCGATAACAACGGAGCAACCCTTACGGAAGCGGAAGGCATGCGCAATTACTTAGTCGAGCAGGGCATCCCCGAGTCGTCCATCGTGATGGATTCGTTGTCCCGCAGCACGTACGAGAATCTATCTTTTGCCCAAGAAATCATGGAACGCAACGACTGGGACGCCGCCGTGGTCGTCACGCACGATTATCATGGGTCGAGGGCTGCCGATATCGCCGGAAAGTTAGGCTATAAGCCCGTTCAAGTCAGCGTTACCCGTTCCAAGGTGCTGAATATGTCCTACCATGAAACCCGGGAGATCCTTGCCTATACGAAGTGGCTTGCTACGAAGATGTTCCTATGACTAGGGATCGGACGAACGGAATACATTGGTATTGCGGCAAATTCGTCGACACAAGCCATATGGGGTGAAGCTTGATGAACGCTAAAGCGAGCACATCGGACGCAAGGGAAGCTTCGGCCGCGCAGAAGAGGCCTTCCAGGCAGATTAACGTGATTCTGCGGAATACGGAGCAAGAGTCTTTGGCAGCGACTGCCAATATGACCGAATCCCCGGGAAACACGAAATCGTTACCTCATACCGGTCCATGGGTGGAGTGGCAGAAGGAATTGGACCGGATGATCGGGCTCGATAACGTCAAGGAACTCGTGTACGAAATATACGCCTTGCTTCAGATCATGCAATATCGGAACGAGGCAAGCTTGCAAGCTCAGGCGCATGTCTACCACATGATATTCAAAGGAAACCCTGGAACCGGGAAAACGACGGTCGCGCGGTTGCTCGCCAAGCTGTTCCAGAGCATGGGCCTTCTCGCCAAAGGTCATCTCGTGGAAGTGGAGAGGGCCGACCTGGTCGGCGAATATATCGGTCATACCGCGCAGAAGACGAGAGAGTTGGTCAAGAAGTCTCTCGGAGGCGTGCTGTTCGTCGACGAAGCCTATAGCTTGGCGCGGGGCGGGGAGAAGGACTTCGGGAAAGAAGCCATCGACACGCTAGTGAAGGCGATGGAGGACTATAAGAACCAGTTCGTGCTTATCTTAGCAGGTTATACGCTCGAGATAGAGACTTTCCTGCTGACGAATCCAGGTCTTCCCTCGCGGTTTCCTATCCAGATGGATTTCCCCGATTATACGGTGGATCAGCTCGTTCAGATCGCGGAAAGCATGACCAAGGATAGGGATTATACGCTGCTTCCGCAATCCGTATTTAAGTTAAGGCAATTGCTAGCCCACGAAAAAGCCGAATCCGAGTACGATTTCAGCAACGCCAGATATGTCCGTAACGTATTGGAGCGGGCTATCCGTTACCAGGCGGTTCGTTTGCTTTCCCAGCATCCGTCCAGCTCGCCCGGTCGGTTGGAGCTCATGTCGCTTCGCCCCGAGGATATTCGAGGTCTGTAAGATTAACGTGAAAGAGGTAAACAGATGAGACAAAGCACTTATGAAACAGGCTCCGGAGAACAAGAGAAAGCTTTGCTCGTCAGCCTTGTGACGGATAACGTACGCAGATCCGGTTCGGATCCCCAGCATTCCATGGAAGAGCTCGCAGCGCTGGCCGATACGGCCGGCGTTGCGGTTATCGATACGATCATGCAGAATTTGGACGTTCCGGACAAAAAGTACTTCGTCGGCAAAGGAAAAGTGCAAGAAATTCGCGCATTGGCGGAAGAAACGGGGGCGACCACCGCGATCTTCGACCAAGAGCTATCTGGCGCCCAAGTGAGAAATCTGGAAGAAGTACTGGATATGAAAATCATCGATCGCACGCAGTTGATTCTGGACATCTTCGCGGGTCGAGCCAAGACGCGCGAAGGGATCCTTCAAGTGGAACTGGCACAGCTTTCTTATTTACTTCCGAGGCTGTCCGGACACGGTAAAAATCTGTCTAGGCTTGGGGGCGGGATCGGTACGCGCGGCCCCGGCGAGACGAAGCTGGAGACGGATCGGCGGCACATCCGCAACCGGATAACCGAGCTCAAGCGCCAACTGGAAACGGTTTCGGCCCACCGTCAATTGCACCGGGAACGCCGGCGCAAAACCGGCGCCGTCCAGGTTGCCCTTGTCGGCTACACGAACGCCGGTAAGTCGACGCTGCTCAGGCAGTTAACCGAAGCGGACGTATTGGCAGAGGACAAGCTGTTCGCCACGCTCGATCCGACTTCGCGCAACCTGATTTTGCCTAGCGGCAAAGAGATCATCCTGACGGACACCGTCGGGTTCATCCAGAACTTGCCCCATGACCTCGTTGCTGCATTTCGCGCGACGTTGGAGGAGGCGGGGGAAGCGGATTTGCTGTTGCATGTCGTAGATACTTCTTCTCCCATGCGGGAGAGGCAGCAGAAGGTCGTCGAAGAGGTGCTGCAGGAACTAGGCGCAGGCGGTAAACCGATGTTGCTTGTTTACAACAAAATCGATCTAAGCTCGGCCGCGGCGTTGTCCATGTTAACCGGCGGAACGGACACGATTCGCGTCAACGCCTTCGTCGAACAGGATATGACGCGTCTTCGGAAGGCGATCGAGGATCGGATTCTCGGCGACGCGGCGGTATTCCGCATTCCGGCTTCGCGCGGAGATTTAGCGGCGTTGGCGTATAGGGTCGGCGAGGTGTTGGAGCAGGCAACGGACGAGGATTTGCTCGTTCTGACCGTTAGGCTCAATCCGTCGGACATGGAGAAGTCGGGCCGGGCGCTCGAACCATTCCGTGACGCAGCCGAGGAGTAACAGGAAATTGTTTATCGAGAAAAAGGGAGAACATCAATGATGCAGGACAACATACAGTCGGATTTCGAGCGGCAATGGGAGCAATGGGCCGATGCGGCCGAAAATCTAGTCGAACCGCGGTTTCGTCTGATTGATCGGATCGTGGAGAAAAATCAAGTGAAGGTCATTCAAGCTTTCCAGAAGCATCGGGTGAGCGACTTCCACTTTGCGGCATCGACGGGATACGGGTACAACGATACCGGCCGCGAAGTGCTGGACCTCGTATACGCTGACGTGTTCGGAGCAGAGGCAGCCATCGTTAGACCGCATCTCGTATCGGGAACGCATACGATATCCGCGGCCTTGTTCGGATGCTTGCGCCACGGCGACGAGCTTCTGTTCGTAACGGGCCGTCCATACGATACGTTACATAAGGTGATCGGCAAGCCGGGCGATGGATTAGGTTCTTTAGCCGATTGGGGAGTACAAACGAAAATCGTGCCCTTGCTAGCGGATGGCAGCGTGGACTGGGATGGCATAACGGCCGTGGTATCGGATCGCACGAAGGTATTCGCGATTCAGCGATCGAGAGGCTACGACTGGCGGCCATCCTTTACTGTTGGCGAGATCGGAGAAATGGTATCGCGCCTAAAAACGCTGAAGCCGGAAAGCATCGTCTTCGTCGACAATTGCTACGGAGAATTCACGGAGGAGAGGGAGCCGACCGAGGTCGGCGTCGACTTGATCGCGGGTTCCCTTATCAAGAATCCCGGAGGCGGTCTAGCTGCAAGCGGCGGATATATCGCCGGAAAGCAAAGACTTGTCGAGCTGGCCGCGTATCGCATGACGGCTCCAGGCATCGGCGGGGAGGTCGGGGCGATGCTAGGCACGACGCGTTCCATTTTCCAGGGATTATTCCTCGCTCCTCTATTGGTTGGACAAGCGGTCAAAGGGAGTGTTTTCGCGGCATCCGTGTTCGCGAATCTCGGATTCGAAACACATCCCCGGTGGGATGATCCAAGAACGGATTTGATCCAAGCGATCCGGTTTGCCGGGGCGGAGCCTTTGATCCATTTTGTTCAATCCATTCAGAAGGCAGCCGCCGTCGATGCCCATGTGATGCCTGAACCTTGGGATATGCCGGGTTATGAGCATCCGGTAATCATGGCGGCGGGGACGTTCATTCAGGGCGGCAGTTTGGAGCTTTCCGCAGATGCGCCCGTGCGAGAACCGTATATTGCTTACATGCAGGGCGGACTTACTTACGCTCATGTGAAGTTTGCCGTCAAGCAAGCGTTGAAGGAGTTTCGAACGCGCGGATATTTGTGAGTTTCGTCGCCATAAACCTTACATTCCTTGACATGTTTTGGGGTCGGGGGTACAATGAAAATGATTCGATTACAACAAGTCAAGTTGGAAGGTTGGTATGACATGGGCGACGAGATTCGCAGGAATATGGCGTTGTTTCCGATCGGCATCGTAATGAAGCTGACCGACCTGACCGCCCGCCAAATCCGTTATTATGAACAGCATGAATTGATTCAACCGGCCAGAACGGACGGCAATCAGCGCTTGTTTTCTTTTAATGACGTCGAGAGATTGATGGAGATTAAGTCATTGATCGAGAAGGGCGTTAATATTGCAGGGATCAAGCAAGTAATGAATCCCGTCGGGCAGGATGAGAACGAAGGAACGATCATCAACGAGGTCTCCGAAGTGAAGAGACGCGAGATGAGCGATTCACAGCTGCATCGGATGCTCAAGCAGCAGCTAATGACAGGCAAGCGTCCTGGTCAAGTTTCCTTGATCCAAGGCGAACTATCCCGTTTCTTCAAAAACAAATAATACTATTAAAGTAGCATACAGGAGGCTGTCATGACCTATACCCGTGAAGATATTACTCGGATTGCCAAAGAACAAAACGTTCGTTTTATCAGGCTCCAGTTTACGGATTTGCTAGGTTCGATCAAGAACGTAGAAATTCCCGTCAGCCAGCTGGGAAAAGCATTGGATAACAAAATGATGTTCGACGGTTCCTCCATCGAGGGATACGTCCGCATCGAAGAATCCGATATGTACCTATATCCGGATCTTAGCACTTGGGTCGTATTCCCTTGGGTTACGGAGAATAAAGTCGCACGCCTGATTTGCGACGTCTATATGCCTGACGGCACGCCGTTCGCGGGCGATCCGCGAGGAATCTTGAAGCGCGTGCTGCAGGAAGCGGAAGAGATGGGCTTCTCGACAATGAACGTCGGTCCGGAACCGGAATTCTTCTTGTTCCAGACGGATGATAAAGGCAATCCGACCCTTGAGCTTAACGACCAAGGCGGATATTTCGATCTCGCTCCAACGGATTTGGGAGAGAATTGCCGCCGCGATATCGTGCTAATGCTGGAAGAGATGGGCTTCGAGATAGAAGCTTCTCACCACGAGGTAGCGCCGGGGCAGCATGAGATCGACTTCAAATACGCGCCGGCTATTAAAGCTGCCGACCAGATCCAAACGTTCAAGCTAGTCGTTAAGACGATTGCTCGCCAACATGGATTGCATGCGACATTCATGCCTAAGCCGCTGTTCGGAATGAACGGCTCCGGCATGCATTGCCACCAATCGCTGTTCCGCGGAAGCGAGAACGCGTTCTACGACGCGAACGATAAATTAGGGTTAAGCAATATTGCTCGCCATTATATGGCCGGAGTACTAAGACATGCCCGCGGAATCGCCGCGATCACGAATCCGACCGTCAATTCCTTCAAACGTCTTGTTCCAGGATACGAAGCGCCTTGTTACGTAGCGTGGTCGGCGAGCAATCGCAGTCCGATGATCCGGATCCCCGCATCCCGCGGTCTCAGCACTCGCATCGAGGTTCGCAACCCGGATCCTGCAGCTAACCCATACCTGGCTCTTGCCGTCATGCTGAAAGCCGGATTGGACGGTATAAACAACAAATTCTCGATCCCGTCACCCGTAGATCGCAACATTTACGTCATGAGCGAAGAAGAACGTCAGGATGCAGGCATTCCTAGCTTGCCGATCAACCTGAAGGAAGCGTTGGCCGAGTTGTTGCGCGACGACGTAATCTGCGATGTGCTGGGCGATCACGCGTTAAGCCATTTTTACGAGCTGAAGGAAATCGAGTGGGATATGTACCGGACGCAAGTTCATCAGTGGGAACGCGATCAGTACTTGACTATGTATTAATTTGAACAGATAATTCAAATAGCCGGCCTATTATTCGCTAATTCGGGGGTAAAGGCCGGCTTTTACGTTTATATATAGAGAATGACGAAAGGAGGGGGTGAATGTGGAATGGAATACTCTATACCGCAAACCCTTTGTATTATTTTCGATAATCTTGCTCATTAAGAGTCAATTGGCTTGGATGGTGGTCTTCGAAAGCGGGCCTTCCTGGCAGACGATCGTGACGGAGCTGCCCTTTATGTGGCTTGTATTCTGCATGATCGAATGGTTCGCCACGAAACGAAAGCTATTCATCTATGTCTTCGTCAATCTCTTGATGACCTTATTATTCTTCGCGGTCATTATGTATTACAAATATTACGGCGTTATCGTTACTTATCATGCCTTGGAGCAGGTTAATCAGGTAACGGCGGTCAGTAATAGCGTTATCTCGTTGCTCGATCCTCAGTACTTGCTCATTTTCACGGATGTGCTCGTCCTAGGTTTCGTGAACTTTCGGCGCCAAGCCGCGCAAATGTGGAAGAACAGTACGGCCGTTCGCAGTAGTCGAACGGTTTATATGGTACTGTTCGCGATATCGCTTGCCTTATGTTTATTCAACGTGATGCCCCATAGAGCCAGCATGAACGAGATTAAGAAAGCCGAGGAAATGGGCATTCTGAATTACCAAGCCTATACGCTCTTTAATAATCAGGAGCTCAAGCCTATAGAGAAAGACGAGATCAACCAAGAGACGATCGACCGATTAAAAGGCGTCGGCGCGGAGAATGGAGTTAAGCTGTACGAAGGTTCCGCCAAGGGAAGAAACGTTATCGTCATTCAATTGGAATCGTTCCAGAACTTCCTAGTCGGACTTACCTTGGACAGGGAGGAGGTCACTCCGGTGCTTAACCGGCTAGTTAAGGAAAATCTCTACTTTTCGAGGTTTTATCAGCAAGTCGGCCAAGGAAACACTTCCGATGCGGAGTATGTCGTGAATACCTCGACCTATATCCCGCCGAGCGGCGCGGCAACGATGAAATACGTGGACAAACAATTGCCGAGTCTTCCTAAGCTGTTGAAGAACCAGGGCTACGATACGGCAACTTTCCACACGAATGTAGTAGACTTTTGGAATCGCGGCGAACTGTACAAAGCTCTCGGATTCGACCGGTATTACGACAAGGAATTTTTCGGTACGGACGATACGGTATTCTTCGGTTCTTCGGACGAGGTGTTGTATGAGAAAACCGCCGCCGAGCTAGTTAGGATGTCATCGACTGGGAAGCCATTTTATGCTCATGTGATTTCAATGACGGCGCATCACCCGTTCACGACGCCGGAAGAAAAGGATCGTATCCAGCTTCCCGAGCGATATGAAGGGACGTTCGTTGGGGACTATATTCTAGCTCAGAGCTATGCGGATTATGCTTTAGGATTGTTTATAGATGATCTCAAGTCATCGGGGTTATGGGACGATAGCTTAATCGTCGTGTATGGCGATCATTTAGGTTTGCCGATGCACTCCCTCGATGAAGGGGATATCGCGCTGATGGAGGAAATATACGGACATGCCTATAGCTATACGGAAATGATCAATATTCCATTGGTCATTTCAATTCCAGGCGTAACGAAGCCCGGGAAGTTCGATAATACGGGCGGACAGGTGGATATTCTCCCGACGATCGCCAATCTGGTTGGAGTATCGTTGTCGGATCAGATTCATTTTGGACAAGATATACTGAATAACAGGAATAATTTACTTCCGGAGCGTTATTATTTGCCGTCAGGCTCCGTCCTTAACGAGTCGGCGCTTTTCATCCCGGGTAACGGATATGAAGATGGCTCGATATTACCGCTGGCGAAGAAGTTCGCAAAGAAAAGCGACTCCAAATTGTCCGAAAAGGAATATTCCACGGCTCTGAAGCTGCTTCATATGTCCGATAGTTACGTGATCCAGCTTCCCAATCTGGAGGAGTCGGAAACGGAGTCGAAGCAGGAAGAATAGAAATTCAGCAGTAGAGTAAATAAGAGGCTGCCCATCCAGATGTTCGTCTGGGCGGGCAGCCTCTAATTGTTGTGCGAGTTACATGAATGAACGGATTAACCCGATGACCTTGCCAAGTATGCTTACGTTCGGTAATCGGATAGGCTGCATGCTGGAGTTCTCCGGCTGGAGACGAATATGGTCGCGCTCCTTGTAAAAGGTTTTCACGGTTGCTTCGTTCTCTTCGGTCATCGCGACTACGATATCGCCGTTAACGGCCGTTGGCTGTTGCCGAACGATAACGTAGTCCCCGTCATGGATCCCTGCCTCGATCATGCTATCGCCCATTACGGATAACATGAAGACTGGCTGATCTCCTACCATGTTAACGGGCAACGGATAATACTCTTCGATGTTCTCTGTAGCGGTAATCGGAACGCCGGCCGTGACTTTCCCCAGGAGGGGAACAGGGCGGACGGTGGACGAGATGTTGTAGACATTATCGTCCTCATCTCCGAGAATTTCGATCGCGCGAGGTTTGGTAGGGTCGCGGCGGATTAAGCCTTTCTTCTCCAGGCGGTCAAGGTGACCATGGACGGTGGAGCTGGAAGCGAGGCCTACGGCTTCCCCGATCTCGCGGACGGAAGGGGGATACCCTTTGTCCCGCACTTCGTTCTTAATGAATTCGAGTATGGAATTCTGGCGATTGGACATCTTGGACACGCCAAGCCCTCCCCTATGTATAAGCTCATGATGACAAATTATAACACAGAACTCGAGTTCGTACAAACATTCGTTCTGAAGAACAAATGTTCCAAATTTTGTTGACAGGTACATATGTTCGTGTTACGATAACACCAGAACAAACGTTTGGGGTGAACTTAATGGTGCATTCATGGGTAATGGCAAGCGCTGCTCCTGCTTCATCAATACATAAATCTTCTTCTATTAAGTTAAGACGTGTAGAGGGACGACGTTCCTCTGTTACGCAGAATTGGAAGATGGCTAGAGGAATGTTTTTTCTCTTCGCATTTCTGATCCTTTTCAGCGGATTTGCGCTTATGCATACGTTCGCATCTTCAAGCGAAGATACTCCTGCTACCAGAGAGGAATTAATCATTTCCGTGGATAGCGGCGATACGCTATGGGATCTGGCTAGAACCTATAAGAAGGATTCCATGGATACGCGTCAAGCGGTACATCATTTGCTGGAACGCAACGGGTTATCGTCCTCTAGCGTAAAGGCAGGTCAATCGCTCATCATTCCAGCGCGAATGCTTCCTTAAATCGATATCTGACAACATTTTAGGCCGGTGATTTCCGGCCTTTTTGCGTTTCCGCGCTTCTTGACAACCTATCCGCGGAAATGGCAAAGTAGAGTAGGTACTGAAAGGGGAGTGAAACAACGATGGAAATGGATAAATTGATTAACAGAATTAATGAACTTTCACGTAAAAACAAAACCGAGGGTTTGAACGAGAGCGAGATTGCGGAGCGCGACGTTCTCCGTAGGCAATATATTACGATCTTCAAACAAAACTTCCGGCAAGAGCTGGAAAAAATTGAAATCGTGGATGATGAACCTACGATAAAGCATTAATAACGACAACTAAAACGCTGCACATATTGCAGCTAGGAGGAAGCTTATGTCCCGCTCATGGGAACGGATGGTCGAGAAAAATTCTAAGCAAATCAACAAGCGCCGAAAGAAAGAGGGCAAGAAGGGGATCAGCCCCAACGCGCCGCAGGTTGACCGGTTTCAAGGACGGAATTATGTCGTTCCAAGTTTACTTATCATGCTTATTATCCTGTACGTCACATTATCTCAGCCATGGTCCGATAGCTTCATGCAGGATCAGACGCTGTTCTGGGTGACGATTGGATGTTATATTGTCCTTGCTTTGTTTTATTATTTGCGCCGCCCTTATTTGGCGGTTACCCGCGACACGCTGGAAACGCGTAAATTTACGGGTTACAAAACGTTGCGTCCAGCTGAAATTCGCAAAATTTCGATTCTACCCGGGTATGTGGTCGTAGAGTCCGTTAAGGGTACGAATTGGGTATTCTCTCGACTAATGAACCGTTATCCATTGGAGCGCATGAGCGAACGTCTTAAGGCATTCTCCGAGCTTCATCATATCGATTGGGAAGTAAAAGCAAAGTGAGGAGAAGGCATCATGTCGGTTAAGGCTGTTTTATTTGATTTAGACGATACTTTGCTTTGGGACGACCGTAGCGTAACAGAAGCTTTTAAGGATACATGCCGCATGGCTGCTAATGCGGCAGGCGTTAATGAATCGGAGCTTGAAGCAGCCGTTCGCCGCGAGGCGAGAGCGCTATACGAAAACTACGAAACCTACAGCTTTACGCAGATGATCGGGATTAACCCATTCGAAGCGTTATGGGGTAATTTCGAACGCGGCGAGCATCCGATGTTCCGCAAGCTGCAGCAATTAGCTCCCGATTACCGTATTAACGCATGGACCAAGGGCTTAGCTTCCCTCGGCGTAGACGATCCGGAATTAGGTCGGCTGTTGGCGGAGAGATTTCCTGCGCAACGTCGCAGCCTGAAATACGTCTACGAAGAAACGTTCGCCGTACTGGATGAGCTAAAGGGGAAGTACAAGCTATTGCTTCTGACGAACGGATCTCCGGATCTGCAGCAGGAGAAATTGGACGGTATGCCAGACCTAATCCCTTACTTTGATTCCATCGTAATTTCCGGTAATTTCGGCGAGGGCAAACCTTCCTCCAAGTTGTTCGCTCACGCCATGGAGCAAATCGGCATCTCCGTCGATGAAGGCATCATGGTCGGGGACAAGCTGACCACCGACATTCTCGGCGCGAACCGCATAGGCATGACTTCCGTTTGGATCAACCGCCATGGCGCTATCCGCAACGATGAAATCATCCCAACCCATGAAATCAAGAGCCTTTCGGAACTTCCCGAACTACTCTCGAAATATCAATAACGATAACAAATATTCGTAATCCGGAAAAAACTGTCGCATTTAGCGGCAGTTTTTCTTTTTATATTCAAATTTACAATTTAGATACAACTAGTCGTACAAATGGATACATGGTCGTATTAAGGTAGGAAAGTAGGAAGTAAGCAGGCTATTTTCAAACACTCGGACACGTTCGAAAGGTGAGAGATATTCATCATGAGTTCATTTACCAGTTTATATAACGATTATTTCAATGACGTGTATCGTTCCGTCTATTATAAAACAGGAAATAAATGGGACGCGGAAGATATAGTGAGCGAAACCTTTCGCAAAGCGTTTATTAAGTTTTCAACGATAAGGCACGGGGACAACGTCAGAGCCTGGTTGATGACGATTGCGCGAAATACGCTCATTGACCATTACCGAAGGAGAAAAGACGTATTCTTTTTGCATGACGTGCAAGAATTCCTTGTAGTTCCAGACTCATTCGTGACGCGATTAGAAACGGATTGCGAAAATGAGCGTTTGATTAGCGCTCTAAAGCGTTTACCAGAGGATGAACGGATAATCGTTCATATGAAGTATTTGAGCGGATTTAAGTACCAGGAGATCGGTACTCTGATCGGCAAATCGGAAGAGACAGCCAAGATGAAATCCTATCGCGCGTTGAAAAAATTACGCCGATGGTTAGGCAATTGGGAAAGTTTACAGCTTGGTTACAAGCGAGAGACTTCGTAGAAACGTACTTCGATGATTTTGATTAATGGAAAACTGCTAGGTGGGGGATAACAAATCTGAAAATACAAACCCAATGAAAATGGATGTGTTTGAAAGATGATCCAACAACTGCTTTTGGCCGCTTCATGCTTGTATTTCGGTTTGACAGGTTCACCTGAGTCCAATCATCCGATAGATGTCGTATTCGCCGGAGATGCCATGATGGACGGTACCGTCAAACGCGCGATTAACCGTTTGGGACCGGAGTTTCCGTTCCGTAACGTGAAAAGGGAAGTGATGAAGGCCGATCTGGCAGTCGTAAACCTTGAAACGTCCGTCACGCAAGCGAAAATCAAGGACGACGTGCAGCTGTTTAATTTCAAATCGGACCCGGATTCTTTGGAAGGAATTAAAGGGGCCGGCTTCGATTTGGTCTCAATGGCTAACAATCATGTTCTCGATTACAGGCAAACAGGGTTATTCGACACCTTCAAATATCTGAATCAACATGATCTAGACTATGTCGGAGCCGGTAAGAACGAACGCGAAGCTTATTCCGCCAGAACGTTCGTCAGGAACGGGGAAGTAATTAAAATCGCGGCTTTCTCGCGATTCTTGCCGTCCGGAAATTGGTTCGCGCATGGCAATCATCCCGGCGTAGCCGAAGCCTACGAGACCGAGAGGGTAATGAAGGCGATTGAGCGGGAGAGAGACGGCGCTGATTATCTGATCGTATTCATGCATTGGGGAGTCGAGAAGAACATTCGGCCCGAAGCATGGCAACGCGCAATGGCCCGCAGGATGATCGATGCGGGGGCTGACGCGATCGTCGGAAGCCATCCTCACGTGCTGCAGGGCTTCGAGTTCTATAAGAGTAAACCGATCGCTTACTCTATCGGCAACTTCCTGTTCCCTGACTATGTCCGTAATCGTAAGGCTGACACAGGACTTCTTCATCTAAAGCTGCATGAGGGAAAGGTGAAGATGACTTTCACGCCATACTTTATTCGCGACAACCAAATCATAAAGCGTAACAAACAATACGACTTAGCGACGTTGAAGTATTTGGAACGCCTCTCTTACGGCGTCAGAATAACGGGTAATGAAGTGAAGAAACGCTGAACCTGAATTCAATATACAACGAAAAAGCGTCCCGGTTAGGCAATGTCATTAAGTTAAGCTCAAAGACAAGACCTGGAATTAAAATGAAATCCGAAACGGCATGGGGAAAAGCCCTGTGTCGTTTGTTTTTTTGGTCCAAGCAAGGAATAAGCGTACAGCAAACAAAG
>NZ_SOMN01000043.1 GCF_004564235.1 Cohnella luojiensis
AGGCAAAAGACTGCTTACCGTGTAAACGCTACACGAACTGTCGGGACGACAGGGTTAGCTTGGTAAATTTCTCTTCGGTAGAGGGGACTACCCAAGAATCTCGTGACTTCAGTCATGAGAGGTTCAAAAGCACACTATAAGCGAGGATGGAGGATGATAACGATGTATAAAGCCATTATTTTCGACTTAGATAATACATTGCTGAATTATACGCTCTGCGAATTAGATTCTATGAAAAGAACCGTCCGTGACCACAATCTATTCGTAGATGATGTTCCGCAATGGGATAAATTCTGGGAAACTTTCGCCCGACATAATTATAGATACTGGATGGATTTCGTTAATCTTGGAAGTACGAAGTCCATCGAAGATGTCCTGAGTAACTCTTTTCGAGATACGCTTCAATTGAATCAAATCCTACATAATCAGCTGACGAGCACCTATTGGAATTACTTCTGCAATACATGTCACTTTGAAGAGGGGGCAGAAGAAGTATTAGCATCCGTTAAAACCAAGTATCAACTGGGTATTATTTCGAATGGAATAAGCGAAGCGCAGCACAAGAGACTCACGACAGGTAATATTATTGATTTATTTCGAACCATCGTAATCTCGGATGAAGTGGGTATTCGGAAGCCTAAGAAAGAAATATTCGATATCGCTCTGAGTGGATTGAAGGTGGACCACAAGGATGTGCTGTTCGTCGGAGATTCATTGGAAGACGATTATCACGGATCTATCAATGCGAGCATAGATTTTTGCTTTTATAACAGGAAAAAAGAAACGCTCTTGGCCGAGATTAAACCTAAATACGTAATCAATCATCTTCAAGATCTATTGCGGGTATTGTGAATCCCAATCCTCTTCAACCTAAGGCAAGGTGACCCCACTGTCCCAGTTAGCCATACTCCTCATCATCTTATCCGGCTTAGCCCATTCGATCTGGAATCTGTTCACGAAGAGGAGCATCAACAAGAACGTTTTTCTCTGGTATTGTCAGTTGGCCGCAATTGTGATCTTCTTGCCACTTGTCTTGGTGGAACTCCCTACGATTAATAAGGTGTCGATAGAAGGCTGGTTGCTCATTGCCTCCAGTATGCTACTGCATGGAGTGTATGTCCTGTTGCTTGCCAAGGCTTACACGATCGGTGATTTGTAGCAAGTTTATCCGATCATGCGAGGGACGAGTCCATTATTAGTGCCGGTTATAGGCGTACTCCTACTAAACGAATCTGTTACGCTGCAAGGTTGGATCGGCATCCTGTGCATTGTCGCGGGCATCTTTCTTGTGGGAGATCGGAATTCAAAAGGTATCACTATTCTTTTCAACAAGTCAATCTTCATCGCCTTATTGGTGGGCATTATGATAACCGCCTATACGGTCACGGACAAAGTCACTCTGGAATACTTCCCACCATATACGCTAAATTGGGCGACTAACGTTGGAAATCTCCTTACGCTGACATTTATTGCATTGAAATCTCAAGACCTGCGCCATGAGTGGAAAATAAATTGGAAAACCATCCTATTGGGCGGAATACTTTCGTCTGGAGGGTACATCCTATTCTTGAAGGCGCTCGAAATCATGCCGGTATCGCAAATGGCACCTATGCGGGAGATCGGAACTGTTTTCGGGACGCTCATGGGAATCTTTATCTTACAAGAGCAGCAGGGAAGAAGTCGCATAGTCGCTTCGATCTTGATTACGGCAGGAATCGTTCTGTTGGCACAATAAGTAAATAAGGGTATTTACATTTCTATAAAAATAGATATACTCATACCATGGACACTTTAACGATTATTAAGGCGCTGTCGAACGAGACGAGATTCAAGATATTGGAGTGGCTGAAGGAGCCTGAAATTCATTTCGGGTGCCAGATCCACATGCCGAGCGATTGTCATTTTGAAGGCGGGATTTGCGTAGGATCCATAGCCGAAAAGGCAGGGCTCGCGCAATCCGTTATATCCAGTTACTTAGTCAAAATGCAAAAGTCCGGGCTGTTGGAATCCAAACGACACGGCCAATGGACTTATTACCGGCGCAACGAGGAAGGTATACAGCAATTCAAAGAGTCCATTCTGGCGGAGTTGTAGCGAAATGATTCGATTCTTGATTTGTTGAATACATTTATCTATATTTACAGAAATTAAGAAATATATGTAAAAAACAAAACCCAAGCTTATTGGAGGTAATCCCATGGATAATCAGAACGCAAGCGTGAAGTCGTCCCCTTCGGTTAAGTCGTTGTTTAAGCCCATCAAGCTCGGCTCACTGGAACTCAATAATAGAGTCGTCATGGCTCCAATGACCCGAAGCTTCTCTCCTAATGGAGTACCGGGAGAGAACGTAGCAGCCTATTACAAACGTCGTGCAGAGAACGGCGTTGGACTCATTGTCACGGAAGGAACGTTGATCAATCATCCTGCAGCAACGAACGATCCTAACATTCCTAACTTTCATGGGGAGAAGTCTCTTGAAGGTTGGTCAAAGGTCGCAGCAGCGGTACATGAAGCGGGTGGAAAGATCGTACCGCAGCTCTGGCACGTGGGGATGACTCGTAAGAACGGATCATTGCCTTATCCGGAAGCGCCGTCGATCGGACCCTCAGGTCTTAATCTGAATGGCGAACAGATTAACGAGCCGATGTCGCAATCGGAGATCGATTCCATCGTTAAAGCCTTTGCGCAGGCCGCGGCGGATGCGAAGAGGATCGGGTTCGACGGAATTGAGCTTCATGGCGCTCACGGATATCTCATCGATCAATTCTTCTGGGAGAGGACGAATCAAAGGACGGATGGGTATGGCGGAGACATGATCGCTCGCACGCGTTTTGCCGTCGAGATCATTACTGCCTGCCGCCATGCGGTTGGACCTGATTTCCCGATCATTCTTCGGATGTCCCAATGGAAATCGGCTCAATATGACGCGAAACTCGCCGCTAGTCCGGAGGAGCTGAAACAGTTCTTGACACCTCTGGTTGAAGCCGGCGTAGATATCTTTCATTGCTCGACACGTCGCTTCTGGGAACCTGAATTCGAAGGATCAAGCCTTAACTTCGCAGGCTGGGTGAAGAAATTATCGGGTAAGCCTACGATTACGGTAGGATCGGTAGGACTCGATACGGATTTCCTTACTACCTTCGGGGGAAAAGACGCTGGTTCGGCCGACATTGACGATCTGTTAGCTCGTCTAGAGAACGAGGAATTCGATTTGGTAGCGATCGGTCGCGCTTTGTTGGTCGACCCTGCTTGGGCTGCTAAGATTCGCGAGGGACGATTTGATGAATTGACTCCGTTTAACCCGGACGCGTTGAGGACTTTAATATAAGGGAAGTAAGTATTGGGGCCATCTTAGGATGGCTTTTTTTATTTAACCATAATGTAAGACTTTGTTAATGAGTTGATTAGCCTCTATTAACAATATGGGATTACATTGAGGATGTTGTTATTCGAATCAATACAAGGAGGATTTATCGTGAACAAAAAGATGAAAACGATGGCTGTATCCCTGCTTGCCGCATGCCTTATGATTCCAGGATTTGCATCCGCAGCCGAGATGAACATGAAGGTGGACTATTCGAAATTCATGATGGTGGAGAAGAACGGAGAAACATGGGTGCCTCTGCGTCAAATCGCCTCCTCCCTAGGTTATACCGTCACTTGGAGTAAAATGGAAGGCATTATGCTGACAAAGAAAGCCATGATGCAAGACGTGAAAGACATGGATATGATGGCAGAGGTTTATACCATCACTTTGATGCCGGGTCATAAGGATTTCATGGTCGGCATGGACAAGATGATGCTCATGCAAGCTCCAATCGTTATGAAAAATACCACTTATGTAACCAAAGATTTTATTGAAACATACCTAGTTACACCAATGATGATGGATAAGTAAAGCTTCACCGTTTTCGATGTCACTGAAGCGCTGGCTAAGATCATTTTAGCTAGCGCTTCTTTGCATTTTCAGGCATAATTGTGGTAAAGCTTACACAAAAAACGAGGGATTACACTATGATTTCCCTATTAATCTCTTTGCTGTTCTGGCCATTAATGATTGCCTCGATCATTAACTCTATCATCGGCATCCTTGTCGGAAGCCATTGGTTTTTGTATTTTTCCGCGATTCTTGTTATCCCGATGTCTTTATATCTTGCAGCAACGCCTAAGTTCATGATCTGGGGACTACTATTCCCTCTATGTTATATAGGATCCGCAATACTCATTCGAAAAGGCAAGCGTACTCTGGCATGGGCCGTAAATCTCCCTGTATATGCGGTTATCTGCTGGCTTGGATACGTTGTCATATAGGTACTTCGCAAACTAAGGAGAGACCACCATTGATAAATTATGATCGTATTTACCTCATCTCGGATATTCCCGGATATACCCCGCAAATCAGCCAACTGCTGTCGATGATAAACTATGCCAGGCACACTACGCTTCATGCTGTTAAAGAGCTGACGGTTGAGCAGCTAGACTTTCTTCTTGATGACAACAGCAATTCGATAGGTGCTCTTTTGTTGCATTTTGCCGCTGTAGAGTATGCCTATCAGGTTAAGACCTTCGAGGGAAGGGAATTGTCGGAGGAAGAGCTTGCGGAATGGGGAAAAGCTCTAGATTTAGGCGAAGCGGGTAGGGAGCACATCAAAGGTCATGAGCTGGGCTTCTACTTGGATCGGTTGAATAGGGTTCGGGAGCGCACTTACGAATTGTTCAAATCCGTGGATGACGAATGGTTATTTCATGAAGAACCGTTCTGGCATAACAAACCTGCAAATTATTACTTCATGTGGTTCCACGTTTACGAGGATGAGATCAATCATAGAGGTCAGATTCGGCTCATTCGGAAAAGGATACCGAAATGAAAATAACCGCAAGATTTGCCACCATTGAGGATATGACCGCAATAGCGGAAAAGGATACCTCATTAACGGAATCGCAGTTACAATGGAAGTTAAACAACCATGAATTTATTATTTCCTGCATCAATGAAGGAATCATCGGTTTCCTTAGATTAGAGTACTTATGGTCGAAAATACCGTATATCGGACTCATCAGGGTTAATCACGAACACCAGCGGAAGGGGATAGGGAGGCAGCTTCTTGCCTTCACGGAAGAGGTGCTCGCTAACCGAGGGATGACCAAGTTATACAGCTCATCTCAAGCGAACGAAGCTGAACCGCAACAATGGCATCGTCACATGGGTTTCACGGAATGCGGAATTATTAATGGCATTAATGATGGTATAGGAGAAGTACTTTTCGTCAAATTACTTTCTAAAATATAAAAGAATCGCCACTCCCTCCTAATTTGAAGACCGAGTGGCGATTTTTTTAACGCAAATAGCTCAATCAGACGAAACAACCGGCCTAGTGCACCCGAGCTACAGCTTGACTCGTGAGTTAGAACGTAGATAGAGAAGCGCACAACCGATGGAGATTACCACGACAATTGCCATGCCCCAATAAATATTGCTGTACGCATGCGAGAAGGTGAGTTGCTTCTGCCATACTAGAGCGCTGGCGGTAATGGCTACGCCGAATGCGCCGCTGAAGAATTGCAGCAGCTGGAACAAACCGAGCCCCGAGCCGATCTGCGACTTATCGAGAATTCGGGACATCTCATTCGAGATGCTGCTTGACAAATAAGTGAATCCGACGCTAAGCATCATATAAATGAACAGGATGGCGATATACCCGGTGCTTGCGAACAAGGCGAATAACACGACAGAAGCTAGAACAAGCAACGGAACATAGCGAATGATTGAGCTATTGCCGCGCATGTCAATTGTCCGGCCTACTCTGCGGGAGACCAACATGGCTAAAATCGATCCCGGGAAAATAACGAGTCCTGCTCCGATCGCGCTAAGGCCATATTGGTGCACCAGGATTTGCGGTAGCAGGAAAAGCGTGGCGAAGCTGCAAAGATAGGACGCTATCCCTACGGCACCTAAACTCAAATACGAGCGATTCCGGAATAGGGCGGGTAGAACGAACGGCTCGGCGGCAGTGCGGATCCTAATGACGAACAAAATGAGTGCAACGATTCCGGAAACAAGGGCGATCCAAGATTGATTCGTGAGGAAGAGCAACAACCCGGTTGTTCCGATTCCCACAAGCAATGCCCCTAACGCATCGAAAGTACCTTTGGTCGGTTTCTCCTTGGGAATGAGAATCGCGAAAAAAGGAACGAGCAGAATCGTAACAGCGGTGACGACGAATAAAAAATGCCAGCCCAGATATTCGACGATTGCACCACCGGCGACGGGACCTAATCCTAGGCCTAGAGATACCGCGGACATTATGGTTGCCATCGCTTTTCCCCGTCGCTCTAAGGGGATATAACGCGAGATGAGGACTAAGGATAGAGCAGGTATTGAGCCCGCTCCAGACGCTTGAATAATGCGTACGATTAGCAAGAACAAGTAGCTGTCGCTGAAGAATCCGGCTATTGCCGCTAAACTAAGCGAAAGCACACCGATAATAAATAACTTGCGAATCGGGACAAAATCCGACAATCGGCTGTAGGTAATGGAGGATATCGCGAATACGATGGAATATCCGGTTACGATCCAAGAAGTAGAAGTGGTGGACAAATCAAACGCAACGGATACGTCCGGAAGCGCCAAATTGAACATCATCGTGTTCATGATAACCAGCACTACGGACATACCCAGTAATAGTGTTATTAAGCCTTCCCGCAGTGCGGGACGTTCCTTACCAAAAGAAGCACTCGTTTCCGAAGGGAGTGACATAGTAATTCCTCGTTTCCGTTGTTTAATAGTTCGATTGTTGTCGAACAATAGAAATATAGCATGGGATATGATAAAATGCAATCACTACCTTATCGAGGAGGATACACTGTGAAAATCCTACTTCATCCAGATAAAGCAGACATTCATTTGTCCTCTGTGCTCTATGCGTTAAGCGATCCCGTTCGGTTATCTATTATCTCCGAAGTACGCAAAGCGGGAGAGTGCACATGCGGAAATATCGAAGTGCCAGTAGTGAAATCTACGTTATCTCACCATGCCCGCACGCTTAGGGAAGCCGGGGTGGTGAAAGTGCGCGTGCAAGGTACGCAGCGTTTTCTATCCCTTCGCACGGATGATCTCGAAGAAAGGTTTCCGGGTCTGCTGGCTTCCGTGCTGGATGCTTATGATACCTCCGATGAGAAAATTACGCTATCCCATTTGGAATGATTTAATTGAAATCCCTTACCAGTCATGATAACATTGCAACTGATAATTATTATCAGCACATATCGTTAGCAGCTGAGGTTAAGGGAGATACATATGGCAGTGACAGAGTCTAAAGGGAAGTTCAAATCTAGGCCTTTAGCGGCTTCGATTATTATAATAGGAGGACTTGGCGCACTAGCGATAGCTTTGACTTGGGCAATATCCGTAGGCGTAGCTGATATAAAATTCACGACCGTATGGGCTGCCGTCTTCCAATTCGATCCTGCGCAGAACCAGCATCAGCTCATTCATGAACTGCGTTTGCCTCGCGCGCTGCTTAGCGCGGTCGTAGGAGCCTGCTTTGCCGTCGCAGGGTCGATCATGCAAGGAATGACGCGCAATCCTTTGGCCGACTCTGGTCTGCTTGGGATCAACTCGGGCGCCGCTTTCGTGCTCGCCTTATGCATAGCAATCTCTCCCGGCATCTCGCAGTTTAACTTAACGCTGTTCGCTTTTCTCGGAGCAGGTTTGGGAGCAGGTATCGTATTCGGAATCGGATCTTTGTCGAGAACCGGGCTGACACCCGTGCGCTTGGCTTTATCCGGTGCCGCGGTCTCTGCCTTGCTATTGGCTTTGACGGAAGGTATCGCCATCCAATTCAACATCGGCCGCGATTTGGCATTCTGGTACGCCGGCGCAGTAGCGGGGACAAGATGGTTGCATTTTAACATGATATTCCCATGGGCTATTGGCGCTCTCATCGTAGCGCACCTACTGTCAAGATCCATAACCGTCCTGAGCCTTGGGGATGAAGTTGCCGCGAACCTAGGACAAAGAACGCGTCTTGTGAAGATTGCCGGCTCAGCGGTCGTGCTCATCTTGGCCGGAGCTGCCGTCTCCGTTGTCGGCTCCATTGGATTCGTAGGCCTTATTATTCCTCATCTGACACGATTCCTAGTCGGGGTTGACTACCGGTGGATCATTCCATGCTCCGCGGTCCTTGGCAGCTTGTTCCTCGTGCTGGCAGACATCGGAGCCCGAATGATCAATGCTCCCGCTGAGACGCCGATAGGCGTTCTAGTCGCGCTCATCGGCGTGCCTTTCTTCCTCTATCTGACTCGTAGAGACGGGAGGGGGATCTGATGTCGAAAGGAATCGCGGTACTGACCGCCATCGCCATTCTCATCCTAACCGTTTTCCTAATTAGCATGAATACGGGATTGATTCATTTAACGCCGATGGAGGTTCTACGCACGTTATTCGGAGGCGGAACCGATCGCCAGCACCTGATCCTGTTCGAGTTCCGATTACCGCGGATTATCGTCTCCCTATTGGTTGGAATGGGACTAGCCGTATCGGGATGCATCCTGCAAGGGATTACGCGCAACGGCCTTGCGGAACCGGGTATTCTAGGAATCAATGCCGGAGCCGGACTTGCAGTACTGATTTATATCATGTATTTTCCTAATATGGGTTCGTCGCCAGTCTTCTTGTTACCTCTGCTGGCTTTCGGAGGCGCAGCTCTCACGGCTATCATCATTTACTTGCTCGCCTTTAAGAAGAACGAAGGGGTATCGCCTTTCCGACTCATCCTTACGGGGATCGCGATGGCCGCCGCTATTTATGCAGCAACAGTTACGATCACGCTTCAACTTAATCCCGAGAAGTTCAAATTCGTGGAGAGATGGAACGCGGGCTCCATCTGGGGCGCCAATTGGAATTTCGTGTTAGCGTTATTACCTTGGGTTCTCGTCTTAATTCCTTATGCTATTTATAAGGCTCGTACTCTTAACGTGCTTAATCTCGGGGATCAGCTTGCTGCCGGTCTTGGGACGCGGGTAGAGAAGGAGAGACTTCGCCTTATTGGCGTCGCGGTAGCGCTGGCGGGCGCTTCCGTTGCGGTGAGCGGCAGCATTGCGTTCATCGGATTGATTGCCCCGCATCTTGCTCGACGATTGGTCGGAAACAGGTACGAGATCTTACTGCCGACCTCCGCGTTGACTGGGGCATTATTATTAATCGTAGCCGATACGTTAGCCCGCCCATCGGAGATTCCGACGGGTATCGTCGTTGCGGTCATCGGCGCGCCGTTTTTCCTCTACTTGCTTGCACGTTCCAAAGCTTAAGAGAAGGAAAGTGAAGTCGGGAATCGGATCTCTTTCTACGAGAGGGTGCTGGAAAATGTCAAACGACGAATTAAAGTCCGAGTTAGGACTTGCCATGTTGCGGAGCGCGCGAGAAATCTACTCCAAGCTGCCGTCCATCGAGGAAAAAATCGACGGCTTCGGGCATTCCGTCGTCAAAGTGGGCGGAAAGACGTTCATAATGATAGGCGAAGGCGAAGAGGGCAATTCGCCGGGAATGAGCATTAAAGCCGACAAAGAAACCCAGCAGATGCTCATCGCGAGAGGAGATTACTCAAGAACTCCTTACATCGGACAGCACGGCTGGGTTTCGATTCATGCTGATCGGATTCAAGATTGGAACGAGCTCGGAGAGCTGATCGTGGAAGCTTATTTGCGCCAAGCCCCGAAGAAGCTCAGACAATCCTACTTAGACTCCGTCAAGGATAGGTAACCTCGAGCAAAGCTTCCTTTAGTTGGCCGTCTCCTGAAAGTTGATGGTTATGATTCGGTCGTTCGAAGTATAGAATTGTATGGTCACCCGGACTTCGAATTCACGCGCACCTTCCCGAAGACGAAGCTTGAAAACCTCTTCGGCAACCCCTTGAGATACTCGGACGCGTCCCACGTGCAGGTAATCGACGATATCGGCGCGATACCTGGCTTTGGTTTGCTGCATGGCGATTTGTCCCCATTTGGCATATTCCGGGACGCTTGTTGCAGCGTGTACAGAAGGCGGCTTTATCAAGAATCCTGCTTCGTGAGCCATTATTAACGCTAAGGTTAACATGATCGTTCTTATCGATCTGTTCATCATCCCACCATCGCTTTCTCCTTGGTTAGAGTTGTGCTATTGGAGAGGAGGCATCGTTTGGAAACCTTCGGAAGAGGCTGTTTATATCTGATCGTTGGATTCATTATCCTTACGCTCTTTGCTATTCTGACCCGGAGTTATATAAATATTCCATGGTTCATCCTGATCCCGATCATCATCCTCGCGTTCTGGATAGCCAGCAATAAAAGCAAAAAGTGAGGGGCCGACGGTCGCCTCACTTTTTGCTTTTATTCATGCGGATGAATCATCTGTTCAGGACGAACGATCTCATCGAACTGCTGTTCTGTCAAGAGCCCGCTTCGCAATGCAGCCTCTTTCAAGGTGAGACCTTCATTATGGGCTGTCTTCGCGATGGATGCCGCATTTTCGTAACCGATATGAGGGTTAAGCGCGGTAACCAGCATGAGCGAACGCTCCAGATGAGCGCGAATGACCGCTTGATTCGCTTCGATTCCGACTGCGCAGTTGTCGTTCCAAGAGTGGATGGCGTCCGACAGAAGTCTCGTCGTCTGCAGGAAGTTGTAGATGATAACCGGCTTGAATACGTTCAGCTCGAAATTTCCTTGGCTTGCCGCGATACCGATCGTGACGTCATTCCCCATCACTTGCGCCACGACCATCGTCATGGCTTCCGATTGCGTAGGATTCACCTTTCCAGGCATGATAGAGCTGCCAGGCTCATTCGCCGGAATCGTAATCTCGCCGATTCCGCTTCTGGGTCCGCTAGCCAACCAACGAACATCGTTGGCGATTTTCATTAAATCCGCAGCTAGCGCCTTGAGTGCGCCATGAACGTGTACCAGCTCATCGTGACTGGTGAGGGCATGGAACTTGTTCGAAGCCGTCTCAAATGTCTTCCCGCTTAATTTGCTAAGCTGCTCCGCAACCTTGGAGCCGAATTGAGGATGCGCGTTAATGCCCGTACCGACGGCGGTTCCCCCGATCGCAAGCTCGCGCAAGCTCTCCGAGCTTTCCCGGATCATCCGATCGGTCTTATCCAGCATGCGAACCCAGCCGCTCATCTCCTGTCCGAGCGTGAGAGGAGTCGCATCCTGCAGGTGGGTACGACCGATCTTGATTACATCCGCGAATTGTAGACTCTTGCGTTCCAAAGTTTCCTTTAACTTCCGGATCGCAGGCAGTACTTGATCCTCCACAGCGATCAATGCAGCGATGTGCATGGCTGTTGGGAATGTATCGTTAGAGCTTTGCGACTTGTTGACGTCGTCGTTCGGATGGACGCGATGTTCGCTGCCTTGTTCGGCTAGAAGCTGATTGGCGCGATGGGCGATCACTTCGTTCACGTTCATGTTGGACTGCGTTCCGCTGCCTGTCTGCCATACGGCAAGGGGGAAGTGGCCATCCCATTTTCCCTGCATGATCTCATCAGCTGCAGCAATGATCGCATGGGACTTGTCGGCATCTAACTTACCAAGCTCCAAGTTCACGATCGCGGCACTTTTCTTAAGGAGTGCGAACACTCGTATAAGCTCTATCGGCATTTTCTCCGTACCGATCTTGAAATTCGCCAAGCTTCGCTCCGTCTGGGCACCCCACAGCTTATCCGCTGCAACCCTAACCTCGCCCAATGAATCCTTCTCGATCCGATATTCCACGGTTACACCTCGACTTCCTAGATTTGTTGGCATGGATATTACGTGTAGCATCTATCTTATAGGAATAATTTAAACATTGCATCGAACAATGAATAGCTTTTGGGACTTCTGAACCAGGGTCCCTAGTAACCATTCCTATCCAAGAATTTGAAGTTTATAATAGATTGATCATTGCTTAGGCTGATTGCCGGAGGTGCCTTATTTGAGTATCGACGTCGTCTTTCCTTCTAGCGTATATCACGGCACTTTGGATATTCACCTGGATTCGTTCAAGGAACGGTTATTAAACAAGAGATATTGGAAAAGCGGGCGCGACTTCGGTCATGGTCTATACACCACGATATCGATTGAACAAGCCAAGGATTGGGCTCGTTCCATGCAAGATAAGCTCAATAAGGGTCATCCTTGCGTGCTTGAGATTTCCGTTCAACCGGACCGTTTGGACTTTCAACCGAACTCCAGAATTTTCACAGGAATCTCTCACGATTGGGCGAAATATATATATGAACATCGTAAGGTTCGGGTGAATGGAGCCGATCCTTGTCCGAGACACGCGAACATCGTTATCGGACCTATGGCGGATGCGGATACTGGTAAGATTGTGCAGGATGGGGTAAGATTAAAGAAGGATAGCGAATGGTTCCTGGATAAGATTACCCGCAATTCGACAAATCGACGTCTCGACAGCTTGAAGCTTGGGAACCAAATCGTTTTCTGCATGGAAGAGCTAGCGCCTATGCTAAACATTTCGGGAGCTTACGTCTATCAGGGAAGAAGGTGGCGTTACCATAGCAACAGAGAAGAGAATGAATAGTTACGAAAAGGCAATCGCCGAGCAGTTGCATCAATTGTACGGTTACACCCCGACTGTCGCGAAAGAAATCATCGAGGAATACCGCGCGGTCATGGGATTAATCGGCGGATACCCTATGGCTTCTGATTATGCGGAATATTTCCACCTTGCCAAGCAAGAGGGACGCACCGGCAAAGAATGGATCAATGCCATTCTCAAGCGTAGGGAAGAAGCGGCGGCGTTAGCGCAATAATGAAACCACTCCGTGGATGGAGTGGTTTTTGTTTTCGGCGATCAGCATAGGATATTCCGTTATTCTTCCGCTTTGCGGCGATCGATAGCTTCGGCCATTGTCTTATCGGTGAGATGGGCATAGATTTGCGTCGTTTCCGGAGAGGCATGCCCAAGTTGCTCTTGGGTTTTGTATAGGTCGTTGCTTAAGTAATAGTCAGTGGCAAAAGAGTGCCTGAGCTTATGGACGGACAAGTAAGGTTTGCCGAACCGCTTGGCGTATTTCATGACCATCTCCTGGATAGCCCGCTTGGTCATTCTCGAACCTTCCTTTTTCCCGTTGGCGATGGCCAAGAAAAGGGCTTTCTCCTTCTTCGGAGCTTTGTACCTCGTCTCGCGCTGGCTTAAGTATTGTTCCAGATCGACGATCGCGTCCTGCCGGAAATAGACCGGAGTCTTGAAAGTATCGTCGTTCTTACCTTTACGGAAGACGTAGACAAGCCGCTTTTTGAAATCCAAGTCGTCCATATTCAGGTTAACGAGTTCGGATACCCGAAGGCCGGAATTGAGAATGAGGCTGACGATACAACAGTCGCGAATCCGGTTATGTTCGTGGGCATAGATTGCTTGCTTGTTCGTAGACACGTCGTGGGCGTAATCTTGTTTAATGTAGTTAATGAATTCGAGTATCTCTTGCTCCTGAAGAAGCTTACCCTCCAGCTTAGCCGCGGTGTCTTTAGGCTTCTGCGTTCTCTTTACCGACACCTTGGCCATGACGTTTCGTTTAAGAAGAGGATAGAAGTTATCGTCCTCGGCGATCTGGCTTAAGTAATGAAACAGGGAACGCAAGGACGAAAGCTTGCGGGATATGGTCGTCTTCGTGTTCGCATTGTCCCGCTTGGTAGCGAGGAACATTCGGAAATTATCGACGCTATCCATGTGCAGCCGCTCTAAGTCCTCGAGAGGGATTTCCGTCATTTTCCCCGCTGAAGTCAATCCTTCCGCCATTAGCCAAGACAGGAACGCCTCGTAATCCCTTATGTACTCTAGCAATGACGACGGAGAGAGGTCGGGCAGCTTATAGTTCATGAATTTCTCGACGTACCAGGGCATCCTCGGTATTCTTTGGTCGAGTTCTATCCGGTCTTTGCGTTTCTGAAGGTTCATCGATTCACCCCGTTCGGTATAAATCAACTGTACTGGCTGTCGTTAAAATATTCAAGTGCAGTATGCAGTCGACGGCATTTCCTGAAGCAACTATCCGAAGTTCTCGCTCGTCTAGAGAGTAATAAGCGTCAAGTAAGCCATTAGAGAAAAGGGGCTGCAGAATGAGAAAGAACATCCTATTAACGATAATGATCGGGTTATTGATACTGGCGTTGACAGCATGCGGGAATAAACCGAACGACAATCCGGCGGGTCCGGGGACGGATTCCAGTGTACAAGATCCCGATATGAAAGGGACGATCACGGCTATTGACGGAAATCGTGTTCTTATCGTAGATAAATTGCCGAATGCTCCAGATGATTCGAATCCAATGGCGATTTGGGTAGACTTCCCCGCAGAGGCAGTTGCCGATGTCAAAGTTGGATATAAAGTGAAAGCTTGGAGTCTGGACGGAGTCATGTTGGAAAGTTATCCGATGCAGACAAAGGGCAGTAGGCTTGAGATTGTGAGCGCCGATATAGGCACGGGAGATTTGCAAGGTACGATCACGGAAGTCCGATTGGACGAAAACGATGTTACCAAAAGCTATGTTGTAATCGACGGGAACGAATACGGCTTATTGCCGATCACGGTTTACTGGCGCGGAGATTCACCAGTAGATATAAGCGTATTGAAGATCGGTGTACAGGTGGAAGCGTGGTTTCCGGGTTATCAGGTCATGAACGAGAAACAGATTACGCAGCTTAGGATCGTTGACTAATAGCGTCATTTCGTTTAGGAAGGGTAATTTGATACAATAAGGGTATGTCCATGGACCCTAATGGATTAAGGGGGGATTAGCCATGAGCGATCTCGGATATTTGCTTGTCTGGATTCTATTACTGGCCTTGCCAATATGCGCTTTATGGCATAGGAGGTGGTGGCCTTTCTCGGTTTACGTCTTGGGTTGCTTCGTCTTTCTCTATTCGAACTTGAGGGAAAACGGGGGGTGGGATGATCTAGCCGACATTGCTACGTTGCTCGTAGTCGTAATCCCGATCTGTATCGTGGGATCAATCGTGTGGGTTGCATTAACTCTAATAGATCGGCATCGGGAGAAGAACAAGGTTAACAGATTTAAGACATAACTATAATTATGTAAACTAACTGGAGTGCCAACTATGATTAATGCCATTAACTGTAAAGCGGAAGTTGAACGGGAAGCAATTGCATTCATCCAAATGTTCTATGAAGAAACGGGACGTTCCATTCTAGAACGAGATGAGCGTATCACGGAGATTATGGACTCCTTGCGGGAAAATGGCTCGTATTCGCATACGTTAGAAGAATTGACGTATGGAGCGCGGGTCGCCTGGAGAAACAATAGTCGCTGTATAGGGAGGTTGTTCTGGGAGTCTCTAGAGGTGTTCGACGAAAGATCGGCAGATTCGGAAGACGCCATTGCGGAGGCGCTTTTTAGGCATATCGCTTATGCTACGAACGAGGGTCGGATTCGTCCGACCCTTACTGTATTTGCTCCACCGCAAGCGGATGGCCGAAATATTCGAATATGGAACCACCAGCTTATCCGATATGCAGGCTATAAGCAAGGAAGCCTTATCGTCGGGGATCCAGCATCGGTGGATTTCACAGAACAATGCGTCAAGCTAGGTTGGAAGGGTCAAGGGACGAAATATGACGTACTGCCCCTAGTCATCCAGATCGACAACAGCCAACCCAAATGGTTTGTGATACCCGAAGCTTATATAAAGGAAGTTGAAATCGCACACCCGGATATCGAGCAATTCGCCGAGTTAAAGCTGAAGTGGTACGCGGTACCAATGATCTCGGATATGATACTTGATATCGGGGGCATTCAGTATACCGCTGCACCATTCAACGGTTGGTACATGGGAACGGAAATAGGATCTCGCAATTTGGCGGACACCGACCGTTACAACGAGCTTCCTGCGATTGCCGATCTGTTGGGATTGGATCGAACCACGAATACATCACTTTGGAAGGACCGGACATTGCTCGAGCTCAACGTTGCAGTCTTGCATTCTTACAAGCAAAATGGCGTGAGTATAGTCGACCATCATACGGCGTCCGAACAGTTTATGCGGTTCGCTAAGCGCGAACAAGATAACGGCCGCACCGTGAACGCACGGTGGTCATGGCTGATTCCGCCCATGTCGCCAGCATCGACACCCATATGGCATCAGAGCAACTTAGAAGAGCGGGCGATTAAACCGGATTATGTGGCTCAACCGAGAGCTTTTTAAGCAAGGAGTATTAGGAGGTCGTATTTGAGATGGCCATTGTTCAAGTGACGATTGTCCCATTAGGAACAGGCACGCCTAGCGTAGGCGAGTATGTTGCGAAGGTTCATCAAGTGTTGATGCAATCCGAAGACAAGATTAAGTATCAATTGACGCCAATGAGTACGATTATCGAGGGAGAATTGGATGATCTGTTAGCGGTAGTGAGGCAAATGCATGAGGTACCCTTCGAGCACGGGGCCATGCGGGTCTCCACGTCAATTACCATCGATGACCGCAGAGATAAGAAAGGCACGATGGAACAGAAGCTTCTGTCGGTTGAAGAGAAGCTGAAGTAGAGGATTAGTTAATGGTATTAATTAATACAATAATGAATGTTTAACATAACTATAATTATGTAAACTAATAAGAGGGCGACATTGATAGACGTCAGCACGACGTATGACCTGTTTTTACCTTTGCTTGCAAGCGTAAAATAAGGAAAAGATTCGAATATCCTGATTTCGCTGAGGTGATGGTTTAGTGTATAGGTGGTTGTTGTCGGGATTAAACACCAGAATTGCCAGAAGTTACGGTGCCGGACAAGCCTGTCAATGTGAACGCAGCTGATCAGATTTATAAACAGGATTGCTTATCTTGTCATGGCGATCAACTGCAAGGTTCAATCGGGCCACAATTAAGTAATGTTGGCGGTAAGTTAAGAGGATGAGATTATCAATATCTTGATTTGGATTCATGGTTAATTAGGATCGAAGGTCAAATTCGGATTGCTGATATTTATTGGATGACTACTTATTCACAAAACCCGTATTTTATACATATGTACTGATGACAGTGACGTCAATTCCCACTTTCCTTGTCGGATGACAACAAAACAAGAACATTATCCGATAAATGACAAGAACATTGTCCGATTTGTCGAAGTCTATCACGGAGTTCCCCTTCTTGACTTTCACCCTTACCATCCGGGCGAAATCCTGCGAATAATAAGCGAGCATTTGTGAGAAAATCATATCGTACTGAGGGAACTTAATAATCCCCTCTCGGGAATGGGACAAAGTTCTTGACCTCAGACAATAACCTTTTGTATTTTGACAGTTCCTGAATATTCACAGCGTAAAATAAAGAACCGCCTGGAATCCTGACGGTTCTATTTCATCGCGAGAAATCAGATTTATTGAGGGAATTTGTCCACTACCGGTTCATCAAAGTCTCCGGAGATGGTAACATCCGCCCACTTCTCTATGCTGCTGTATAGCGAGCCGATCTTATCCTTGGCATCCTGAAGCGCTTGGCGACCCAGGACTAGATGCAACGGCGGGTTCTCGGTCTCAACCAGCTTAATCATGATATCTGCCGCGCGTTCCGGGTCCCCCGGTTGAGCACCGTTCAAGCCAGTCAGCCAGCTGCGAACTCCGCCGGAGGATTCACTGTAAGCTGCCGTTGCGGCGGGTGCTTTCTCTAGCGTCGTAGTTGCCCATTTCGTGCGGAACGCACCAGGTTCGATAGCCGTCACTTTTACTCCCAGAGCGGCAAGTTCATGGGCAAGGCCGACCGTGAAGCCCTCCACCGCATATTTGCTGGCCGAATAAACGGAGAATCCGGGATAAGAGGTCAGTCCAAGAATGGACGATATATTCAAAATATGGCCCGAACGACGTTCGACCAGCGCCGGCAAGACAGCGCGAGTTACGTTCATCAAGCCGAATACATTCGTATCGAATTGATTACGGACTTGTTCATCGGTTACTTCTTGAAAAGCTCCGAGCAAGCCGTAACCGGCATTGTTGACCAGCACATCGATCTGTCCGAAGGCATCAAGGGTGGCTGAAACGGCTTTCCTTGCTTCATCTTCATTGTGAACGTCTAGCTTAAGAGTCAATACGCGATCAGGCGCAAGCTCCTTCAAAGCTTCAATATCCTTGATGTTGCGTGCGGCTGCCGCAAGGCGATCGCCGTGAGCGATTACTTTCTCCGCGAGGGAGCGTCCCAATCCTGTTGAAGTTCCTGTAATGAACCAGACGCGTTGTTTGGTTGACATGATAATTCCTCCTGTGTCGTTCTTTCGCTACAGGACTAGCATAAACCTTAAAGTAAACTTCAATGCAAGCCATTTAAATTATATGATAATATCCTGTTCATTCATGTTGGCTTCTAGGATGTTGTAGAGCGCTAGTTTATAATTGATTTTATCTAGATACTTGAAGATCTGCGCCACTTCTTCTTCGACTTTTGCTTTATGCTGAAGCATCATTTCCTTGCGCTCCTTGAGGGTGGAATGTCCTTCCTTGTAAAGATCAACGTAATTTTTTATGTCATTTATAGGCATTCCCGTCTCCCGAAGGGCCAAGATGAAGTCCATCCACTGGATGTTCTCTTCATCGTAAATCCGGTTGCCATTGATGTCTCTTTTAACGAACGGTATGACGCCTGCCTTCTCATAGAAACGAAGCGTAGAAGCGGACAACCCCGTTAACTCGGTAATTTCTTTTATATGATAACTCATTGTAACCCTCCTAATGATTATTAAAGTTAACTTTAAGGTAATTCCATCTAAAATTCAAGAAGTTTGCTTGTTTTTCTCGTCGTGCTTCTCGTAACCATGCCCTGTGTCGAGTTCGGCCTCTAACATGGATTGCAATGTCTCGGCAAACAGCTCCTTCAACCCGTTAGCATTCAATTACCTAATCTCTTCATCGATTTTGCCAGCTCAACCATCATCTGCTTAGACAAATCTCCACTGTTGATCTCTATATATGTACCATCTTGTACCCAGCGTAGATATCACTTATAACTCTCAATAGATTTATTTGGAGTAAGAACTATTCTTTCCTTCCCTCCAAGGCTATGACCAGTTAAGACATAGGAGTGACAAGAACTTGATCACATAAATTTAAAAAGCCGCGATTTCGCGACTCGTTATGGGACAATGTTCTTGATCTCAGACAAATAGCGACAAATACCCTCTACGAGTACCTCTTTAAGACGCATCTATAGTTGCAGGTTAAAACATTCTTATTAAATCCCATTTTTGACCTTGTACAATTGGCTCATGACTTCAATGAATTCTCTTGCCGCAGGTGTGACTTCATCAAAAGAGTGTGAAATGATGCCGATATCGCGGGTTATTCTTGGTTGAATATCCTTTACAATAAGATTATGAGAAATAGAAGATAGTGTGAAATTCGATATAATGCCTATGCCTAAGTTTGATTTAACCATATTAATTAACGTCTCTGCAGTCTGGACGGTCAGGTTCTCTTTCAGCTCAATATTATGTTCTTGAAGTATGGTGGCCATAGCAGTCTCATGTCCACCCTTACAATAAATAAATTGATTCTGATATTCCTCAAAATCAATCTTTTTTTCATGCTCTAATGAATGATGTTCAGGAATGATAGCAACCATATAATCATGGTTTAGTACTATATACTCAAAGTCATTGAACGGGGCCGCAACGATCCCTATATCAACCGTTCGATCTGCTACCCATTCTTTGATTTGACTTGAGATTCCTTCCTTAAGCTCTATATTAACAAGCGGATATTTTGATCTAAATGAGGCAATGGTCTCAGGTAGCAGAATAGTCGAAGCCGCAGGAAATGATCCTACTTTCACCTTACCTCTTAGAAGTTTATTTTCACAGCTGGCAATTTGATATATTTTATTCTCGATCAACTTCATTTGCCTGGCCAAAATTAAAATTTCTTTTCCTGCGTCGGTTAGCATCAATCCATTGTGTTTATCCCTAAGAAACAATTTGATATTTATCGATGTTTCTAAGTTTTTCACCGCTTTGCTAACGGCTGGCTGCGAAATAAACAACTCTTTGGAAGCTTCTGTGATATTCATTTTCTCTGCGACTGTAATAAATATTTTGAGATTATTCATATTCATTTTCATATTCACGTCCATCTCATAACCAATTAGTTATCCCTCATATTCTAATAATGTATTTCAGTTATACAAAAGTATAACTTATGATAATAAGCAACGTAAAGTTTTTTAAGAAAAAGGAGAGCATCAATTCAATGACTCCAAGAAAGAATAATTTTATTAACTATGAGGAGGAATCTTCTTATGAGCACCCACATTCAAGAAGCCCGCCAGTCTAAATCTGCAGAAAACCGCGCTTCCCATTTCTGGATAATATGGAGAGCAGCCTGGATGGTAACTGCGGTCTTCATCCTCTCGAACTCCGCTACCCCGCTCTATGTGCAGTGGCAGCGAGAGTTTGGCTTTTCCAACGGCACATTAACGCTGGTGTTTGCAGCTTATATCGCAGGCCTTCTCGCGACGCTTCTAATCGCCGGCCAACTCTCTGATCGGTTCGGACGCAAACCGGTGCTGTTCCCGGGTCTGACTGCAGCCATTCTTGCCTGCTTCCTGTTCGCCACTGCGTCTTCCGTTGCAGCTCTTCTCATCGCCCGTTTTCTTACTGGTATAGCTGTAGGCGTAATCGTATCCGCGGGTATGGCATCGGTCGTGGATGTCGGTGGTCACCACAGAAAGCAACAAGCTTCGCTTGCCGCATCGGTCGCCATGGTTCTTGGTGCGGGACTTGGACCGCTTCTCGCGGGTGTCTTGGCCCAGACCCTTTCTCGGCCGGTTGTTCCCATCTTCGCCATTGAATTTGTTATCTTAGTTAGTGCCTTTTTCGTTGCAGGTAATCTTCCCAAAAGGGATATCAACCTCAATCTACAAAAAAGCGGGTACCTGCATATGCCAAGTGTGCCTCGGGCTAACCGTCTACATTTGCTCTTAGGTATCTCCGTCTTCGCACCTGGCATCACAACGACATCATTTATATTATCCCTTGGTCCTTCATTGCTATCAAAACTTCTCAATGTAACGAGCCCTCTTATCGCGGGTGGCACAGCCTGTGTTATGTTCCTGATCGCGACCGGCATACAGTTTGCGGTCAAAAAATTGCCAATCCGCACCATTTTCATGATCGGCTCTTTGGCCACCATTCTTTCAATGCTCTGTACTGTGGCCGCTGTCAATGCCTCCGTTGCCATACTGCTCGTGCTAGCCGCCGTTTTTGCAGGTGCCGGTCAGGGTCTTGGACAGCTTGGGGGCCTAACGCTCATCAGCCTTCAAGTCCCAGCGAATCGCAGGGCCGAGGCCAACGCAGTCCTTAACATCGGTGCCTACATCCCGGCCGCCATCTTGCCCGTATGCACAGGCTATCTCATCGATCTTACGGGTTTGGCAATCGGGGCGACTGCCTTCGCCACCATCCTAACAGTGGCAGCCATGGTTGCAGTGTTCTTTGTTCGCACACGGCTTCCGAGGGAGTAGAACATATTTAATTATCTATGATTCGTAATAATTAATATAAAGGAACTCCGTAGAATCAACTGAACCTTTTATTCAAGAACGTCACTGAGAATGTGGAATGGGTTCAATGGGGCAACTTGGATACGAGAGGCCAGGGAACGGCATAAGGGAGAGCTTACTACTTGATTGGTCTCATTCTGTTATACACGGCCTTTCATCAGTCAATCTGCCCTTTACTTCAATAAACAAAAGATGAGCTGCTCCATCAGCAAACTCATCAGGGATCGTTCCTTGTAAGCGTACAATACCTATTTAAAGCATAGGAAAGATACCTTTCATTACAATTCTCTTCGGCTTTCCCCTCGCAACTGGGCAAATATCTGAGGGTTGATGCTTTTTCATGCCCAAGCATCCTTTTATGCCAAAAAACGATGTGGGTATACATTTACTTCTTGACTTTATATATTGGAACAAAAGCCTTTCCACTTTTAATTAAATGAAAGAATTCTTACTACTCTATTGGTTTCGCTAACTGCTGCGAGAGTTCGTATGCGCTACGTTCTACCCAATTGTGGGCAAGCTTACCATTACGAACTTCCCATACCGCGGTGCCGGAGAACTGAATCGGGCGATCGTCAGGTTGGGAACCGAGTATACCCTGGTTGTACCCTGTAACCACCCAGCGTGACACGACGCGCGTACCATCAGAACTGCTGAACATATCTACGTTCTGCAGCCTCATGTCACGGATCTTTGAGCTAAAGGAGCGTGCCCACTCTTTAAAGGCGGCACGTCCCACGATGTCACCATCTGGATTCGAGAGAATGACGTCATCAGTGCAGAGACGGTCGATCGCGTCGAGGTCTTGCGGAGGATTGTAGACTTTGGCCCAGAGCTCCGTGAGAAGTTCTTCGCCGAGATTATTGAATAATGCCATTGTTTATAATCACCTCATGCATATTTTATAGTGTGAATTGCAGCAAGAATGACGGACTCCCAAATGCGTCTGACAACCTCCTGATTAAATACACTTGGAATGATGTATAGCTTGACGCAGAAATGAACTTAGCCGCAGCGACAGCTATTGCATCTGTCATTGCGCCGGAAGAATTTAGTCGGCTTTCACGATTGATGAGACGAACCAATTCCTTTCTAGGAGGCGAGAATAATTCCGAGCAATTCTTCAATCAATTCGCGAAGCTCCATCGAGTTTTTGGCGACGATTTTGAACCCGCGCGATGCACTCGTTAGAAGATGCGCCAATTTCTCCGGGGAAAGGCTGTTTGGGCTGCCGTTGGATTTCGATCGCGTTTCCAAAATAGAGGTCAGTACGACTTCAAGCTTATTGTAGCCCGCATCGAGTGCTTCTTTGGCGAATACGTACGAGCTGTCGGTCATTTCTTTTACTTCCGGCGAGGTTAACGATTGATCGAAATTGTTTATAGACCACACTTCGAACGCATATAAAATTTTGTCTTCCGGCGTTTTCTTAGAAGAAATTCCTTGCGATATTTCTTCGATGAGAGTGTCGCCATAATGAAGAATCGTTGAGTTAAAAACTTCCTCCTTATTCTTGAAGTACAAATAAAGACCTGCACGCGAGATACCGGCGACCTCGGCGATTTCGTTCATAGACACGCGCTTATAGCCATACTTGAAGAACACATCCAACGCAACCGATAGAATATGAAGTTTCTTTTTATCGTCCATGAATTTATTATTATACACTTTACAATCTTTGTCTAGTCGTTTAGTATAGACACATGGACAAATTAACACTTTTGTCTAAATGGCTAATAAGGGAGACTTATCATGATATCAACAGAACAAAAACCTTTACAATCGGGATTCGGACCGCAAACGACTGCCCAAGAGGCGCTCGCAGGCCGCGACCTACGAGGAAAAATTGCGATAGTAACAGGTGGTCACGGAGGCATTGGACTAGAAACGACGCGAGTTCTTTCCACCGCGGGAGCCAACGTCATTATCGGTGCCCGCGACGTCAAGAAAGCACAAGACAATCTATCAGCAATCAAAAACGTCGAAGTCATCCACCTCGACCTCGCTGATCCCCAATCCATTGATCAGTTCGCCGCCGATTTCCTGAAGTCGAACCGGGCGCTAGATATTCTTATCAATAACGCAGGCGTTGCAAACCCTCCTACGATAAAAGACGCTCGCGGATTTGATAACCAATTCGCGACGAATCATTTAGGGCATTTTCAACTGACGGTTAGGCTATGGGATGCGTTAATAAAATCTGGAAATTCCCGCGTGATCACTCTTTCTTCCATCAGCCACATGTTGGGGCCGATCGATTTCGGCGATCTGAATTTTACCAAGAGGCCTTACAACAAGGACATTTCCTACGGAGAATCGAAGACTGCATGCTCACTCTTCGCGGTCGAACTCGATAAACGGGGCAAAGAGCACGGCATTCGTGCGTTTGCCGTCAATCCCGGCGCTATTATCACCGGTTTGACTCGTCACCTGACCGATGAGGAATTAGCCGCCTGGGGCGTTCGCCGAGGAGAAAACGGCGAATTCATATCTCCCGAAGGCTTCAAAACCATCGAGCAAGGCGCTGCCACATCCATTTGGTGCGCGGTAAGTCCGTTGCTGGAGGGGAAAGGCGGAGTATACTGCGAGGACTGCGACATCGCGGTTAAAGTTCCCGCGGATAGCAAGCTTTACACCGGTGTACGATCATGGGCTATCGATCAATCAGCGGCCGAAACGCTTTGGAACGCTAGCGAGGATCTCTTGCGCATTACTCATTGATCGATTCCAGGATTCTCAAAGTAAACACATAACCGTCCTAGAAGAAGTCCGTTGCATCCACCTCTTTCGGTGAATTGCAGCGGACTATTTTTATTAGGCTATTTCACTGAGGCTGGGTCTATGGCTCCCATTTTACGTAATCCCCTTAGTAAGCGCCTCTCGAGTCTTTATCTCGTGGCAATGGGACAATGTTCTTGTCTTCAGACACCTCTCTCTCTCATCTCTCTCTCATCTCTCTCTCATCTCTCTTCTTCTCTCTTCTTCTCATCTGTCTGTCAGCTATGCTTGCCAACTATTATGCCATATGGCTCTCGCATGAGATATTTTCAGGGTAGTTGAATAGCGGCCGACCCAACTTTTATTTTTTGTATTGGTATAAAAAATCCGCGCACTGCGCGGAACTTAATGAATGTATGTTCTTGTCCACCAACAATAATGTTGTTACACATTATCGTTTATGTTTTACGGTGCTTAAAAATATCATTTAGTATATTTGCTAATCCCTCTGTCCAGAAATAAGATGTTTGATTGGGGGGTACATTATATGAAAATGGATAAAAAAATACAGTTACTTTAATAGGGCTGAAGGCAATTCTTCCTCAGTTCTCCAGAAATTGCTTGATTGGCGTTATGAATTTCTCGTATTCCAGAATTGCCGCAAGATGCCCGACATTGGAATCAACTTCAACGTACTGCGCTGCGGGAAACCGAGTATGTTCTTGTCCACCGACAACGAAGTATTGAATTTCACAAACAGCTATTTTTGAGATGACTCTTTCGGGCTAGTTAACCTATTTTCAAGTTCGACATGGCTCCCCCTCCCCTTCCCCATCTTCTTCTGAAACCTCCAGAGCAAGAAAAGGGCTCTAACCATAAGGTCTATGGCAATAGATAACCAGACGCCGGCAATCCCCATATCCCAATAAATACACAACACATATACACCAACGACCCTAATGAACCACATTCCGATTGCCGTACTATACATGGGGCTTTTGGTGTCCCCTGCTCCTTGCAACGCACCCGCCAAGACCAATCCGATAGCCAAGAAAGGTTGTGCAAAAGCATCAATCCGAAGTGCAGTTGTCACCATGTCAATCACATCATCTTGGCCAGTAAATAAAGTAGCCGCAATTGGAGAAAAGAAAAAGAGGAGAACACCGACAAAGGACATGAAAATGACTGCAAGTCCTGCGGTAAGCATACCGTATTGATAAGCATCCTCCCTCCGGTTTGCTCCCAAAAGCTGACCAACCAATGTCGTTGCGGCAATAGCTAAACCATATCCTGGCATGTAAGAGAAGATCTCGATATTACCCGCAATGACATGCGAAGCATATACATCAGTACCTATTTTTACGATCAGACCGAAATAAAGGACTTGTCCAAATCTCATGATTAACCGTTCCGCAGCCGCCGGTAAAGATAGCTTCAATATCGGTAACGAAAAATCGATTGAAGATCCCTTGCGAACGGAGAATGATAATTTCGATTTCCGGATATATAAGAACAAAACTACCGTACCAAACAACCTGGCTACTGTCGTTGCCCATGCCGCACCAGCGATTCCCCATCCTGACCAACCAAATAACCCAAATATAAATACGTAGTCCAACCCGATATGAAGGATGTTCATCCACAAGCCGACTTTCATCGGTGTTTTCGTATTTCCAGCTGCCCTTAATATGCTTCCAAAAACCGTCATCAACGAGATGAATAGGGAAGGAATTGCGACGATCCTGAAATAGACAACACCATCGGCCAATACACTTGGTTCGGCACCCATCAACATTAACAATGGTTCGGCAAAGAAGAGCGTTACTATTCCGAAAATAAGTCCCAATAACACAGAGATTATAGTTGATTGTCGGGCAATCGCCTTTGCTTTTTCAATGTCACCCGCCCCAACACTACGGGCAATCATTGATGAAGTTCCGACCCCCATTGCCATAAAAACCGCAATATATACTGCTAGGATCGCATTTACTACACCAACAGCTGCTACCTCGTTTAGCCCCAGCTTGGAGACAAATAAAGTATCAACGAACCCCACTATCGTTTGCAGGAAATTTTCAATCATAGCGGGAACGGCGAGCGCTAATATAATCTTTATTTTCTGTTTTCTTGTCGTATCAGGGACTTGGCTCATACCTGCCATGATTAACCCTCCATTACCTGATGTAATGATCTAATGCTCTATTCAAATCGGCCACACCTGTTCCTGACTTAAAACCAAGAAAACGGCTTAGGAGAACCTCTTGTAAATTTCGCGTGTTCTAATTCTTCGACAATGATACGAATCCCCTCTTCAATATCATGGTCATCTGTCCGGATGATACTCAAACGCAGCAAGTTCAATTTAGGAAAAGAAGAAAGGAACTGCCGGTCAGCCGGTAGGACATCAACCCCACGATTGTACAATCGCTTAACCAATTCCTCAGTATTAATGTCATCGTTCAGGCGTATTGCTGCAAATACCCCTCCGCTAACATCGTTGGAGTACAAGGCCTCTTCGGGTAATAATCTCCTCGAAACATCTCTTAATACTTTTATTCTGTGGCTATACAAAGACTGCATTTGCTTTGCATGATGATCATACATTCCGGACTTTAAATAAATCTCCAGCACCCCTTGGGAAAGTACGGAAGTACTCAGATCCGCCGTATGTTTGTGCAGTTGAAGTAGGGGGATTAATGAATTTGGAACTGTTGCCGCAGCAATTCTTAATCCGGGCAACATCACTTTAGAAAAGCTTCGCAGATAAATAACGTGACTCGAGCCGTTATTGGCACGAATCGGGTCTGCTTTGGAGTTTGTTTCCAAGTCAGCAAGATAATCATCCTCTACTATATAAACGTCGTAGTTCTGAGCGAGCTCCGCTAAGCGCTGCTTTTCTTCTGGTGTAAAAGACGTACCTAATGGATTATGGAAGCGTGGAATCGTATAAAAAAACTTTATTAAATTGCTTTGAAAATGACGTTCCAACGTTGCCCAATCAAGTCCATTCGGAGTTCTTTCGATGCCAATCACAGACTGATTTTGCGCTTTTAGAGCCGCCAACATCCCCCAGTAGGTCGGTTGTTCCACCAATATATTGGTCTTCCCGTTTGGGAAAGGCATCCCGGCTAGAAGATGAAGAGCTTGCTGAGCGCCTGAGAATATAAATATTTGCTGCTCCGAGGTAAAGACTTGTTGTTGATGAAATAGCTTCACAATTTCTTGACGAAGAGAGAATAAGCCTTGAGGATCAGGATAATTAAAAATGGATGCCTCAAAGAGATCCATTGCTTTGTTCATACATTGCCGAAATTCCATTTGCGGTATAGATGAGGGGCTTGGAGCTGCTGAAGCAAAATCAATTCGTTTGGGTTGTAACAAAGGAAGAAGCTCTTCCTGGGCCACAACAAAGTAACCACTCTTCGGACGTGAATAAATCAGGTAATCCTTTTCGAGTTCCTGATACACACTAATTATTGTATTAAGGCTACACTCAAACCTTTGACTCTGATCGCGGATGGACGGCAATCTCTGGCCAGGATTAATAAGACCTTTAACGATGTCTGAGCGAATGTTTTGTTTAATGGATTCTTTTTTATTTTTCACATCTGTACTCCTTCCCTAATGATCTGTACCCTTACAGATAAACATTAATTAGATATACACCTATTTTTGTACCAATTATAATGCAGAATATCGTACAAAAATAGAGTTGGAGTGAACAGAATGAACAAATCGACAAATGGTTGGATCAACGGATTCTTAGGTATGCTAATTTTTAGCGGTTCTCTGCCGGCAACACGATTGGCTATCATGGATTTCGATCCTTTGTTCCTCACTGTATGTCGAGCTGCAATTGCCGGAGTGCTAGCGGGCATACTTCTTCTCGTTTTTAGGCAACAACGCCCTATCCGAAACGAAGTCCTCCCGCTAATATTAGTTGCACTTTGTGTCGTAGTTGGATACCCGCTGCTGACAGGCCTAGCACTTAAGTATGTAACAACCGCGCATGCGATTATTTACGTTGGACTTCTTCCGCTGTCTACTGCGATTTTTGGTGTATTGCGAGGCGGTGAACATCCCCGTCCAATATTTTGGGTATTATCGGCCTTAGGAAGTTGTCTTGTAGCAGGATTCGCATTAACGAACGAGGCAACATCTTCACCAATCGGCGATGGTCTCATGTTGGCATCCATTATTGTTTGTGGATACGGATATGCAGAAGGAGCGCGTCTCTCACGAAGATTAGGGGGTTGGCAAGTCATCAGTTGGGCACTTGTCATTTCGCTGCCCTTTATGTTGTTTCTCTCCTTATTTAACATGCCTCATTCTTGGTCTGATATCGATGTTTCGTCATACTTGAGCCTAGCTTATGTTTCTCTGTTCAGTATGCTAATCGGTTTTGTGTTTTGGTATCGTGGTCTTGCTCAAGGGGGGATTGCAGCAGTCGGGCAGTTGCAACTATTTCAGCCTTTCTTCGGCTTGATACTTTCGGCTCTCGTTCTACATGAGTCAATTGGTTGGCCAATTTTTATTGTGAACAGTGGAGTCGTATTGTGCGTGGCGTTTGCAAAACGTTATGCTTCAAAATAGTTCTTACGTGGGGGATTCTCGATTAGAGTTACCCGTACGGAACTGAGAAGTCGGGCGCCGCCGATCTCGGAACTTTACGGATCGCCCTGCGCCCTGCCGAGCCTTTTTACCGTCATGAGTTTAAGTTTCACTTAATGTCTGTTCATATCTTAGGATTTTATCATTCATGCGCTCTAACACAACATTCATCTCTTCCATTCTGGTTAGGAGTTGCTTACGTTGCTCGGTTAGGAGATCTTTTCTCTCTTCAATGGTATCGTCACCTTGTTGATACAACTTAACATACTCAATCAAGGTTTCGATAGGGAGACCTATACCTCGCATACATTTGACAAATTCGACCCATCTACAGTCTTCTTCTGAATAACTCCTGATTCCGCTTTTCTTTCGATTCACTCTAGGAATTAGTCCGATACGTTCATAATAGCGGAGGGTATCCTGTGAAAGATCAAACTTTTCACTTACTTGTGCTATTGTCATCATTACTGTTCCCCCTTTCCCTTCTTTTTTAATTTTCTTTGGAGTGACAACGGATCCGAATGTTAATCCGTTACTGTGGGCCAACTACCGGATGAGGAACATACGGCGCCTCCAACAAAGCAACTTCTTCTGCGGTTAATTTAGTGGAAAGAGAAGCTACCGCATTTTCGAGATGAGATATTTTTGTTGCACCGACTATAGGCGCTGTTACAGGTTCTTTTTGTAGTAACCAGGCAAGCGCGATTTCAACCCGGGAAACTGAACGTTTTTCCGCAATAACAGCGACCTGATTCACAATCAATTGATCGGCATCAGAAGTAGCACCATATTTTTGTTTTGCAATTTGATCGGTTTCGGAGCGATGCGTTGTTTCGTGTGAATCTCTAGTCAATCTTCCACCAGCAAGCGGACTATATGGTATGACACCAATTTTCTCAGCTTTGCATAGCGGAAGCATCTCTCTCTCTTCTTCACGATAGATAAGGTTTAAATGATTTTGCATCGAAATAAACCGGGTCCATCCATTGTTCTCGGCTACATGTAAGGCCTTCAAAAACTGCCACGCATACATAGCCGAAGCACCGATATACCGTGCCTTCCCAGCCTTTACCACATCATGCAGGGCTTCCACCGTTTCTTCGATCGGCGTATGGTAATCCCAGCGGTGAATCTGGTACAGATCGACATAATCGGTTCCCAGACGTTTCAAGCTTTTATCAATTTCACTCATGATAGCCTTTCGAGATAGTCCGGCACCGTTAGGACCTTCATGCATACGGCCGTGCACTTTTGTTGCAATGACGATTTCGTCCCGATGGGCAAAATCCTTCAGCGCCCGTCCCACAATTTCCTCACTTGTTCCGTCTGAATAAACATTCGCAGTATCAAAAAAGTTGATTCCAAGCTCTAGAGCTCTTTTGATAATTGGACGACTATTCTTTTCAGCCAGCACCCATTGATGAATCCACCGGCCAGCTTCGCCAAACCCCATACAGCCTAGGCAAAGCCTCGATACATCCAAGCCGGTATTTCCAAGCTTCACATATTCCATTTGATAATTTCCTCACTTTCAAATAAATATTGTTAACTCACCCTTCATCCTAAGCTTAACCTCTGGAGTTAACTCTAAGTCAAGCTGAAATCGGAATTAAGGGATATGACAACTTTTGCATTACCACATTGCTCGTATCTACGTTATACGATCCAGGCAAGCGAATGGCGTCCTCACCTACAAATTGAAAACTTCAGCGATTCACCTTGAACAATTACACAATTACTGAAGATCAAAGATCTTCCTGGAAGTCCTTCGACGTATGGGCGCCATTGAGCCTATCGCCTACTTGCCATACATTAGAGGTCACGGCCGATTGTTTTGTGTCTTTGGCACAAAAAAGACAACCTTGAAGACTGGTTGCCTTAGTAATTAAGGAGATTCTAATAATTAAAACTTTTTGGCTAATTCGCGTGCTTGTTGAATAGCTTTCTCTTTAATGGCAGGTGCTTGATCCGGTGTTGCAGCCATCCCTTCAATAAAAATACCTTCAAACGATGGAACACCCAAAAACTTCATGATAATACCTAAAAAACGATGACCCATCTCAAAATCTGCCATAGGCCCTCCCTGAGAATACACGCTTCCGCTTGCTTGTATATGCAAAGCTTTTTTATCTCCAAGTAAACCAACTGGTCCTGTTCCCGGAATATATTTGAAGGTTTTTCCTGCCACACATACGGAGTCAATATATGCTTTCATAATAGGTGGAAATGAAAAATTCCACATCGGATTAACAAAAACATACTTATCAGCCGCCACAAATTGATCAACCAGTTCGCCGAGACGGCTTACTTTGGCTTTTTCTTCAGCATTTAATTGCTCAAAATCAGTGCCTGAACTTAATTTTCCCCATCCCCTAAATACATCTGCATCAATATGAGGAATTTTCATTTGATAAAGATCTAGATGCAGTACTTCATCATTATGATTTGCTTCACGATAAGCTTCAATAAATTCTTTTCCAACAGTTAAGCTATAAGAGCTTTGATGATCATGAGGGTGAGCTGTAATATACAAGACATTTGCCATTTTCGTGAGCCTCCTTTTTTTCTTTCGCTCTTACGATTCGTAAATAGCCTCTCCTTTATTCAAAAAAAACCGTATCGCACTAAGTGGTCAAGCCCCAAATTAATTTTCCCTTACATTAAAACTTAGCGTAATGATCCCACCAATTCAGATGTCACAATCTTGCGCATTTTCTCAATATTCACTTTTGTATAAATCGTAGCTGTCTTCGGATCTGCATGACCCAATAGATCAGCGATAGCCAACAAATTAACACAAGAGCTAAAGTAAAATCTGTGATAAAAGTCACACATTTACTGCTACAATCTAGGCACTTTACCCGCCTAAATTGTAATCACCTTCCACTAATAAGATAATCTCGAAGTACATAACCTACATTCGTATTTTCTTTGGCTTTTGTCGGGAAACAAAATAAATGTCGATCGCTGCCGGAGAAACCTATCCTTGTCGGGCATTCATTCGGCGGCCTGATCACGCAAATCCTTATGGATCGCGACTTGGGTTTGACCGGAATAGCAATCGACCCCGCGGCTCCTAAAGGCATTAACTCCGGAGCATACAAAACGGCATCCAAGTCGGTTGCCTCCATCCTTTTAAAACCGTGGAAAAGTTGCCGATTTTATAATGAAATGGTTACAAGATCAATTAGGTTTAACGAATGGCAATGAAACGCAAGACGAAATCATTCCGGAACGTGAACAATCGTTCGACCGCTTCGCTTTTTTTGAATTGGAGTATTGATATCGTTTTGTACCTATCCAAAACTTTTTAGTATGACTCGAGAGGAGCAATCAAATGATTATTCAAAAATTGCCATGGGCGGGTATTAAAATCGAACACGGAACTAACAGTATTGTGATCGATCCTTTTTATCATTTCCCTTCCGATCTCGGAACGCCGACAGGCCCGCTATATCCGCTAGACGATTTCGGTAAAGCGGATGCCGTATTCATTACCCACGTACATCCGGACCATTACGATCCAGAGGCTATTAAGCAATCGTACGGAGCGGATATTCCGATATATGTTCCGAACGAAGCCCTTGAATTCGTACGTGGACATGGCTTTACTTCCGCCGTAGGCGTTTCCTTAAAAGATACATTTACGATCGGATCCTTTAGCGTTGCCCCCACTTATTCAGTGGACGGTATAGGAGATCCTCAGGTAGCTTGGATCGTGTCGGCGGAAGGAAAAACAATCATTCATTGCGGAGATACTTTATGGCACGGTTATTGGTGGAGAATCAAACAGGATCACGGCCCGTTTGATGCAGCATTCTTGCCTGTCAATAGTCCATTGGTCGAATTTCCGCATCTTCAGCCTGCTAGCAAACAACCGATTGTCATGTCTCCCGAACAGGCCGTTTCCGCCGCAATGGTTCTAGAGGCAAAATACATGGTTCCTATCCATCATGAGCTTGTTAACAATCCGCCGATTTATACTCCAGCCCGGGACATAAAAACGAGCGTAACGCAAAGCGCTCAAGAAAATAATGTTGCGTTGAAATGGCTAGAGGCTAAGGGAAAGTTGACGCTTTAATATACGAAGAAGCTCTGCCGCTTTCGTTTCTAAGCAGCAGAGCGTCATTATTACAGCGTCATTGATCCGCCGTTGCCTGTTGACCAGCGCGTATCCGGATTTCCGTCCAGAATGGCCTGAGCGCTTTCGCCGGTTACAACCCAGGCCGAGCGATCGAGCGAACCGGTTTCTACGGGCAGCGCTTCGGTCACTTTCCCGAATTTGGCGATTTTGACTTCGGATATGGACCACCAGCTGTCATTGGCTTCGGTAAGGACGACTTTCACAAACCGGGCCGTTTGTTCCGTCAGCGATGTCGCAATGCTAGGCGAAGCGCCTTCTCCGCAGCAACTGGGCTCTCCCCAATGTTCTCCGTCCTTGGAGACATACACTTCATACAAACAACTAAGGCTAGCATTTCAATCGTCCGTCCAACATACCGTGCAACATGAATTGTACGGTGCCGGAATCGCCCATGTTGAATTATTGCCAGCACTCGCTGCTTTTTCCACCCCAACGAATAAAATTCTTGCAATAGGTTCGGTTACCCCTTAGGGGACACCTGAAGCAATCGCCTCTATTCTCCCATTCGAAGTGCGAGCTAGCGTTCGCATTTATCTCGCTAGATAGTTTGACCACTGGTACTTTCAAAACGAAAGAAATGGTGTCTGTGTTTATCATGAACGTATCCAGCACGGCTGAAGCTTATGAAATTCTAGAAGCACTGCCCTAGGTGTGGCTGGGATGATGGAATTTCAACTCTTTGCGCTCTCCTCCTTACGCCCTTTTGCCTCGCTGATCGATGATCCCAAGGCTTTATGAAAATGAATAACGATAAAGGCCTCTTTTGCCCATAACAAAATATCGGGCATAATGAGGCCTTTGTATCTATTAAAGCTCTTCCAGAGGTGAAGGACTCGAATGTTCAAAGTGTCGCTTCCATTCATGCACGCCCTCTTCGATTCGAGATGTATGAAATCCATTGTCTTTCAAGATCTCAACTGCTTGAGCGGACATTATACAATAAGGACCTCGACAGTACACCACAATTTCCTTATCCGTCGGTAATGTCGCAAGTTTTGTTTTCAGATCATCCATAGGTCTTTGTAAGCAGGTATGTATTCACCATATTGCAGTTTTCCTATAAAAAATAAGCCGGTCCCCAATGGGCCGGCAATTATCAAGATAACTTATGCCTCTCCCTTCAGTCCGAAGGTCTTTAAGGGACCGAAAGTAGTCATGCGGGTTATCAGCAAGGCCATCTCTTGAGGAGAAAGCTGCATACCGTTTTCCAACCAGTGCTGAATGACACCCAAATTTGCGGATGCCAAATAAGCAATAATGAATTCGCGCGGTACCGGTATATGCGCGGACTGAAGCAAGGACAGCTTATTAATAATATGCTTTTGCATAATCTGTCTCACTTGGACGGGATACGCCGGATCGCCTTTAGGTCCCAATAGGACTTTGAAAAATACAGCATTCAATGTAAAAAAATCGAACAATTCCAGGAAAGCCGGATGAGGCTCGTTACGTTCGGCATACTTCATTATTTGAATAGGGTCGATGTCCTTGACTATTTCTAGAATTTCTTTGAGCATATCCTCTTTGCTCTGTTCCAGTAGATCGTATTTATCGCGGTAGTGCAAATAAAATGTACCCCGATTCAAGCCGGCCTTCTGCATCAAATCCCGGATGGTGGTGCCTTCGAAGCCTTTTTCGTCTAATAAGTCGATTAAGGCATTCCTAAGCAACAGCTTCGTTCGAATGATTCTAGGATCCGTCTTGTCCTTCATGTTCTTCCGCCTTTCCGGTAATTATTTATTGAACTAATGAACATTCTTTATGCAGCGTGTCGGGTAAGCGACTTTTGCGGGTATCTTGATCATTGAATTTAACCTCCTTCTCATTATAATAAACTGTGTGACCATTAATCAACATTGAGTTCATTAAATAGGAGGGAGATCGTATATGAGATCGGAAAAGCCCCTTATGCAATATGTAAAAGAGTTTATGGGCCAGCGTGTTATTTTGTTTCTATTCTCTGTTTTTTTCTTTAGCTGTTTCGGAGTCATTGCGACTTTCGGCAGTGTTTGGACGGCGGTGGCAATGTGCGTTGGCCCCGTTTTAGTTATCTTTATCGAATATGCGGTTCACCGATACATTCTTCATGAGTTTCCGCGGATTGCTCCCTATGCATATAAGGGGCATGTTACCCATCATCGATATCCCACTGACGTGAAATATTTGTTCGGACCAGTCTATATCGACTTGTGTGCGTATTTGCTCATTTTTGGAGCGGCGTTTATTGTGACGGGGTATGATTGGCATCTATCTTATGCCGTCGTGTTCGGTGCATCCGGCTTTCAAATCTATTATCAATGGAAACACTATATATCCCATCGCCCAATCAATCCTTTGACCCCTTGGGGCAAATGGCTTAAGAAAAGACATCTGCTGCATCATCATTTGGATGAGGATTCGTTGTACGGCGTAACTAACCCTGTGATGGACATCATCTTGAGAACAAACCGGCCCAAAGCGTCCAAATCGCGGTCATTGGCTTCGCATCAAGATTGAGGGATGCCCTTATCGTAAAACGGATGCTGAGTTGTTGAAAGCGGTGATGATCATAATGTTTGCTTCTTCACGTTCTGTCAATGCGGTTAGAAGACCGCCGTAACCGTCGTAGTACACTTGCAATGAGGTCACATCTAAGTTAATGGAGATGTTGAACATGAATGAAATGACAGGAAAATGGCTTGGCTGGATCGGCATCGTGATAGCGATTATCGGGTTTTTCTATGCACCCGTATGGATGGGCAGCATTGCCGTTATTCTGGGTCTCATTTGCTTGGTTACCCCTAAGAAGGGGCTGGCATGGTGGTCGATCGTTCTTGGAGTGATTGCGTTTATCATTCCTTACTTTAGATAAGTAAACCAGGTATGGAGTGAATACCGTTTTGAAGGTAGGTATGTGACATCATGGCAACCCTTGCTTCGCAAGGGTTCTTTGATTTTCGACACGAAAAAATAAGCCGGTCCCCCATGGGCCGGCAATTTTCAATCGTGCCAATTATTGAAGTGACTCGAGATACTTAACAATATTGACCAACGGTTGATCAAGCCATTGGATCGAGCAGCCAACTTTAGTCCGGCTTATGGACGTGTATGCTCGGGTCTTCGCAACATCTCGTTCCTTCGTGGCCTGATCCGCCTCCACTTCGTTACAGGAACAAATCGCCTTTTCGCTACAGCAAAAACAAAGCAGTTCGGGAGCTTCTGCTAAGAGCTCCCGAACTGCTTGTCGAGATTAGTTATTATACAGATGTCTTACACAATGCATCAGTTTTTTGGCGCACAATAGCCATCCACGCATACATGATCTGGCTTTAGAGTCGAATCAGCAAACAAGTCATGTACATCGTAAGCAGGGTTTTTCTCGGCGTTCGGATCAATGACATCCTATTCCCGCAGAGGTTTCAGTGCCTTACTCCAGCTAATGACTTGATCCAGCATGGTATTAGCAACGTCCACTTGCTGTTGAGAAGGTTTAAAAATAGTATGATTCTCGAAGTCATTAAAGAGTGAAAGTGCGACTTGAGTACTAACATCCGCTACCATCATTTGACCCATGATTAGCCGAAGGTTTTCTACTGCGCGCACGCCTCCCGAACCGCCATAACCAACAAAACCAGCGGCTTTGTTGGTCCACTCGCGATACAGAAAATCGATTGCGTTTTTAAGTGCTCCAGACGTTGCATGATTGTATTCAGGCGTTACAAATACATATCCGTCGAACTCAGAAACTTTTTGGGACCACCTTTTGGTGTGTTCTTTCGTGTAAGCTCCACGCATCGCTGGCATAGGCTCATCAAGAAGAGGCAGATTGAAATCCGCTAGGTCTACAATCTCAAACTTGGCGTCATTTCGCTTTGCGGCTATTTCGTATACCCAGCGCGCAATATCAGGTCCCTTTCGACCTGGACGAGTACTTCCAACGACAATTCCAATCTTAATCATGTTCTATTTCCTCCCTTGATTGTCTTGCATGTGCAATATATGCATATGCAATTATGTATTTAAAAAAATTACTGCAGATTCGCAGTGATTTTTTTTAAAACTTCAGTGGCTGTTTTCAGCTCGTCTTTCGAGATTCCGGCAGTGGATTCCAACAATGTTTGTTGCGCAAGTTCGATCAAGCTTTTCTGAAGCTCTTTGCCTCTAGCTGTGAGAATGATCAGTTTGATTCTTCTGTCTGCCGGATCATCCTTGCGTTCGATGTAACCTCTCTTGACAAGGGTATCCATCAGTCTTGAAGTGCTCGTCTGATCTCTGCATGTAGAAACGGAAATTTCGTATTGAGATCGTTCTTCCCGATTCCAGAGTTGTACAAGCACTTGCCATTGTTCTGGCGTTACCTCGTAACCCGCAAGTTTGAAATTCTGAAAAAGACGCTGATTCATCGTTTTTCCAGCGACACTTACGATGAATCCCAAGGAATCTTCAAGCCGATAATCTTTGTAGTTCATAAACGTCAACCTTTACCGCTTTGGATAAGAACAAATTAATCATACCAACAACTATTTGCACGTGCAAGTATTTTCTCATCGAATCCTAATCATCTAATCCCTTTCCGACCAGAATATGCGGCAAATATTTTTCAACCCTTGACTCTCGAGTTTTGGATTGTTTGGGTGCAGAAAAATGAAGAATGTACGCTCTTTGCCGTCCCGGCGTCAATGCTTCAAATGCAGTTTTCAAGTCAGGGATTTCAACGAATTTATTTTGTAATTCTTCAGGAATCAAGTATTCCGTATTCGTTTTGTAGTTCACTTGCAAACCGGCTTTTTCAACTTCAATGGCTTCATCGATATAAGTTTTCAAGATAAGCTGCATCTCATCAATTTCTTGAACATTGGTGAACCGAATCTGGCGCGCCGCCTGCACATTCTCCGTTTGTTGGATTAGGATACCATGGGGATCTTTTAACAAGGCGCCTTTATGAAACAGAAGCGCGCAGTATTCTTTAAATCCATGTATTAAAACAATGTTTTTATCCTGAAACGTGTAACAAGGATGCATCCACTTAAACTCTTCGGTCAACTCGCAGTCAAGAACGATATTTCTTAACAACTCGAATTCTTCCTTCCACTTTTTAGCCTTACTAAAAAATGGATCAATCTTAGGATTCCTTTCACCTTTTGTCATCAAGGAACACTCCTTTTCAATTTTTCGATCCGCTGCCAGCATCGTAGATACATAAGGCTCTCCTTCCTTTTACAACTAGGCCAATGTCTTTTCAAGCTCGCCGCACCATTTACTCCAGCCATACTTAGCTCCATTGAGTGCTTGAGTATTAGAGAGTCCGGATTGTTCGAGATGAAGGTTAACCTTACCGTCCCCTAAATCCTGCAGCGTCCAGGTGACCGTGTGCGTCTCCCCTCCACTGGCCCAGGTGTAGGACACCTGGTTTGGTGCGTCCACGATAAGCACTTCTCCGTCGATAATGCCATCCCACCATTCGGACGGCTGCGTACGAAACTGAAAACGGTGCCCTACGACGGGCTTAAAATCATTATCCATCGCCTCACCTGTGTGGATGTTGGCTACCCACTTGGAAAGCTTGCTTGAATCGGTTAAGGCGGACCAAAGCTTCTCGATCGTTGTCGTGTACTGAAAATCCAAGGATAATGTTAAACTCATTCTTCTTCCTCCTCTAATAGTTGGTTCAAGCGCAATAAATTCGTACTCCAGAACTTGCTGTAGAAACCCACCCAATCTTGAATTTCTCTGAGTGGAGAGGCGTTGAGCCTAAATCGCGTTTCTCTGCCGACTTTTCGGTCAAGTACCAGTCCGGCATCTTTAAGGATTGTCAAATGTTTGGATACCGCTGTACGGCCCATTTGAAACTGTACCGTCAACTCATGAAGAGGTATCTCCTCTGCCTCTGCTAACAGACGAATCAGTCGGCGCCTAGTTGGATCTGCAATCGCATCAAACACATCACGCAACTGGTTGTTCTCGCTCACAACACCCTCTCCATTCTGTAGTAGAAAAATGACTAACTTCTAATTGGACACCATTTAGTGACACTTTGATTATAGGTCACCATTTGGTGTCGTGTCAACAACGTTTTTAAACTCCGCATATACGAACGTTGGGCAAACTGTTTTGAATACTATAAGGTTGATACAGTCACTCCTCCCGCACCGTTGCCCTGTTGCACGTTCAATTAAATACAAAAAGGCTACCGATTGTCGCTGTGGACGGTAGCCTTTTTGCCTCATTACATTTGAACAAGCTTTGCCTTAAATACTATTTATCATGGTTCCTATGTTCTCCATAACCTCTTTTGTTCGTTTCATTGGACCTGGCTCACTTTCATCATGAGTACGTTCTTGTCCATCTAGAGGCGAACTTGTCACTGCTTCATTATAATGCTACATATAATCTAGACAGCAAAAAAGGAGTTTCTTAGTTGTATGACAGGTCCAAGAAGGAAGTTTACACCGGAAGAAAAGGCTCGGATCGTACTGGAAATTCTGAAAGAAGAAAAATCG
>NZ_SOMN01000044.1 GCF_004564235.1 Cohnella luojiensis
TTCTTTTAGCGAATTCGCATAGGCATTCATTGGCGTAACCTCCTCGTTTTTTCAAGGGGCTTCGCCACACTTTTTCATCTACTTGTCAAGTCCTGTTTTCATTTTTTCATGCAAAAAAAAGAGCGGGTTATCTTTTAGATAACCTGCTCTTGTTCTTAATTTTGGCCCTGCGCCTTAACTTAATGACATTGCCCGAGACGGGAGCCCTTTATTTTGCTTATTATGGGTATGCTAACCTTATTCGATTATGAGTTTATGAATGCGGTCATCAAGCTCTTGCGGAAGACCACTTGGTAATCTAATCCGGCGCTGATTACGGCAAGAGGGACATAAGTTTTCAACTCTTTGCCTACTTGCTGGAAGTAAGCCGGTGCAGCCAGAGGCTGCTTAACGCCGTTCACGATGACGGTCTTGGCACCGATCGTGATAATAACTTCGCGGCCGTCTTTGGAGAAAACCGCGGTTTTCGTTTTCTGGGTCCACTTCAGATCGGCGCCCACCGCATTGGCAACGTCGCGCAATGCTAAGAAGGTCGTGTTCTTCACCGTTGTGGGCTTGCTTGGCGGCTCTTTGCCGTTAATGACGATGGAAAGCGGAACTTTAGCTTCCCTGGGCTGAGGTTTAAGATATTGCTTCCAGATCACGTCCGCAAAGATTTGCGCCATCGCTTCGTAACCGGCTTGGGAAGGATGGGTGTCGAAATCGTCCAGAAGGTTAAAATGGGTATATGCCGACTGATTGCCTTCGAACTTAGACGATACGTGCGCGATCTTGACGGGGAGTCCTTTGCTGGATTGAGCTTCCGCGAACTTATCCAATCCGGCGGACATTTTATGGACGGCTTCAAGAAGATCCGGGTATAAGGCATGCGTTATCATCAAAGGAAGGTACTGATCGGCAATAACGATCTGGGCGGCAGGTGCCAGAGTATGCAATCGAGTGATCATTTTCTCCAAATCTTCTGTATATTTATTCATTGTTAAATCGAAGCTGTCCTGTATAATTTGTCGTGCGGCATCCGTAGGCTGGTCCTTAACTGCATTGATAATCGGTCCGAAATCATTGGCTCCGATCGTCATGACAACAAGATTCGCCTTGGCAAGATCCGTCGCGAGTTGAGGGGCTTTGGCAGCCACGCTATCCGCTTGCTGCGGCACTCCGTCCGGGAACGAGGAGAAATCCTGCAAGTCGGCGGAAGTCAATCTCTTGCCGTCTGCAGCGCCTTGCAATAAGTTTATAAGGCCAGGAGTCGTTAAACCCATGATGGCGTAGTTCGCTAGCTCTGTACGATCTTGGAACAGCGATTGTTCGAACAGTCGATCGACGTACCCGTAAGGGATCGAATCAGCTGTCATTCCCGGCTCGTAGCCGACGCTGATGGAGTCGCCGAGCGCAACGATGCGATATGAGTCTTGGGATGATGCTTCATTTTCTGCCGCTGAAGCCGTGGATATAGCAGTTAATGCGAACACGGCAGTCAATAACGCGGCAAGCGGTTTACGCAGACTAAATCTCATTCTCCAATTCCTCCCAAATATTAGTCAATCCAATCGTCGCATACCATTGCTTATCGACATCATAAAAATATTAAATTGCCATTCTTCTCGCGAGGGTGGTAAAATAATTGAATAATAAAATGAATAATTATGAATATTCGCCGCGGCCGTCCACGTATGCCACCCTTTCCCCGGGTTTTCCGTCGTTTCCCTCAAGTATCTATATTCTAGGTCATTTGGAACGGGAATTGAAGCCATTATTGCTTGTTTTTCTCAAACACTGCGTAAAGAAAGGTTGATATATATGATAGAGATGCGTAAAGGTCTGCCCGTTAAACAAGGAATGTATGACCCGCAGTTCGAGAAAGACGCATGCGGCATGGGGTTCGTCGCGCACATCAAGGGACGGAAATCGCACGAGATCGTCGAGCAAGCGTTGACGTTGCTCTTCAATATGGAGCATCGCGGCGGTCAGGGCAGCGAACCGAACACCGGAGACGGCGCGGGAATTCTCCTGCAAATTCCGCATCGCTTCTTCCAAGCGGAGACGGCGAAAATCGGATTTACGTTGCCTGAAGCCGGCGATTATGCCGTCGGGATGGTGTTCCTGCCGCAGGAGCAATCCGTTCGCCGTAAACACGAAGAAATTTTTGAAGCGATCGTTGCCGAAGAAGGCCAAACCTTGTTGGGCTGGCGCACGGTTCCAACGAACGACGAGTCTCTCGGCAAATCTTCGAAAAAGGTAAAGCCTTTCGTGCGTCAAGCGTTCATAGCACGCTCGGCCGCGTTGGCAAGCGACATGGCGTTCGAGCGGAAGCTGTACGTTATCCGCAAGCGCGCGGAGCAAGCGATTCGTTACTCGGATATCGAGGGCGCGGACATGTTCTATTTCCCGAGCTTCTCGAGCAAGAAGATCGTATACAAGGGGATGCTGACCACCGAGCAGGTAGGATTATTTTATCCCGAGCTGCACAACCCCGAGCTGGAGACGGCCATGGCGCTCGTTCACTCCCGCTTTAGCACGAACACTTTCCCAAGCTGGGAGAGGGCCCATCCGTTCAACTACCTGATTCATAATGGCGAGATTAACACGCTGCAAGGTAACGTGAATTGGATGCGCGCTCGCCAGACGTTGTTCAATTCGGAGCTATTCGGCGACGATCTTGAGAAAGTAAAGCCAGTCATCGCTCCGGATGGTTCGGACACGGCGATGTTCGATAATACGTTCGAGTTCATGTATTTGGCGGGCCGTTCCATGGCGCATGCCGCGATGATGATGGTTCCGGAACCATGGCAGAACGACGAGCATATGGACGAGGAAAAAAGGGCGTTCTACGAATACCACGCTTGTTTGATGGAACCATGGGACGGTCCTGCGGCGGTAGGTTTTACGGACGGCGTGCAGATCGGCGCTATTCTTGACCGCAACGGCTTAAGGCCTGCCCGTTACTATGTGACGAAGGACGATCTGATCGTACTTGCGTCCGAAGCCGGAGTCGTCGATATCCCGCAAGAGGATATCGTGCTGAAGGATCGATTGCGTCCAGGCCGTATTCTGCTCGTGGATACGAAAGAAGGACGGATCATCTCCGACGAAGAGGTGAAGCGTTCGATCGTAACGGAGCATCCTTACCGCGAGTGGCTGAACGATCACTTGGTCGATCTCGAAGAGCTTCCGGAAGCGATGGAGCTCCCTGAACCGGATCATGATACGGTTCAATTACGCCAACAGTCCTTCGGCTATACGTTCGAGGATATCCGCAAGGTGATGGAGCCTATGGCGCTGACCGGCGTTGAGCCGCTTGCGTCCATGGGATACGACTCCCCGTTAGCGGTACTCTCGGAGAAGCCTCAGCGTTTGTTCAACTATTTCAAGCAATTGTTCGCGCAAGTCACGAACCCGCCTATCGACGCGATACGCGAGGAGATCGTTACTTCGACCTATACGACGGTCGGCCCTGAGCGGAACTTGTTAAATCCGGAGCCGGAAAGCTGCCGCCAGATCCGACTATACACGCCGATCCTCTCGAATGAAGAGTTCGCGAAGCTGCGGCACGTTCACCGTCCGGGCTTCAAATCGATTACGCTGCCGATTTTCTTCTCGGCAAAGGACGGGGAAACAGGGCTGCGAAGCGCGCTTAAATTACTTTGCGAAGCAGCGGATCGTCTGATTTCCAAGGGTCATAATATACTCATTCTGTCCGACAGAGGCACGGATGCCGATAACGCGGCGATTCCATCTCTTCTTGCCGTTTCGACATTACACCATCATTTGATTCGCGAGGGAACCCGGACGAAGGTTAGCATCCTTCTCGAGTCCGGCGAACCGCGCGAAGTGCATCACTTCGCGTTGTTGCTCGGCTACGGCGTTAGCGCGGTCAACCCTTACCTGGCGTTCGAGACGCTCGACGACCTGATACGCCAAGGAATGATGCGCAACATCTCGCACGAGAAGGCGGTTAAGAACTACATTAAAGCGGCGACCAAGGGCGTCGTGAAAGTATTGTCCAAGATGGGGATCTCCACAATCCAGTCTTACCGCGGCGCGCAAATCTTCGAAGCGGTCGGCCTGAACTCGGAAGTCATCTCGCAGTACTTCACGGGTACCGCGTCACGCATTCAAGGCGTCGGCTTCGACGTCATAACGCAAGAGACGTTAGTTGCCCATCAACGCGCCTTCTCCAAGCAAGAAGGAGCCGAGCGCGAGCTGGATTCCGGCGGAGATTACCAATGGCGCAAAGGCGGAGAAGATCATCTGTTTAACCCGCAGACGATCCATACGCTGCAAATGGCGACCCGCACGGGAAATTACGATACGTACAAGAAATATTCCGCGCTCGTCCAAGGCGAATATGAACAGGTTCGCACGCTTCGCGCGTTGCTGAAGTTTAACTTCGATCAACAGCCCGTGCCGATCGAGGAAGTAGAATCGATCGAATCGATCTTCAAGAGATTTAAAACCGGCGCTATGTCTTTCGGATCGATCAGCAAGGAAGCTCATGAATCGCTTGCTATCGCGATGAACAGAATCGGCGGTAAATCCAATTCCGGCGAGGGCGGAGAAGATCCTGCCCGTTACATTCCGGATGCGAACGGCGACTCGCGCCGAAGCGCCATTAAGCAAGTAGCTTCCGGCCGTTTCGGCGTAACGAGCTACTATCTCTCCAGCGCGGAAGAGATTCAAATCAAGATGGCGCAAGGCGCTAAGCCGGGTGAAGGCGGACAGCTTATGGGACGCAAAGTATACCCATGGGTTGCGGAAGTTCGGGGCACGACGCCTGGCGTCGGTCTCATCTCCCCGCCGCCGCATCACGATATCTATTCCATCGAGGATCTGGCTGAGCTGATCCACGATCTGAAGAACGCTAACCCGCGCGCTCGCATTAACGTGAAGCTCGTGTCCGAGGTTGGCGTAGGTACGATCGCCGCAGGCGTAGCCAAGGGTCGTGCCGATGTTATCCTGGTCAGCGGATATGACGGCGGAACGGGGGCTTCCCCTATCGGTTCCATCCGCCATGCGGGCTTGCCTTGGGAGCTTGGTCTTGCGGAGACGCACCAAACTCTTATCCTGAATAACCTGCGCGATCGCGTCGTCGTCGAAACCGACGGCAAGATGATGACTGGCCGGGATATCGCGATTGCCGCGTTGCTCGGAGCGGAAGAATTCGGCTTCTCGACGGCCCCGCTTGTCGTACTTGGCTGTATCATGATGCGCGTGTGTCAGTTGGATACTTGCCCGGTAGGCGTTGCGACGCAAAATCCGGAGCTTCGTAAGAAGTTCATGGGCGACCCGGACCATGCCGTCAACTTCATGAAATTCGTGGCGCAAGAGTTACGCGAGATCATGGCGCAGCTCGGATTCCGTACCGTGGAAGAGATGGTCGGACGAGTAGATCGCTTGGACACGAAATTCGCGATCGGACATTACAAAACGCAAGGCATCGATCTGACGCCGCTATTGCATATGCCTGAATTGCCGGAAGGTTCTTTCCGTTATAACGCCAAAGGACAAAACCACTTGCTGGATGAGTCGCTCGACATGCAAGCATTGCTCGCAGCTGCCGCACCGGCATTGAATAACAAGCAACCGGTTAAAGGAACGTTCCCGATCAAAAATACAAATCGGGTCGTCGGAACGATCGTCGGTTCGGAAGTGACGAAGCGATACGGCAAAGACGGTCTGCCAGCAGATACGATCCAGTTCCATTTCGTCGGTACCGCGGGTCAAAGCTTCGGCGCGTTCATGCCTAAAGGCATGACCCTAACGCTTGAAGGCGACTCGAACGACTATGTAGGAAAAGGTTTGTCCGGCGGCAAGATTGCCATATACCCATCGGATAAGTCGACGTTCAAGGCAGAGGATAACGTCATTATCGGAAATACGGCGCTTTACGGAGCGACGGGCGGAGAAGCTTACATCAGCGGCGCTGCAGGCGAGAGGTTCGCGGTGCGAAACAGCGGCGTGAACGTCGTAGTCGAAGGCGTCGGCGATCATGGCTGCGAGTACATGACGGGCGGACGCGTAGTCGTTCTTGGGAAGACGGGACGTAATTTCGCGGCAGGCATGTCTGGCGGAATCGCCTATGTCATCGATTGGGACGGTAAATTCGTCAACCGCTGCAATTTCGAGATGGTCGGTCTAGAAACCCTTGAGGATGAGGCTGAAGTTGCGGAGGTACGCGCGATGATCGGCAATCACGTTCAATACACGAACAGCGATCTCGGTCGCCGGGTGCTTGAGGATTGGAATAACGCGGTTAAGAAAATCGTCAAAGTCATCCCTAAAGATTACAAACGGATGATGGAACAGATCGCCAAGGTGCAAGCTCAAGGCCTTAGCGGCGAAAAAGCGTTGTTGGCCGCGTTCGAAGCCAACATGCGCGATCTGTCCAGAGTCGGCGGCAACTAAACCGAATACACAAGATAAGCAAACACCGATAGAAGCGCCGCGGCGCTTTTATCGGTGTTTTTATTAATATTCTTTCATTATGGTAAATATAGGTGTAAAATGGAAGCGACTACATCATAGGAGGGCAGCCTGATGGAACGCTTTTTAGTCGATTTTATCGTGAATATATTCGAAACGATAGCAGGCATTTCGCTGATCCTTTCGATCTTTAGATTTCAGATTAAGGGATTTGTGCCCCAAATCTTGTTTACTGCCGTTGTCATGGCCCAAACCTCTTATTTATTGCGCGAGGTTCTGAATCAGGACTCTATCACGCCGTTTTTCATGCTTGCATGGATCGTAATCTTGTTATGGCTGCTTTTTAGAGTTCATTATTTTTACGCGTTACTCATGGCTATCACCGGATACTTGGGTTATCTCCTCATCCAAATCTCCATTGTATATTCGTTTCAATTCCTATTTGACACAGAGATTCCGGTAGTAGATTTCTATACGATGAAGATTATCCAGATTATCTCGTCTTCCATCGCGCTGCTGATATCCGTTGTGTTAATGATGAAACGCATCGGATTTTCCTTCGTCCCGGATCGCGTTCAAGAGAGCGTGTTGCTGAAGGGAACCAATCGAAGGATGCTTCTGCTATTGATCGCGGGAAGCGTGATTGTATCTGCCATCGTGTTTATTTACGAGAGCGGATTTGGAACTTTCATGTTAGGGATATTAACGATAGTTTTCGCGTTATACGCCATTATCCATTTAGCTTTAGCGAAGGAGAGAAGCATATGATAGAAGCTCTTTCACAGAGGATTAGCGGTTATGTCTTTCGCCATAACGACCGTGGACACGTTAGCCAAGAGGTTATGAAGTTTGCTTTGGTGTCCCTATTATCTACGACTTTTACGATCGTACTATCTCTTATTATCGGTTTGATCGATGGGAAATTCTTGCCGACGGTTCTTTCCTTGGCAGCCATTGCTATAATGCGTAATTTAACTGGGGGCTACCATTTCAAATCGACAGCTGCTTGTATTATCGTTTCTGCCGGCGTGATCACTCTTATTCCATTTATTCCAGTTAGCCAAATAGCGTTCTATATTATGGGTATTATTTCTTTGTTGCTCGTGATAGGATATGCGCCATCTAACTTACGAGGGGTTAGCCGTTTGACCGAGAGCAACTTAAAAGCCATGAAATGGGTTGCGGTACTATTGATTGTATCTAACTTCCTGCTTACCTCCGATATCATATCGTTAGCCTTTTTTATTCAGGCCGTTTCACTACTGCCAGGAAAGTGGGGTGAAAAAGATGCGTAGAAAATTTGCTGGTTTGGCGGCAACCTTGTTGGGAGCTTCGGCTGTTGTATTCGTAACGACTGCTTGCTGGTTTATCGGACACCGTCCGGAAGTTCCGCAAGAATTGTTGAAGCGTTAAGGGGATCTGCTCGAAGGCTGTCGGATTAGCGTCCGGCAGCCGCTTTTAGTAATGGTAAAATGACATGGAGTGGAATGTATGAATCAGCCCGTCACAAAGGATAAGAACAACGAAGGTGAAGTCATCATGATGGATATGGCAGACGTACTATATATCCAGACGGAAGATGGAGCGGTCGTATTTCACACGTCCGAAGGCAGGGTTTATCCTCTTGTTCCGTCTCTTAGCATGTACGCGAAACATACCGAGTCGCTTGGCTTTCAGAAGCTAGATCGAACGAATCTAGTAAACATGAATAAGCTGAGGGCTTTTGATGAGAAACGCGGTTTGGTATTTTTCGATGAGGATTCCAACTTGGAAAGACAGAGCGCCATTGTCGCCTTCATGAATATTGGCAAGCTTAAAAATATGATTATCTCTTGGATCGAGCGAAATCTCAAATAAATTTTCAAAATGTTATGCATCCTTACATAAAATGTGATTTTCGAGATTAAGAGGGTCTATTCGACAAAACTTCTTAAATAATAATAATTGCGGGACTCCATCGCTCGACACCCTCCGCAAGACCTATATCCTATACTATCTTTAGTGTTTCAATACCGGAATCATAGAGAGGGTTTGGGTGCGGATATGGAGAGGGATATGCTGATGGGAACGATGAAAAGCATGCCACCGTTGGAAATTGACATCCGCAAGATTCTGGAGCAGCTAGGGATTCAAAGGGAAAAATGGCCGGAGGAATACCGGAAACCGGTTCAACAGTCCTAAGTATACATACATATAATTAGTTATACAAAAAACCTCAGAGGTTATGGGATGTAATGAACCCTTCCTTGAGGTTTTATTTGTTTTAAAGAATTAATCATTCATATTGCGTTCCGCGCGGACAAAGGCAATAAATCTCCGCGCTTCTTCTGCTGTCAATTTACGTCCGTCTATCGTAAGGGCGAAATGGCTTAGGATCTCATCATCCGACAACTCAAGCTCATCGGTAAATTGGCGTACGTCCGAATCCAAAGTAGCGTTGGTTTGAGAGGTTCTGCCAACCAGGTAGTCAATTGAAACCTGAAACAAGTCAGCAACCTTTCCTAGCGTTTCCGTATCGGGCTCTCTGCGATTTTTCTCATAATGGGACAGAGCTGCACGCGAGATGCCTAGGGAAGATGCTAATTCTTCTTGAGTTAAACCGCGCTGGTCTCTTAGAAAAGCGAGACGACTGCCGATATTCATCTGAACCCTCCCAGGATGGTCATAAAATCATTAATTTCATCATAATATGGATACGAAACAAATGCATTCATTGCGACAAAACGTCGCATCTACTTATTGGTTTTACTAGTTTTACCCAGATCAGAAAAATAATAAACCTATAAACGTTAGGTTGTTGTAAAGTTCTTTCTTGACTTGTTACAAAATGTATCGTACATTAATCTCAATTGATGGTTACAGTATGTATCTTTTGGGGTTTGGTGATCCTATGGAAGAGGGAATGGAAGAGAATAGGCGCGAGCATCTTCGCTTCAGATTAAATGTTCCCCTTTACGCAGAGTTTTCACTCTGGCGCGTAAGAGAGAGGGAAATAAGAAGCCGCAAGCAACGCGTTCTTATCCATAACATCAGCGTCGGAGGTTGCCAGTTCAGTACGAATTTGCAAATTCCGGTGCGGGATGACGTAGAGTGGATTCTCAATCTCCAATTAAACCATAATACGATCAAAATAAAAGCGATTATCCTCCATGTCGTCCCGAAAGACGGACGATATGCTTATGGAGTGCGTTGGGTCATGACAGGACTGGAGCGGCAAGCTTTTCAGTATAGGTTGCAGGAATACTTACGGCTAGTACTGGTTTCAAGCAAGCATATTCTCTCTTTATATAAAAAAATTTCAGATCGCGATGATGGACAATTCAAACGGTTGGATACTACTTCGTAGAATGCGAGGAGGCAAGTGAAGTTGAAACGGGCGCTAGTTATTAAAATCGCGATCTATTCCATGTTATCGCTTATAATGGTTGGCTTATTGGGCGGGGGTTATCTTTGGTATTCCATGGAGAAGACGATGGGTAAGATGTACGAGCCGCTTCCGTCAAAGGAGTGGGCGGTACCGGTCTTTGAGTCAGAGTCTCTACCTGGAACGCTGCCAATTGAATCCCCTGTCTTAAGCGATGCGAACGCTCCTGAAGTTACGGATGCAACTACTATACAAGCTAGTGTTTCCGCGGACGGCCAGGGGGAATCGATATCCGGATATGCTATTGACCGTGAGGAAGTGGAACGACTGCTACATCCGGATTTGTCGGAGGAGGATCCCTTTAGTATTCTACTGCTCGGAGTGGACGAAAGACAGGGGGATCGGGGGCGAAGCGATACGATGATTTTACTGACGTTGCAACCCAAGAAGGGATCTGCACTAGCTCTATCGATCCCGCGAGATACGAGAGCGCTTATGCCCAACTCAGGAAAGTACGACAAAATTAATCATGCCTATGCCTTTGGAGGGACTTCGTTGGCCGTTGAGGCGGTTGAACATTTGTTCGGCGTACCGATCGCCTTTTATATGAAAACGAATATGGAAGGTATGGTAAACATCGTAGACACGGTAGGCGGAGTAGACATAAACAATCCAAGAGCATTCGATTTTGATGGATTTTCTTTTCCATTAGGGATTCAGCATTTAAATGGTAATGAAGCGTTAGCCTATAGCCGTATGCGCAAGGAAGATCCGCACGGGGATTTCGGTCGTACTCAAAGGCAGAGACAGCTTCTATCGAATGCGATTGACAGAGTGGTCAGCGTGAACTCGATTACGAAATTGCCCCGCTTGTTGTCTCAATTGTCCGACTATGTCCGCACGAATTTGACTTCGTCAAATATGATCGATCTTGCAGTAAACTACCGCCCGACAATTAATAACATTGAAACTCTTTATCTAAATGGCAGCGGTAAAATGATAAACGGAATTTACTATTACACGGTCACCCCAGAAGATCGCCAAAAAATTCAAACGATAATGCTCAACCACCTCAGCGCTGCTTAAATCAACTCTTAAGGAGGCTAACATGGAACAATCCGTTTTATTCTATTGCGTCAAATGCAATCAGCTCAAAACGATGGAGCAGGCAGGTCTCTTATTTCGTACGGGATATTATCGGGTAATGTATCCATTAGGATGCTGTGTTCGTTGCGAGCATCATTCCAAATCTCTCTGAACTAAATTTTTCATAAATATTCGGATTTCCTTCCTTCTATTGGTATAATTGTTACGTATGCATCCTAATGTCGGAGGTTAGCTCATGTCACAGGCTCCCGTCGTTCGCTTGCAGAACGTGACGAAGGTCATCGGCAAACGAACGATTATCGACCGCGTATCCTTTGAGGTGCGACCGGGCGAAGTATTTGGTTTCTTGGGTCCGAACGGATCCGGTAAAACGACGACGATTAGAATGATCGTAGGGCTTATGGGGATGTCTTCCGGGGACATTCATATTGGAACGCACAGCGTCCGAACGGAATTTCCGAAAGCTATCGTTCAAGTCGGAGCGATCGTGGAAAACCCAGAGATGTACAAGTTTCTAACCGGGTACCAGAATTTACTGCATTACGCTAGAATGAATCCTTCGATTACGAAAGAACGCATTCAAGAGGTCATTGAGCTAGTAGGCCTTCAAGACCGTATCCATGACAAAGTTAAAAAGTATTCCCTCGGCATGCGACAGCGTCTTGGCGTTGCTCAAGCCGTTATGCATCGGCCTAAGCTTTTGGTGCTTGATGAACCGACGAATGGTTTGGATCCCGCCGGTATTCGCGAGCTAAGGGATTATTTGCGCCGTCTGGCGCAAGATGAAGGAACGGCCGTGCTCGTATCTTCTCATCTATTATCCGAGATGGAGTTAATGTGCGATCGGGTGGCCATCCTGCAGAAGGGGCAGATTATCGACGTACGTTCCATCAGGGGTCAAGACGGGGATGCCGCAACATTGGAAGAGGTACAGTTCGATGTGGATCATCCGGATGCCGCGCTTGGAATCTTTGAAGGCTCGGGCCGTATGGTCGATGGACAATTAGCCCTTTCCTTAGATCGGGCCGGCATAGCCGCAATCAACCGCCGATTGGTAGAGGCAGGCATTAACGTATATGGAATTCATGTGAAAACGAAATCGTTGGAAGACCAATTCCTCGAGATGACGGGGAGTGAGACAATTGGCTAACTTTATGAATTTAATACAGAACGAGAATATGAAGATCTATCGCAGAGTACGCACTTGGATAATGCTCGGGATAATCGTCTTTCTGCCGATTCTGATTTCGTTAGGGGTATTGGCCGCGAGCGGCACGGATGCGGGATCGAGCTGGTCCATGATGATCATCGAATCCACGATATCCTTGATGCTTATTACGATATTTACCGCGGTGGTCGCGTCCGAGACAGTGGCGGGTGAGTTCACTTGGGGGACAATCAAGTTATTATTGATTCGCCCATGGAGCCGGTCTGCTATATTGTTGTCTAAGTATATTTCAACTTTATTGTTCGCTCTTGCTTTGACCGTAATCACTTTTGTCATCACGTTGCTGATTAATATGGCTGTCTTCGGTTCGAGCGACGGAGAGCAACTATCTTCGGTAGCGGGTATGTCCAATATGGAATACGTGCTCCAATTTTATCTATTGCAATTCGTAAGCTTGATTATCATCATTACTTTCGGGTTCATGATGTCCTCGGCTTTCCGCAGCAGCGGCCTTGCGATCGGGCTTTCTATCTTTTTGCTATTCGCGGGATCCATTATTACGGGCTTATTAGCGATGACGGACAAGCCATGGGTAGAGTATATACTGTTCATGCATCTTGATCTTACGTCGTACATTAATAATGCCCAGGGCCCGTTCCAGAATCATCCGATGTCCTTGGGCTTTTCTCTCGGGGTATTGGCGATATACTTTGTCGTGTTTAACCTGATTTCTTGGAGCGTGTTTAGGAAGCGGGATATTGCGGCTTAAACGTGAGTGTATGAAATGAAGAGTTAAAAAAGTGCTTGCAGCGTTAACGTGCAAGCACTTTTTGCCGTCTTTATACACTAGATAGGAATCGCTATCCTCTAATCCGATACACATCTTTTTTTGCTACGAACTGTACCAAAAAAATTCAAGTCTTTCGAGCTGTCAGCCCACTATATTGTTATAAAAACTAGTTGACACACACTCGATCCTATAATAGAGTATTAACAAATGATACATTTAGTATCATTTGAAAATACAATGATACATGGAAGCATCGATGGCATGACCAGCTTGGGGGAGAAAAATGAGTGCAATTTACGGCATCTGTAATTTCAATCATGAACCTGTCCCGCTAGAGGATGGGATGATTTTAATGAAAGCTCTAGAGCAACATCAAGCCGATGATGCTCATTTCTGGAAAAAGGACCCTATATTCCTTGGCTGTCATGCGCAATGGATTACATCTGAATCCATCGGTGAACAATTGCCATACTATGATGAGCTTAGACAGTTAGCCATCACAGCTGATGTGATAATAGATAATCGGGAAGAGTTATTCGAAAGATTGCAGGTGGAGTATCCATATAGGAAAACCATGACGGACAGCGAGTTGATTCTGCATGCATACTATAAGTGGGGGGAAGAAACTCCAAAATTCATTATAGGTGATTTTGCCTTTATGATCTGGGACGAGAGAAAGCGGTTGCTCTTTGGCGCAAGAGACTTCTCAGGTAGCAGAACGCTCTATTACTATGATACCTTCGAGCGTTTTGCCTTCTGTACGACGATGCAGCCGTTGCTAACGTTACCGTATATCAACAATCAACTGAATGATCAGTGGCTTGCTGAGTATTTGGCGAATCCCGGGAGGATCGAAACGGTTGAAGCCACTTCGACCGTTTACCAGAATATTAGGCAAGTGCCGCCTTCTCATACTATTACTATTACAGAAGGAAAAGTTAAGTTCTCAAGGTATTGCACCTTTGCTGTTATATCGCCTCTGAAGCTAAAGTCCAACGGGGAATATGAAGAAGCGTTACGCGATGTATTCCAAAGAGCAGTAACGTCTCGGCTGCGTACTCACCGTCAGGTAGGGTCTTATCTAAGCGGAGGACTTGATTCTGGTTCAGTCGTCAGCTTTGCAGCCAAAGCCTTGCAGCAGGAAAATAAAAAGTTATATACATATAGCTACATCCCGGAGGAAGATTTTATTGATTGGACTCCGAAGAACAGGATGGCTGACGAAAGGCCTTTCATCCAATCTACAGTTCAGCATGTTGGTAATATTAAAGATCATTATCTCGATTTCCATGGGAAGAGCCCCTTATCCGAAGTTGATGAGTGGCTGGATACGATGGAGATGCCATATAAATTTATCGAGAACTCATTCTGGCTGAGCGGAATTTATGAGAAGGCAAGCCAACAAGGGGTAGGTGTTCTATTGAACGGAGGGAGGGGCAACCATTCGATTTCATGGGGGCCTGCGATGGAATATTACGCTACCCTTCTTAAGCGGTTAAACCTGTTTCGTCTTTATCATGAGCTTAATCTATACAGTAAAAATAAAGGGATTGGAAGAAGGCGTTTACTATCGGAGGTGAGAAGAAGGGCTTTTCCTTGGAGTAATGCAATCCAAGCTCAAGAAGGCTCTTCTGCACTCGAGCTTATAAACCCGGAGTTTGCTAAGCAGACGGAGATTTACGCTATGCTGCAAAGACACGGTATCGAGAGAACCGGGCTCTCTAAGATTAATCCAAATCTTAACGAGTTAAGAATAGAGCAATATGAGCGATTCATGAACTGGACCACAAGCGGAATCAGTGGCACCAAATTATCTTTGCGTCATGCCGTTTGGTACCGTGATCCTACGAATGATTTGCGGGTGGTTCGATTTTGTTTATCGGTGCCGGCGGGACAGTTCGTTCAAGATGGTATGGACCGGGCATTAATAAGGAGATCAACAGCAGGTCTTCTACCCGATAATGTCCGCTTGAATTACAAGTTACGAGGAATTCAAGGCTCCGATTCGATACATCGAATGGCTCGCGATTGGGTGTCATTTACAGATGAGATTGATCAATTGTGCGTGGACACTCGAATGAAAAAGCTTCTTAACATCCCTTTCCTTCAGGCTGCTATATCCAAGATGCGGGGTACTCCGGATCCTAAATTGGTATACGATGGGGAATTTACGATGTTAATGCGAGGGCTTATCGTTTACAGATTCATTAAAAATCTTGAAGGGAGGTGAAAACATGAACAAAGAATGGAAACAACCATCGCTGGAAGTACTTGATGTAAAAATGACGTTTGCAGGTGTCGGTTTAACAATCCCTGACTCGTTTGATCCAGATGAAAAGGACCAACATCACAGCTAATACTTAGTTTTCCCATGGGGCCCTGATACGTGTTCTGTATAAGGGCCCTTTCCTTACAGTCGATACGGTGGAGTGAGAATGAAGAATGATGATCCAAACGGTATACAGCCACCTTTATAAAGCATTCGGGTTTCGGGTGGCGAGTGAAATGACACTACCTGAATTGCCGGAATTACAGGATATTGGTGATGGAAAAGAGCCCGCGGATATTGTGATTACTATAGCGGATTTATCCGAGGAGTGGAGCCGTCTAGCGCTACCAAATCGTAAGACGTTCGTGATAGAAAATCGGGTCATGTTCCAGATCGCCGATACGGCGACATACTGCATCCTGAATGGAAAGTCCATCATCGTATCTCCGATGAAGGGAGCCGATGAGGATCGGATTCGGCTTTATATTCTAGGCTCCTGCATGGGCGCATTGCTTTTTCAGAGAAGGGTGCTTCCTTTGCATGGCAGCGCGGTGGCGATCGATGGTAAAGCATATGCATTCATTGGCGATTCCGGCGCAGGCAAGTCAACGCTTGCTTCCGCCTTCTTACAAAGAGGGTCCCCCCTTGTAAGCGATGACGTCATTGCGGTATCCCTTTCGCCGGATCAAGCTCCATGGGTTACGCCTTCATATCCTCAACAAAAGCTGTGGCAGGAAAGCTTGGACGGCCTTGGAATGGAGAGAACACTTTATCGTCCGATCTTCCAAAGGGAAAACAAATTTACGGTTCCTGTACCCGCCTTGTTTTATCCTGAACCGTTGCCTCTTGCCGGAGTGTTCGAACTGATTAAATCAGACAAGGATTCGATTCAGATTCAGAAGATCCGGAACCTGGAGAGATTGTCTATTCTTTATCAGCATACTTATCGCAACTCCTATATCTCCCGCTTGGGACTAATGGAATGGCATCTGGGCATGACCGCGAAGATGACTAATAAACTCGAAGTCTTCCGTTTGCAGCGTCCAATATCTGGATTTACAGCTCCGGACTTGGTTTCATTAATTTTAACTACATTAGATAAGGAAGGATAATCTTATGATTACAAATCAAAAACTCACAGTGAATCATGTTGTCGTTCAAGCAGAAGGAAATATCGTAAGCGATATGGACGGAGAAAAGGTGATGCTTAATATCAGCAGAGGGAAGTATTATAACCTTGGCGAAGTGGGCGGAAGAATATGGGATGGTATTAGTGCTCCGATATCCATTCGTAATCTCGTCCCGATTCTGATGGCTGAATACAATGTCGAGCAGAGTAAGTGCGAGGATCATGTTCTTTCCTTCTTGGAGCAATTGTTGGAAGAACAGCTTATATATATCGAAGAAGAAGGAATGCGGCAATGAATGCGTTGAAGTACATCCGTAAGTTCTTTTCATTAGACATGGGAATGCTGTTGTTGATGATGGAGACGTTTCTGTACTTAGCGTGGGCACGTTTTCTTGTATGGCTGCCTTTTGCTAAGATTGCTCCTTCATTGGGCTCTTCGATGAAGGAGACTCCTCACATTTCTAACCAACAGGAACCAATCTTGAAAAAGCTCTCAATAGCACTTCATATGATGAGTAGACATACCCTCTGGGACAGTAAGTGTCTCGTGAGGGCAATTGCTGCGATGAAGATGCTGGATAGAAGACTTATTGATAGTACGCTTTATTTGGGAACCGCCAAAGATGTGAATGGGGAAATGATTGCACATGCTTGGCTGCGCAGCGGTACCTATTATTTAACAGGGGCGGAAGAGATGAGAAAGTTCACAGTCGTTGGAAAATTTGCAAAACGGTTCAACAGCTCCGGACAAGAGGGATCTTATGATGAATAACCAGCTTCTAATTGGATGGGGTTCTTTTCCTAAGGAATTGAAATTGCTGCTTGCTTTTATGAAGCATGAACAAGATGAAATGTCGCTCAGCAATCAGCGCGAGCTATCAATAGATATAGACTGGGACCAATTTATTCAGTTGGTCAGACATCATCGGATGTCTGCAATTATTTACGACCGATTGAAGAAAGTAAGCCCGTCATGGATCCCTGCCAATGTCTCTAAAGCTTTATATCATGATTATCACAAAAATATATTCCAAATGCTTCATCTAAGCGGCGAGGTGGAATGTATTTGTAAGCTATTGGCTGAACATCAGATTCGTTCTCTTCTTCTAAAAGGGCCTACACTCGCCGTTGATCTATATGGAGACATTTCCCTCAGAACATCCAAGGACTTGGACATCCTAGTTAACATCAATGAGCTGGATCAAGTGAATAAGTTACTCCTGGAGCAAGGCTACATAACTGATGATATCGTACTCTCTGCATTAAATGGTTGGAAATGGAGGCAGCACCATATTACCTATTTCCATCCGCACAAGAGGATTTATCTTGAGCTTCACTGGAGATTAAATCCCGGTCCATCCAAGGAACCAAGCTTTGACGAATTATGGGAGCGGAAAAAGATAAATGGTCTTACAAGTTATCCCGTGTACAGTTTAGGCGAAGATGACTTGTTCTGTTATCTCGTTTCCCATGGCGCACGTCATGGTTGGTTTAGACTGCGTTGGTTGGCGGATATCGATATCCTCATGAGACGGCAGACAGATTGGAAAAGCTTAACCCTCGTCATGAAGAAAGAATATCAATTGACTATGATCGGCGGGCAAGCACTGAATTTGGCATCCAAGCTGCTAGATACTCCATTAAGTAAAGATATGGAAATCATAGCTAATCGCAGTCGTGCCGGGTATTTAGCACGATTCGCGCTTATCTTTATGAAAGAGGCAGTTGATTTACATTATAATCCTCCGGAAAATATTGCACGTTATCTGAAATCCTATTTATATGCAATAAAATCCAAACGGCAAAAGCTGATTTTCTTCCTGAATTTCTGTTACCCCTACCCCATTGATGCTCAGACTCTATCTTTACCCAAATATATACATTTCTTATACCTCCCTTTACGTCCAATACTCTGGGTTTGGAGAAAAGCGAGACATGTTTTAACCTAGGGGGCTTCAAATATGGAACCTATTCTATACTTTGCGAAGCGGTTACATAGCTTTACTGGAATGAAATTATATGTGAATCTCTTTGGCACGGTAATGGTTAGTCTCCTTGAAGGGATTGGCATCTTGTTATTGGTACCGATGATCAGTATGAGCGGTATAGCCGGTGTGAATAAGGAAGCTACTCCTCTTTCAGGAATGATCGGAGCTTTGCAATCGGTACCTAAACAGTGGATATTGCCAATCATATTGGTCAGCTTTGTCCTATTGGTTATCGGCCAAGGGCTCTTGAAACGGAGTATTGGCATTCAGAATGTGAAGATACACCAAGGCTTTGTGTACCATCTGAGATCGGAAACGTATCGTGCTTTACTGCAATCAAAATGGGATTTTTTTATTATGAGACGGAAATCCGATTTCATCAATTCCTTAACAGCAGAGATCGGGAGAGTCAGCGGTGGAGTAAGTGTGTCATTGCAGCTATTAGCATCAATTATTTTTACGCTCATTCAAATTGGTCTAGCTTTCTGGTTATCCCCAGAACTTACATTATTCGTCATCGTATGTGGCTTTGCACTTGCTTTTCTATCAAGGAAATTTATTCAGAGATCGAAAAGTCTGGGAAATCTAACGTTAGAGTTGTCTAAACAATATATGGGGGGGATCACGGATCAGTTAAATGGGATTAAAGATATTAAGATCAATATGTTAGAACGATCCCGACTATCATGGCTGCATCATATGAATATGAAGATGCAACAAGAACATGGGGAGTATTTTAAATTAAAAGCAACCTCACAATTCTATTACCAAGTGGCTTCTGCATTGTTAGTCGCAGCTTTCATATTTTTGTCGATTCAAATGTTTGAAGCTAAGGTGGAGCAATTGTTGCTCGTTATTATCATCTTCTCCCGATTGTGGCCGAGATTTACCGGATTTCAGTCGAGTCTGGAGAACATTGCCTCGTCCATTCCTTCATTTAATAACATTATTAAACTGCAAGAGGATTGCAAGGAAGCCACGGAGTTCTCAATAGCTGAACAACAGGGGCAGAATGTAAAGATGATAACTATCGAAAAGAGTCTTGAATGTAGAAATGTGTATTTCCGTTATAATCGGCAGGAGTCTCAATATGCTCTTCAAGACATTAATTTGCATATTCCCTCAAATCGAATGACAGCAATCGTAGGAAGATCCGGTGCCGGGAAGAGCACCTTGATTGATATCTTAATGGGACTTGTAATGCCGGAGCAAGGACAAGTCATCATAGACGGAATCCCACTGACAAGTGATCGTTTATTATCTTTAAGGCGTTCCATCAGCTATGTTCCACAGGATCCTTTCCTATTTAATGAAACCATAAGGGAAAACCTATTGATGGTGAAACCTCATGCAAGTGAGAAAGAAATTTGGGAGGCGCTGGAGTTTTCCGTGTCTGCAGATTTTATTCGAAGGCTGCCTCAAGGGCTGGATACATTTATTGGAGATCGGGGTATCCGATTATCAGGAGGAGAACGACAAAGGTTGGTGCTTGCCCGGGCGATCTTGCGCAATCCATCGATTCTTGTATTGGATGAAGCAACTAGTGCATTAGATACGGAAAATGAATCGAAGATTCAAGAAGCTCTGGAGCAATTAAAGGGGAAAATGACCATTATCGTCATAGCCCATCGTTTGTCGACGATACGGAATGCGGATCAAGTGATAGTGATCGATCAAGGCAGAATCGTTCAGAAGGGGATATTCAGCCAGCTTGCCAATGAGAAAAAAAGCATGCTAAACCATCTGCTGGAGCACCAGGCCATCGTTTGGCCTCATGCCTCAGGGGAGGAATAATGATGATACCCTTTCTGCAGTCACTATATCATCCTGAACCCGAGCTCCCTCGAGATGATGATGATTATTATCATCGGATTTTACAGGATATTGAACTATTTATGATCTCCTCCCAGGTTTATCATTTATTAATTAAGCAGGAGCGGTTGGAGGATGTTCCCACCTTCTTTCAGCAGAAATTAAAAGAAGATTACACACGTGGTCTTAACCATAACTTCTATATGAGGTATCAAGAAGCGATACTGTTAAAGGCTTTCGAAGAATGGGCAATCAACGCAATCCCTCTAAAAGGGATTCATTTTGCGGTTCGTTATTTTGGTCATCTGGGCGCGCGAGTCGCAGGGGACATCGATATACTTATTCCGTTGAACAAGCTAAGGGAAAGCATTGAGTGTGTAAAGGCGCTGGGATATACATTCGAGATTGTAAAGGACCATCATGCCCGTCTATATAGAAACGAGCTCTCTGTCGAATTACATTGGACTCTAGATAAACAATACTGGTCTGATCTAACTCCGCATCCTTTCTGGGAGTCTTCAGAAAAATTAAAACACTATGATTATGTTAAGCAATTATCAACACAGTATACCTTTTACTTTATTTGTTTACATAGTGCCAGGCATCAAATGGACTCCCTGAGATATCTCTTGGATATTAGACAAATGTTATATGAATGTGCTGAAGAAATAGACTATGACTCCTTATTCCGGCGAGCGGGCTGCGACAAAACATTAAGAAGAATAAAAACGGTGCTCTCCATTGTTTATCAGCAGTTTCCTGAGCTTCATAAGGTGAAGCCGCTGGATATTCCTTACATCAACTGCTACTGGAATTATGAGTCTATAAGAAATGCCAAGCTAGGTATTAGAGATCGACAGTATTATATGTACAAGATGCATTTTAAGCATCTTATTTTCGATTCGTGGAAATATACCTTGAAGTCTATTAGGAAGTCGTATTGAAAAAGCCCCCGAATGGGGGCTTTAGATGCCAATCGCTCCAAATGGCTTAAAGACAACCGAAGTTCCTACAAATTCCCAAGTAATAGTTCCATCCGTTGCCATGCCCGATGCATGGTTAGGAGCTATCGCCCCCGAAATCCCTGTAGTGGTAGATTTGTATACTCTTACACCTGAGTAAACGAGTTTATTCATAGAATAAGCCGTGTTTGCTACCCAATTTAATTCTGCGGCATTTCCAGCTATAGTACATACCCATCCAATTGACCCACCAGCAACAGGAGTGATGTTAATTATACGATCACCCACAGTAAACACTCCTTTAGTGGGTAGAGAAGAGCTTTCGAATTCCCTCCTGCCTCCATTTGGTACACCCATATTATGGACAATAGTTGATTCAAAGTTATGCAAGAGTGGTCTACTAGTTGTTGAATTTGTTATTTGATTACCTACAATCATGTTGTTTCTCGCGCCGTTCCCTTCTATGATTGCCGTTGCTGAAGAATTAAAGTGATTTTTCATATCCACTTTATTATCAGATACAACATTATCTGAACCGCCGATAAAAATAACCGCTCCCCAAGTATTTCCCCCGGCAACAGAAACGCCAGATACCTTATTACCTGTAACTAAACTTCGATCACCGACCCGAATCAGTCCCACCTGATTTCCCGCAATAATGGAGCCACTAGGAGTCTTGATTACTTTATTTAATGCGATATTGTCTGTTATTATCCATCGATGATCTGTACTGTTTGTAGTTACTTCCAGTGCAGTATCCTTTCCTGGGTTATCCGATGTTATTGTGTTTCCAGAAAAAGTGAGCTCCTTACAAAATCGGATTTCAACTGGCCACTGAGTTACATTTCCATACTGATTAATAGAGTTATTTGTTATTCTAATTCTTTTGACAATGTCTGAGTTATTTGGTTCTACTGAGAAACTAATGCCACCAGAACCAAATCCAGTTGTTGGATCTGAAAATATAGATATTGCATTGTCGCTAATATTTACGTCAGTGCAGGATTGCCCCACGGCAGTTAGTTCAAGTTTTATTGCATTACCATTCAAATAACCTAAATTTTGAATCTTAATCTGATTACCTATGACATTAACACTTTCCATTTTGCCGCCTAACCCAATAGCATTGTCGTATCCCAGAATTTTGTTATAGGAAATATTAATGTACTTATAACCAAAGTTCGCTCCGCCGAAGTTGATTGTTCCGTAATTATTTATTGTGTTATAGCTGATGTCCCCATAGGATGTGACATCCGTATTACCAAAACTTAAACTGCGCATAATGATTGCTTCTGCGCCCCCTACTTTTGTCCCGCCATATCCTAGAAAGATATCTGAGAATATATTATTATCTACACGATAACGATGTCCCCCAATTCCTAATGCATTGGAACACCCATGATGAAAATAATTCCCTGTAAAGCGATAGTCTGTACAATTTCCGGCATAAGTGCTTATAAATTTACCTCTGGAGTATCTAAATTCGCAATCCTTTATCAGGAAGTGCGAATGCCCGGCAGTTCCCCCTAGATTAATCATAATTTGTGCAAATTCAGTTGTATAGGTTCGATTACCACCATCGAAAATGATTTCTTCGAATGACCAGTTGGAGGCAGTGTCCCCCTTAGATACAAAGTGATACATATTATCATTGCACGGGTTCACATGCATTAAAAATACAGGTTTGTTTTTTCCTTTCGTCTTAACATTAGAAGTAAAATACACTGATCTTGCTGTCGCCGGGTCTAGTCTAAAATGATAAACGCCTTGTGTAACTTCTATCTCGCCGCCGCCACAAGTTTCAAGAAAATTATACGCTTTATTAAAAGAACTTGTATTATCCATCATGACAACCGCGTTACCACTTAGTGTAGCCCCAGCATTATCTTTCAGGGTAAGGGTTGTTGTTCCACCGCCAGAAACAATGGTCGTTAATAAAGTATTATTCAATTTGGCTAAAGGTGCAGTTATTGGTATCCAAGGAGGAGTAGAAACCGCTATGGACCCGTGACCGCCATCTTCCCAAAAACCAGTTACATCTCGGATAAGTCCAAGGACTCCGCGTGAATTTGCTGGGTTGGTCTCTTCGCCATAAATGGCAAATCCATGACGTGCAATGCCGCTAGGCATTGTGATTCTAATCTTATTCCCGTCTTTAAAACTCAAAACATCAGGTGCATTGGCTATTGTTGTAATCGCACTTGCAGTTGTAATGCCCCCATATTTATCAAGGATTGCGATACGATAACTATATGAGGTTGATCCAGCAGTACCAATGATCGATAGCGTTGGTTGAGGTGCAGGGTTGGGGAATGTGGAAGTAATAGTACTCCCCGCATGCATGACCATTACCGTTTGACCATCCCAATATCGGTTCTTATCAGCTGATGGAATCGTTAAAATATTGGAACCAGATGTAATAGATGCCTTTGAGGATACAAGCCCCATTGTTTCACTTCCTTCGTTGGAAGCACCAAACCATTGAGGATAAATGGATCTGATATGATGAACTCCACTCACAACAGATCCTTCTCCGGCAAAAATGGGAAAAGGGTCTGCTTTTATGTCGGAGTTCATCGTAATTATTACGCCCATTGAGATGTGAAGAAAGGCTCCCCGATCAAACATAACCGTCTTATCCCCAGGGAACGTTGTATTTGCTGTAATATTGTATCGGCCTTTAGGAAACCGGATAGTAAATTCTCCGCCAGCCATTGCGTTTGTTATTGCCTCAGTATCATTAGCCACTCCATCGCCAACAGCACCGTAATCAACCACGCTTTTAACACCACCACCAGTGCTTGCGCCAATGGCACCAATAACTTCTTCCAACGCTTGTCCGCTCGATATAACTGAATTAAGCAGGTTGGTCAAAGCCATTTCCAAACTTACCGTATCTTCAGCCATGTTCTTTCCCCCTTCTTGTGGGTATACCGTACATCATCTTGTTCTTAATATTATATGTCTAATTTGTACAAGAAGATTGGATGGATAGCTCATTTATTATAGAAACTAGATACAAAATGGATCATACACATGAAAATTTCAAAAAAAACCAGTTGACATGTTACAATGTGTATCGTAATATTGGTGATACGAAGCGTATCAAATGTGACTAATGAAATCATTGGGGGGTACTAATGGAGTACATAGAGTATTTCAGAATCATACTTAAGCGTTTATGGCTGATCGTTCTGATTGTTGTAATTTCCACTATAGTTACGGCTTGGTATAGCGATGATCAATATAGGCCGGTTTATGGAGCTACAACTAAGTTAATTGTCAGCAAGTCGCAAAGCCAGGATCAATTAATCAGTACCTATAAGGAAATCATTAAAACTCCGGCAATTATGGATAAGGTCGTTCAAGGTTATCCTGATTTGCAGATCAGTTCCAAGAAACTTATCAACGATGTGCAAATTAACGCTTTAAGCGGAACGCAAGTCATGTCGATCTTTATCCGCGATTATTCTTACGAACGAGCAGCGAGAATAGTCAATGCTGTTTCGGATGTTTTTCAATCCGAAATTCCTAAGCTGATAGCAGCAGATAACATCAAAGTCTTAAATATGGCAGATGAGACTGAAAGATTCCCCTTGCCGCTCAATCCCAAGAGCAATCAAACAGCAGTCATCAGTTTTGTAGTTTCATTGCTGTTTGGTATCGGGATTGCATTTTTGTTGGAATTTTTGGATGACACCTTAAAATCGGAAAGTGACATTCAACAGGTTTTTGAATGTTCTACATTGGCGATGGTTGTTAAAACAAAAGAGAAACGACACCAACGTGGCACAAATAACAATAAATCTCGAAAAAAGATAGGTGAAGTCGTTGAGTCATCCTACACTGCTCTCAGCCGGTAAATCCAAGATCACCATATTGTCAAAACCAACTTCAATAAGATCTGAGTCCTATAGAACATTAAGAATTAACATCGAGTTTTTGGCAGTCGACCGCGAAATGAAAACGATAGTAGTTACCTCATCCATGCGGGGGGAGGGCAAAACGGCAACCACTCTAAACTTAGCGATTGCCTATGCGCAGGCTGGAAAGAAAGTATTGCTAATCGATGCGGATTTGCGGAAACCAGGGGTTCATTTGATGTTTGAGGGTGATAATAGCTGCGGACTAACTAATTTTCTTGCCAACCAAAGCACGGTAAGCGAAGCAATACAAAATACGGATATACCCAACTTGTTTATCATTACCTCGGGGCCAATACCGCCAAACCCTTCAGAATTGCTTAACTCGCAGCGAATAGATACTCTCTTGGATGAAATCAAGTCAGATTATGATGTTGTCATCATTGATACGCCCCCCATTCTGGGATTTATAGAAGCAAAAATGCTAGCAGCCAAATCAAGCGGAGTACTGCTTGTACTTGAACACGGGATGGTAAAAAGGACGGTTGCAAAAAGGGTTAAAGACGAGTTATCGAGTGTGAAGGCTAATTTGCTTGGAATTGTCATGAACAAAATGAATAAAAAAGGGATGGCTATATATCATCGATAATGCCATTGCTAAAACACCAATATAGTTTTTAGGTAATGTCTACTAACCTTTATCCTCGTAGGCACTCGGCTATGTTGTGGGCTGTAATGCCTTAGACGTGGATCGTCAAGGGTGTAGCGTGAGGAGGGGTTAAATGCCCTAACCATTTATGGTTTAAGATCCAAGGAGGGTACGAGATGAATAAGGTACGAAAAGCGATCATTCCAGCGGCTGGGTTGGGGACGAGATTTCTTCCCGCTACCAAAGCGATGCCAAAAGAAATGCTTCCGATTATAGATAAGCCAACGATTCAATACATCGTAGAAGAAGCCATCAAGTCAGGTATTGAAGACATTATTATTGTGACGGGTAAGGGAAAGCGAGCGATCGAGGACCATTTCGACCATGCATTTGAGCTGGAGAACAATTTAATGGAAAAAGGTAAGCTGGAGCTGTTAGAGGAAGTAAGGAGATCCTCGAAGGTTGAAATTCACTATATTCGGCAGAAGGAACCGAAAGGATTGGGCCATGCGGTTTGGTGCGCAAGGAGGTTTATCGGGAATGAACCTTTCGCTGTCTTGTTGGGTGATGATATTGTTGAGTCGCAAGAGCCTTGCTTAAAACAACTAATGAAACAGTATGAACTAACGGGCTCGTCCGTAATTGGTGTTCAGCCTGTTGCCGATAACGAAACACATCGGTACGGAATCATCGATCCAATGGCTAGAGAAGGAAGATTATATCAGGTGAAGAACTTTGTAGAGAAACCTTCATCAGGTAATGCACCATCCAATTTGGCTATTATGGGGCGGTATATCTTAACTCCTGGAATCTTTCATTTTCTTGAACAACAAGAGCTCGGAGCTGGTGGGGAAATCCAGCTGACCGATGCCATACAACGACTCAATCAGATCCAGAACGTTTTTGCGTACCATTTTCAAGGAATTCGTTACGATGTAGGGGATAAGCTGGGTTTTATTCTCACAACCCTAGACTATGCATTAAGGAATGATGAATTTCGTATTCCTCTATTAAAGGTTATGGAAGAGATACTATTAAAAGAACAAGTTCAGGAAGTAATTGGTTAGAAGGAGTAGAGACAAATGCCTCATTATACCAATGATTTGGAGGTTATAGAGTCAAGCCTCTATAACACTAATAAGTTAATATTACATAAAACCTCAGATCAAAGAATGTATATAATAGTAAAAAGAATAGTGGATATCCTCATTTCTGCTGGGGGTATCCTTCTTTATTTACCTGTATTTATTGTAATTGCGATATTAATCAAATTGGAAGATACGAAGGGGACGATTTTCTTCAAGCAAGTTCGAGTCGGAAAAAATGGGAAGCCTTTTAATATATATAAAATTCGCTCAATGGTTCCCAATGCTGAGGAATTGCTACCTGAGCTAGCAGAGAAAAATGAGGTCAAAGGAGCGATGTTTAAGATTAAAGACGATCCCAGAGTAACGAGACTGGGAAAGTTTATTCGAAAAACAAGTATCGATGAATTTCCTCAGTTGTGGAATGTATTGAAGGGCGATATGAGCTTGGTTGGTCCTCGACCATCCTTACCAAGGGAAGTTGAACAATATAGTTTATATGATAGCCAAAGATTAGTTGTAACCCCTGGCTGCACGGGTCTGTGGCAAGTAAGCGGTAGAAATGAACTTCACTTTAAGGACATGGTTGAACTCGATTTATATTATATCCAGCGCCGGAATTTATTTTTTGATATCAAATTAATATTAAAAACATTCCGAGTCATTCTTTTCCCGAAAGATACCTATTAAAAAACTATTATACGAGGAGATTGTTTATGAAAGTTGCTGTCGTAGGTACCGGATATGTAGGATTAGCTACCGGGATATCATTGGCTTATCTTGGTCATAAGGTTACCTGCATTGACATCGCTGTTGATAAAATCGAATCGCTAAGGCAAGGAAAACTTCCGATTTTTGAACCGGGATTAGAAGAACTATTCCTCAAAGCAAAGCAGAATTTACACTTTACGACCTCCTTTACACAAGGACTAGAACAATCGAATGTTATTTTTCTAGCTGTGGGAACACCGGCCAATTCGGATGGATCGTCTAATCTTACCTACTTGTTCTCAGCGGTGGATGAAACAATCGCATATCTTAGTTACCACAAATGGCCAACAGTATTAGTTAATAAAAGCACAGCCCCTGTAGGAACGTCGGATCTCATCGTAGAGCGAGTTGAAGCAGCATGTATACAGCATGTTGTAACTGTCGCATCTAATCCGGAATTTCTGAGTCAAGGCAAAGTGGTAAACGATACCTTATACCCGGAACGAATCGTTATAGGTGGAGATGACAGAGCGATACGTGTTCTACAGGAATTATACTCACCTATTATTTCTCAATCCTTTGCTTCTCCTGAGCAGACTCCTCGTCCCAAGCATTTAAAAGGTGTACCAATTATTAGCGTGGATACGAGGAGTGCTGAACTTGCCAAATATGCAGCTAATGCATTCCTTGCCATGAAGATCAGCTTTATTAATGAAATTGCGAATTTATGTGATCTGGTTGGGGCGGATGTGACGAAGGTTGCAGCAGTTATAGGTAAAGATTCCCGAATAGGTTCATCTTTTCTCCAAGCCGGTATCGGCTATGGCGGAAGCTGTTTTCCCAAGGATACACTAGCGTTGCAATTTATTTCAAATACAATCGGTTATGATTTCAAGCTGCTCTCTTCGGTTATTTCAGTAAATAATAGTCAGAAATTCATAATTATCGAGAAGCTCCGAGAGGAATTAGGGCCGTTATATGGGAAGAAAATAGCCGTTTTAGGGCTTACCTTCAAGCCTGGAACGGATGACATAAGGGAAGCGCCGAGCATTCCCATTATCCATTCTTTGCTATCCGGGGGGGCTGAGGTATACGTCCATGACCCGGTAGCTTTGGATAAGGCAAGGGCTTCACTGCCGTCGACAGTACATTTCATGAATCAATTATCGGATGCTTTAATAGATGCGGATGGCGCTCTCCTCATCACGGAGTGGCCTGAGTATTTAGAAATAGATGCTGAGTATTTAAGTTCAGTTATGCGCCGTCCTTTATTTATCGACGGTCGTAACGCAATGGATACAAGTTCTTGGAGAGGAATAATTGAATATAGAGGGGTCGGCATAAGCAATAATGAGAATAAGCGTATTAATTCCAACGTATTGCAGAGTAAATGATTTAACTCGATGCTTGGAAGCTATATTTTCGCAGACTGTAAAACCGCATGAAATTATCTTAGTCGTTAGAGAAGATGATACCGAAACCTTGCAATATATAGGATGTTTAACTTCTTTAGACGTTATTAAAGTCGTTAAGATTGATATCCCCGGTGTTGTTCAAGCCATGAACAAGGGTTTATGTGAAGTGTCAGGTGAAGTTGTCGCGATCACAGATGATGATTCCGAACCTTTTCCTCAGTGGCTGGAACGAATTGAGAATGTTTTTGAAATGAATAAGATGGCTGGCGGAGTTGGTGGTCGTGATTGGATTCACCAAGGTGGTATCATCTTGGATGGTAAGGTTGCTTCAGTTGGGAAAATTCAGTGGTTCGGTAGGAGAATAGGTAATCACCATCTTAGAGTAGGATCGGCAAGAGAAGTCGACTTCTTGAAAGGGGTTAATTGTGCTTACCGCACCGATCCATTAAAGAAAATAGGCTTTGATCATCGCTTGCTGGGTAAAGGAGCGCAGGTTCATTGGGAATTAAGCGTGGGCCTAACGTTTAAGAGAATGGGATGGAAATTAATTTATGATCCCATAATTGGGGTCGGCCATTATCCTTCTCAACGTTTCGATGAGGATAAGCGGAATGAATTTAACCCTGCTGCAGTAAGAAATGAAATCCATAATGAAACATTAATTGTTTGGGAGCACTTCTCTGTCGTAAGAAAGATTTTATTTTTGATCTGGGCTTCATTAGTCGGTTCAACAAGTTCACCGGGTCTTCTGCAATTATTTCGAGGGTTGGTAAAGGGCGAAAAAAAGATAATAGCCAGATATTATGCAACGATAACGGGTCGTTATTTGGGGATAATAGCTTGGAAAAGATCTGAACGAATAGGGGATGTGAAGCAATGAGAGTCGGCATTGTCATGCCGCTGGCGGATTTGCGCGGTGGAGCTGAACTGATGATGCTTCATCTTCTGCGTGCAAATAAGCAATTAACGAATATAGAATATACGCTAGTATTTTTTGAGAATGGCCCTTTGGTGAAAGAGGCAGAAAAGTTAGGTTACTCCGTTAACATTTATCATACCGGAAAGCTTAGACAATTCGGCCGATATGTATCAACAGTATTTAGTTTGTTTCAATGGATGAAAAGAGAAAATATCGACATTGTGATGTCTTGGATGAGCAAGGCACACCTATATGCAGGCCCTGCGGCATGGCTGGCAAGGATTGACGCGATTTGGTTCCAGCACGGGACTCCTGATATGGATTTCTTAGAAAAATGTCTGAAGTATATACCTGCTAAAGCTGTACTATGCCCATCACAAGCAGCGAAGGAATCGCAAAGCAGAAATAACCCGAAGTTGAGGACAATTGTCATCTATCCAGCTGTTGATTTAAGAGAATATGATCCCTCTGCTCTTCCTCCAAGTAAAGAGGTCAGGAAGACACTAGGTTTACCGGTTAAAAGCCGCATTGTGGGTATAGTAGCAAGACTTCAAAGATGGAAAGGAATACATATCTTTGTAGAAGCGGCTGCACTAGTCGCGAAAGACCATCCTGACATACATTTTGTAATCGTTGGAGGCAATCATCGATCTGAACCGGATTATCCGGACGAATTGGCAAGTCAAGCATTATCGTTGGGAATCGCTAACAAGATCTATTTCGCAGGGCATCAGGCTAATGTATCGAGCTGGATCCATTCAGTCGATATTCTTGTTCACTGCACGGTAGGTATTGAGCCATTTGGTATGGTTATTATTGAAGGAATGGCGTTAGGAAAAGCGGTTATTGCTGCGAAGGCAGGGGGGCCGCTGGAGATTGTGACGCATAGCGAGAATGGACTGTTAGTTCCGCCCAATGATGCTGCTGAACTATCAATGGCAATACTAAAGTTAATCGAAGAACCCGAGTATTACACTGAGTTATGCAGTGCGGGCCTGAACCGAGCAAAGGCTTTCAGTACAGAACGTCTGTCAAATGATATGGCGGAGTTTTTAGAATCATTGCGGATAGGAGCCTGAACTTGAATATTCTCGTTCGAAAGATTCAAGATAATAGACTAATTAAAACTTTAGGTATTATTATTCTCGTTATCCTAATGGGATATTTCCTAGGCAAAGCGGCTCTTGATCCAGGCAAAGCCCGACTTTTAATTGCATCTTCATTTATTTTCATATTAATTGTATTTAGTATACGGAAGCCCGCATTAGCCTTGTACCTGCTTATCCTGTATTTGCCATTCTTAGGACTTTTTCGCCGAGCGTTAATTCCGGTAGCAGGCTGGAATACGTTAGATCCTCTTGTTATTGTTGGGCCTGCTGTCGTTCTGATTCTGGTATTCAAATGGTTTTATGATAAGTCTATTCACCGAGAAATCATCGCTGATGATACGCGGTTATTTCAACTCATTCGCTGGATGCTGCTGATCGACTGTATTCAAATATTCAACCCCATTCAAGGGAGCTTATTTACAGGGATTGCGGGGATTATTTTTTATATTGTTCCTATTGGTTATATGATTTTAGGTCGGGAATATATCGACGAGAAAAAAATTAAAATGATCTTCGCCACCGTGTTTTTTATTGGTGTTATAGTTGCACTTTACGGATTTAAACAATATTTTTATGGCTATTATCCATTTGAAGATATGTGGGTTGAACTATCGGGATATACGGCTCTAAAAGTGTATGGTGTCATGAGACCGATATCAACATTTACAAGCGCATCAGAATATGCACATTACCTAGGAATAGCCATTGTTATTGCCTGGGCATATATACTTCGTAGCGGAATTGTTGCCAAAATATTCGGAATAGTCGGACTACTATTATTGTATTCGGCTTTATTCACCGAATCCGCTCGTGGTGCTATAGTCACTGCAACTTTGGCTCTGGTAATTATCTCCATCGTAAATTCCAAAAAGCTGTCTAACAAAATACTGGTATCTCTTATTGCATGCGGGGTTATGACAGGCATGTTCTTTGCCATGTCAAAGTTAAACACAGAAAATGATTTAATCTATCATTCTGTCGTAGGATTAACAGACCCGATGGGCGAGGAATCAACAACTCTTGGTCATTATAATTTGATGATTGACGGTTTTTTAAAAGGATTCACCAATCCGCTTGGACACGGGCTGGGAAGCACCACAATTGCAGCAGGTAAATTTAGCGGATCAGCAGTGAGCTCTGAAGTGGATTTAAGCAATAAGTTTCTCGCCACCGGTATTGTGGGCGGCATTCTATATCTAATCATAATGATTAAAATTCTTTTCATTGCTTTCAAGCAAGCTAATTCCAGCATTGTCCATTTAGTGATACTGGGAGTACTCTTCTCTCAAGCAGGCCAGTGGTTAAACGGCGGGCACTATTCTGTCGTGGGCCTCATCTGGATCATGATTGGTTATCTTGATAAAAATTCTACAAAGAAAGAGGTATACCTGTGAGAATAGCTTGGATTGGCCCCATGCCGAACAATGATGGCGGAGCTACTGGTGTTGGTAGGCAGATTCTACAGGAGATATCTAGACAGGGAGTTGAAGTCGATTGCTTTTTTCCAGGAAAAGAGTCGGCTCTGCCAGAGGTTCTAGTAGGTGAGAGAAATTTAAGGATTTATTGCCAGCCCTCTTCATGGCAGTGGAATCGCTGGTACAGCCGTAATAATTTTTTGGCATTTATTACAGGTCAAATCGCTAATTTGTGTTGTGAATTGAAGCTTGCCAAATCCTTGGTTAACCAGCACAAAATCAAACCTTATGATTTGGTATATCAATTTTCCCATATTGAACTCCATGCTTTGAAACGATATAAGAAGCAATTACCTCCGATTGTTCTTCATCCTAGTGTTCATGCCGCAGGGGAGCTCAAGTGGCATCGAAAGGAGGCTTATCTTTCCAGATTATCGGAACCATTTTTTAAGCGTTTGTTAGTACGACTTTTATTAATGGCACGCGCATTCGTGCAGAAACGACATGTTAGAAAAGTAGACTATGTGCTCAGTCTTAGTCATAATTTTGCCGAAGAGGTTAGTAGTGATTATCATCTTCAACCGAGCAAAGCGGCGTATATTGTACCCAATTCGATCGATATCGAAAGATATTCTCCAAAACCTGGTGTGGCCAAATATGGTGCAGATCATCGTATTACTTTTTTATTTGTTTCCCGGATCGCTGTCCGAAAAGGAGTTGAGATGATGGTTGAACTTTCACACCGTTTAAGTGATATATCCAATAATGTTCGCATTCTCATTGTCGGTAATCATTCTTTATGGTCGGACTATCGAGGGCTCTTAAGCCAATTGAATACTGATGTAGCAACCTATGTGGGTCAACTTTCAGGCGGGGAAATGGACAATCTCTACAATTCTGTTGATGCACTTATTCAACCGAGCCATTATGAGCCATTTGGTCTAACCGTGGGGGAAGCATTAGCCTGTGGTCTCCCTGTCATTGCCAGCGATAAAGTTGGTGCTGCTGAAAAAGTAAACAGGATCTGTTGTCGGGTTTTCCCAGCAGGGGATATAGAAGCGTTAGAATGCAGTGTGCGTTCTCTCTTGGAAGATCTTTGCTCACCAAATCGGACGGAAATCACCGAATTAGCACGATCAGAGGCTATACGGCTATTTTCTAACGAAGTTATCGTTTCAGAGCTAGTATCTATTTTGAATGAGATTATAGATGCTCGGAAGAATAGTAAACAGCCAGAAAAAACAATCTCCAAACCTAATATGGCAGTTAATTGATACATCCTGGGGGATACAATGGAAATTCGTCATAAGGCCGAAATACACAACTCTTCGCTGTTGGCCAAAACTATTCAAACATTTACAAGTATCTTTGGCGTTCTAGGTATTGGTGTGCTTTCGGCAATCATTTTATCTCGGGGTCTAACACCTGATGATAGAGGCGTTTATCTAGGCATCTCGATGTGGAATGGTTTTATTCTGGGAATTTGTGACGTTGGAATCTATATGGCTACGGTCTATCTCTGGGGGAAAAGCTTAGAACACGAGCGAAATGACCTCTTTAGGACTCTTTTGGTTTGGGCTTTAGCAACCGGTGGAATTGCCGTAATTGTTATTATGCTAATAACCGAATGGACAATTAAGGGACATTTGGAAGGTAGTATAAAATTAGCAGCCTATCTGTTCTTTTTATCAACGTTTAGCGGACCGCTTACGAGTATGCTATCTGGAGTGCTGGCAGCGCAACAGCGCTTCTTGTTAATTAATCTTGTTCGGATGGGGATTCCAACCGTTCTAACAGCACTTTGGACGGTTTACTTCATTTTCGGAACTCTAAGTGTCAGTTTGTGTCTAATAACTTCAGCCACGATCGCATTTGCCAGTGTATTCCCTTTTCTTTGGCAGGCTCGTTCATACCTTAAATCTTCAGGTCGTTTCCAAGTATCTATTTTGAGGAGTGGAGTATGGTATTCTATTAAGGGTTTCGGAGGTTCAGTTATTAATGTGTTGGGTAACGGTGGATCCCAAATATTGCTCTTTTCTTTAACCCCCTCCGCACTTGCGTTATATCAGACAGCAAGCAGCGCGACAGGGATTCTGTGGGCTATACCCAGAGCAATAGGGATTACGAGCTTTCCAAATTTGGTACAGGAAGAGCTTGCACACTTGCATGACAAGGTATGTCGTTTCTATAGGCTAACTATATTAAGTACAGTGTTGGGTGCGATCCTGCTCGGAATAGCAGAGCCATTTCTGATACCATTTTTCTTTGGAAAATCTTATATGCCGGCGATTGTTCCCGCTCTTATTCTACTGCCCAACGCTTTGTTCGGCGGTTTATCGGATTTGTTCGGGAATGCGCTAAGCAGTACAGGGAGAACTTTGCATAATACGATTGCTAGCGTCGTTTATGTGGGGACGACATTGGGAAGCATGACCTTTACGATACATGCGTGGGGAATTGCTGGCGCTGCCTTTTCTACAGGTATAGGCTTTATGATGAGCTTTCTCGTTCGATTCGTATGGTATAACGTTTGCATTCAGCGAATTTCCCTCATAGAATTGCTTCCTGGATATTTAGACTTGAAGGAAGTGTTTCACATAGGCTTTGGGGTGTTTAGGAGGGCCAATTTCATGTTGAAAAAGAAACTGTCTGTGAGAGGTGGCTCTTCATGAATGCAACCCGTTTGGGTTATCATTTCACTGTATGTATTTGTACCAGAAATCGGCCTGATGACCTATCCAATGCATTGCGATCATTGGAACGATCTAAGGTTAAGATTCATGAGATCATCGTGTCGGATGATAGTACGGATATAAGAACAGAGCAGTTAGTAAAGTCAAACTTTCCGAATGTACACTACTTGCCGGGGCCTAAGATCGGTTTGTCGGCAAATAGAAATCATGCCATTCGTGCGGCAACCGGAACGCACCTCCTGTTCATTGATGATGATGTGAAAATGGTGAATGATTTTTTTGTCAAAATATCGGAAGTGCTGCGAAGAAATGATAGAGTGTATGGAAACAAAGTAATCATTACTGGTCTAGAGAACAAGAATGGCTCAATCATTTATCCACATAATCAAACCTTCTTAGGTTTTCAATCCAGACCCTATAAGGATGAAGAACCTTTAAAAACTATCGTGATAAACAGCACAGTGTTTCCAATCACTTTGTTTAAGGAAATCTTATTTGATGAGCAGCTTATCTATGGTTATGAGGAAGTGGATATTGCTACTCGTGCTGTACAAAAAGGGTATTCCATCCTGTTGTCGAAGGAAACCATTAACTACCACTATCCATCAGAAATTAATCGTGATTTTTATAAATCTTACATTACCACTTCACGAATATATGCGACATTCAAACGATACTTATTTACGGAAAGAAAGTGGTTCAAAGCACTTTCTTTTTTTATTGTCGCTTTAATACATACAATACTACATGGCATTAAGGTAGAAGGAAGTAAAGGTTTTCTTAGTTCACTTCGGACGATTAGCAATTCTATTAATTACATTCTGATAGATATGAAAAAGAAACGATCTCATAAAACTAATATTAATTAACAAAACAATATTTAGGTGGGGAATGAAGTGGATATTTGTATCGTTACTCATAAATTACTTAAGGGAGACGGCCAAGCTAGAGTCAATTATGAAATCGTGAATGAAGTACTCAAAAGAGATCATAATGTTGCTGTACTCGCTAGTTATGTTGCTCCGGATCTGCTGTTGATGCCCAATATCAAATGGATCAAGGTCTCGGTAAAAGGATGGCCAACCCAACTTTTGAAAAATCAAATATTTGCAATAATAAGCACGATTCTTTTACTTTTCGTAAAGAAGAAATACGATTTGATAATGGTTAATGGTTTTATTACTTGGGTTAAAAGCGACATCAATGCAGTTCATTTTGTACATAGCTCCTGGTTGAAGTCATCGGCTCATCCCTTTCGTCTTAGAAAAAATATATTCGGAGTGTATCAGCTGCTTTTTACTTATATCAATTCTATTTTTGAAAAAATTTCCTTTTCCCGAAGCAAACATCTAGTTCCCGTCTCGGAAAAAGTAAAGGATGAAATTCTTGAGTTCACTAATCATACTAATCTGCATGTCATTATGAATGGCGTTAATACCCGGGAATTTTATCCAGACAAAAGCATGAGTCGTCAAAAATGGAGTCTTCCGGAAAATGTTCCTCTTGCGTTATTTGCGGGTGATATTAAATCGTCCAGGAAAAATCTTGATTCAATATTGAAAGCCATGGTAGATGTTGAAGGGCTACATTTGGTTGTGGCGGGATCTACCAAAGGAAGCCCATATTTGAAAATGGCGGAGCAACTGGAACTTCAAAATCGTGTTCAATTTTTGGGATTCAGAAATGATATTCCAAACTTGATGAAATGTGCGGACTTTTTTGTTTTTCCTTCCAGATATGAAGCTTGCACATTGGTTGTTCTTGAAGCCTTAGCTTCCGGGTTGCCCGTCATTACCACATATGAGTCCGGGGTTTCTGAGTTAGTTGGATCAAAAGCTGGATTTATCATCAGTCACCCTGAGGATCTAGTTGGATTAGGAAGAGCAATGAAGCTGTTATCTACTGATGACAATCAACGGAAATGGCTGAGTATTAATGCTAGGGAAATAGCAGAAGAGCAAAGTTGGGAATCCGTTGCAGCAAAATATATAAAGCTGTTTGAAGAGGTTAGTTCAGAGAAGGAGTTAATGGTGGATGTCAACAAACGAAAACCAAAAAATTTTGGCGTTCGCAACTCAGGGAAGTAACGGGGATGATGAGAATAGGCTAAAAAGCCTATTATCTAAAGTGCAACCATATTTTTATCCTTTTGAAAGGATAAACAAGCGCAAGAGCTTTTGGGGAATACTGCGGCATATTATCTGCGAGCGGCCTAATTTAGTGGTTATGGAGGGAACTGGTTTATCTGGTGGGATGGCATTGTTATTGGGACTTTCCCTAAGAAAAGTGCCTTATGTGATAAGTAGTGGAGATGCAGTAGGACCTTATATTTCAAGTAAGCATCCTATGTTGGGACCTCTGTTTAACTGGTATGAAAGACGACTTTATAAACATGCAACGGGCTTTATCGGATGGACTCCTTACTTGACGGGCCGCGCATTAACTTATGGTTCAAAATTTGCCATGACTGCAGCCGGATGGGCACCGTCTGCGCTCTGCGAAGAGGATATAGATCGATCGAGAAGCTATATCAGGAAGAGATTTGGAATCCCGGTAAACAACATCGTTGTCGGAATTGTAGGCTCTTTAAATTGGAACAGGAGAGCAGGGTATTGTTATGGCTATGAGTTAGTCATGGCAGCCCAAAAACTAAAGCGCAAAGATATTACTGTTTTCATTGTTGGTGATGGAGATGGTAGAGGCAGATTGGAGAAAATCACCGATAGGGCTAATTTAAGTAACGTTATATATACGGGACGTATTCCGCGCGAAGAGGTACCTAAGTATTTGGCAGCAATGGATTTGGCTAGCTTGCCACAAAGTATCGATCAGGTCGGCAGTTTTCGTTATACAACGAAGTTGAGTGAATACTTGTCCGCTGGGTTACCAATTGTTATGGGTAAAACCCCAATGTCCTATGATCTGAATGGAGAATGGATTTATAGAATTCAGGGAATTAAACCATGGAGCGATACCTATATCGAATCTCTGGTTGTATTGTTGGAGGATATTTCATCCCAGGGTATCAAGGAAAGAAAAAAAAGCGTACCAAGAAAACCACCCTTGTTTGATAAGGATGTTCAAATAAGCAATGTGAGCGAATTTATTCAAGATATTCTTCTCGAAATAAAGGCTTAAGCAAGGAGGTAACATAATGAAAAATAGAATCCCACAGCTTGATTCAATAAGAGGATTAGCTTCACTTTCAGTATTCTTACATCATATCTACTTAGCGACTCCCATTTTACCCATAATTTTCTGGCAATCACCGCTCAGGATTTTTATTAATGGCCGTGGGGCAGTTCTTCTGTTCTTTGTGCTTAGTGGACTTGTATTATCACTTCCATTTTTTAATGGTAAGCCAATTCCATACTTCACTTTTCTTATAAAACGCGTATTCAGAATTTATATACCCTATGTCATATCTATTTTTGTAGCTATTGCAGCTTGTTCATTTTTTTCAACAGATATTAAGTTCGATAATAGCTGGCCCGATGGATTCTGGAAAGTTAACCCAAATATAAACTCAATTCTAGAACACATGAATCTTGTCGGTAATATCCATACGGAATATTTTAATACCGTTATATGGTCTCTCATTCATGAGATGAGAATTTCTTTAGTGTTTCCGTTCATATTGATTGTAGTGAGTAGATTAAATTTGCTGTCTAATTTAATGTTATGCATTTCTTTATCCTTAATTGCAGGACTAAATGATATCATCGGATTTCAACATCAAAATGGATTCAATACAAGTTATTTTGACTCGCTGCATTACTTATCTGTTTTTGTCATAGGTGCATTACTTTCCAAACATAAGAAGGATATAACAATCGTATATAAAAAGATTTCAACAAAAACGAAATGGACCTTACTTGGCGGATCATTATTTATGTATACCTACTCAGCAGCAATATATAGTTTTTTAGATATCCCATTCAATGATAAGGTTGCTGATTATGGCATAACTTTGGCAGCGGCAGCGATTATAGTTGTTTCAATAAATTCAGTTAAACTCGCTAACTTATTAACAAATAAACCTATAATGTTTCTGGGCAAGATTTCGTTCAGCTTATACCTTTATCATATGACTGTGTTGCTAAGTTCCTACAATATTTTATATGATGCTGTGTAATGCTCCCCGTTGTCAAGACACAAAACGAGAGAAAATAAGTTAACTCCTCTCTGGGTTGAAATAGTAGGTTTTAAGAAGCTATACGGGTAAAAGATTGCGAATAAACACTGTCTGGAGAAACC
>NZ_SOMN01000045.1 GCF_004564235.1 Cohnella luojiensis
GAAGTGTTGTTTTTGTTTGTATCCGTTTCCTAAACATATGCGATAGTTAACATGGCAAAAGCCACGCCCTATCCGAAGTTTTCTAACTCACGACTGAAGTCACGAGTTTGCGAAAACTGATCATCAAATACACGGCTACTCCCCACATAACCACCGCTGATACTTTGTTTAGATAAAGGGCAATCTTGCCTGTTTTATCCTTGCTCCCTACAAACCGCCCTAATATGGCTAGCGAGAAGAACCAAATCCACGAAATCATAATGCAAGCGCATGTAAATGCTATTTTATCTAACCCTTGATACTTCAATGAACTTGTTCCTATAACCCCGATTGTGTCTAAGATCGCGTGCGGGTTTAGGATCGAGATCATAATGGTATAACTGATGAGCTTACCGGTTTTCTTGCTTCCCTCTTCTTGATTGGTATTACTCTCCGTTTTAGCTCTCCAGGTGATATAACCCATATAGATCAGAAAGAGAGATCCTAGAATGATTAATAAGGTTTTCATCCAAACGAAGCTAAGCACGATAACCGAAACACCTAAAACCGCAAATAGAATGAGGAATGTATCGCAGATCGAAGCAGCTATCACTATCGGAAGTACATTTAGAATCTTATTCCCAAAATATGACATAGTTCGATTATACTGCTTTGAAACCAGTTCAATAGACTGATTTTTTTAATAATTCAGATCATATATGATGCTATGCATAACGTGAATTTTGTAAAAAACCTAACGTCGTACATCTTAGAAGGTGACGGAGGTGAAATGACAATCAACTGAGAAAGAAGTCAATGGCTAGAAGAAAAATACTTTTATTAGAGGAAGTGAAGAAATGAATAGACACCAACGAAAGTTTTTATTTATCAGCTTTTCTCTATTTTTGACATTTAGTGCAGTCTCGCCGGCATTTGCAACGCAAGATCCCTCGGCTAACCCGAGAAAAAGTCAATGGACCGCAGAACAGACACCACAAGACGACATGATTACCGTTGAGCCGAATGAGACAGGAGATAGCACTGAACAGATTCCAACCATTCAACCTGAGAACAAGCAGGAATACGCCCCGGACCGGATTATTGTGAAATACAAAACCACTACCGCGTCTGCCTCCACATTTGCTAGTCCTTTATCGACACAGGTGGTAAGCGTTCGCAAGCTTAATAGCATTGGTGCTGAGGTTCTGAATCTATCAGCTGGCGCAGATATTAATAGCGTAATAGAAGAGCTGAAGAAGGATCCTAATGTTCTATATGCAGAGCCCGATTATAAGTTTTATATTGCGAATATTGAGCAGCCAACCGGCTTGAACCAAGCCATTGATACCTATTTAGCGGTAGCTGCTCCTGAACTCCCTAATGATCCGCTATTCCACGAACAATGGGGACTTCATAATACTGGACAAATACTTAACGGCGGAGAAGTTCCTGGCGGTACGCCCGATATAGACATCGATGCTCCTGAAGCTTGGGAAATCACCCAAGGTAGCAGCGACGTTGTCGTGGCCGTTATAGCTTCTGGCGTCAAGACCGATATTCCGGAATTAAAATATAATATTTGGGAGAATCCAGGCGAAGTGCCAGGTGACCAAATTGACAACGACGGTAATGGACTTGTCGACGATACGAACGGATGGGATTTCTTTTATGATGACAATTCACTATTCGATTTGAATGACGGGATAGCAGATTTTTTCGGCACTTATATGGCTGGTCTTATTGCCTCCTCTATGAATAACAATGAAGGCATTGCCGGCGTTGCTCCGAATGTTAAGATCATGCCGCTCAAGGTTTCCTCTAATGCAGGGGGACATTTTTCGGATCTTATTGATGCGATTCATTATGCTGAGAGTAAAGGTGTCAAAATTGCCAACCTTGGAATCGCGACTGACATATACAGTAAAGCTTTAGAAGATGCGATCGGCAGCTCCCAAATGCTGTTCGTTGTCCCAGCTGGAGAAGCCCCATCTTCGATGAATATCGATATTCAACGCTTATATCCTGCTTCCTTCGCCAGCCCTAACATTCTTACAGTTACAGGCGTAAATATTCTTGGCGAGTTAGCCCTTCAAGCTTCATTTGGTCAAGCATCGGTCGATGTGGCTGCTCCTTCGGAATTAATTCTTACGACCGCTCCTGATGTCAATATAGGCTACGCAGCGGAAATCGATAACGGTACGTACAAAGCCATTTATCACGGGATAGGCTTCGAGGAGATCCCTGTTTACCCAGAAGAATTCGCTGGGCAGCAGCAGGATATGTTCAACAGAGCAATGGATTTTCTAAAACCGGACAATGGGGACACGCCTAGCGTGCTGCTCGTACAAGACAATAAAGGTTTAAGCGGAGGAATCATCATTCCATTCGAAGAGGATTATAAGGATCCTACCTTGAAGATTTATGAAGACCTGTTAATGAATGCGGGATACACCTATGATGTCGAGACCGTACAGGATGAGACGCAGGACGGCCCTTCATTCGACAAATTGAAGGAATACGACATTGTCGTTTGGTTCACAGGGACTACGGGAACATTCAATGACGAAATTAAGCTTATTACGGACAATGATCAAGCGAACTTGACGAATTACCTTAACGGCGGCGGTCATCTGATGCTAACGGGTCAAGATGCGATCGACCATCTCTCTGATTCTGCATTCGTTCGAGATGTGCTGCACTTAGTCTTGGTTGGACAAGGCGGGGTGTTCGAAAGTACAACAGGTGTACCTGGTAGTATTTATGCAGACCAGTTCTATAAGTTATATGATTTTGCTTTGTTTTACGACATTGTATTGAGCAATGATCCTTCAATTACGAAAATCAATCTAAAAAACAAAGCAGGCCTATATTCGTTCAGACAAGGAACATCTTACGCATCCTCGTATGCTGCAGGCGTTGCAGCTCTAGTGCTAAGTCAGAATCCATACATGAGCTCCGTAGACATAAAGCAAAGAGTAACGAATAGCGGTAAAGCTCTCAGTTCATTGACGCGCACGACTGCCAGCGGAAGAATGATTAGCGCACATCGTGCGCTCTGGGACAAGGATATCCCGGGTACCCCTCTGCGTGATTCAGCAGTAAGCAACACGCTGGACGCAGCTTCAAATCCAGACCATGTCTACTCCATCGAGCTTCATACCGGAGAGAACGTCAATCTCTCCTTGACCGGTGACGCTGGTACTGACTTTGATCTGATCCTATACTCGCCGGCTGCAACAACGATATCGAAAAAGGAAAATGCTCTGGTTTTCTCTGAGAATCCTAATACTTCAAATGAATCTATCATTTATACCGCAACCGAAACTGGCACCTATTATATCAATGTCTATGCCTATGAAGGAGCCGGTAAGTATACATTAAGCGTGAATTCAGGAAATCAATCGGGCCTGTTTGAAGACGTCAATGAGTCTCTTCTATTCGAAGGCTCTTGGTCCTCCCTTTCCAAGTCTGCTTACTCTGGTGGAGCCTTAAAGCAAATTGATGCCCAAGGCAGCGTTGAATTTGGCTTTAGAGGAAACGTCATTGAATGGATCGGCTCTAAGAACGACAGCCAAGGTATTGCTAACGTGTATATTGACGGTTTAATAGTTGCTTCTCCTTCTTTGTTCAGCAAATCTTCTGTGACAAAGCAATCTATCTTCAAGAAGTCTTTACCGAATGGCCATCATTCCATCCGCATTGAATGGACGGGTCAGCGTGATCCTTTATCCAAAAAACCAAAGGCTGCCATTAACGTGGATGCATTTATCGTAACGAACTTAATTTCGTCGCTTCACCCTTCTACTGTCTTTAAAGGTCCATGGGGTACAAACTACGGTCTGAAATTCACCGACGGTATTCAAAGGTTTACTACAACTCCGGACAGCTCGGTAGAGTTCACATTTACGGGTACTCGAGTAACACTCTGGTCTAATATCGGGAAGAACCGCGGCAAAGCAAATATTTATATCGATGATAAACTCGTTACTGATGTACCCATTGATATGTATAGCGAAAAAATTCAATACCAGGTGCCGGTATTCACATCTGGTGATCTTCCAAATGGAACTCATAAAATTAAAATTGTTCACGCGGGACAGAAAAATGAACGTTCTACCAACAGTGTGATCACCATCGATGCCCTCGATGTATTGAACTTGAGCTAGAATGCGCATTTGTTACTATTATGTTGTGAAATGGGGAATCCGAACTTGAAAAAATCGCTTCTCAATAAATCGATATCACTCTTTACGGCCGTTGTTCTCTTGGGCAGTCTTTTATCGCAAAGCATCAGCGCAGCCGACTCACCTTCACAAGCATCTTCTTCTCCAATTGATAAAGCTAAGCTGCATAGTCTTATTCGTGAGTCTATCTTGCAAAGCTCCCCGGATAATTTTGAATTAGCTGCCAATAATGATGAAACATTAATAGCCGAAGATATTAACACCTCTTCCGCGGAAGATATTAACGTTATTATTCAGTTGAGCAAACAACCTGCTGCCGTCGGACGATATGCTGCCAAACTCGGAGACCTCGCGCTAGCCGCAGAGGCTACGGAGCAGATCGTGCAAACCGAGCAGACCTCCTTTTTGAGCAATGCCAAGGCGAAAGGCATCCCTTTTAAAGTAAATTATCAATACGTTACCGTCCTTAACGGAATGGAGCTTACCGTTAGGGCGAATCAAATTCCAGAGCTCGCCAAAATTCCTGGTGTTAAAGCAATTCATAAAAACTTAATCTATCATCCTATTGAAGAATCCGATTCCAGTGCGGCAGGAGTAAGCAATCCGATTTATGACAAAATCCCGCTTGAGCAAATCGGAGTCGACAAAGCGTGGGATATGGGTCTTACAGGGGAAGGAATGAAGGTGGGCGTACTTGATACAGGGGCCGATTATTTTCACCCTGACTTGAAGGATGCCTATGCTGGAGGATATGATTCTTTCAATCAAGATGAAGATCCTTATGAGGATACACCGGATCTCCTTAATAGTTATCCTGGCTCCGAGCATGGAACGCATGTGGCAGGAACGATCGTCGGTAGATTCTCAAATACCTCTTCCGTTAATGTTCAAAAGGGTGTAGCTTATGATGCTGAACTTTATGTGTATAAGGTGCTCGGCCGTCACCAATGGGACACAGGCGGATTTTACGGAACCTCGGCCACTATCATTGACGGTATTGAGCATGCGGTAAAGGATGGCATGGACGTTATCAATCTTTCACTAGGAAACAGCGTCGAAAAGGATCCCAACTCACCTGATTCCATCGCGCTTAACAATGCCGTGCTAGTAGGAGTAGTTGCGGTTGTAGCGAATGGAAATGAGGGCAGCTCAGGTCCCTACTACTATTCGATTGGCTCTCCGGCTTCCTCGCAGCTTGTCATTTCCGTAGCTGCGGCTACGAGTACGGACAAACGGTACTCTGCTACTGTAAAAGGCTCAGTTGCCTCTACAACCTACGAATCTAGGCTGGATCTCATAAGCTGGACAACTGACCAAGAAGCGTTCAGCTCCATACTAGGCACAGAACCATTAGATGCTGTGTTCGTAGGATTAGGCAAGCAGGAGGATTATGCGGGAATGGATGCCGCATATCTAGCTGATAAGGTTGTTTTTATATCTCGCGGTGAAATAACATTCGTAGATAAAATCAAGATCGCTGCCGAGCATGGGGCAAAGGCTGCCATTATTTTTAACGGAAACAGCATACAAAATAACGACGGGACAATCGTTCCCGACCTTTCCGATACGATTCTTGGACGAAATGGTCCGATCGGACCTATTGCATATCTTGGTGACGGATACCATTATATCCCGGCGTTTGATATGCCGGGCGAACAAGGACGAGCTTTAGCGCGAGAACTGATCAACCATCCCGATCAGACGCTGCAGTTCACTTTTCATAATGACTTTGAGTTATCTACCATTGCAGGTGATCGTATTGCCGATTTCAGCTCAAGGGGACCAAATTCGGACGGCAATTACAGCATCAAGCCGGATGTGAGCGCTCCAGGCGTTAACATCTTCTCCACCCTTCCGGCTTACGGCAAAGATCAACCGAACGTCAGCTATAAAGAAGCTTATGGACGGCTTAGCGGAACAAGTATGGCAGCTCCGCATGTCGCCGGACTTGCATTGCTGTTGAAACAACAGCATCGTGACTGGTCCCCAACAGACATTCGCGCGGCATTGGCCAATACAGCAGATGTAATCAATAACGAGAGCAACATCCAATATGATGTTTATTCTCAGGGAGCAGGGCGCGTGAACATTGCCAATGCCATCGAAACGCCTGCGATTGTGCAATCTTTAGATGAAATCACCATTTATGATGAGCATATGAAGCCGACAACGATTCCTAGCGAGGCGAGCAGCGTCAGCTTCGGAATGCTAGATCCCGACTCCAATTTAACGGCGGATAAGCTTCTGCAGCTTAAGAACATGTCAAAGAAAAAGACAACTTATAAAGCAAAGATAGTCATGCATCCGCGAGTCACTTCCGATCCTAATGACCCGATTGCAACTCCGGATGTTATGGATATCGAGATGTCGTTGAAAGGACTTCAAGGAAGAAGCTCCGATCAAATAACTGTGGCTCCTCACGGAAAGTTCGAGTTTTTATTAACTGCTAAAGCCACTACAAAAACGAAACACGGGGTCTATGAAGGTGAAGTATTACTGGAAAGCTCAGGATTCCCATCCTTGCATCTACCGTTTGTCATCCATGTGGGCGATGACTCCGGAGATAATGAATTTGCTATTCAAAATATGAGCCTGACCAATCCAACCGTCACAGAAGATTCTCCAATCGATATATCGGCTACGCTTGCCTCTGAGGACATTGTTTATCTTGTAGCTGCTATCTTTGACTTGAACGATGAATTAGTAGGAATAATAGGCGAGATCTATGACTTTGACGAAGAAAAATATATCATGAATCCGCTTCCTGCTGGCGAAATTATATTTCCTGATTTTAACGGCAGCTACACCCTTAATTATTTTTCCGAAGACTGGACAATCGTAAATGCCAAGCTTTCGAAGGGCATGTACAAATTGGCTATTATCGGATATACGGATGAATTTGAAGAAGGAGATATATCTGTCGCATTTAAATCTGTATATGCTGAAGACGAGCCGAATGCTCCGCATAAATGAAAACGACGGTAACGGTGGCGGTGGTGTAGCGGTAACATCTCAGACAGTAATCTGCTCAAAGCAGCCAAGCTAATTGAATTAAAGAATGAACAAAAGCCCTTTGCAGTCGGTAAAGTACCGATTGCAAGGGGCTTTTCTTAAGATTACTAATGTGTTGGTATGCCCTTGTCCTCTTCGATTTACCTCAGGAGTCTCTTGAATTTTATTAGTTTTCAAGTATGCTCTTTATTTTCATTAGATCCTTTTTATTTGCTTTTTTCATCATGAATGACATAAATGGACTGAATACCTTTGAAAATCCAGAGGGTTCTCCTCTATTTCTTAAAACCATTTGAGTTTTGTTATTGTTTATTGCTTTCCATGAATATGTTGTCTCCATTGGAAATGGTCCATCCACAGTTCTCATTACAAGTTTCTGGCCGGGAATAAATTCAATAATCTCGTAGACATATGAGAGTTCTTTACCTAAAAAACGTGCTTTAAATGCAATTCGAGATCCAATACTTAAAGGTTTCTGTGTTTGCCAATCTGAAGAAATAATATTCACATACCAATAAGGTGCGTTGTCAGGATCTGCAGCATAACTTGAAACAGATACTATTGGTTGATTAATATTTATTTCAGTTACTACATCGACCATTCTTTTCCCTCCGATTTATCTATTGTAATAGGAACCTGATCTGCTACAGTGGTTTCCGATAACGTTTCCGTGTTCACGACGTCCCACCACCTTAAGGTTCCGAAGGAACCAGCCGCGATGCGGTTAGGGTGCGGATGTGTCGCCTGAGTCCACTTCTTCGAAATACCTCTGGCGACCGAGGGGCGTATGCCCCGATGCGTGAACACATTGTTATAAGATGTCCCCGACTTCGAAGCGTTCCTTACGTCAGTGGGTTCTCTCCAAATCTATCCCATAAAAAAGGATACCTTACCTCTAGGTCTTCTTCCTCCCAATCAATTTCAATTTCTATTGGTTCAAAATTATAGCCCCGAGCTTCTAACTCCTTTAAAAATTTGGTTTTTGTATCATCGTTATACTCGAACATACCGGTTTTTTGATAAATGTACGCATCTGAAGCCACTGATAATAACTCTTCCAATTGGGGCGCAAATTCATCTTCTAGTAAATAATCTTCAGTTAAATATTCTGCTAGAAATTCAGGATTCTTCAATACCTGATTGAATACTTCTTCTCCTCGGGAGATTAACCAACACCTGAAGTAATCAAATCCATCATCGGAACATCCTCCCATTATTACAAAAGCTGCACCCCATAATGAAGATGTATATGATTGTTCCAACTTATTCTTAAACTCTATTTCGAATTGAATGATCTCTTCACTATTTTTCTTTATTAATTCTTTGGTTAACCATTCAACTTGTTCTACACCGTTCTTTTTGGAATTATTTATTAATTCCCAGAAGAAATTACTCGTCATTGAAACGAACCTCCGTTTGTTTTTATAGTTTTTTAATGCGGGGATTTATTATAAATAGATATATGAACCTCCCCTATACTTCGACAAATTACCCAACATGTCCTTTTATGGTTGTCTACCCCTATCGTAAGACAAATAAGACGTATCCGCGAATCCATGCGAATACGTCTCACTATTTATTTCATGCCATCAAATTTACCCTCTCAAATACCGAAGAAGCATGTCCTCCATACCTACCAAAATGTGTTTGTATCGCTCTTCGTTTCCTACGGTCATGAATTGAAGGGCGAGCCCATCCCTAGCTTGATAAATATCGAATGCTATGACTCCTCAACTTGTCTCCGATTTCCTCCAGATTCCTAAGCCCATCATAGGCGGACAACGTTTGTTCGCGAAGAACCTCTTCTCCATAGACTCCGTCTAAGTAACGACCAAGGAAATGGAGGAAAACATCAAGGATTCTAAGCTGGACGAGCAACGGAATAGCTTCAATCTCAGCTTTGTCCAGACTAAGCTGCACTCCGCACCCGTGGAGGAATTCCTCGATAGTGTCCAATGAGCGTTCGCCGTTTAAGAAACCGGATATCATGACCGCAATTTCCATAACCCTCAAATCCCAAGTACAGAACTCGAAGTCTAGTATCGCAACGACTCGATCTCGATCCTCTGCCCCCTCGCTTACAAGCGAATTGGAGTAGTTGATGTCTCCATGAATGAGTTGATGAGGCAGCGACCGAAATTGCGGCAAGTAGTCGCGGAATTTCACGATGGATTCATGCACCGTTCGCAACGCTTCTTTTTCTCCTGCGAATACCATCGGAGGACTTTGGCAGAAGGCAGCGACTTGGTCCGGCATACACAACGGATGAGCGGAATCCATCTCGTAATACGGAGGATATTGCGGCTTGCCTTCTACTTTCAGACCATTTAGTGCTTTACTTAAGTATCCGGTAGCCACACCGAAGGAATAGGCGATCCCTTTGCTTTCCCCATCGGGTCGGCGCCCTTCAATATAAATGAACAAACACGCCAATCGATCGGACCCATCATTCAGTTTCACGATCGTTTGGCCGTCATGGCCTCGAACAGGCACTGGAACTTGAAAAGGCAAAGATTTCTCGCTTAGAGCCAGTAAAATTTCATGCTCATAACGGATCTTGTCCTCGTCCTTGTGGGTTTCGTAGATTCTCAGGACCCACTTTCGCCCTTCCGCCTCCACGAACCGTGTCGTATTGTTCCAACCGGACTGTCCTTCGACAATGGTCCAATCCCCGCCGGCAAAATAGTTCCTCAAAACTTTGTCGAACAGCACCGTTACTCTCCTGCTTTCTCTACCACTCTATCAATCACATTGGCGATATCATCGCTATAGAACGTTAATCGCCAGAAAGACGCACCCTTTAATCCATACCGTTTGGCCAGGCCAAGCTTGTCATCCACCGTCGTTGTCGTTTCATTCCATAAGCTGATTCCCAGGATCAACTTGTTCGCGGGTACTCCAGCTTTAAGCGCAAGCTCGATGGCTTCCACGACTTTGGCATTAGGTTCCGGCGTATGATCGGGCGTTCCTTTCGGATTGTAATCATGAGCCATGAGGACCAAATCGTCCGCCAAAGTAGCTAATGTCTTGTAATCATAACCCTTGTAAGCACCGTTCGGAGGGGGTACAGCCAGAGATAGTTCAATATTTAATGCCATTAATTTATGATCCAGAATCCGTACATAATCGTTAATCAGTTTCTGCTGTCCAAGCGGATCAAGCCTTAAGCCAAGACCCTCGAAATCTAGCAATACGCCGCCGAACTTATTGTCTTCCGCTAGTCTCACAATATTATCGATGGCGTTATTCCGAAGCGTCTCATCGCTGAGCATCTTCGTGAGCTCGCCTTTGCCGTCAACCGAATATACCATCAAATAAGGCTTCTTCCCTTGCGAAGCAGCATCCAAAACCATCGACTCGGGCGTAATGTCACCCGCGGCTTCCGGCCAATTGAAGTCCACGCCTTCCAGCGTGAGCTCGCCATTCTCATTGATCCTAGTCCATCCGAAAGCGACGGAATCCATAGAAGCGATTCTCGCACGCTGAGAGAAGGATCCCATCGCATAGAAAGCTCTCAAGTGCATGGCTCTCTTCGGAGAGACAACCGAGATCGTATTCGTTGCCTTGCTCCATCCGACGTTCGCGCCGAACTGCGTACCGAAGAATTTAAGCGGAATAAGCACCTGCTGATTTACGATGAGAGGAGCTGCAATCATCTGTACGGCTTTTCCGTCTACTAGTGCGCTTTTCTTCCCCAAGCTCAGAACGACTTTGCGCGTCGTCCCGTTGACCAAACCTTCCGCACGAACGGATTTAGTCTTGCTATCCCAAACGACTTTTATTCCCAATGCTGTTGCTAACGACCGAAATGGAACCATAGTGACGTTGTTTTTAATCACCGGCGACGCGCCAAGCGGCAAAATTACATCGTCCAATACGACTTTAATCTCATTCTTAACGGTTGCTGCAGATGCAGTCCCCGTCCAACCGCTTCCTAGAATAGACACCGCTAACCCGATCGCCGCGGCTGATTTTCCCCATTTATTCATATCTCCGATTCTCCCATGGTGTTTGTATACTAGATTAGGAGAATTATAGCAGAATTAACCCTGTCGAGGGAACCGACCTAGGGACTATCCATCGATTCCAAAATCGTCCACTAGTTCCTCACTTCAAGTCATTCATCGAAAGTAAGTGCCATTAACTCTTCATCTAGATATTGATCGCCAACTCTTAACGCATTCTTTTCTACTCCGTACGTAATAAAGCCAAGTGATTGATATAGACGTCTACCCGAGTCGTTGGTCGTGGTTACACAGAGAAGGATTTGCTTGAAATCGTTCAATTGCTTCGATCTACTGATGATTTCGCTTAACATGAGCTTGCCTATTCCTTGATTCCTATGCGTACTGGATACATAAACTCCCCAGATCAATCCTTTATGCTTTAGCTTTAACGCCTGTTCCCTTCTGAAGCCCGCCATTCCAACCAGCGTATTTTCTGCATCGTAAACTCCAATGATATAATTGTCATCCGTCTCGCCGATTCTATCTTTGACTGAATCTATGGATTGTTGGACCGACTCTTCATAGGATGCGGCGAACGATCCAGGGTCACTTCTTAATGCCTCTAGTCGTAGTCGCCAAAATTCTTTCACTTCATCTTTGGTTATTCTTCTTAGGGTTATCACCGGGAATCACCTCGAAATTATTCTTTATTTCTTCCGGCAAAGCGATGTCCATAAAAACGGTAATTCTTAATCGTCTTTTCCATCAATAACCATCCTCCCAATCATTTATATACTCTACTCCTTCGACAATTTACTCCTCATTTCCTTTGTAGAAAAGACGCACCCGCATGAACGCCAGCGTTGAAAATATGATGAGGTGACCTAAGTGATGGCTTACAAATCGACTCATACGTACGTAAACTTGCCAGTGAAAAATTTGAACCGGACGAAGGAATTTTTCAGAGTATTGGCTTCGAGTTCAACCCCCAGTTTTCCGACGATAACTCGGCCTGCATGGTGATCAATGACAATACGTTCGTTATGCTGCTCGTTGAGTCGTATTTCCGGACGTTCATCAACAAGCCGGTGGCCGATGTCGCCAGCGCCGCTGGAGGGATTATCGCGCTCTCCGCCGACAGCAGGGAGCATGTGGACGAACTGGCGGACAAGGCGTTATCCGCGGGAGGCAAGCAATCCAAAGATCCGGCGGACCATGGCTTCATGTACGTCAGAAGCTTCGAGGACCTGGACGGGCATCTGTGGGAAATTGCCTATATGGACATGAGCGCTATGCCTCAGACGTAATTTCGCTGAGCAACGGAGAATACATCATGAGGGAATGATTCTCCGTAATCTCTTCTTCCCTCAACCATTCTCCATCCAACGCGTACACATCGCGATACAACAGATTATTCCGAATATACCCACCCCAAGGTTCGGACGTGATCGCGTGATCTCTTTCTTTTACTTCATAACGATAACGTGACGATTGTTCCGCTAACCAGCTTCCATGTAGATACTCGCCATCGAGATGTAACCGTAATTGATAAGTTACCGAAGTATTGTTCGTGATTTGAAGATCCCGATAATTATAAGTGCAAGTCGCCCCGCTGCCGAAGGGCTGGGTCCGGCTAGCGTCCGGAAACACGTCATAGCTATGGCGATGCCGTTCCGTAACGGTTAATTCCGTATGGAGCGTCATCCAGTAAATAAGGTTGGACAGCTGACAGAGACCGCCAGCTACTCCCGTCCTTAATTCGCCGCAGAACAATATCATGCCGTCCACGTACCCTTTGCGTCTCGTAGGATTTCCGAGCAACTGCCAATATGAGAAAGTCTCTCCCGGCGCAATAGTATTCCATCCAAACGAGGTACGGCTACCGACAGATTAACGACTTTGTTCCTCTGAAGCCACATCTCCGTATTGGCCAGCTTACGTATAAGAGGCGTGCGGTGTTGCATGATGACGTGAGTTAGCGGAGTTTCGCTCTTCTTCTTAGCGAATTTTACCCTGCTGAACATCCATTCCAGATAACGCCTTGAAGTATACGCCCATTTCCCGGCTCGCAATCGCAGAGGGGAACGCGGAATTGGCCGTAGCTGCGGCATCATCGGGTATCTTCCCCTTCACCGGTCACCGCTTGACTCCACGCTTTCCAATCCGACTTCAGTATGCCCATCTGAATGACGTCTACGTAACGTCCGTTCTTATATTGCCGCTCGCGAAGCCTTCCCTCTTGTTGAAATCCGCAGCTTAAGTAGCATCTGATCGCCCGCTCGTTGAAATCATACACGTCTAACTCCAACCGATTCAGATTCATTTCGTTGAAAGCGAACGCAGTCAGCAGCTTCATCGCTTCCGTCCCATAACCAAGTCCCATATGCTCAAGGGAGCCGATGACGATCCCGATGCGTCCGACCCGGTTTTTCCAATCAATGGAGTCCAGATTCACTTGTCCGATATAAGCCTCCGTCGAACGATCGGCGATAACGAATCCCCGACTGTCCGAGCTTCCCTCGAGAATTCCGTCAAGATAAGCTTCGGTCGACTCCTGAGCATGCGGATAGAGGAAAATATCCGATAAATGACAGACGATATTCGGATCATTCACCCATTGGCGAATCCAAGGCAGATCGTCTCGTCGGTACTCCCTCAGCATGATGCGGCTCCCTTGCAAGCGCGGCATGGTTATACCTCCTCGGCAATCGGGTCATCCAGCAAGATGCCTTGATCGATGGATTTCTGCAGAATCTCCAGCGCGAAACTCCAGAGCGTATCGGATACTTCCTTCACGGGAGCAAGCCGCTTGAGCACTTGAGACCTCACGATTCCGTTCTTCTGCCAGCTCGCGCCGCCCGTGTAGTGATTATTGATAACCGGATGCAACCGGTCCAAGGCTGCAGCGTATTTGGATTCGTACGTCTCTCCGTCCTCGAATTCCCGCCATAAATCCATCCACTCTCCGCGTTGATCTTCGGGAAGAATGCCAAACAGCCTTCGGGCAGCGGCATTCTCCCTTTCTTCCTTATCCAAATACCCTTGCGTATCGTAGGCGAAAGTGTCGCCGGCGTCGATCTCCACCAGATCGTGAAGCAGCAGCATTCGAATGACGCGATTTAGATCGAGCGACGTATCGTTCGCATGCTCCATGAGGACGACAGCCATTAACGCTACATTCCAGCTATGCTCTGCTGTATTTTCCAATCTGCTTCCATCCATAATGAAAGTCTTGCGGAGGACGTTCTTCAGTTTGTCGATCTCCGCGAGAAACGAAATTTGAGCGGTCAACCGATTATTATTGATCCACGTATCGGACATGCGAATGCAACCTCCATATGTAAACTTACTATCCACTAATTGTATCATGGACGAGAGCCTAGAGCATGCTCCCGTTCATATTCAGTTCATAAATCTGAGGCATGATGAGGCTGTGGTCCTCACTCCATTCATGGAACGATGGCTTTCGCTTAAGCGTAATAGCATAATGGAAAGATAAACCTATCTGCATTGATCTGATCATACAAAGTAGAAATGAGGATTACGGATGAACGCAATTGAAACTAACGAACGACAAAGAACTATCCCTCCTAAGAACAAGAACAACTGGAAATCATTAGCAACTCTGATTAACAAAGCAAAGCCATCCAAGCTCATGCTTGCCATCGCGCTTTCGTTCAGCTTAGTCTCGACGATCGTTGGTCTATTCGTCCCTTTGTTCACGAAGAATTTGGTCGATGGATTCACATTGGATTCGTTGGAGTCTTATCAGATCGTCATGCTAGTCTGCGTGTTCGTCGTACAGACGATATCGGGAGGGTTGTCCATATACCTCCTCAATAAATTCGGCCAGCAGATTCTGTCCGGACTTCGCGATCTGCTGTGGCGCAAGCTCCTCTACTTGCCCGTAGCACATTATGACAAGGAAGAGACCGGCGGACTTATCAGCCGGGTTACCAATGACACGAACGTCGTCAAACAAGTCGTCTCCGAGCATATGTCGGGCTTTGTTACCGGCGTCATCTCGATTATAGGCTCCGTTATCATCTTGTTCACGTTAGACTGGCAGATGACCTTAATGCTGCTCATCGCCGTGCCTCTTACCTTGATTATTCTCGTTCCTCTCGGCAAGAAAATGCATCATATCTCGCGCAATATGCAGAACGAGACGGCGAGTTTTACCTCCGTGCTTACCCAGGTTCTGTCCGAGGTGCGCCTTGTGAAATCTTCCAACGCCGAGCCGATCGAATATGAACGCGGCAAGTCCGGCATCGACAAGCTGTTCAAGTTGGGCGTTCGCGAAGGCAAGATTCAAGCGATTATCGGACCGCTCATGGGAATCGTCATTATGACGTTAATGGTCGTCATTATCGGCTACGGTGGATTACGGGTATCGAATGGTTCGATCACCGCGGGCGAATTGGTCGCCTTCATCCTCTACTTGATCCAGATCGTGATGCCGCTCGGGCAGATTACCGCGTTCTTCACGCAGCTGCAGAAAGCTATCGGCGCGACGGAGCGTATGATAGACATTCTATCTCAATCCGAGGAAGTACAAGACCAAGGGAAACAAGTCCCTTCCGCCGACTCTTCCATTGCGCTGAAAGACCTTTCCTTTAATTATGATAACGGGGAAGCGATCTTGAAGAAGGTCAACTTCACTGTACCATCGGGCAAAGTGACGGCTCTTGTAGGACCGAGCGGCAGCGGCAAGACCACATTGTTCTCCTTGATCGAGCGGTATTATGAGCCGCAAGGCGGCAGCATTTCTTATGGAAATGACGAGATCGACGAATACTCCTTGGCGTCTTGGCGCAGCCTGATCGGCTACGTCTCGCAGGAAAGTCCGTTGATGTCAGGTACGATTCGCGAAAATATTACGTACGGATTAGATCGTGAAGTAAGCGAAGACGAGCTAAGGACGGTTGCGCGAATGGCTTACGCGGACGGATTCATCGATGAGCTTCCCGAAGGCTTCGCGACCGAGGTCGGCGAGCGCGGGATGAAGCTTTCTGGCGGGCAACGCCAACGTATCGCGATTGCCAGGGCATTGCTTCGCAATCCGCGAATTCTTATGTTAGACGAAGCTACATCCGCGCTCGACAGCACGTCGGAACGCGTCGTTCAAGAGGCGCTGAACAACCTCATGAAAGGCCGCACGACGATCGTTATCGCACATCGCCTCTCCACCGTCGTTGACGCGGACCAGATCATTTTCCTCGATAAGGGAAGCATTACGGGTATCGGAACCCACGAGCAATTGGTCGTCAGCCATGAGCTTTATCGTGAATTCGCCGAACAACAGCTTCGCTATCAAGAGCAACTGACATAATCCTTAGGAAAGGAGCTGCCTGAAGATGACAAGAATACTCGTCGTAGATGATGATCCGCATATTCGCGAGCTTGTGAAGGTGTTCATTGAACGAGAAGGATTCGAGGTTAAGGAAGCCGCCGATGGCACCCATGCTCTTAAACTGCTTGAGACGATGACCGCGGATCTCGTCATCCTGGACGTCATGATGCCCCATATGGACGGCTGGGAGTTATGCCAAGAATTGCGCGAGCATTTCGAGATGCCGCTTCTCATGCTGACTGCGAAGGGGGAAACGGCACAGAAGCTGAAGGGCTTTCAGCTGGGAACGGATGATTATATGGTGAAACCTTTCGAACCCGTTGAACTTGTGGCGCGAGTAAAGGCGTTGTTAAAGAGATACCGGATATCGATCTCACAGAACGTAACGATTGGAAACATACAGCTTAACAAGCAATCCTATTCCCTGATGGCGGACGAGCAATCGTTGACTCTTCCGCTCAAGGAATTCGAGCTGCTATTCAAACTGGCCAGCTATCCGGGCAAGACGTTCTCCAGGGAACAACTCATTGAGCAAATTTGGGGGTTCGACTACGAAGGGGACGAACGAACCGTAGACGTTCATATTAAGCGGTTGAGGGAGAGGTTTCCCGATGGACAGTACGGCTTTAAGATTACGACGATCCGCGGGCTCGGATATCGGCTGGAGGTATCGGCGTGAGACGTCATAACGGAAATCCCGAGGGACAGCAGGATAAAATCAGGCGCGGGAGATTTTTCGGCAGACAACGGGAAAGCACGGAGCATAGGCAAAAGATGAAAGAGCTGGGCAAACAACTGCGACCTCCTAAGAAGTGGTTTATCTTCGGTATCCTATCCGTTCACGTCGGTATCGCCGTAAGCTGGGGGCTCGCTTATCTTTTGATGGGACTGATCTACCGTACTTGGTTCCCGGAGCAAGGACATGATGTATTACGCCAGTATTTAACCATCGTCATGGCGTTCACGATTCTCTTCCTTATCATGAATCTCATTCGCATCTTCTTTGCGCCGATACGCCGACAGATGGAATGGTTCCTGCAGATGCTCAACGCGATGAAGCAGCTATCCAAGGGGAACTTCGATGTTAGCCTGGAAATGAATCCGCGGTTCATGGGACAGTTCGGACATCTAGTCACGGGCTTTAACGAAATGGCCTCGGAGCTTAACCAAATGGAGCAGGTGCGGCAGGAATTCATCTCTAACGTGTCGCACGAGATTCAATCCCCGCTGACTTCCATCGCCGGATTCGCTCGAGCATTGCAGAACGAGGATATTTCTCCCTCTACTCGCAAGCACTACTTGGAGATCATCGAAATCGAAAGCAAACGCCTTTCCAGAATGAGCGATAACCTTCTCAAGCTGACTTCGCTAGAATCCAAGCATCATCCGTTCGAACCGAAGCCCTATCGGCTTGACCGGCAGCTGCGGCATATCATCTTATCTTGCGAGCCGCTTTGGCGGGAAAAGAATATCGAGATGGATGTGGAATTGCCGGAGCTAACGATTAAAGCTGATGAAGACTTGATGAGCCAAGTATGGGTCAACCTGCTGCACAACAGCATCAAATTTACGCCCGAAGGCGGTACGATCAGCCTTCGTTTAACAGAGGAGAATCATCAAGTATGCGTCCGTATCGTGGATAGCGGAAGCGGGATATCCGATGCGTCCCTCCCCCACCTATTCGAACGCTTCTACAAGGAGGACAAATCCCGTAATCGCTCGGGCAACGGCAGCGGTCTCGGATTGTCGATCGTGAAGAAGATCATCGATATGCATGATGGACAAATAACCGCCGGTAATGATTCTAGACTTGGCGCCGTATTCACCATTCTTATTCCCAACACCTAATTAATGATATTAATTACCCTAACAAGCTTCCGCCGCCTAGGCTGGAAGCTTTTGCATGACATAACGCAGAAACAAGGCTTGAAGCTCGCGGGTGGAGTTCGTTCTGGTTTTCCCAAGCATGCATATCAAGTGGTTGTCCAGAGTTGCAGATTGAATCTGCATAGTCGTTAAGATATCGCCATCCTCTAAGCCGAACAACAAAGCGAGCTTCAGGACTTCCCTCTCGCTCTCAGTGAAATCATATCTATCGCCGAATTGTTCATTAATGTGCCTTATCAGCGAATCATCTTCCTTTACGACTTGCCAATCCGTCATGTTCTTTAACACTTGTGCTTGTCTCCTTTGCAAGAATTGAAGATAGATCTGTCGATTCATGCTCTCATTCGTTATGATAGAGACAAAGTATTAGTAGATTTAGCCATTACGTATTTGTTTTCTATGAAAATCGCTAATAGTTTGTTGACCTATTACACCGGGGGTGTTGCTTGTTTATGTTCAGGTCTCTTCGCTTTAAGATCGTAGTCACGCTTATCCTGATCAATACGGCATCGTTTATGCTCATGAATTTTATTACTTACGAGACCTCTAATAAGCAAATGAACAATCAGTTGATTCACCATAGCTTAACCAACCTTAAAAGTTCGGTTACCAATTTGAATTCTTCTCTCGCTCTTCAACTTAAGGAAGCGGAGCTCATTAGCAAGATTCCTCCGCGCTTGCAAACAACGGAGCAGAAGCTGATTTTCCTAAGGAATGAGGTCCCGTTAGCGAACCACCTAAAGACGAGGCATATTGGGATCGGCAATTTTGGCGGCGACGTGAAGTTGTTGGATGGCACGACGATTCCGATGAGAGATAATATAGCTTATCAGCAAGCATTGAATGGCAAAACAAGCTATTCGAACGTAATTCTTGATGCCCAGGGCGTACCCGTCTTATGGATCATGGTTCCCCACTATGACGAGAACAACGTTATTCAAGGCGTAATCGGAATGGCGCTGGATTCCATGAAGGTATTCGGCGATCAATTTAGAATGCACTCTTCCGATTACAAAGACAGTGCCATTATTCTAATAGATCGGGAAACGAACCTTCTCTATTACGACGACGTTACCCTCATTCTGAAACGCAATTATATAAAAGATGAGCCGGCACTTCTTGAATTTGCGGAAAAACTCAGAAACAGCGAGGAAGGCTACGGGGAGGAGAGCGTATTCGGCCAGGTTCTGAAATTGTTCTACGTAAAAGTTCCGGAAACGAATTGGTATGCGGTACTTTCCGTTTCGAAGGAAGAATTCGAAGCTCCCATGCGAAAGTCCCTTTGGTTGAATATGGGGTTAATCGCGTTGGCCGAAATCGTTCTCGGTACTCTCCTCTATCTCATTACGCAGCGCTCCATTCTCAATAGACTTAAGCATGTTGTCGAGGTTACCAAGAATGTGGCGGCAGGCAACTTCTATCCAACGCCGTTAAGAGTTCGAAGTCATGACGAAATGGGGATACTGGCGCTATCGGTCAATGGAATGATTGTAAATCTACAGGACTTGTTCGAGCCTTTTCAAGCTTTCATACGCCAGAACCATTATGCCATGATCGTTACCGATTCGCAGTTCTTCATTACTTCCTACAACAAAAGGGCAGAAGAAATGCTTGGCTATGAAGAGAAAGAGGTCATTGGCAAGAAATCCCTCCTGCTATGGCATGACCATGACCAACTGCACGAACGCGCGAGGTTCTATTCCGACAAGCTGAAGCGGTCGGTTACCCCCGACGAAGCCGTATTATTCGTCATGTCCCATAAGGGCTTCCTGCCGGATTGGGAGTGGACTTGGATCAATCGCGAGGGCACCCGTATGCTCGTGTCTCTTAATACGAGCATGATGCGGCATCCGGACGGCACGATTAAAGGTTACGTTCTAATCGCAAGGGACATAAGCGAGATTAAGAAAGCGGTCGAAACCAATACGAGGCTGCTCGAAATTATGGAGAGCGCACACGATATGATCGCTTCGTTTGATATGCGCGGTCATATTTTCTACCTTAACCAAGCGGGCCATTCCTTCCTAGGTATTGATGTTCTGAACGAGGATAATTGCTGTCTCAGTCATTATATGACGATTCCAATGACGGTGAGGTTTGCCGATGGTTTGACGGAAGCGCAGAAACAGGGATATTGGCAAGGAGAGATTCAATTCGTTGGCGTAGACGGGCAGACCCAGATCGCTTCCATTACTGTCGTGGCCCACATCACCGATGACGACACGGATACCTTCTTCTCTACCATCGTAAGGGATATTTCCGATCAGAAGGAGATTCAAAGACAGCTTGTCAAAGCCAAAGAGGAAGCGGACGAAGCCAACGAAGCTAAGAGCTCATTCCTGGCTCGGATGAGTCATGAAATCCGTACTCCGCTTAACGGCATCATCGGGCTGACTTATCTTCTGCAGCGCTCTGAATTATCGGACATCCAAGCGGACTATTCGCGCCAGATCTCTGAATCGTCGCAAAGCCTGTTAAGAATTCTTAACGACATTCTGGATTTCTCGAAGTTGGAAGCCGACAAACTTGTGTTAGAAAGAGTAACTTTCCGGTTAGATGAATCTTTACATCGGCTCAGCGGGATGTTCTCCGTGCTTCTGGGTACTAAACCGATAGATTTCATCATTCGGATCGATCCGGATGTGCCGGACTGGCTCGTTGGCGACCCGATCCGTCTGGAACAGGTTCTTCTTAACCTAGGCAGCAACGCAATCAAATTCACGAACATCGGATTGATAGATCTTTCGATTCATCTGATCGAGCTTGAAGGCGGACAGGCCCGTTTGCGGTTCTCCGTGATGGATACGGGCATTGGGATGACGGAACAGCAGTGTTCCCATGTGTTCATGCCTTTCGTTCAAGCCGATCAGAAAACAAGTCGCAAATACGGCGGAACGGGACTGGGTCTCGTCATCTCGCATACGTTGGTCGAACGAATGGGCGGGACTATTTCCGTGGATAGCACCTATCACGTCGGCAGCACTTTCAGTTTCGAGCTCGTGTTTCCGATAGATTCCGGCAAGACTGTCCCTTCCAAGCTTCATGACCTTGGCTTGCACGTCATCGTGCTTGAGGATCAGGATTATGTGGCTGAGCATTGGCGTACCCTTCTTGCTTCTTACGGCTGCGATGTCATTACCTTACGCTCATGGGCGAAAGCACGGCCTCTGCTGCAGGATGATAAATGGAATCTCGTCATTGTCGACATGGAGTCGGAAGACATGCATGGCGAAGAGACATGGATGAGCTGGAAGACCGAACTGGACGAGCGCGGAATTCAAGTGATCTCCTCTACGTCTTTACACGGAAGAGACGCTCTTCAACAATTGCCCAACGAATATAAGCCAACAGCCGTAATCGTCAAGCCTGCGTCTACAATTCATGTCGAACAAGCTCTGCGAGTGATCTGCAACCTTGCCGAGAGGACGCATTGCTATAAGGATGTTCCCGGTTCGCCATCCCTTCTTCAACATGGACATTCCTTGGAAGCGCCGTTGCGGATATTAGTCGTAGACGACCAAGAGATTAACCGGATAGTAGTCAAGCAGCTTCTGGGGCAGCAGGGCTTTGAGGTCGAATTATCGGAGAGCGGCAATGAAGCCTTAATCGCATTGGATAATAAGAACTTCGACTTGATTTTAATGGACTTGCATATGCCGATTATGGATGGAATCGAGGCTACGATCCATATCCGCGAACATTTTAGTAAGGAGGATTTGCCCATTATCGCGTTAACGGCTGACGTTACGAAGGATCAGGAAGTTAGATGCTTCTCAGCCGGCATGAACGATATTATTATGAAACCCATCGACCCTGAGGTTTTCTTCGCGGTACTTGGACGATGGTTCCCTACAAGGCTTCCAACTCTTTTCGCCAATATCGCGGAACATTCGGATGCCTGGCAGGAGAAAGATTTGCCTGGCCTTAACGCATTGCTCGCCATTCAGCGACTGGACGGGAAAACCAATCTGTATTTACAGCTTTTGGACAAATTTCAACAACAATATTCAGACGTGGAAAATCTTTTGCCGAAGCTATTAGAGGAAGACAATCGCGCGGAAGCCATTCGTCTCGTTCACTCCTTAAGCGGTACAGCTGGTCACTTAGGCGCTTCTGCCGTTCAAGAAATTGCCTCGGCGGTTGAGAGATCGTTGAAGGATGATGGTTCTATCGAAGATTTGCAATTCAAGTTATTCCAATCTCTGCAAGAAACAATGGGAACGATTCGTAATCTGCTGTTACAAAAAAGGAGTTAGACGAACAACGTTCGACACTATATAATAGATTTGAATAGTTAAATGTTAGCAAAGTATGAGCATTCTTAACAAACTCTTAAAGGGTGTGAATAAATTGACGAGAGTACTTGTTATTGAAGATGATCCTATCATCGGAGAAATGCTCACCCTCTATCTCACGGAAGAGAATTTCGAAGTACAGCGGGTTGAATCTGCTCGTGAGGGCAAGTTCGCCTTGGGTACTTTTAACCCGGATATATTATTGCTTGACTTAATGCTCCCGGATGCGCAAGGAACCGAGCTCTGCTCCGAATTTCGGCAACTCACCGCGATTCCCATTATCGTGATCTCTATGAAGCCGTCCGTAACCGTGAGGATCCAAGCCATAAGCTCGGGAGCGGATGATTTTCTGGTTAAGCCCTTCAGTATGCAAGAACTTAAGGTACGCATGGATGCCGTACTAAGGCGTGTGGCTAGCCCGAGACCGGTAATTGCACATCCTTCTTCTCCTTCTGCTTCGGTCGAGTCAGAATCTCAGCAAGGCTTAACATTGAATCTTGAACGCAGGACTATCGTTCTTGATGGCGAGCAAATCGAAACGACCTTCTCCGAATACGAAATCATGAAGTTATTCTATCAGCATCCTAATCGCGTATTCAGTCGCGAAGAACTCATAAACGCAGTGCGCGGCATTGACTCCTTCATTAACGATAGAGCTATCGATGTTCATGTCACTAACCTAAGGCGCAAGCTGGAGAAAAATCCGAAAGAACCAAAATTCATTAAGACGGTTTGGGGAGTGGGCTACAAATTCATAAAGTAAGCAAATTCTTTCTATACATAAATTAAGCGGCTCCTTCTTAAGGAGCTTTTTTGTTGCGTCTTGTGGATTACTCCAGCAGTTACCAGCCCATTCTCTCTCGCAAAAATGTGATGTGAGCCACGTGATGACGGCCGTGCCATGAATACGAACCGAGTACGGTGTCTAAACGAAACACCTTCTTCGACTCGGGATGGTAGAACGTTCTTGCGTAGTCTTCCTCCGACATGGAGCGCAGCAAAAATACCCAACGTTCATGAAGCGCCGCGACTAGGGTCAGGGATAATTCGATGGGAGCTTTTGCGGTATCCGCAAGCAACGCCCAGCGGTCCTCGTAATACGGCCTGATCGCAGGCTGCTCCTCCGTTAGCGCTAGCTTGAACCGAGTAAAGCAGGTCAGGTGGCTGTCCGCGATGTGGTGCGTCACTTGCCTGATCGTCCAACCATCCGGTCTATAAGGCGTATCTAGTTGGTCCCTGCCGAGCCCTTCAACCGCTGCGGCAAGCTTCGTCGGAAGACTCGCGATATCCGAAATCCAATCGCGTCTTTGCTGTGCGGAAACCTGGCCTTCATGTTCGAATTGGCCAATAGGAAATCTTAAATCGGGAGTCATATACCTCGTCACCTTGACTTTCCTATCTAGTAGTATTTTTTCGATGAAATGTTCCTTGGCGCGCGTATAAGCTTCCCGGTCATGCCGATATCTCTCAGCAAGCTCTACTTTTAACTGTCCATAAGCCATAGCCCAATCTCTACGGTCAAGCAATGCATCTCTGAAAATGAGTTGCTCTTCATAGCGCGGCTCGCCAATCAAGAAGAGATGAAGATGAGCCACTCTCTTGTCGTTGTCCACTTGCACGAAAAATCTGCGGAAAGGACGCAGGTCAAGCTCGGGTGGTACGTAATTCCAGCCTTCGGGCGATAAAGTCTCGACGATCCGATGCAGGCTGTCATACGACGGTACCAGTGCCATGATGTCAAGGATGGGCTTGGCGGGCAAGCCCGGAATCGCAGTGCTTCCGATGTGCTCGACGTTTGTTACGCCGATTGGCTGCAACCGTTTCTCAAGCAGCTCGGTTAGGTGCTCTCCGGCTGCAAGCCATCTGGGATTCGTTTCCGCGAGCCGGACTTCCTCCACCGCCCACTTCGGCCACCGATCTGAAGAGCTGGACATATTGCCATCCCCTTTACTGTTTAGCCTATTATCATAGCTAATTCCGCTATGAACCGATCCATTTCCTCATCGGTTCCAATACTGACTCGCAGAAATTGATCGATTCTCGGTTTGTTGAAATAACGTACGAGAATTCCCCTGTTCTTCAATTCGTTGAATATCTGCTGGGCGTCCTTCCGAGGATGGGTGATGAATAGGAAGTTCGCCTTGGATTCGATAACATGAAAGCCTAACGGTTTCAACGCTTCGCTTATCCGCTCCCTCGTGGCAACGACCTTGCGGTTCGTCTCCTCGAAGTAAGCCTGATCCTCAATGGAGGCGATCGCGCCAGCCATCGCCAAGCGATCTAACGTATAGGAATTGAAGGAATTCTTGATCCTGTTTAACCCCTCTATCAAGTCAGGATGCCCCATCGCCATCCCCACGCGAAGTCCGGCGAGCGAACGGGACTTGGATAACGTCTGTACAACTAATAGGTTGGGGTACTCCTTTACGAACGGTACAACGGAATCTCCACCGAAGTCGATATAAGCTTCATCTACGATGACGACTTGGTCCCGATTCGCTTGAAGGATACGGCTTAATTGTTCAACAAGCATGAACCTGGCAGTCGGCGCGTTCGGATTCGGTAGAATGATACCCCCGTTAGGGACGAGGTAAAGTTCCTCATTGATTCTGAACTCTTCGTCCGTCGGGACCGTGTTGAAACGAAGCCCGTAAAGCTTCGCGTATACAGGATAGAACGTGTAGGTAACGTCGGGAAAGAGTATCGTCTTATCCGCCGAGAAGAACGCCGGGAACGCGAAGGCCAATATTTCGTCCGATCCGTTGCCGACGAAGACGCGATCTTTGGTTAATCCGTAATATTGCGCGATTGTCTCTCTGAGCTTGTCGCAAGTCGGATCAGGGTATAATCGCAGATCGGCGTTCGTCGCAACATGGATAGCTTCTAGAACCTTCGGCGATGGCGGGTAAGGGCTTTCGTTCGTGTTCAGCTTGATATATTGTTGGCCTTTCGGTTGTTCCCCCGGTACGTAAGGGACGAGAGAAGCGGTTAGATCGCTCCAATATTTACTCAATGATAATGCCTCCAGTCGAAATCCTCTTGCATGCTCTTCCATGATTATACAATCCCTTAATTCCAAGGTCTACTTCATCATTCGGACGACATTATCATTGAGTTTTAGCCTCCTCGAAGCTTATAATAAAAAATAGTGCGCATAATTCGAGCTATCGAGAAAAAGGTGTCTAATCATGAGTATTCTAACGGTTAAAAATTTAACTCACGGGTTTGGCGACCGTGCCATATTCAATGACGTTTCCTTCCGTTTGCTGAAAGGCGAACATGTCGGATTAATCGGCGCCAACGGCGAAGGAAAGTCCACGTTCATGAACATCATTACGGGAAGCTTGGAGCCGGATGCGGGTAAAGTTGAATGGTCCAAGAAAGTGCGTGTCGGCTACCTCGACCAGCACTCCGTCTTGCATAAAGGAATGACGATTCGCGACGTGCTTCGCGGCGCCTTCCAGTATCTCATGGATCTCGAAGCCGAGATGAACGAAATGTACGACAAGATGGGCACGGCTACTCCGGAGGAACTGGAGCAGTTACTGGAGGAAGTCGGCACTATTCAGGACACGTTAACGACGAATGACTTCTACCTGATCGATGCCAAGGTAGAGGAAATCGCCCGCGGGCTCGGACTGGGAGACATCGGTCTAGACCGGGACGTGCATGACCTGAGCGGAGGACAACGCACGAAGGTGCTGTTGGCCAAGCTGTTGCTCGAGAAACCTGACATTCTACTTCTCGATGAGCCGACGAACTACTTGGATGAGCAACATATCGAATGGTTGAAGCGTTACCTGCAGGAGTACGAGAATGCGTTCATCCTCGTCTCTCATGATATTCCGTTCTTGAACAGCGTCATTAACCTCATTTATCATATGGGCAACCAGGAACTGAACCGTTATGTTGGCGATTACGACAATTTCTTGCATCTGCACGAGGCTAAGAAGCAGCAGCTGGAATCCGCGTTCAAGCGCCAGCAGCAAGAGATCGAAGATCTTAAAGATTTCGTAGCCCGCAACAAGGCTCGCGTCTCCACCCGCAATATGGCGATGTCCCGCCAGAAAAAATTGGACAACATGGATGTCATCGAGTTGGCGAGAGAGAAGCCGAAGCCGGAATTCCGTTTCAAGGAAGCCCGTACATCGGGCCGACTGATCTTCGAAGCCAAAAACTTAGTCATCGGTTATGAAGAACCCTTATGCCGAGACATCGATCTTCTTATGGAACGCGGACAGAAGATCGCGATCGTCGGCGCGAACGGGATCGGGAAAACAACGCTGCTGCGCAGCTTGCTAGGCGAAATCCCTCCCCTCTCCGGTACGGTTAAACAGGGCGATAATATGTACGTCGGATACTTCGAACAGGAGATCAAAGGCGGAACCGATGAGACGTGCATCGAAGCCGTGTGGAAGAACTTCCCTTCCATGACCCAATTCGAAGTGCGAGCGGCTCTTGCGAAGTGCGGTCTTACGACCAAACATATCGAGAGCAAGATATCCGTCCTGAGCGGTGGCGAGAAAGCCAAGGTTCGCTTGTGTAACTTAATCAACAAGGAAACGAACCTGCTCGTGCTCGATGAACCGACCAACCATCTGGACGTGGATGCGAAGGATGAATTGAAACGCGCTCTTCAAGCTTACAAAGGTAGCATATTGCTTATAAGCCATGAGCCGGAATTTTACCGTGAAGTGGCGACCGAGGTTTGGAACTGCGAAGCTTGGACGACTAAAGTGTTCTAGAAATTGCATAAGGGACGGCCCTTCAAGTCATCGACTTGCGGAGCGGTCCCTTTTTACTATTGTCCCTTTTCTTGCAAAGAAGCTTTGATTTCATCTAAAGTCTTCTGCATTTGGTTCATTCTCTGCAATCCGGAATATTGATTGCCGATGATCCCTGCCAATCCGACAACAATAATAATAACGATTAGTAAGATCATTTGTTCTGTCCCCTCTTCTTGCTGATGACCATGATTATTCCAAGAAATACGATGATAATAGCTCCTAATCCGATATAGGAAGATACCGGGTCGGCAGCTGATGTTTTGGCGAGTCTATTGAGGATCTTGATGTCTGCGTCAACATCCGATGCAATATGATTGCCGCTACAGAGTCCAGTGTTTTCTACGCCCTTAACCGGATAGGTGAAAACAAGGTACTTGACGCCTTTCTTAAAGCTCATACCGCACATGCCATCCGAGCCGCCGTATACGTACGAGTCCTTAAGCTTGCCTTTCCATGTTCGTTCCACCTCGAAAAGGTTGCCGCCTTCCCTATCGGTTTCCTTTACCGTCCCCATAAAAACTACGCTTGCTTCCTCATACCTTTGCTCAACGCCTTGTTCTTCACAGCTACAAGCATATGCGCGCTCCGGCGATGACAACAATGAAATCATGAAACACCCAAGCAATAGCAAAGGCAATTTCGCTTTCATAGAGCATCCCCTCTTCAGAAAGTAATCATTGCTCCACGCTCGTCGAATATCGCCGTCGGATTCCAAGCGATCTCCCACAGATTGTTCTCCGGATCCAGAAAATAAGCGATTCTCCCGCCCCAGCTCGCATTGCTTGGCTCACGGACTATTCTGCCGCCAGCCGTCCGAACTTCCGTTGCCGTTAGATCCACTTGTTCGGGGTTATCTACATTAATGGCTAACGTAATCCTGCTAACTACATCTTTACTCGCCGTAAAATCAATTCCCGAGTCATTAGCCAACTCCTGCAAGGGATAGAGCGACAATAGCACTCCCGCCGTCTCGAACACGCAATAAGAGTCAGAACTTATGGCTGTTTCGCTCCAGCCTAATTTCTGATAAAACTTGCGCAGCTCAGGCAAATTTACTGCCCCGATGGTGACTAGACTCACGCGATTCGGAACCATTCACTCACCTCCAAGTGCAAATTCTCTATATTTTCATACCCATCATCACGAGATTTCTGTCGATACCGTCTAGATTAGCCACTCCCGGAAGCAGTCCCCATTGCTCGAAACCGAACTTCCTTAGCAGAGCCAAGCTCGGTTCGTTGTGACCGAACACAAGCGCTACGATATTGCGGATATGTAGGCGCGGGCATTCTTCAATTGCTTTCTGTAGAAAAATGCTTCCGATACCCCGGGAACGATGAGTAGGCGAAATATAGATACTGATCTCGGCAGTCGCATCGTAAGCAGCGCGGCTGTGAAAGGATGAGAAGCTCAACCATGCGATAATCTGACCATCTACCTTCATAACCCACAGCGGTCTGTGGTGTTCGGAATGCTCTTCGAACCATTTCACTCGGCTCTCGACCGTAACGGGTTCCAAATCCGCAGTGACCATTCGACTATCGATCGTCGTGTTGTAGATTTCAACGATATCATTTAAATCTTCCTTAGCGGCATGAACGATTTCGTACGATTGCTGTTGCATTTACTGTACCTCCGCTTGATACTTATCCTTGTCATTTCCACGCCTTAAGAAGTTGTTCTTCTTTCACGGCATCCATGCCCGCCCTACGATCGATATTTCCCCTTGAGGAATCCCATTCTAATGTATTAAGAATCGTATCTCTCAAGGGCCGAAAGGTCAGCCCGCTAGCGATCGCTTTATCGATATTAACGGATAACATATGTCGTGCTTGCTCCGTATCGCCCACTCCCGGAATCCACAAGGGCAATTCTATCCACGGACCGGCACCTTGTTGAAGCAAGAACTCATTGCTGACCCATTTGAGGTCCGCATCGCTGCCCACGGCATTAATACAATGTTCCAGGAAAGATTGCATCGACAGAGGTTCGGCTGGTCCGGTAGCGTTAAAGACGCCGGTATGCCGTTCTTCGACCATTCTAATCGTCCAATCCGCCAAGTCTCGCGCATCGATAAACTGGACGGAAGCATCCTGGTTGCCTGGAGCAAGTACAGGTCCTCCTCTGCTAATCCGCGACGGCCAATAAGTGAACCGATCGGTTGGATCCCTCGGTCCTACGATTAAGCCCGGTCGAATAATAAGAGCTCGTCCTGGCATCCCTTCTTCCACCACTTGTTCGCATAATGCTTTTAACTGACCGTAAGCGGCTTTTACGTCCTCGGTCGAAGGATCCTCCAATTGACCGACGGGAGTATTCTCATCTGCCGCAGGTACCAGGAAATCCCGATAGACGGATATGCTGGAGATAAAAGTATAATGTTCAGTCGAATCCGCCAACAGGTTAACGGAATCGCGAACGATTCTGGGCACGTAACCCGAAGTATCGATGACGGCATCCCAACGCCTGCCTGCTAAGGAATCCAAATTTCCATCCCTATCACCAACTAACTTTTTTACCTCAGGAATCAAATCCGAATTCGTTTTCCCTCTGGAGAATATCGTTACGTCGTGTCCTGCTTTCGTTGCGCTCTCTACGAGATGATACCCAAGAAATACGGTTCCGCCGAGAATCAAGATTTTCATTATTTACCTCCTATACCGATACCGAATTGATAAAGGCTGTATAACCCGAATCCCAACAATTCGAGTGCAGAAACGTAATTAATCCATTTTAATGCCGTCAGGTTGATCATTCGTTTCAATAATCCCACAATTACACTTAAAAGTACCCACCATAACGCGGAACCCATGAACACTCCAAGAACTAACCATAGAGACGCATCCGTGCCTTTGCTGATGTTCATTCCGGCGAAAATGCCTGCGAAAGAAATAATCGTCAGCGGATTAGTCAACGTCAAGAACAACGTTGTTCCGTAGGTACTCCAATAACCTTTGCTAGACTGATTTAGTCGATCTTGATCGGATACGGGAGCACTTGCTGTTGTATAGGCCAAATAGAACAGGAATGCGGATCCAATAATATTGAGCCATATCGCTTGATCCGTTAGAAATTGGGCGATGACCGTAAGTCCCAATGCTGCCACTAACCCGTAACAAGCATCTGCCGTAGCTGCTCCCATTCCCGAAACGAAGCCGAATCTTCTTCCTTGATTCAGTGTTTTGCGAATGCATAGAAGACCAATCGGTCCCACCGGAGCTGCAATCGATACTCCAATGATCAATCCTTTAATCCATGCTGACATGACGGATAGTAACCTCCAAATAAATCCCTTAGGTCTCGCAATGACCGATAATTTGGCTGAACTTCTTGAATGTGGCTGCTTTTAGTTCACCCAGTGAAGCTTATCGATCGATAATTCTAACGACTCAATAATAACCTGCTCCGCATCGGGAGCGTCTCTATTTTCTCGGTTAATCGCTGTTTGTCTACCATTAGTGCAGCTTGCTCCATCATACTATTAGTTACTTCGTCGGACAACCGATTCTCTTTAACCGTAAAGACGCAAGCTATCGCCGCCGCGCCAATATGCGCATGCCAAATATCGCCAATCCTGCTTCTGCAGGAGGAGATAATCGATAGCCCGTCGCGTAACATAAGACGATCATCCATCTTGATCCCTCGCTTACATGGAAGTTGCTGCATGACATCACCAAGTCTCGGCTTTGGAAAGCTCAAGTTCAAAACCTTCAAGGAACAGCCGATAAAGTCTCTCGCAGTTGTTTTCTCCCCCGCAGAAGGCAGGAGATAACGCGACGGTAATCATATCGTAAGGATAAAGGTCTCTCAGAAAAGAAAGCTCATCCCTTATCTGATCATCCGGCTTAAGCTCAAGATTCAATGGATCGCTCAAATTCAATTTGAACACATCCAAGTCCAGATCCAGAATGACGGAGTTTGGATAATTTAGCACCTGGTTAATCCTATCTGATGATGCGGAAAGATGTTCCCTGAGATGCTGGACGCACTCATATCTAGAGCCTTTGTATTCTCTCTGCTTAAGAATCTCTCTAATCGGCTTTAGCTGCTCTCCTTCGAGGTTCCAGCCAGTAAGGTCAAAAGGGTCGGATTCATCCACGTGCTTGGGACAGACATATACGATATAGTCGATGGTTTGCGCGGCAAATCCAGCCCATATGAAATTATCGATCTCAAGCTTGCCGGCGACATCCAGGTAATCCGAGTTACCCTTCATCCCATGCAAGCCTTCGACGACAACGCCATCCCAAGTATCATCCAAATGCGCATCGACGTGCAGCAATGTCGTCTTTTCACCCAGTAGTCCGGTGCTCTTCCCCATCGCCCAAGCCGCGAAAGCCCATTGGTGATTTCTCGAGATATATATTCTTTCCTTAGGAAAACATACCCGGTAGTCCTGCTCAAACATACTTTAGCGACTCCTACTTTCGTTTTGGTCGAGCTTTGGAAAGATAAGCATCGCTTATTATACTTTGAATTTCGCCCCAATCCGCTTTACGATCCAATCGCAAACCGATCCACCCTAAGTGAGCGACATAAGGCGGTAAAAAGTAGATATTCGGATTGGATTGAGCGAGCGTAGATTGAATATCCGCCGTAGACGCGCACCAAAGCGCGATCCTTTCATCGCCATGATGGTTGGAGCGGTATTGAACGAACATCTTCTTGTCTTTGTAGAAAAAGGTCGGAGCTCCATGGCTCACTTGTTCGCTGGTATCCGGGAATGACATTGATAACTCCCTGATTTGCCGGAATAGCTCCTGATGGAATTGCGAGTCGGCGTCAAGCTTGTCCTCAACATTCATAATCGCAGAACTCCTCTCCAATTGGCAATTAATCCAGCATGACTTCCCTATCGTCGTTTCTGATCATTTCGAACAACCTCTGTATCTGTTTTTCCGTATTCCGTTCGGTGGATAAGGTTGGCAAATGATCCTCAGTGAAAAAACCAACCTCTGAAGTCTCAAGCCCCGCCCCTTTTACGCCGCCAATAATCTCGCATAGGATAAACACCTTGTAGATATGCCACGACTCCGGTGGATGATCATGAAATTTCTTGTCAAGTATGCCTAAGAGCCGCACGGGGCGGACATCCAATCCCGACTCTTCCGCCCATCCCCCTGGCAATGACCATGCACCGTCTATACGTTCTCTGACTAACAAGATTTTATTGTATTGAAGCTCCTCTTCATTCACTACCCTGTAACTATTCGTGATGCTTCTTATGATGTTGTCTCGCTCACTAGGATCAAGTTTAAGTTTATCATAATGATTGATGTTTCCATCACTCCAAAGTTGTATGTAATAAAGGCCTTTCATGTAATACTGGCCTGAACCTTGTTTGCTAAACCCCTTGTTCTCAAGAACTGTTCAGCTTGTTCGAATGAATCCCCAATCCCGACATCGAATACAGTGTTAGACGGGTCGGCCGTTGTTATCCTTTGACTTTAGGGGATTTATCGAGCGTTTCCAAATATCGACCGAATAATTTCAACTTGGGGAATATGAAGTTCATTTCACAGCCAAAGCAACCTACCGTCTTATCGGTGCCAAGTCCATATAACTTACTAACCTCTTGGCGAGTCATGAAGGGACCCCTAACTTGCTTTAACCTTCCTATTCGTCAATCTGTCCGCAATCCCTTTCTACACCATCAAAAAGAACACCTAACCGGTTGACCGGCTAGGTGTCCATGACTCGTATTCTGCATAATTAAGCTCCGTAAAAATTCCGAATCCATCGGTGCGCCTTCAGCTTCTGAACTTGATCTTGCGGGAGTCCAAGACCATCTCCCACCTTCATGTTCCGCTCAACGTTACGAACCGAACGCATGCCGGGAATGACGGTCGATACCGCAGGGTGGCTTAACACGTAACGCAGCGCGGTCTCGGCCATTTGCTCGTTAGCGATCCCAAGATCCGACGTAATTCGGTTTACCCTATCGAATACTTCCTGCTTGCGATCTCCGCGGAAATAACCTTCTCGGAAGTCTCCTTCCGTGAATTTCGTATCCGGAGTAATCGTTCCCGTTAATCCGCCTTCATCCAACGCGACGCGGACGATGACTCCGACATTGTGCTTCTGACAGGCGGCAAGCAACTCATCCTCGGGGCTTTGCTCGAAGATGTTATAGATGACTTGTACGGTATCGACAAGTCCGGTTTCGATCAATTTGATCGCATTCGCCGGCTGATAGTCGTTGATCGACACTCCGAAATGACCGATCTTTCCCTGCTCCTTAAGCTTGCGAATTCCTTCCATCCAATCTCCTTGATCTATCCATTCGTCGGACCACACATGAAATTGCTGAACGTCAATCGAATCTAAGCCAAGATTGGTTAAGCTTTGCTCGGTGCTCTTAATGACGTGTTCGGCCGGGAATGTTTCTTCGGCGCGTACGCCTGAGCGCGCCGGCCACTGATAGTTCTTCGGAGGAATCTTGGTCGCCACGTAAATTTTATCCGAACGCTTCCTATCGACTTGTCCGACCAATCTTTCGCTATGACCATCCCCATAACCTATTGCGGTATCAATGAAGTTAAGGCCTAATTCAATGGAGCGGTTCAAAGCTTTAATGGATTCCTCGTCCGAAGCGCCGATCCAAGCGGATTTTCCGATTCCCCATGCTCCGTAACCAATTTCGGACACCTTCAGCCCTGTCTTGCCGAGCGTTCTATAATTCAATGGAATACCTCCTGCCTTCAATTAATTAATGATATTAAACAACGGGCAAGCAACCAACGGAATCCAATCGACTCTTAGCTTCGGCATAAATCTGATCCGAGAGTACTCCTTTTTGTGCGTACCGCACGTTTTCCGCCAAGTGATCTGGATTTTTCGTTCCAACGATCGTAGTGGACACTTGCGGATGAGTGAGAGTGTATCTTAGCAGGAACCCTGTGCGGCTCTCTCCTTCCTCCAGAAGCTCGTCAAACCCCGCCTTTTCCCATGCGCTCCAGCGATCCGCCTGACCCAATCCTGCTCCTGGCTCTCCTCGGCCGACCCCGCCGCGAATAATGATCCCAGCGCCCTCCTCACCGGCAGTGCTAATCAAGTTCTCATGCTCTCTCTCCAGTGCGGAATAAGGAATCTGAAACGTATCGTAATTTCCTGACTCTATATAAGACGTAATATGAGGCAAATAAGTCGAGATGCCGATCCAACGGACTTTGCCAGTCGCCTGGATTTCCTTGAGTACTTCCACGAGGCTCCCTTCTTCCGTCTGTTGAACGGTAGGTCCATGGAGCTGTAAAAGGTCGATGTAATCCGTCTTCATTCGGCTTAAGCTCGTATCGATGTTGTGCAGCAGATTCTCTCTCGTCCATACATGCGGCGTTTCGTCATGATCCCCATGGTCGACTAACGTGCAACCGCATTTGGTCGCGAGTATGTACTCGTGCCTGCGATGGCTGATGAACCGTCCGATTAATTCCTCGCTTCGCCCATAATCGTAGGCTGTATCTATGAAGTTAATTCCGCAATCCAGAACCGCGTTCAAGATTTTCTCCGATTCCGAATCAGTCACGGGTCTTCCATTCCATACCCGAGGACCGCGAATCTCCATCGCGCCGAAGCCTAGCTTGGTTACCCGTAAGCCTGTCTTGCCCAATTGCGTTCGTTCCATCGAATCTTCACGCTCCTTCATCAGCTTGGTTGCCCTTCTATTGTAATGGAAAACAAGGCAGATAATAAGAACTGAAACTGAGGTGAGTTAGTTTCCTAAAGGTTACTAACCCCTCCCGATTACTTCGCATACTGTTAAGCTTTACTCCGCATGCTATTGAAGAGTGATGTTCAAGGAGAAGTGATCCATGACGACAACCTCAGCGAATTGCGATTCCTCGCCCATGAAGAAATTGATCAAGGAAAATATCCAGGAGATGATTTCAACGCTGGGTGTTCTCCAGAGAACGATCGACAATGAAGAAAATTGCTTACTAGGCGAGTTCGAGAAAGTCAAAAAAGGCTTCCTTAAAATTGAATCCATTGCCGCAACGTTTTACTTGAATTGCTACCTATCTCCATTTATAGAGCGGTACACGGATTTGTCGCTTACGATTCAGACGTTATCCGACCGACGGCATGGGGCTTTGATTGCCGTGGAACGAACCGATCCGCTCGATTCGTTTCTCCAACCGGGGATCCCGGTCGGCGCTCCGGTTACGCATACTTTGTTGGAGTCCATCTTCTATCCGGGAAGTCCGCTTCACGACGGAGCAGTGCTCATCAAAGCCAATCAAATCGTATCCGCGAAGAACATTCTTCCTTTGACTTTAGCTCAAGGCAATGAGCGAATAACGGGCACTCGCCACAGGGCAGCCGTTGGCCTGACCGAGCTAAGCGATGCCATCGTACTCGTCGTGTCGGAGGAAACGGGCAAAGCCTCATTCGCCAACAAAGGCAAGCTCTATCCGGTGATCACCCCGTGAAACATCACTGACCTGTCTTGTTTACTCTTGGCTTTGTTAAATGGGATCAACCGTGGTGGGTGGTATTGCTGCTATCCTTCGCTTCAACCGGAATCGGAGCGGCGTTGTCGAGCTTTCATGCGCTTATCACGGAAGGCATAGACAAAAAACAACGAGGCACAGTCACCTCGTTGTACAGCAGCATGCGATTTATCGGAGTTGCCTCCGGACCGCCTATAAGCGCATTGCTCATGCAACATTAAGTATTCCACGGAATAACGGTAAGCTGAGGCCAATGTTTGGTCCACCTCGTCACTTTTTTAACGAAAACCTCTTCGGTAATTAACGTTTTGTTGGGACGAACAACCATTCCAAACAAGTCATTTAAACCGAACGGAGCGTATACCTTCCATTTCGATGAGCTATCTTTGTTAACTCCCAAAGCGGTCGCCGTCGTCGGCCACGTATTAATGGCAGCTTGGAGCGATGGATAGGGTTCAATGGGGTAACCGAAATGATCTTCGTACCAAAGATGGACCCTTGCTTGATTTTTGAGGTCTATCTGAATGGGGAAGTCGCGAAATAAATGTCTAGCTTGTTCGATAAGCTCATTCTCTTTTTCGTAAGCAAGATCAAGATCGTAATAGACGATATCTATGTCGCTTATCCCGTTTTGCAGGTCGTATCCGCTCAAGTAATTCCATATCGTTTGGGTTAAACACCCGGCCCCTACGTAATATTGATCTAATGGAAGCGAATGAATCCGTTGGAAAACCGTTTCTACGATCGAATTCTTCCTAATGATGCTTACGAGTATTTCCATCTGGCTATTCAAGTCTAAATTAATTCCGCTGTGCCTTGCTTTGTCCATGGATGATTTTGATCCTTCTGGAGAATGTTAGATGGAAGGCATAACGTTACCGCCGCTAACCGGAATATAAGCTCCCGTTATGAAGCTAGCCAGGTCGGATGCCAAGAAGGCTACAGCATTCGCAATCTCTTGATCGGTTCCTCTGCGCTTAAGCGGAACGGTTTGTTCGTATGATTCGCTGTGCTCCGTCTTGTTCAACCGGTCTCGCTCGCTAATCGTCCAGCCTGGAGCAACCTGGTTAACCGTGATTTGGTGTTCGCCTATTTCCTTGGCTAGAACACGGTACACGCCGTCCATTCCTCTCTTGCCCGCAACGTATGCCGATTGAGTCGGAAAATTCTGCATCACGCATTCCGTGTTGATGCCAACGAATCTTCCCCACTTCTGCTTAATCATCGCAGGAGCGAAGGCTTTCGCTAAATAGACGCTTTGCATGACGCAGGATTCGAACTGGCTCTCGTAATCCTCCGGAGATTGCTCAAGTATACTCGTCCATTGATATTGAACGACGGCATTTGCGACAACGATATCGACCGAACCCAATTGCTCCTCGATCTTCTTTTTCATCGTCAGGATTGAGTCCAAGTTCGTAATATCCGCTTGGACGATCGTGGCACGGCTTCCATAGGAATGGATTTCATCCTGAAGCTCGATCGCTTGATTCTCGTTGCTCCGGTAATGTATGGCTACGTTTGCCCCGCATTGCGCAAGCGTTCTTGCCATCACTCGACCAAGTTGTCCTGTCGCTCCGGTGATTAGGGCTGTTTTATTGTTCAGATCGATTTGCATATCCAATAACCCCTTTCCTTTTTCTTTCTTCATGATAGGCAACTTCTGCCTAAATAACAATAAGAAGAAGCAAAGTCCCGGGGCGGGGAATAAGAAGGATTTTTATGTAAATCATTAGTGGGTAGTAATGGAAGCATGCAAAGGAGACTTACTAATGGCTGAAAATGATGAGTTTGAACAAAAAATAACGGCTACCGCCGAGCTGTCCGAGGACGAAGAAATGCAAGAAGAGCATCAAAAGATGAGAGAGAATCAATTCCTGCTGCTACCGATCGATCCTGATTATCGAAGCGAACCGTCTTAACGTATTAACGATGAATCTGGACAACTCAACGGAGTTTTGCCGAGCGAATAGCACCCATAAATAAATGCATATCGTTGTTATTTGCTTGGATTTGCTCTAATCTCAATGGTTTAGTTGTAACTTTGGTTATTACTCAGGTCTCCTTTTTTTAGGGAGCGGTACAAGGCACTTTTTTGGCCTTGAATAGCTATAGAGAATAGTAAATATGGGGAGACCTAAGTAATAACTAACTTTGCAACTAAACACGAAAAAAGCACCCGCGAGGGTGCTTTCTCTGTTGTCCGGCCTGGCAACGTCCTACTCTCCCAGGACCCTGCGGTCCAAGTACCATTGGCGCTGGAGGGCTTAACGGTCGTGTTCGGGATGGGT
>NZ_SOMN01000046.1 GCF_004564235.1 Cohnella luojiensis
TTGTTTGCTGTACGCTTATTCCTTGCTTGGACCAAAAAAACAAACGACACAGGGCTTTTCCCCATGCCGTTTCGGATTTCATTTTAATTCCAGGTCTTGTCTTTGAGCTTAACTTAATGACATTGCCCCTAGAGGTCGGCTTTTGGCGTTATGGCATTTCGCGTTAAACCATGACTTTGCAAATATCGTTCGTGAATTCGACCGGATCTTGAATCGGCAGGCCTTCGATGAGAAGCGCTTGGTTGTAGAGAAGGCTCGTGTAGAGGTTCAGCTTCTCCTTGTCTTTCTCGTGCGCATCCTTGAGCGATTGAAATACCGGATGGTTAACATTGATCTCCAGCACCTTGTCGGCTTTTACGTTCGGATTGTTCGGCATCGCGTTCAGGATTTTCTCCATCTCGATCGTTACGTCGCCTTCCGTGGTGAGGCATACCGGATGGCTTCTCAATCTCTTAGAAGCACGAACGTTCTTCACCTTGCCGGACAGGAACTCCTTCATCGAATCGAACAGCTCCTTGCTGTCGTTCGATTCGGAATCCGCGTCCTTGTCCTTCTCGTCCGCTTCGATTCCCAAGTCGCCGCTCGATACGGATTTGAATTCTTTTTCCTTGTAGGTCATCAGCATCTTAATCGCGAATTCGTCGATATCGTCGGTGAAGTATAGGATCTCATAGCCCTTGTCGGAAACCATCTCCGTCTGCGGAAGCTTCTCGATCCGCTCGTTCGATTCCCCGGAAGCGTAGTAGATGTACTTCTGATCCTCAGGCATTCTCGATACATACTCATCAAGAGTAACTAGCTTCTTCTCCATGGAGGAGTAGAACATCAGCAAGTCTTGAAGAACGTCTTTGTGAGTGCCGTAATCGTTGTAAACGCCGAACTTCAGCTGTCTGCCGAACGATTTGTAGAACGCCTCGTACTTCTCTCTTTCATCCTTCAGCAAGCTTTGCAGCTGGCTCTTGATCTTGCTTTGAATGTTCTTCGCGATCAGCTTCAACTGGCGATCATGCTGCAGCATTTCCCGCGAGATGTTAAGGGACAAGTCTTCCGAATCGACCATCCCTTTGACGAAGCTGAAGTAGTCCGGAAGCAGGTCCGAGCACTTGTTCATGATCAGCACGCCGTTCGAGTAGAGCTCCAATCCTTTCTCGAATTCTTTGGAGTAATAATCGAAAGGAATGTTCTCCGGGATGAACAGGATGGAGTGGTATCTTACCGCGCCGTCGACGCTGATATGGATATGCTTGATCGGCTTATCGAATCCGTAATGCTTCTCGGAGTAGAATTTCTCGTAGTCTTCCGCCGTCAGCTCGCTTTTATTCTTTTTCCAGATCGGAACCAGGCTGTTGACCGTTTGCTCTTCCTCGTATTCCTCGAACTCGCTGTCGCTGCCTTCCTTGCGACGGGAGCCGGAAATGTCCATCTTGATCGGATACCGGATGAAATCGGAGTATTTCTTGATGATCGCCTTTAAGCGATACTCCTCCAGAAACTCATCGTAGCTGTCGTCCTCCGTGTTGTCTTTGATCTTGAGGATGACTTCCGTGCCAACCGAATCCTTCTCGACCGGTTCGATCGTATATCCGTCCGCACCCGTGGATTCCCACTTATATGCGCTGTCGCTATCCAAGGCTTTGCTGATAACGGTAACGACGTCCGCTACCATGAATGCCGAATAGAAACCGACGCCGAACTGGCCGATGATGTCGTGGCCGTCCTTGGACTCGTTTTCTTTCTTGAACGCTAGCGAGCCGCTCTTCGCGATAATTCCGAGGTTATTTTCCAGGTCCTCTTTGGTCATTCCGATACCGGTATCCCGGATGGTTAGCGTTCTGGTCGCCTTATCGGCGGTCACTTTAACGTAGTAATTGTCTTTGTCGAAAACCAAGCGGTCGTCGGTTAAAGCCTTGTAATAAATCTTGTCGATCGCGTCGCTCGCATTGGAGATCAGTTCCCGGAGGAAAATTTCCCGTTGCGTATAGATGGAGTTGATCATCATTTCCAATAGTCTCTTGGATTCTGCTTTGAACTGCTGCTTCGCCATGGATAATTCTCCTTTCGATGTATGGAGCGATAAGGATAAGTAGGGTTTGTTAAAGTTTAGCACTCTTGACCATCGAGTGCCAACACTTATTTATTTATCATTATCGCATGGCGATGTCAATACTAATTCCATGCCTTAGAAACGACCCGAGCTTACTTCCTCGCGTTCGCGCTGCCGGTATTCACCGGGAGTCGCATCCGTCCATTTACGGAAAGCCGTCTGGAACGCACTGGGCTCGGAGAAATGCAGCAAATAAGCAATCTCTCCGATCGTATATTCCGGCTGCGCTAAATAACGGATAGCGAGCTCCTTGCGAACCTCATTGGCCAATCGGTTATACGAAGTATTCTCCGCCTTTAGCCGTGATTGCAGAGTTCTAGGGCTCATCAAGAACTCCTTGGCCGCTTCCTGCAGGTTTGGAAAATGGGACGGCATGCAATCGATGATCCACTTGTTCAGATTGCTCGTCAGTCCGGAGTAATTGGAGGTAAGCTTTGCTCTAACCTCCTCGGCCATCGATTGAAAGACATCTAATAACCGCGTATCCGAACCAATAATCGAATAGTCAAGTATCTCTTTGCTTAACCGCAGCGAATTGACTTTCTGATGGAATAGCGGCGTAATCCCAAATACAGCCTCATACTCTTCGATTTGCGACGGCGGGGCGTGCATGAATCTAATCTCTTTAATGGGGAGAGGTCGACAGCTTAACGCAAGCAGCGTCTGATAGAAGGAGGCCGTCATGCACTCTATAAAGTGCCGGCCGGGAGCTTCCAGCGAGTTGCTGAGAAACATGGAAATGACGACATCCTCACCCGGAACCTCAATGTCGACGTTGAAGCCGCTGCAATCGATGAAGTTATATTTCTGATAAGCCGATAGCGCTTTTCCCAAAGTCTTGGAATGCAGCATGACATAGCCAAGAACCCCTAAATCGGAAAGGCTCAAACGCTGGCTCTGATGAAGCCCGAACATGTCATCTCCGGTATATCGGGCAGCTGCATTGACAATACGTTCAAAGTCACCCTGAACTATACGAGCTTCCGGGATTCGGAACAAACCGGCATCTATCCCCGCGTAAGCGCAAAAGGAATCCCAATCGTACCCGCCAAGCGCCATCGTCTTCATTATTGGAAACACAAGAGACACGGATACGTCGTCCCTGTTCATTCAACCTCTTCCTTCCATTGCGTGAATGATCAATTTATTCGCGTTATTCATCATTTTTTCATCCGGCCTCCGGACGTATTATTGCAATATAACGATCATATCATCATAGAGGTGTTAAAATGAAGAATAAGATTGCGGTAATCATCGGACACCCAAATCCTGAAAGCTTTTCCAACGCGCTAGCGCAAGCCTATACGAAAGGTGCAATAAGCAGTGGAGCGGAAGTTCGTGTCATTGATCTCGGACAGATCGAGTTCAGTCCAGTTCTGAAGTACGGCTACCGTAAGCGGACGGAATTAGAGCCTGATTTAGTAGCTGCGCAGGAGACGATCCGCTGGGCAGATCATCTTGTATTCGCCTATCCTAATTGGTGGGGCTCGATACCGGCGATCTTGAAGGGCTTCTTCGACCGGGTGTTTCTACCAGGCTTCGCCTTCGAATACGAAAAACCTACTTCTTTTGTGCCCAAGCAGCTGCTTAAGGGGAAAACTGCGCGCCTCCTCGTGACGATGGATACGCCACTCTGGTACTACAATACAGTTTTAAAGAGCGCCCAACACACTATTATGAGGCGCAGCCTTCTGCATTTCGTCGGCATCAAACCCGTAAAAATCACCGAGTTCACAATGGTTAAGTTTAAGAAGAAAGAGAAGCTGGATCAATGGTTACGGAAAGCCGAGCAACTCGGAGTTAAAAGGGCATAATCGCGGAAAAGATAAACATCAATATACGTAATTCGATAACCCAAGCCTAGCTCCGGCTTGGGTTTATTTTCGCCAAATTAGCTCCTTATTAGACATCTCGTATAGCGCATATGTATACTTAATAATATGGCTAGCCACTACTAATTAATCAATATCAAAAGTGGGATTACGGAGGAATTTGAAATGAAAATTATCTACCATGGTCATTCCAGTATTCAACTCGTATCGGGCGACAAGTCGCTCATTATCGATCCGTTTCTCAGCGGTAACCCTCAGGCCGTAACAAAGCCCGAAGACGTAAAAGTAGATGCCGTGTTATTAACGCATGCTCATATGGATCATATTCTTGACGCGGTACCGATCGCCAAAGCCAATGACGCTCCCGTTGTATCCATAGTCGAACTTGCAACTTATATCGGTTGGCAAGGGGCTAAGACGATTGGAATGAACATGGGAGGTACCCTCGATCTTGGATTCGCCAAGGCAAAAATGGTTCAAGCCTTCCACAGCTCCGGAATAGTAGACGAGGCTAACAAACAGATTTTATATGCTGGAATGCCTGCCGGTTTCCTCGTGTTCGCCGAAGGTTTGACGATTTTACATGCCGGGGACACGGCTTTATTCAGCGATATGAAGCTAATCGGCGAGCGAAATCGCATTGACGTCGTCTTCCTTCCTATCGGCGACCACTATACGATGGGACCGGACGATGCGCTTCAAGCCGCCGAATGGTATAACGCGAAGCTTGCGATCCCGGTGCATCACAGCACATTCCCCGCTATCAAGCAAGATGCAGATCTGTTCGTAAGAAACCTAGAAGAGCGGGGCTTAAAAGGAAAAGTCATGGTTCCGGGAGACGCGCTTCACATAGAAGCGGAGTAAGAAGATGAGAGGTTGGGGGCAGCCTGATTCCACAAATTACGATGGGTCAGAAAGCGATGAAAATCATTGTTATTCACTCCATTCAACTTCGTTGGCGTCCTAAGTACGATGAAAATAATCGCTGTTGAGTGAAATCGTTGACCAATCTGAGGAAAATTATCCCAACAGCGATGAAAATCATTGTTACTTACTCCTTACTACTTCGTTGGTGTTCATAGTACGATGAAAATCATCGCTAATCCATTAATAAAAGGTACTGCCCCAAGGGTTTCTCAGCCCTTTGTAGTACCTTTTTCTTATAACTGCTTTCTATTGTTAATATCTAAGGAAACAACTAACCTGTTCTATGCGTCTATACTTTCGAGGTGGTCAATGTGAGAATGAGATTATTTGGCATTATCCTAAGCTTCGTAATTCTACTTGGTTCGGGAATTCTTATAACGCCGCAAACCGCTCACGCTTGCTCGTGCGCGTCTCCCGAGTCCCCTGAGCAACAAGTAAGGGAAGAGCTTGAACATAAGTCAGCTATTTTCGCGGGCACGGTGGAAAAAGTGACCCCGCCTTGGTTCAAAATCTTAAAGTCATCGGCAGATCCTGTCAAAGTAACCTTTAAGGTTTCCGCGGTATGGAAGGGAGAGCTCGGTCGGCAGGTGATCGTCTACACCGCTAGGGATTCTGCCAGCTGCGGTGTAGATGATTTCCAAGTCGGCACGGAATATATCGTCTCTGCCAGCCTGAAATCTAAATCTCTTGAAACAAACATATGCGCATTAACGAAGCCCCTCGCATCTGCTGAAGCGGAGCTAGCCGTCCTTGGCGAGGGTTATCCGCCGACCGCCAAACCGTTCGATCAGATCGATCTCTCTCCTATGTCGATCATCGTTGCTATAGCGACGATACTATTCGGCAGTTTTATCGTAATCAAGATCATAAGGCATCGACGTAAATATAGAGTTTAGGGTATAGGAGTTTCCTCCTCCCATGTTGCTGATAAATACTTTCGAACAAAATCCTCCAATATTTCGGGATCCGTGTTCCCCCATACATCGATTAAAGTGGCGTTATTATTTTCTTCTTTATGATGGATTTGAAGGTTGTAGCGTCCCTTCTGCAAATTCATTAATACTGCAATGTCCGTTCCAAAGCCGTTAAGGATTTGGGATCCCTTCGGATAGCTGATAGAATAACTTTCGTTGCTTTTCTTTTTCAAAGCTGAGGACATACTCGCATCATAGGACTGCGTGACCACGATCCTTTGCTGGTTCGAAGGATTCACGTACAAATCCAGATAATATAAAGGTGCATCGCCAATCCTTGTTTTTCCTTCTTTTTTATACCTGGCGGGTAAAACAACACCCACGCTCTTGATTTTCTCCCACGGCTTGATGGCGCTAGGTTGCCTAATAACGAAATCAGCTTTTTTTCTGGATTCCATAAGATTATAAGTTTTTGCCCCTTCCACTTCTGTTAAGCCCTCGAATGTATCCAATGGGGTTTTATAGTTAGTTAGATCCTCGTTACTATCCCTTACAATGACCTTTGTATTCCCCCAATTGAATCGATAGTAAGAAAACGCCGTCGTCATGATCAGAACAATTGCAAATAGAGTTATGAAAACGGTTTTGCGCGGACGATTTGAATTTTCCGCTAAGTAGGTTTTCCATACGTCATCAAACGAAGCTTGCGGGAAGTGTGAGTCTAAATGTTCTTTTAATGTATGGGATATCCTCGATTCAAGCCGATTCATACTCTACGCCCTCCGATCTCTTCTAGGGGATATTGAAATTGTTGTTCTTCGGGTAATAAAATTCGTAATTTTTTTAGTGCATGATGAAGTCTTGATTTACAGGTTCCCAATGGTATCCCGAGTATCTCCGATATCTCCGGAAGCTTAAAGCTCATATAATAATGGAGAACGATCATTTCTCTATATTTGAGTCCAAGCTTATTAATTTTTTCCCATAATTCAAATTTCCCCTCGTTCGCAAGCACAATGTTCTCTAGAGAGATGGCTTGTTGTTCCAGTGGTATTCTCCATAACGTAAGCCGCCGTTGCTTCCTCAGTAACTTCCTCGCGGTATTCAGGGCTATTTTATAGATCCAAGGCTTGATTGGCTTACTTTCATCGAAGGTATCGTATTTTTGAAAAAATTGAATAAAAGCATCTTGTACGATATCCTCGGCATTTGCTGCTGACTTGGTAATAAGTAGCGCGACCCGATAGATGTATGTGGAATGTTCCAGATAAATCTGTTGGGCTTTTTCCTTGGATAGACTCAATTTATTAACCCCCTTCTTTATTCGTTGTATATATCCTTTTCCCGGGCTAAAGGTTCATTTTTTTCGAAAAAAAGTTATCCCTCAAGCGGTTTCTTGAACCGTTAGAAGGATAACCTGTTTTTGAAGCATCCGTTTATCCCATCAAGCTCCATTCCTTAGCCGCTCGTCCAATAGTAGAAATGCTTCCCGTAACTTATCTTGAGGCAGCAAAGCATAACGGTCACCGATATTAACCTCGAACACGCAGCTCTTCTCGTCTATTTCCCTAAGCCAACTCGTGAATCCGATATCCGTTTGTTCGCAGATGGCGACGAGGATCGGCTCTAGCTTCTCCTTCGGCATCTCCACATGAACATGAAACATATTCGATACGGGTACTTGAGGAATCGTAACGATGGCATGACTTTGGTTATACTGCGACGCGAGCTCTTTCGCTTCCCTGTAATACTGCTCCATTCTAGGAAGCCGCAGCTTCATGTAATAATCCGCACTGAGAATATAGGGATACAGGCTGATCAAATCTCCGCCGTGGCGTCTCTTCCATATTTTCGATTGCTCCGTAAACTCGCGATCTCCCGCCAGAACGGCGCCCGCAATTCCGCCCAGCCCTTTATAGAACGAAATATAGACGCTGTCGAATAAACGGCAGATCTCCTCGGCCGTTTTGTCGTAATAAGGGAGGATTTCAAACAGTCGCGCTCCATCAAGATGCAGCTTAACGCCCTTATCCCGGCAATGCGCCGATATCGCTTCCAGCTCCGCGTACTCCGGCAACTGACCGCCAATCTCCCTTTGCGGCAGCTCCAGCAGCAAGCAGGCGATACCCTCTTCCATACCCAGCACGTCCGCTAACAGAACGGGTCGGGTTTCATCTGCAAGAAGCACGGGCTCCAAGTGATGCAGCTCTTTCATTCCGTCCTTCTCATGGATCTCTACGTGGGATAGCGGGTGATACGCCACTTTCCGCAATCCCGCCTCATCGCACCATATACGGAGCGCGATTTGCTGTGCCATCGTTCCGCTTGGAAAGAACACCGCCGTCGGTTTGCCGAGCAACTCCGCCATTCGCTCCTGAAATTCATCGATGATCGATCCCGAACCGTACATATCGCTGTCGAGATCGCCATCGTATTGTTCTAATGCTTCTTTCAACACTTGCACATTTCGTTTGCCGTGGCCAACTATCGGATATTTGGCGTGCTTATACGCCTCGGATAAAGTCGTAGATTCTTTCATAAGGAAATCTCCCTTCAAGACCTGATACCGCTTGGTCACTCTGCTTGAGTCTAGTAATCCGCTCTCATTTTACCATGACAACGAATCGGATGGCGCGATCATAACCTCACTCATTATCAGTTGCGTATGTCTCAGCCGCTACGGAAAGAAAGTAAGCCAAATCCGGTTTGATTTACAGAAAAGAAGGCCCACGCGTAATTGCATGGACCTTCTCAATTATTTTGGAACAACGTTCCGTTATTTCACTCATGGGCTCAAGTTTCGGCGATATAACGGAACGAGGTTCCGCTATTCCACTCATGGGCTCAAGTTTCGGCGATATAACGGAACCACGTTCCGCTATTTCACTCATGGGCTCAAGTTTCGGCGATATAACGGAACCACGTTCCGTTATTTCACTCTACCAGACAATGTCGTTACGGAGAGACCTCTAGTTCGTACTTCTCTGCGACCTTGAGCAAATATCCTTCGACCCGGTCGAAATCGCCGATCTTGTTGCTCGTAATGACGAACGGCTCCTCCCACCCCCGAACGTGAACTTCAATGCCCTTCACTTCGACCGTCCGCAGCAGCTTTCGCACGGGCTCTTTCACCATGACCAACCGATCCAGCTTGCTATACTTGATGTGGGTAGGCTCGTTCTCCTTCTCTATCTTAAGCACCATCTCATCCGCGTCCAAGTTGACATCCACTGCCTTCAGCATTTAATCGCCTCCTATGCAGATTTGACCTAATATCTATTGGACGTATTTTTCCGTTTTCAATCAGGGCGGATTACTCATTTTTTCATTTCTTCTTATTAGCTTTGTTATTTGCCTTTTCTATGTTCTCGGCAACTCTAAATGCAACGATTCTGCTAATTAATCCATAAGGGAGCGGCTTATCGATAGGAAATTGAATCGCCCCTTTCGACCCTTTGTATGCGGATAATTCTTGTTTAAAGGCAATAATTCCGCTCGGAGCCGGATAGAATCCGATATGATTTTTATAAGCGGCGAAATGCACCAGATTTCCATGCAACGCGAAAGTGGGCATCTTATAGGACATCGTTTCCTTAGCGTCAGGCGCTGACTCCTTGATCACCTTCCTAAGCGTTCGAAGCGTTTCCTGAATCTCGGGGCGACAAGTTGAAATATGATTTGGTTTTGTCAAAGCCGAAGTCGGAGCAAATCTTGTTTAAAACTAAAACCGCGCTGCATCGCCTCTAAGGAGGTTAGCATAGCGCGGTATTCACGACGATTATTCGTTACTGTAAAGGGTAAAAATCAGATCCCGCTGACCGTTGTTTTCCGTTTGCCACGTGGCGCCGCCATCCAGAGAAAGCTTCTCGTATCCATCCGGGTACGTATTGTTGTCACTGTATGCGAACCCGTAGTTGTTGTCGGTAGAGGCCGTGTCCACCGATTTCGGCGATTTCAGGATGAGCCCGTACTTCTTGCCCGCTTCCAGATTCTTGAGCATCGGATAGATGGAGTACGGACTTACGCTCCCCGGAATGTTATAGGCCGGCAGAGAGGCTGTAAATATCTTCTCCTTCGGGTTGTCGTTCTCGTCTAACGTTACGATGTCGAAATAGTAGGCGTCTGCCGGAACGGCATTTACGTAGCTTTCGTAAATGTAGACGTCGAGCTTAGGCAGGTCGGAGTTCTTCAGCGTGAATACCTGCATCCGTTGCACCTTGGCGCGAATATCGGAATAATAGGCGTACTCCGTATTACTGTTGTCTTGCACGATGACCGGCCCGCTATTCCCGTCATCATGATAGGCCTCGATCTCTTCGATCGACGGGATAATGTAGCTGGTCGTCATGTACAACCTGAGCTTCGATGTCGTAACCGTCTTGAAATTGATCGCCTTGTCGTCGCCGACCGTGAATCCTTTGGTAATATCGACGTATTTTGTCCCATCCCAATACTGAAGGGCGTAATTCGCGATTTGGAAGTAATCGCCTTTGTGTTCTTTGATGACGACTCTGTTGACCTCGGTTTCCGCTCCGAAATCAATTTCCGCCCATTCCCCGTTTACGTGTCCGTTTGCGGCACTCCACCGGGTGGACAGAAGGCCGTCGTTCAGTTTATCCCCTTCGTATCCGGCATCGCTCCAGGTCGAGGATACGTTCACCGGTTTGCCCAGAGCCAAATTCACCGGATCGCTTCCTTCCTCCCGGCCCGCTCCGCCCTTTGACACCTTCACGATGGCCGTCCCCTTGGGTGGCAGCGTATAGGTAAACTTCTCCGATTCCTTCCCGAGCGATTTCCCGGAGTAAATCTCGGTCAACGTGTACTTGGCGTTCGGATTCAGTCCGACATCGGAGAAAGCGACCGAGATGCTCACTTCGCCCTTGGTGTTCCAATTCGTAAGACCGACATAGACGTCGCCGTTATTATCCGTTAAATACAGTACGGACGGCGAACGCTCGCCTTTGTGATACACGTTAGTCATGCTCACAGGCTTAGCTGCCTTGCCCATGCCTACGAGCTTTAGAAGCTCCTTATTTTCCAGAATGTCCATTCTCTCTTGGGAGAGGAAATGAAAGTTGTCGCCGGCGAGCCAATGTCCGCCGCCCATCGCCACGGTCGTGGCCAATTGCTTCCCTTCCTTCTGGCTGTATTTGTACCAGAAACCTTGGGCAAAGTTCTCCGGAATGATCATGTCCGGATCGTTGTATTCGTAAAGCGTGCCGTTAGTCCACCACGAAGCGGCCGTGTTGAAAGCCTGTCGTTCTATGCCGGAGTAGCCGTCAACCCCGATCGTCGTGTCGCAGCCGCTTCTCCTGCCGTGAGCGAAGGCCGCCGGGAGCAGAGTGGCGATCGATTCGTTAATGTAGATCGGCCGATCGGCGGCAAGAACCATATCGCGGATGATGCCCATGCCGATCCGGTACGCCTGGACTCCATTGACCGAAGGATCGTAATGTTGCCCATCGTACATACCCATGTCGATGAAATCCAGCTTCAGGTAGTCAAAACCCCAATCGATATACTTCTGTATGGCGCTGCGGAGCGCGATTTGGGCTCCGGGATGGGTGAGGTCCATGGCATAGGTGCCTATATAAGTCCGAATGAGCTTGCCGTTCTCGTCCTTGAGACAGATATCGCGGTGCGTATAAGGGGTTCCCGGAACCGGCAGATCCATCCACGCGTCATAGATGGTGAAAGGCGTCTGGTAGCCCCCGACCTTCAAGCCTTTGCCGTGAACGTAATCCGCGAAGGCTTGCATCCCGTCGTCGAAAGGCAGACCGGCTTCCGGCTGGAACCCTCCATCCAAGTTGAAGTACTCGTACCCTAACGGTTTGAGATGCTCCGCCATGTAATCCACCAAGGGATACATCGCTTCTGCCGTCGCATAGTTGTAGTGGGAATAATACGTGTTATATCCCATCGGAACGGCTCCGTCCCACTTCAAATGGGGCTCCGCGATGTTGTAAACCTCGCCATATTCCTCCAAGCCGGACTGATAATCGTCATAATAGGCCAAGAAAAACTTGTCGGACGTAACCGTCTCTCCGCTTTGCGTTCCGCCCCAGTTGTAGATACCGAAAGAGGTCAAAGGGCCGTTCGCGCTTAATGCTTCTCCGAGCCGTTGGCTGCTCTTCCACTTCTTCACGGTCGCGGCGCCCGCCACGAAGCCTTGTTTCCCGGAGTTGTCGAACATGGCGGCGACCCAATGGCTGACGCCGTTGAATTTCTCCCATTTGAGCTGTTCGCCCTCGAATCGGTCGGCTCCGTTCTGGCTGTTGCCGAAATCATTCACGGGAGCGACTCCGAAATCGAAGTTGTTCGAATAAGGAGTCGTAAAGACGCGTTTGTCGTTGCCCGTCCCGATATCAAGGAAGGAGGAGGATACGGGTTCCATGATTTCGATGCTTTGGGAAGCCGGACCCATCACGCTCATGTCGGTTAGGAAGTAGGACTTGTCGGGATAGAAGTAAAGGTCAAGCTGAATCGTAAAGCCGGATTCCAGTACGCTGCCGATCGTCAGCTGCACGCCGCCCTTGCCGTAACCGTCATCGGCGATGTCATGCCATTCGGCAGTCCGTTTCGCAGGATCGGTTGAGCGGTATCTCGCGTCGTTACCGGAAAGCTTGAAGTTCGAATGAAAGTCGCGCAGCACGGTTTTGCCTTGCCAGGCAACGCTGCCCAAACCGGAATCCAAATCGTAGGTAAATGTATACTCTCCATTCTCAGCCGAGACGACCTGGTTGTTCTGCTCGATTCTCAATTTCTCTTTACCGTTGCCGACATCGGGCATTGCCATTACCCCCATCAAAAACACGAGTAATACTGCAACCGCTTTCAACTTCGTTCTGCTCATCATTTTCCCTCCCGATTATAAATGGAGAGCCGAAAGACGCAGTCACGCGACGATCGGCTCTTTTCCTGCAAAGACGTTATTTCCACAGTTCCGCGCGTTTGGTGAAATTCTCCGTATAGACTTTTTCGAGCTTCGAAAGCCCTGCCGTCTCCATCTCCTGAAGCATTTTTTCGTACAGCTTCACGGCTTCCCCTTCATTCGGAGCCATCACCATGCGAGGGAAGTACTTGGAGCTTAACTCGTTAACCTTCTGCTGCATGATCGCTTCCGGCGTTCCGCCGCTCGGTCCCAAATTGTCATAGGGAGCCGTATCAAAAGAAGTGTCCGCCAGGTTCTTGATCGCAAGATCGGCGACTTTGTCCGTCTCGTAACGGCCGATCAAATCATAAGGCGTTCCGTCGGATCCGGGACCGTTCTTGATCGTCCAGGTCCACTTCCGGATGCCGGATTTCAAGGAATACCCGCCCCAATCCTTCTTGAAGCCTTCCAGTACCTCCGGTTTTGGAACGTGCTTGCCGTCTTTCATGTCCCAATGCACGCCTTCGACTCCCCACATCAGAAGGTACTGACCTTCTTCGCTGGCCAGGAAATCGAGGAACTGGATGGCGCGGACAGGATCCTTGTTGCTCTTGGAAATTCCTATGCCGTCCCAGCCGAGGGAGCTCTTCGGACCGAATGTCGTCTTGGCCGGATCCACTCCGTCCGCGACGACCTTATAAGGGAAGAACTGAGCCTCTTCCTTCTTGGTCTGGTCTTTAGCCTCTTCTTTGAGGATCGCGTTAGGCTTGCCGGCATTCCAGAATGCGTCCGCCGTCGAGAAGATCGTTCCGCTGGACAATTTCTGCTCATACTGCGCCGTCTTGTTGGTTGCCCATTCCGGATCGATCAAACCTTGCGTGTACAAGGAATTCATGAACTTGATCATCTCGATGTATTTCGGGTCCTTCACATCGGCTTTGATTTCGCCGTTCGTTTCGTAATAAGGCATTAAACCGAACATGCCCTTGAACGTTCCCGTAATTGCCCCCGTATTCTCCCCGTTAAATGTCAAAGGGTATGTGGACTTGCCGTCTACCGTCGGATATTTCGCTTTATAGCTCTTGAGCAAATCCACGAATTCCTGAGCTGTGAACGGCTGCCCGTTCTCCGCCTTATCGACCGCCCCAAGTTCCTTGAGCACGTCCATCCTCATGAGGAATCCGAAAATCGGATATTGCTCCAGCCCGTACCAGTTGGCCAAATAGTAGTTTTTACCGTCGGTATGCCGGGTCTTGTTCAGCATATCGCCGTACATTTCCTTGATGTGCGGTCCGTATTGGTCGATCAGGTCGTTAAGCGGAGTCAGAGCTCCGGCCGCGATGTACTTGTTCAGAAGATCGCCGCGCGAGATCGCCATCAAATCGGGCAGATCGTTGCTGGCCAGCATCAGGTTCAGCTTCTCCGACGGGTTGCCAGTAGGCTGTTGGATTTCCAACATAACGCCGGTACGCTTGGTCACTTCCTGCGCCACGGGATTGTTGAACGCATCCCCGACGTTCTGATCGAAGAAAGTAAAGGTGATCGGCTTGCTGTCCGGGGCGCTTGCGCTTGCGCTCTCGCTTGCTTCCCCCGTTGCGGGCGCGCCGGTCTCGGACGCGCTTGGACTTGCGGATGGTTTCTCGTTGTCGCTGCCGCATGCCGCGAGCATCGATACCAACATCATCATAATTACCGCCAAACGAAATTGACCCTTTGTCTTCATCGCTAATCTGTTCCTCCTCGAATGTGTTTGATAGCGATTTCAATTCCAAACGAATGTGCATGAAATCGCTATTGATTAGCTTCAATTTAATCATCTGGCCTGCGACTTTTCTATATTACAAAGTAACTAAACGTAACGGAAAACGACTTTCATAGAAACATCGTCGTCCTGGGGATGCGGATTTGTACCGACGTTCCGATCCCGAGCCTGCTGTAAACCTGCACGCCGTACCGCTCTCCGTAAGCCAGTTTAATCCGCTTGTCCACGTTGTAAATCCCGTACCCTTCCGGCTGTTCGATTCTATTCCGCATCTTCTCGAATACGTCCCGGGGCATGCCCATTCCGTCGTCAATAACGGAAAACAGTGCGTCATCCCCGTCGGCGGCCAGCTTGATGACGATGTTGATTCCGCATTCGTCGTCCCATATCGCGTGGTTGATGCAGTTCTCGATGAACGGCTGTACGATCAGCTTTAAAGTCGTGTTCTGATAAAGCTCTTCATCCAGCACGTAATGCACGTTGAACAGGCCCTCGAATCTGGTTTTCTGAATCGAAATGTAATGCTCGGTCAGCTTGATTTCCTTCTCGATCGTGATGCATTTCTTGCCTTTGTTTAGCGAAATGCGGTAAAACCTCGCCAAGTCGTCGGCCATCCGGTGGACCTGGGGATTGTTGTTTTTGATGGCGAGAGCCGAAATGGAAGCCAGCGTGTTGTAGAGGAAATGGGGAGTGATCTGCGCTTGGAGGCTCGTCATCTCGGCTTCGTTCTTGGACAGTTCCGTCTTGTATACGTCGTGGATCAGATCCTGTATGGTGACCGACATCTTGTTCAAGGCAAAGGACAGCTGGCCGATTTCATCGTCTCCCATCGGCTTGAAGGACAGAGCGAAGGATCCGCGTTCTACCTTGCGGATTTGCTGGAGCAGGAACTCGATCCGTTTGGTCATGAACTTGCTGGTGCCGTAAATCATGACGATGGCCGCAAGAATGCACGCGATCGAAATGAACAGCATTTTCGTCGTGGCTTTCTGGGCTTGTCCCAGCAGTTCCTCGTACGGAAGCAGGACCAGCGTTTCCCAGCCGTTTTTCAACGTCTTTTGCATGACCATCGTCTTTTTGCCGCCGATATCGGAGATTTCGGAGATGTTGCCGATGTTCCTGTCTTTGATGCCGGACGTGATGATATTGCCGTTCTCGTCGGCGACGACAATCGTTTTGTTGTTGTTTTCCTTCTCGATCAGGGAGAAGAGCTCCCTTTCCGAGATTTCCATGGTCAGTATGCCGTAGGGGTAATTCAGGCTCAAATAATTCAAGGAACGGGCAAGCGTGACGGTCTTCTCCGCGGGGGATTGGTTGTTTGGGAAAAATTGCGTGATATTGCCTCCTGCCTGAAGGGACTGCTCTCTTAAGGCGTCCGGCAATGCTTCCATATGTTTAATGAATAATCCGTCCGAAAACAGGGACTTGTTTTCCGTGTAGATCGTGATCGATTTCAGGTTGGGATTCATGGCGAGCATCTTGTATAACGTCTTGTTGATATAGTCGTACGCGTCAAGATAGGATAAATCCTTAGCCTCGTAGGTGTTGATTAGATAGTTGCGCAATTGCGTATCCAGATAGAGCAGGGTCGCGACTTGGGCGTACATTTCGAGCTTGTTCTCGATATTTTTGTTTACCTGGTCGATCGTGCTTCCGATGTTCTCGACCGCCTGGCGGATCAACTGGTCCTTGACCGTCTGGTAGGAATAGAGCACAAGGAAGGAGATAGGCAGAATCGAGACGAGCAGGTAGACGAGAAACAGCTTGCTTCTCAGGCGCTGATTCTTGATTTTCCGATAGAGTCGAGAGAAGATGCTATAGAAACTTTTTGCGATATTCATTCGGAGTGACCCCTTGGTTTTTATAGAAAAAAGAACAGAAATACGAGGTATTGTCGAATCCGACATTCCTAGCGACATCGTGAATCTTCAGCTTTCTGTCCCGGAGCAATTCGAGCGCCTTCTGCAGACGGACCTTGGTCAGATACTCATGAACCGTGCATCCCTTCTTCTCTTTGAACAAAACCCTCAAATAGTTGGGGGACAGGTATACCCTTCCCGCCAAATATTCGATCGTCAGGGCATCCGGATACTCTTTGTCTATGATATCGGCCACTTGCTGTACCAGCACGGCGTGCCGATCCTGATGCTTCTCCTCTAAGTATTCGCCGGCCCGGTACAGCAAGTCCTGAACGAACGATTTGATCCCGGCGACCGATTCTATTCTTGCGAGGGCTTTGCTCCATTCGTTCGAGCCTCCGAATCCCTTGTCCGCCCAATCCTCGTATTTGGATAATTCCGAGAATATTCCCTGGATCAAATTCGATGTTACCCCGTAAACCGTCTTTCTCGGAACCCGCAACCGAACCATTCCGTCGTAGATGCGGCCGACTTCCTCCTTGGAATCCGGCAGGCTGGACCATTGCAATTTTTCCGAAAGAGCCTGAACCGCGAGGTGATCGTGCTCTTTGCTCTCTTCTTGCACCTCTCCGGAATAAATAACATTGCCTGATCCTCTGTAAAACCGTTCATCCACCGCTTTTTCAGCTTCCATTAGCATGTTCCGAGCCTGGCTTAACAAGCCCGCTGTTTCGCAGACGCCGATCGTGGCCGTCCAATCCCACGTTGTACGGATCGATTCCGAAAGAGTCTGCCAGAAAGATTGGATATCCGCGCCTTCAGCGCAAGGGACGGCGAGAAACCACCGGTCTGCACTAAGCCGGATGAACGTTCCCGTTAGCGAGAATGCTTCCATCAGAGAATAAAACACTTGAAGGGGATCGTCTTGTTCCTTCAGAAACTTTGCCGTCGCATCCGGAAGAGCGTACGGGTCATCCACTTGCACTAGAGCGCATATATAAACTTGGCTTAGATAATTCGGGTCCAATCTCGTCAGATCGAGCCAGGATTCCTCGGCGCTTTCGCTGCCGGCTTCGCTTAGAAGATCCCCGATATTTTTGTCCACCAGCATTTGCTTGGAGCGGCGGAGCAGTTTGCCCTTCTCCACCTCCTCCTTCACCTTGGACATGACGTCCGACAATTCGACCGGATCGACCGGCTTGAGAAGATAACCCACCGCACCCGCGGTGAGCGCGGATTTCACGTAGGCAAACTCGTCATGCCCGCTCAAGAAAACGATTTTCATCCATTCGTACCGTTCCTGAATCAGCGACGCCAATTGAAGTCCATCCATGATGGGCATTCTTACGTCCGATAAAACGATATCCGGCAGCAGAGATTGGATTTCATTCCATGCCTTTCTGCCGTTCTTGGCGGAGCCCACGACACGAATTCCCATACCCGCCCAATCGATATAGTCTTTGAGCAGGTCAAGTTCTATGGATTCGTCCTCGACTAAAAATATGGAAAACATGCCGCATCCCCTCTGCCCCTTGATTAACACCCATTATACTACGGAGCGGGGCTCTACGAAGATAGCGTTTTCAATGAAAGACGTTTTCCCGTATGTTTCTGCACATTGTATTATTGATGACCGCGCCCGGCGGGCCCTATAATTTCTACATTACATCGAAACGGGGTGCATCAATTGGAAACGGCCGTAACCGCACCGCTCAATAAAGCCGCTCCGGGCAAAGCCAAGAAGAAGTTGGTCCGCAGGCTGAGCGAGCAAAAATATCTCCTGATGATGCTTGCGCCGGCAATTATTTGGGCTGTCCTGTTCGCTTATTTACCGATAGCCGGCGTTTATATGGCATTTGTCGATTATCAACCTTCGCTAGACGACTTCTGGAAAAGTCTTTACCATGCCGATTATGTCGGGATGCACTGGTTCAATTACTTTTTCCGAAACGGCGATTTCTACATCATCATGAGAAACACGATCGCATCCACGATGCTGACCTTGCTTTTCTCCTTTCCTGCGCCGATCATTATCGCCATTGCGATTAACGAAGTCAAAAACTCCATGTTCAAAAAAACCGTGCAGACTGTCTCTTACCTCCCGCATTTTATCTCATGGGTTATCGCGGCCAACATTATCGTAACGGTCCTGTCGTCGGACGGTATCGTCAACAGCATACTTAAATGGCTTCATTTGACCGACGAAAGCACTTTATTCCTTCAGAAGGGCCAATATTTCTGGTGGATCGTGGCCATCGGAAATACGTGGAAAGAGATGGGCTACAGTTCCATCATCTATCTCGCTGCCATTTCCTCAGTCAATATGGAATTGTACGAGGCCGCCAAAGTAGATGGGGCCGGACGTCTCAAGCAAATCCTGTACATCACGCTGCCGCACTTGAAGCCTACGATCGTTGTTCTACTTATTCTGTCCCTCGGAGGCGTCCTGAACGCCGGGTTCGACCAGCATTATTTGCTCGGAAACGGACTGAACCGGGAATATTCCGATGTCCTATCTACCTATTCCTTCCGGTACGGCTTGCAAAATTCGCTATTCTCGTATGCTTCGGCAGTCGGGCTGTTCAATTCCGTCGTAGCTTTCATCCTGGTCGTTTTCGTCAATTTCGCTTCCAAGAAGCTGAACAACCAATCGCTGTTCTAAGGGAGGTAACGCCAAGTGGCGAAAAAGCTTTCGTTATCGGATATCGTGTTCGATGTATGCAATTACGCTTTTCTGGCCCTGATTTTCGTCATCACGTTCTATCCGTTCTGGAATATTCTCGTGGTGTCCTTGAACGATGCCACCGACTCCGTGCGCGGGGGATTGTATTTGTGGCCCCGGATTTTCACCTTGGACAGCTACGCCACGATTTTTCGCAATACCGAGCTGCTCGTTTCCGTGAAAGTCACCGTTCTGCGGACCCTGATCGGAACCCCTATCTCCGTGCTGGCGATCTGCATGATGGCGTATTCGCTCAGCAAACGCGAACTGATCGCATGGAGATTCCTTACGCTGTTTTTCATCTTTACTATGTATTTCGGCGGCGGGTTGATCCCGACTTATATGATCATCAAATCGCTCGGTTTGATCGATTCCTTCTGGGTTTTCATATTCCCCGGCTTGATTGGCGTATTCTTAATGATCCTCGTACGTACCTATATTGAAGGACTACCCGCGGAGCTTGAAGAGTCCGCCAAAATCGACGGAGCGAACGATCTGGAGATCTTCGCCAAGATTATCCTCCCGCTCTGCATCCCGGTCTTGGCCACCATTGCTTTGTTTATCGGAATCGGCCACTGGAACTCGTGGTACGACTCGTATATTTATACGTATAAGCCGGAGCTCAAAACCCTTCAAGCCGTCCTTGTCAAAATCCTCAACCAATTTCAGACGGGAACCATGGTATCGGAGGCGCAAGCGCTCGCCAACAGCTCCAAACGGATTCCGGTATCCGGCGAAAGCATCCGGATGGCCGTGACCATGGTGGCGACGATCCCGATCGTGATGGTGTATCCGTTCGTACAGAGGTATTTCGTCAAAGGAATCATGATGGGCGCCATTAAGAGCTAAGGCTGATTTCATATGTTTGAAGCTGCATGTGATTGGGTATAGAGTCCTTAGGAATGATTCTATAAAACAGGAGGAATGTGAATGAAATTGAAATCATTAGCGCTCATTGCCGTTCTCGTCATCTCTACATTGTCCGCTGCCCTGTCCCCAGTCGTCGCTTCCACGCAGAACGCCCCGGCCAAACTCGATACCCTGTTAGCCGATGCGCTTGCCACAAGCTCGTCACCCGTCGAAGCGATTGTCACCTTCCGGGGGAATAACGCTCCGAGCACGCAGCAAGTTGATTTGCTTAAACAGGTCGGGATCACATCCGGCGTTACTTTAAAATCCTTGCCGATGGCCGGCGTGCTGGTTACATCTGACCAGGTGCAGGCACTGTCGAAGCTTCCCGAAGTACGTTCTATCTATCTGAATAAAAAACTAGAGTATTATAACTATGACGCCACAGCTTTGACCGGTGTTGATCGCGTTCGTACGGACGCATCGATGACTTCAGCAAATAAGGGTTTGCCTGTCTCCGGCAAGGGCGTGACCGTTGTGGTGAATGACAGCGGTGTAGATGGAACGCATAAAGATATCCAGTACGGCACGCATTTGATCGAAAATGCAACAGGTACGACGAATCTACATGCTTTGAGCGACCTGTTACCCATTACATATCTTGAAGGTGTTCCGAATACCGACACCAACTCCGGCCACGGAACGCACGTATCGGGAACGGTAGGCGGGACTGGAGCCATGTCGGCGGTTAAATATGAAGGCGTCGCCCCGCGGGCCGATTTAGTCGGATATGGCTCGGGCGCGGCGCTCCTCATATTGGATGCTGTTGGAGGCTTTGACTATGCCCTCGCCAATCAAAGCAGGTTCGGCGTCAGAGTCATAACGAATTCGTGGGGTTCTTCAGGGGGATTTGACCCGGAGGATCCGGTCAATGTCGCAAGTAAATTGGCTTATGATCGGGGTATAGTAACGACTTTTGCCGCGGGTAATTCTGGCCCAGGCGAGGATACGCACAATCCATATGCAAAAGCACCTTGGGTTATCTCGGTTGCGGCTGGGGATAAACAAGGAAAACTGGCGGATTTCTCGTCCCGGGGAGTGAAGGGTGCTGGCGGCACCTTTACCTTGGACGGGGAAACCTGGACTTGGGAGGATCGCCCGACAATTACAGCACCGGGAGTAGATATCATCTCTACCCGCGTATTGGCGCCGGTTTCTTCTCTTGCCATTACGGATGACGCTAATCAAATTGAGCCTGCTTATCTGCCTTTCTATACCTTAATGAGCGGCACATCCATGGCTACTCCTCATGTAGCCGGTATTGTTGCTTTGATGCTGGAAGCTAATCCATCATTATCTCCGGCACAGGTCAAGCAAATCCTTCAAGACACGGCTACCAATATGCCCGGAATGGAACCATGGGAAGTCGGCGCAGGTTATGTTAACGCCTATGCGGCTGTGGATCGAGCCTTCCAGGAACGAAACTATGGCACAACGGTTAATCTCAACCGAAGCTTCAATAGCTCTGTGCAAGTCTCCGTTAGCCGGACGCCGTTTGTTGCGGATTACAACCCAGTAACATTAGCCTCGAACAATAAATATCCGTTTACCGTTCCAGCCGGATTAACCGAATTGGCTGCACGAATCGATGCGGCAGGAGTACTTGACTCGGGAAATCCGGTTAACCTGGTCTTAATCGCTCCGGACGGTACGGAATATAGTTCGGGAGTCAATCTCCTTTTCGCTCTGTATTATGACCGAACGGTTTCGGTAACCTCCCCGACGCCTGGAAACTGGACGCTTGAAGTTCGGGGTTTAAGGGGTGCCGCAGAGAATCCAACCGGTGGAGCCGGTTTGCCGGAACAAATCCCTGGTACTTTAACCTTCAAAACAGCGGGTGGTTTCACCGGATTGAATGACATCACTGGACATCCGGCTGAATCGGCGATTAAGCTGGCGGTTAATGAACGTTTGGTTGATGGATATTCGGATAAAAGCTTTAAGCCGAATGAGTATATTCAACGTCGGGAGATGGCCAATTACTTGGTTACGGGCGCTGGGATCAGGCAATTCCTGCCGAGAGACGGATCCATTTCTTATCCGGATGTGGGCGCAGAGGATCGTGCATTCGTGGAGGCAGTTACCGCCAAAGGAGCGGCAATCCGAGACGGTGTACAAATTCAGAAAGGCGTCATGACTCCAACGAATGCTGGCACTTTCTCGCCGAACGAATCGGTACGGCGGGTGGATCTGGCCTATTCATTCGTGCAAAGCCTCGGACTGGAGCAACAGGCATTAGACAAAAATGGGACCGCACTCACCGTACAGTACGGGATGGAGCGCGTTGCAATCGAAGATGCAGCTGAGATCCCGGCAGAATTAAGAGGTTACGTGCAAGTGGCTCTCGATATGAATATCTTGAACGCCTACTTTACGGTAACCCAAGGACCTTATGACCTTAAACCAACGGTCCACGCGACTTTTAACCCGAAACAAAAAGTAACAAGAGGCGATTACGCGGTTGCAGCAACTCGATTCTATTCATCCTTTTTGATGCCGTAACTCATCAGATATGAAAAAGAAAAAACGATTCAGGAGAACCTGGATCGTTTTTTCGTGTATCTACCTGTAACTACTTGCGGCTTCAAAAAGGATATATCCAGAAACGTTCCGTTCCAAAACGCTCTTGGATTTCTTTATCTTTTAATTTTTTGCTGCCTAATAATTCAGCTGCTTGGAATTGAGACCGATGAGCTTGTATGGATGCCATCTTTTGCTTCAAATAATCTTTGACATCATTTATCACATGAGGTTCCCCGATAGCTTGATGAAGATTTTTGGCAAAGGCCATGCAGTGGACGGGAGGCCTATCTTCCTTGGGCAGCCTTCCAACCGTTCGGATAACGGCAGCTCCGCATGCATCATGATCGGGATGAACGCTGTAGCCTGGATAGAAAGTAAAGATCAGCGAGGGGTTAAGCTCTTTCAGGAGAGCGTCAATCCGTTCATCCAACAGCTCTTGTTCCTCGAACTCGATCGTTTTATCGTGAAAACCAAGCAATCTTAAATCCTGTATTCCAATGGAACGACAGGACGCTTCGAGCTCCTTCCTGCGTATCTCTGGAAGTGTTACCCGATTAGCAAATGGCGGGATGCCCATATTCCGTCCCATTTCTCCTAATGTCAGACAGGCATAGGTGACTTGGGCTCCATTCCGTATATGCATAGCTAGCGTTCCCGATATCCCGAAGGCTTCGTCATCCGGATGCGGCAGAACAACAAGAATATGTCTTTCCATTCTACTCTTCAACTCCTCTACCGAAGGGCTTCCGGCTTAATTGCAAGGATACGATCAGCTTGCCCTGGCTGTCATGCCCTGCCAAGATCAATCTGCTCGTCTCGCTCTCTTCATAGTGAGTCAGCCCTTCCGAGTAAACCCATCCCTGCATCATTTTTAAGCCGACCCGATAAGGTCCGCTTCCGGAAATCGACCCATGGGAATACCGAATGATAGCATTAGTAATGAAAGTAGCGGCCGGATGCTTAGAACTATCTAAATGGGCAGCGTATGCTCCCGTTGTCATCTCTAGATGGATATAAAGATCCTCATCTTTAAGTGCATCTATCCTACGTTGTACTTCCGATTGATTGATAAGCTGCAAGTTCGTGCCTCCACTTCGTGAGTATTTCTCACAAAGTATACCCTGCAAAGCTTCGTAACTCAAATTGTTAGCGTTCAAGCGCCGTCTCCTGAATTTCGATGGCGCGTTCGATTCTGAGCTCTCGAAGCTGGGTGATGAAGTCCTCGAAGCTTTCCAGCGGCTCAATGCCGAAAATAATCTTCAGCGACATCTCGTCCACAAGCGTCTCGACATCCTGCATGATGGCCGAAAACTCCGCGCTCTCTTTTTCCGTCTTGGGGACCTGGGTTAGCAAATGGAGGTCGGCATCCGTATCGGACCATACCCGCATAGCCTCCTTCTGCTCCGGCAGAACGTAATACTGCTCCAGGTAACGAATGTCCTGAACGAAAGGACCGAAGTAATTCGCCCGCGTATACATGGCCAGTGCTTGCGAAGGAGCCAGCTTGTCCGGATTCCGCAGGATCAGGTCGGTGTAGGTTGGATAATCGTCCTTCATCTCGTAGCTAAGCCCCTCGATGCCAAAGTTGAAAAGCAGGTGGCCTTCCGGGCTGTAGCCGTAATCCAGCATTCTGGCCGCCGCTTCGACGTTAGGGCTCTTGGCGGATATCGCAACGCCGCCTGATCCTGCATAAGCATAGCTTCTTTGTCCGAACTTCGGTCTCTCGCCTTTATTCAGCACCGGATAAGGAGCGGGAATGAATTGCGCGTTGGGCTCCTTCTCCCGTACGAACGGCTGCCAAGTTCCAATGCCCGCTCCGGCGTTCCACACGCTTGCGCCGCTTCTTCCCGAGATCATATTCGCATCCAGCGTTTTGGTGTCGACCGTCGCGATATTTTTGTCGATCAGCCCTTCGGCATACCACTTGCGGAACAAGGCCAGGAACGACTTGTAGTCCGGCTCCAGGGGGCCGAATTTGACGCGCCCCTCATCCAAGTAGAATCCTTTCTTGATGCCGAAGGCGCCCACGAAGGCTCCGCCCTCCACCCCGGATAACGGATTGGGCACGCCAAGAAAGGTCAGCGGGGCATCAACGCCCTTGCGTTCTTTGAAAGCTTTTAGCACCGTGTACCAATCATCGATCGTCTCCGGCGTCTGCAACCCCAACTCATCAAGCCAGTCCTTGCGAATAATCGGACCCTGATACGTTCGCAGCCGATCGTCTCCGCGAATGAACGGAAACACATAGTAGCTGCCGGCGCCGGTTTTGACCTGCTTGTCGATCTCCGGATGCTCGTCCAAGTATATTCTCAAATTCGGCGCATAGCGTCCAATGACGTCGTTCAGCCGCAAAATATAACCATCGGCAATCGCCTTCTCCGGACCTCCCGGGAAGCTGTCCCACTCGAATTCCATCATATCGGGCAACTCGCCGGATGCCAGCAGCACGTTAATCGCTTCTCTGGCTTGATTGGCCGGAGGCTGAATGAATTTCAGGCTGCCGCCAGTCCGGCGCTGCCACTCCTGGAAGAAGGGAACCTCTTGAAAGCTGGGCTTGATGCTCGCCGCATTGCCGTTCATTTCACTCCAATACGATAGCTGCCCGGCACCGGGATCTGCTGAGGTTCGAGCCGAAGCCGCCGCGGAGGCTACGCTCCCGGTTTGCTCCAATACGTCCGGTTTCGAATTCGAGCAGGATACAAATAACAGCGCGGCAACGAGCATTAGTTGAACGATGGCTGCCTTATTCGCTTTTGTTCTCATCCGCCGCCCCCCTTGCGAAGATCCGTTACGAACCAATCAGTTCATTTCTTTGAATTTTCCGGGCGTAATCCCCTCGTATTTCTTAAATACGCGAATGAAGGTCGCCACTTCGTTGTAGCCGACATGCTTGGCCACTTCGGCAATGGAGTCCTGCCTGCATTTAATCATCCGCTTCGCTTGATCGATACGGAACTTATTGATGTAATCCAAGAGGCCTTCGCCTTTCTGGGTTCTGAACAATTTCGATAAGTAGCTGCCCTTCAAATCAAAGCGTTCCCCGATCGTATTCACGTTCAAGCTCGAATCGTCGTAATGCTCCTCGATATGACGAGTTACCTTCTCCACCAATCCTCGCAGCGATTCGGCGCGCTCCTGAGAAACGTTCTTCTCTATCGTAGCCGCGGCAAACGCGCATACTTCCTCAAGCAGTCCGAAAAGCTCCTGCTGCATCTCCTGTATCGTATCGCACGCTAGGATCTTGTCCATCCATAGCGGATTGTCGCCTAGAACGCTGCTCTCGCCGTCTCCGAGCTCGTTAATGGCCTTGACCATTGTGCCGACGAGGTTAAAGATCAAACATCTAGCCAACGTGAGAGACACGATCGGCTTGTTGAAATTCCGCTGCGTAATGTCGCTCATCGATCGGGAAGCCTGCTCGTACTCGCCGGCTTTGATCCAATTGATGATTTGCTGCTCCAGCTGAAGCGGATAGTAATAACCGAACCGGAGATTGTCCGCAGGATCGATTCGAATCTCGTCATACGTTATGATTTCGCGCTTGCCGAGCACCATCTTGTACTCCATCGCGTCAACCGCTTCCTGATAAGCCTCGGCGATACCGGCCAGCGAAAGGTGAATGCCGCCTATCGATATGGTCAGATCCATCTGAAATCGGAGCAGGAACGACTGCGCTTCCGTTGCGATAGCGTAGAGGTCCTCCTTAAAGCTCTGCGTTTCCGCTTCCGCGAAGTTGACTAGACAGACCATCATATCGTCAATCTCGGCCACATAACCCGCATGCTGATGCCGACCCGCCAGCTCTTCCACTACATTCGTAATAATAAACTGTACCAGCTTGCGCCGTTCGTTCGCATCAATGCCCGACAGCTTGGAGGATAGGCTCTCGTCGTTCTCCACCATGAACAGGATGACCGCGAATCGGTCCGAAAGCAGCTTCATGTTAAATGATTTGAACGCTTCCTCGTAAGGCACGGGCGAGTCCAGCTTGCCCTTAAACAACCGATTCAACATGTTGGAGCGCAGGGCATGCTGATGCATTTGCAATTGCAGCGCGATACGCTCCTTCTCGCTGCGCGTCTGTGAAATCGCCCGTTGAATGAAACTCAGCTCGTTTCCTTCCGACCGCTCCCCGTTTTTGTCCGATAAAGACTGCACGAGCTGCTGAATCGGCGAATAGTTGCGGCGCATAAAAAACCACGTCAACACGCCGGCGCCGATCAAGCTGATCAGAATGCTGATATACGTGAACTTACGAACGTATTCCGCTTTCTCCCAGTAAATATTGCTAGGTATGACCAAGGCGTATTTCAAATCGGATACGGACGACGAAATCGAGAACAGCTCGGAACCGCCGTCTCGGGACGGCGAGATCATTGTCCCTCCGCCGACAGACAACCGCTCGACAATGCGATCCTGATCGACCGACACCGGCAGATTGGACAGAAGTACCTCGTTATCCTGATTCAGAATAAGCACCTGTCCTCCGCTGAAGCCCGAAATGCTTTCAACCGCCTCCTGAAACCGGTCCCTATCGGTCATGACGACAACCGTTCCCGTTTTGCGGTCATTCAAATCTTTAGGTAAATGCGTCAAATAAGCGATCGAGGTTCGCGAAGACGCCGAATCCAGGCGGGGAAGCAATAGAAAACGATTGCTCTCCGTATTGTTAATCGTATGCATCCATTGCTCGTAGCTGATATCGCCCGTATTATGGATCGTATTGAAAGCGGTTTCCAAATCACGCACATTGCCGGGCCTCAGCAACGAATCTTCCTGTTCCCAAGTCACGTAAAATTCGTCGATCGAGGCATACGAGGTTTGGTAAGTCAACATATCCTTCACCAATTGGTAGGCGGAGAATTGCGCGTCTCCCGGAGACTTAGTCGAATACATCAGGCTTTGCAGCTTCGCATTCCATGTGATTTCCATATTCAACCTTTTCATCAGATCGATCTGCGTATCGATCGTATATCGGGCTTGCTTCAGCAACGAGTCGTTGGCACGGTGAATTTCGCTCTTGAGCGCTTTGCTAGACTGCGCATAGACGATTAAACTGATCATCGTCATAACGAATAGAACGACGCTATAGGAAATAAGCCACGCAAAAACGATGCTCTTGCGTTTCTGCCATAAGTGTCGAATCTTCAAATCGCGCTCTCCTCGCATTCGTAGACTCCAGGACGATGACAGCCCTCCATCCTTCCTTCATTTTACAGCAGCAAACCCGATCTGTGAAATGTTGAAATCGTTTAATTCAATTGATAAAACATCCAATTCCTTGTACTCAAAAAATACGATGCTTCCATCCGTTCAGCTTGGCGATCGCTTCCACGAAGAAATAGTCCCCGTAGATCAGCGAAACGTCGACGTTCTGTCCTGTCGGCCTATTACCTGTACCGTGGCGCAAAATCGCTTCATGGCCAGCATCGTCCCACGTGCCATAGTTGTAATATAGCGACTGCAGAATGCGTTCAGCTGCGGCCCGGTATACCCTTCCCGTTCTCTCGGACAGCAGCAGCGACAGTTCAATCAGCCCGGACGCAGCGCAGGCGCCGGCCGAGCTGTCGCGCGGTTCATCGTCCAGCGCGGTCTCGGCTCTAAAGTCCCAATGCGGCACATGGTCCTCCGGCAGGTGGGCGATGAAGAAATTAGCTGCGCGTTGAGCCGCGTGCAAGTAGACGGCATTCCCCGTATACCGGTAAGCAATCGTCATGCCATACAAGGCCCATGCGGTTCCCCTGCTCCAGCCGGAGTCCGGCGCCGCTCCCTGACCGCCGAGCGATTCCAGAAACTCGCCTGTCTCGGGGTCGAAGCTGATAATATGGTTGACCGAACCGTCGTCGCGGATAAAGTTCCTCACCACCGTATCCGCATGCGCCTTCGCGATATGCCCGAAGCGCGGATCTCCGCTTTCCTTCGTTGCCCAGAATAGCAGCGACAAATTCATTGCCGTGTCCACGATCGACCAACCGCGCTGATGATCGCCGTTCCATGCACGTATGAAACGCCCGTTTAGGTTATAGCGCCCCGCCAAGAAGTTGGCGGCGAACAAACCGCGGCGAACGGCATCCTCGTCTTGCGTAAGACTATGCTTAATGACCGCGGTAGGCAGAAATTGAAATCCGACGTCGTGATGGAAGCGATTCGGCTCGAGCATTAACCGCTCGAGCCGTTCATCCCAATGCCAAGCAGCCTCCTTATAGCGATCGTCTCCCGTCATATCGTGGACAATCCAGAGAATGCCCGGCCAGAATCCGGATGTCCACCAGTCGATTCGCATATCGTCATACTTGCCGTCCGCCCCGGCGACGTGCGGAGATTTATCCCCGATCTGCACGATCATCCCGTCAACCTTCGTTAAGATTTGCTCCCACACGGCGTGAAAGTCGAGCTTCCCCGTTATCGTTTTCCCCATTTTTCAGATACCTCCCTATTGCGCTTTGTTACCCCTTCAATGAACCGATCATGACGCCTTTTACGAAGAAGCGCTGCACAAACGGATAAATACATAAAATCGGAACTGTCGCAACCATGATCGTCGCGTATTTAATCGTTTCTCCAATCTGGAAGCGATCACCCGCATCGGCGCCGGCGGACATGCTGTCCGTGGCGTTCGAGATCAGAATCTCCCTTAGCACGAGCTGCAGCGGAAACAGTTCTCTTCTCTGTATGAACACGGAGGCATAGAACCAGCCGTTCCACTTATCGACTGCGTAATATAAAATCATGACGGCAATTACCGGCATGGAGAGCGGAATGATGATACGAAACAGAATCGTAAAATGATTTGCCCCGTCGATCTTCGCCGACTCCTCGAGACTGTCGGGAACGCTCATGAACGCCGTACGCATGATGATGAGATTAAACGTACTGACCGCGAACGGAATGATGGTCGACCATAACGAATTGAGCAGGCCTACTCCCTTCACAACCAGATAGAGCGGTATCAATCCCCCGTGGAAAAACATCGTGAATACGATAAAAATCATAAAAGCATTATTCCACAGCACGTTTTTCCTGGAAAGCACGTAAGCGCCAAGCGCCGTCATGATCAAATTGACGGACAATCCTCCAGCGACTATGAATAACGTATTGCGGTAGCCGTTCAGAATGCCGGGGTTCCGCATGACGCTCTCGTAAGCTTCGAGGCTGAAGCCGAGAGGCTTCCATAGAATTCCTTTATTGACGATAAGCTGATCGGCTTCGCTGAACGACGCGAATAGTACGTAAAGCAACGGATACAAGGTTAGGACTACAAGAAAGATCAGCGCCGAATACACTCCGACATCGAACGCTCGTTCTCCGAATCCTATTTTTCTTCTCACCGATCTCACCTCACCATAGACTGCTGTTGTTGATTCTCCGGCTGATAGAGTTGGCCATAACCAGCAAGAATAGATTGATGACGGAATTGAATAGCCCAACCGCCGAGCTGTAGCTCCAACCGAATTCCAGAAGCCCTTTCCTGTAAACGAAGGACGAAATGACATCAGCGGTTTCGTACGTGGCCGGATTATACAACAGAATGATTTTCTCGAAGCCGACATTCAGAAGATTGCCCATGCGCAGAATAAGCATGATAGCGATCGTAGGCATGATGCCCGGAATCGTAATGTAAAAGAGTTGCTTCAGCCGGCTGGCCCCGTCTATCCGAGAAGCTTCGTACTGCTCTATATCAACGCTCATCAATGCCGCGATATAGATAATAGACTCCCACCCGATGCGCTGCCAGATTTCGGATAAAATATAGATCGGTCGGAATAGATGCGCTTTCTGCAGCATCGCCTGTCCGTCATAACCCAGCGACACGAACAATCGATTAATGATTCCGTCCGCGTTCGTAAAATCGGTAACGATGCCGCATATGACGACCAACGATATGAAATAAGGCATATACGTGATCGTCTGCGCCGCGCGCTTGAATGCCTTGTTGCGAACCTCATTGATAAGCAGAGCCAATATAATGGGTGCGGGAAATTCGAAAATGAGCGAATAGAAGCTGATGACTATCGTATTTTTCAAGATGCGCCAGAAATAGTAGCTGTTAAAAAAGTCATGGAAGTGCTTCAGCCCGACCCAGTCGCTGCCCCAAATCCCTTTCATGGGAGAGTAATCTTTGAACGCGATCAGTGCGCCATACATAGGAGCGTAATGAAAAACGACATAGTAGGCGATAACCGGAATCATCATGACGTACAAATATTTGTTCATTACGAAATCGCGTACTAATCGGTTCATTCCTGCCCACCTCAGTTCGAATAGAGAGGGCAGAGGCTCGCTCGCCCCCTCCGTTTCTCATCCCTTAACGATTGTTGAAGCGTTGCAAAGCCGCGCTCTGGATTTCGATGGCCCGATCCAGGTTGAGCGATTTCATTTTGTCGACGTAGCTCTCGAATTTATCTATCGACTCCGAACCCAGAATGATTTTCAGCGTCATCTCATCGACCAGCGTATTGATATCGTTCATGATCGTAGCGTACTCCGAGCTCTCTTCCGGCGTAGGCGTCAGCGGAGGCAAGGCGTACTTGGCGACATCCGTCTTCTTCCATATGTCGACAGCATCGCGCTGCGTCTGACGGGCGAAGAATTGCTCCGCATACCGCTTGTCTTGAATGAACGGCCCGTTATAGCTGCCGCGAACGTACAGCGACATCGCTTGCGCCGGAGCCAGCTTATCCGGATTTTTCATAAGCAGATCGGTATATTTCGGATATCCGTCCACCATGTTATAGCTGACGCCTTCCGTGCCGAAGTTGAAGAACATTCTGCCTTCCTCGCTGTAGCCGTAATCAAGCAGCTTGACCGCCAGCTCGGGATCCTTGGAAGAAGCCGTAACGGCAACGATTCCTCCCGAAGAATACGCATTGTCCTTCTGGCCGAACATCGGCGTATCTCCTTTGTTCAAGACCGGATAGGGAGCCGCGACTAATAAGGCTTTCGGGTCATTGGCTTCGACTAGCGGCTGCCACTTGCCGATACCGCCGCCCGCATTGCCGATCGTTGCACCGGTTGCTCCGGAAGCCATGTTGCTGTCGACGGCTTTGCCATCCGCGGTTGCGATATTTTTGTCGATCAAGCCTTCTTTATACCACGTCTGGAACAAGCGCAAGTATTCCTTAAAACCGCTTTCGGCAGGGCCGAATTTAATGCTTCCATCCTTTTGATAGAAGTCCCGTTTCACGCCGAATGCTCCCATAATGGCACCGTTGTACGAATCGTTGAAGAACCTAGGCTTGCTATTGACCGCGAATGGAGCAGCCGCGCCTTTCTTCTCCTTGAACGCCCGCAGCATCGTCGTCCATTCATCGATTGTCTCAGGGACGGGCAAGCCCAGTTCATCGAGCCAGTCCTTGCGGACGATCGGCCCTTGGAACACGCGCAAATATTCATCGTAACGAATGAACGGGAAAGCGTAGTAGCTGCCGTTGTCCGTTTTGACCATCTTGTCTATTGCCGGATTTTCCTGCAAGAATTTCTTCAAGTTCGGCGCGTGTTTATCGATCAGGTCGTTCAGCTTCAGAATATAACCATCGCCGATCGCCTTCTCGGGACCTCCCGGAAATTCACTCAGGAAGTTGAACTCGATCATGTCCGGCAGCTCGCCGGAAGCCAGCATGACGTTAAGCGTTTCCTTCGCTTGCCCCGCGGGAGGCGCCGTAAATTTGAGCTTAACGCCCGTTTTCTTCTGCCAGTCCTGGAAGAACGGCACTTCTTCGTGCGTTGCTTTCACGCCCACTATGTTACCGGTCATTTCTCCCCAATAAGTGAGAGTCTTATCTGTCTTCATCGGGTATACAGCCGCATCGTTTCCTTCCACGCTCGTTGATGCTGCCGGACTGCTCGCACTGTTTGAAGGCTCATCCTTGGATTCGTTCTCCCCTTTAGAAGAACAAGCTATTAACAACGTGCCCAACATCATGATGATCAGAGTACCCGTTATAAATCTCTTCATAAGTCCTAACCCCTCCGCCACTAGAATAATGAGATGCAATGCATCTCTCCCACAGATTACTGGAGTTGTCAGAGGCGGCGATATGAGCAAAATCGATAAACGGATGATGAATTGCTGCGAGCGAACTGACGATTTCTCCAAAGCCGTTCACAAAATCTGCAATTCGATAACGCAAAGAGGCGCAAGCCCGAAAGCTTGCACCTGTTGTTGCGATTATTATTCAGGTTATGGAGTGAGCGACTTTAGAATAATCTTTTGGCCGTGACAAAACGCTTCTTCCATGATTCGTTGAATTCTCCGTAGTGAACGCCTTTCACTTTCGAATACGTATGAAGGATCCGACCGTCTCCCGCATAGATGCCCACGTGCCCGATCTCGATCCCGCGAGCGCTGAAGAACAGAAGATCGCCTTTGCGCAGTTGATCGATTTCGACTTCTTTTCCTTCCTCGGCTTGGTTGTAGGAGACTCGCGGCAGATCAATGGACAACACTTCGTTAAATACATGCTGGACGAAAGAAGAGCAATCGAACGTTTCGGTTTGGCCGGGATCGGCACCGAACTCGTAAGGGGTTCCCAGGAATTTGGATCCGAAAGCGAACAGCTCGTCTGCTTGCTTATCGGCGAGCGCCGGGCTCGTGTAATCGGTATACGCCGGTTTGGCCGAGATGAAACCAATCGTATCGTCTTTGGTCTGTACTTCCAACCAATCCGCGTTTATTTCTCTGATGACGTGGATTTTCTCGTTTTTCGGAAGCATTCGGATGACATCGGAATCCGTTTCTTTACCGGGAGCAACGCGCAGGTTAACTCCGTATTCGATCGCGGTTTCATACTCATTCGCGGATGATATCGTGATCGAACCGGAATACTTATGCCATTTCACAAGATTACCTAGCGTTTCGCTAATAAATCGCAGCGGAACCATCGTCGTCTCGTCTATAATTTTACCCGGTGCGGGGAGCGTCAGCCGTTCTTGGTTTTTATAAGCGGTCGTTTCTCCGATTCGGTATGTAAGGACGACGCCTTCTTTAACGGCGGTAACCGTATGCGTCTTATTGTTCCAGGAAACTTTCGCGCCCTCGGCCTCGAAAATCGTACGCATCGGAACTAGGCTATAACCGTTTTCTATAACGGGCTGAGTCTGAAAGGACAAAGGTTTCCCATCCAAAAATACAGATTGCGACGGATTCACCTCGGCATATACCGGCGCTGCTTGGAGCAGCGTCATGGTCAGCAGCGTAGACGCGGCGCTTGCAAGGAAGCTAGTTCTTCTCTTCATGCTATGTCACCCTTTCTGAGTTTCCTTGATAATTAGACTCAGGGGCGGGGTGTTTGTTACTTGCCAATTTGTGGGAGGATGTTTGGTGCCAATTTTTAGTAATCGAGTAGGAGGGGGTGATTAACCCCTGACCTCTCACACCACCGTACGTACCGTTCGGTATACGGCGGTTCATGAAATATTCCGTAAGTCGTTGTATCTATCCGTTAAGCCTTTCAATCCATTTG
>NZ_SOMN01000047.1 GCF_004564235.1 Cohnella luojiensis
GCCACACGATTTCACCTACTTGTCAAGTCCTTTTTTCTTTTCCGCGCAAGAAAAAGAGCAGGCTATCTTTTCGATAACCTGCTCTTTTTCTTGATTTTTGGCCCTGCGCCTTAACTTAATGACATTGGGCGGAAGACCGCCCCATTCTTTTATTTCCATTCGACGATTTCGCTCATTTCCCGTCTTGTCTTCGGACGGGGCTCCCGCACCCGGTAACCGAAGGCAAGCATGCATACGAGATGGAAACTCTCGCCGTCATTGATCCCTTCCTCCCGAAGAATTCGGTTGATCGGGTCTTGCTCGAACCCCTCGATCGGACAGGAATCAATACCGATGAGAGCCGCTGCCGTCATCATATTGCCAAGCGCGATATACGTCTGTTTCCCCGCCCAATCATCGGTCGCCCCTTCGCGGTCGAGGAGTTTGAAGTCGGATTCCAGGAATTTACGGTAGACGCGTCCCTTGTTCTCGGCCGCCTCGGGAGGCAGCTGTTGAACGTCTTTCATGATGGATTGGATGTAATCGGATTCCGGCAACAGCTCTTGTTTCGTGCGCGCGAATAGGAGTACGAAGTGGCTTGCTGTCGGCAGAGTCTTTTGCGCTCCCCAGGTATGGGCTTTTAGCTTCTCGCGGATCTCCGGATTCTGCAGGACGACGAATTTCCAAGGCTCGAACCCGTAGGAGCTTGGAGACAGCCTAGCTGTTTCGAGAATAAACGAGAAATCATCCTCCGGAATTCGGCGCCCGGGGTCGAATTCTTTGCATGCGTGCCGGAATCGGTAGGCATCTAATATTTGTTCCTTCGAAATAACCATTATTGAATTCCTCCTTCGTGTAAATTAGTGTATAACTTAAGGTGTGAAATTAATAGTACGCACATTTATGTGGTATAGTATCAGTAAATATACTATTGGCTATACCAAGATGGAGGGGTGGAAAATGGAAACAACGGTATGCGACGATAACGTGGGAGTAACGAGGAAAGGGAACAAATATACGTGTTCGGTCGGAGCGACGCTTGACGTGATCGGGGGCAAGTGGAAGGGGATTATCCTCTACCACTTGCTTGGGGGAAGAAACGCTTTAACCAGATTCGCAAGTTAATGCCGGGCGTGACCCAGAGAATGATTACGCTGCAGCTCAGGGAGCTGGAAGCGGACGGCATCATCCACCGCGAAGTGTACAACGAGGTTCCGCCCAAGGTGGAATATTCGTTAACCGAATTCGGAGCCACCCTCACTCCGATCATTCAAAGCATGAAAGCTTGGGGAGACGAATACGCTAAGAGGATTTAAAGGCAGCTATTCGGTGATTTTCGTAAATCTCCAGCCGCTGGCGGATGATTTCTAACAGGGGGACGGAACATCCGTATCGATGGGCTAGCTCCAATAAATAGCCTTGGATATGCTCGGACTCCGTGGGCAAACCCAGCGAGAGATCCCTGAGCATGGAGGACGTGCTTTCTCGGGGCCATTTTTCAATCATCTTCAATTGCTTCTCGACGAGCCCCTCGCTTAACTTGCCGCCCGCAAGGCGGATGACCTCCGACGTTTCCTGAAAAGCCTGCTTAAACGTATCCATGCCCCGGGAGGAGTCCCGAATATCGCCGACGGACGCTTGGAAGAGCGACGTCAACCCGGAAAGCACATTGATGAGGGCATACTTCTCCCAGAGATCGCGCCCGATATCGGACTTTTCCGCGAACAAGGGAACGACCGACAGGGCTATTCTAAGCGCTTCGTATTGCGGTTCCGTGAAATTGCGGAATTTACCGTAAGTAAACTGATGGTTCGGTGTCAAATGATGGATAACCCCATCTTCGCCTAATGTGACTTCGATACGGGCAACGCCGCCTAGCAAGGGCTGTCCCGGGTAAGCCTCGGCGAGCTGCTCCATATGCTTCATTCCGTTGAGGAAGGGCAGGATTGCAGTATGCGGATGAAGATAAGGCCGGAGCTGCTCAATCGCCTCGTTTAGCCCATAAGCTTTGATGGCCATGATCACGAGATCGAACGGTCCGCCAACCTCGCCGCTAACCAGCAGCGGAGGGCGACTTTCGTGATCGCCGGTCGGGCTTTTCACCACAAGACCGTGTGCCTGCAGTTTCTGCTTTCTTCCCTCGCGAACAAGAAGAGTAACGTCTAACCCCGCTTCAAGCATACGTGCGGCGATGAAACCTCCTATGGCCCCTGCTCCAACGACGACTGTTTTCATCTAAAAACCCCACCTCCGATTTCACATGTAGAAATTCATCGCTTCTCAAGATAGTCTAACGGGAAAACCTCCTCTTCTTCAACTCTCTAATCCCCCTGCCGCGGACGAATGGCGCCTTAATAGTAACGAAATCGTACTAACTAAAGTCTTAGGTATTTGGAACTCTTTTCGCTGTAGAGGTCAATCTGGGCAAATCCGTAACGAGAAAAACGGCTTTTCCGCTCTCAAGGACTGCCATACTTTCCGATAAGGGAAATAAGGCCGCGAAAATATGCTAGAAGAATGTCCGAATGCTCAGCCGTAATTTTTTTTGCATATCCGGATCCGGTTAGAGGATTTCGAGGTAAAATGTTGAAACTTGTCAATACACACACGTATTCGTTACTTACATGCAGAAGGCGGGGACCAACATGGCTCAGGGTTATCGGATTGGGGTAATCGCGCCGCACTTGGACGGAGAATATTACGGACGGTTATTGCCATACATTCATCAATCGGTTCGCGAGAAGCGGTCGCAGCTGTTCGCCATACAGGTCGCGGATGATTATTTGGGAATCACCGCATTGGAAGAGCCCATAGCTTTCGATCTCGTCGATGCATGGATATTGATATTGCCTTCGGCAAGCGCATCTTTTCTAGAATTGCTGGAGAAAAGCGACAAGCCTTTCGTATGCGTAGGTTTTCAATCGCCATATCCGCAAGGGCATTCCGTACTTGTCAATAATCGCGCAAGCATGAATGCCGCAGTCCATCATCTGATCGATCACGGCCATCGGGACATTGCGTTCGTAGGCAATATGGATCAGTACGATTTGCAAGAACGCTACTTAGGCTATCGGGATGCTTTGGAAGATCGGGGATTGCCATTCGACGAGCGTCGTGTCATCAAGACGAAAGATAATATATTGGAAGGCGGCGTTAACGCTACGGAAGAGCTGCTTCTAAGCGGGGTTTCCTTCACCGCGGTAGCCGCAGGTACGGATTTAAACGCCTTAGGGGTCATCGACTGCCTGCAATCGAAGGGGTATTCCGTCCCTCAGGATTACGCGGTAATCGGATTTGACGATATCCATCAATCGGCCGTTAATTATCCATCCCTGACAACGGTTCGCCAGCCGTTCGAGGACATGGCGAAAGAAGCCGTCCGCAAAGTATTCGAGATGCTGGAGGGGGGAGCTGTAGAGGGAAACGAGTCGATCGTCCCCGCCCGATTCATCGTCCGTTCCTCATGCGCTTGCGCTGAGAGAACGCAATTCTCGTCGGCAAGCGACTTCGATAATTACATGCATAGCCTTACCCAGCTTCGCATTTCGCTCCATAACATAACAGTCAACAATTATAAGATGACCCTAGGATTAATTCTGGCAACGAAGGAAGATAGAATACATATTTCTAATCTCTTCTGGAACTTGTCTCACTGGGGTTGCTTGGCTTTATGGGAAGAGGATACGAACGGCCAACGGAATCTGGTCGTGCGCCAAGTGTTCAGCAAGAATGGCGATGCGGTACCTCCGCTAGGGGAGAAGTACCAGCTGCATCATTTTCCGCCGATCGACTATCTGCCTCCCGGAACCGTACCGGGCGGGGAGGATATCGTCATCCTGCATCCCGTCAAGTCCGACCTGCAGAACTGGGGTTACATCGCTCTTGCGGGTCCGCTCGATCCCTTGAACAATTTCGTCGCGAACGATCTTTCCCGCCATAGCTTCACGATTCTCGCCGTAGCGTTGGAACGAGAGATGCTCTTCGACCAAATCCGCTCGATTGCCGAGAAGCTGGAGATCGTATCGAGAACGACGAACGACGGTATATGGGACTGGAATCTGGAAACGAATAAGATCGACTGGAATATCCGCGCTCACAACATTCTAAGCCGGGCTAGCGCTGAATTGACGGACGCCCCAGGTTCTTTCTTGGAGCTCGTTCATCCTGAGGATCAGCAGGCTTTGCGGTTATCCTTCATGCAGCCCTATCGGAAGGATCTTCCGATTCAATTGGAATTTCGTATCCGAGGATTCCATGGTCGGTTCCTATGGATTTTCCTAGCTGGGGATATCGTCTGGAATGCAGCGGGCAGGCCGGTTCGAATCATCGGATCTTTAACGGATATCACCGAAAAGAAAGCAAACGAGGCCAGAATTACCCAGTTGGCTTATCAGGACGCGCTTACCGGACTGCCTAACCGTTTACTGTTCAAGGAGAAATTGTCCGAAGCAATGGAAGATAGGGTGCGGGACGGCAAGAAGCTCGCCGTCATGATGATCGATCTGGACCGCTTCAAGATCGTCAATGACACGCTTGGCCATCAAACCGGAGATTCTCTTCTGCAACACGTGGCTCAAGAACTAAAAGAGTGCGTGGGGGAACAAGATATAATTGCCCGTCTGGGCGGTGACGAGTTTATTGTGATGCTGTCCAGTATCCACGGGGTAGATGAAGTCGTGAGAGTGGCCGAGAAAATGCTTCGGATGTTGACGAAACCCTTCCTTCTGGAGGGCCAACAATTTTACTTATCGGCGAGCATTGGGGCTTGCATGTACCCCTGTCATGGGGAGGACGTGGACTCGTTAATTAAATACGCGGATTTGGCGATGTATCACACGAAGGAGAACGGGGGCAATCGTCTGGAAATCTATACTCCGGCGCTTAGTTCGAAGCGGGTGGAAAGGTTTAATATGGAAAACGACCTAAGATACGCATTGGAGCGGGAAGAGCTCACGTTGCATTTTCAACCTCAGGTATCGCTCTCCACAGGCAAAGTCTATGGCGCTGAGACGCTGCTGAGATGGAATACTCCGGATGGAAAAACGATTCAGCCAGGAGAGTTCATCCCGCTGGCCGAGGAGACCTCGCTTATCATCCCGATCGGGCAATGGGTTCTGGAGCAGGCTTGCAAGGAGTGCAGGCGATGGATTCATGCGGGAATGCCGTCCTTGGTCATCTCGGTGAATATCTCGGCGGTGCAATTCCAGCAGGAGGACTTCCCCGACATCGTTCGCAATGTTCTTCAGAGTACGGGGATCGAGCCGTTTAACCTCTGCTTGGAGATTACCGAACATACGGCGGTACAGAACATGGAGCATAGCATCCGGCTGCTTAACGAACTGGTAGCTATCGGCGTTAAAATCGCAATAGACGACTTCGGCATCGGCCAATCTTCACTGTTGTGGCTCAAGAAACTGCCGGTACATATCGTGAAAATCGACCCGTCGTTCATCTTGAATATGATAGTGGACTCCGATGACGAAGCGATCGCGAAGGCGGTCATCGAGATGTCGCATAGCCTTGGCTTGTCCGTAACGGCGGAAGGCGTCGAGACGGAAGGGCAGATGCATCGTCTGCAGCAGCTTGAATGCGACAGGATCCAAGGATTTTTCACGGGCCGTCCGATGACTTCGAATCAATTTATCGCGTACTTTCAGGAAATCTCGAACTGGGTAAGTTAAAATGAGGGAAAGTCGCATAGTTAAAAGGAGAAAATCATGTGCAGGAACATTAAGACTTTGTTTAATTTCGAGCCTCCGGCTACCGAGGAGGAGATTCGGGCTGCCGCTCTCCAATTCGTGAGAAAACTATCGGGCTTCAATACTCCTTCGAAAGCGAACGAGGAGTCGTTTCATCGGGCTGTCGACGAGGTGGCCACCGTTGCCCGCAACTTGTTGGGCTCGCTGGTCACCAACGCCGAATCCCGCAATCGCGACGTTGAAATGATGCGCGCCCGCGCGAAATCCATCAAGAGATTCGGAGTCAAAGAAAAATAAGACGTTCGTACGTTCGGTTAACCCGCGGAAATCGCGGGTTTTATTTTTGCCGAAAGTTCCCCCGACTAACCAAATACCCGCGCCAGGAACGCTTATTTCGCCAAAAGTGCCTTCGACTAACCAAATACCCGTGCCAGTAACGCTTATTTCGCCAAAGTGCCTTCGACTAACCATATACCCGCGCCAGGAACGCTTATTTCGCTAAAAGTGCCTTCGACTAACCAAATACCCGCGCCAGGAACGCTTATTTCGCCAAAAGTGCCTTCGACTAACCAAATACCCGCGCCAGGAACGCTTATTTCGCCAAAAGTGCCTTCGACTAATCAAATACCCGCGCCAGGAACGCTTATTTCGCCAAAAGTGCATTCGACTAACCAAATACCCGCGCCAGGAACGCTTATTTGAATTTTGACTAAGCCGCTGGGAGCAGTCTAATTGGTCAAAAGCGGAGGTTTGGAAGGCTCTAAGCCGCTGAGAGCGGACTATTTGGACGAAGGCGGAGGTTTGGGAGGCTCTAAGCCGCTGAGAGCGGTCTAATTGGCCAAAAGCGGAGGTTTGGGAGGCTCTAAGCCGCTGAGAGCGGTCTAATGGGCTTTTCAATGGACTTTGAGCCGCTCGCCCCAATATCCCTATTGACTTTTTCCACCCCATTTTGTACTGTGTGTACTATACCGAATGATACAGTATTAGAACGCCACTCGTGCACAATAAAGGGGTGAACTCATGGCCTATGATTCAAATCAATGAACGGAGCATGACGCCGATCTATGAACAAATCATCAACCAGGTGAAGGAGCTTATCGTAAAGGGCGGCTTAAGGGAAGGGGACAAAATTCCCTCCGTTCGCGAGCTGTCCGGGATGCTCCTCATTAATCCGAATACGGTGGCCAAATCGTATCAGGAGCTGGAGAGGCAGGGCGTTATCGCGACCGCGCGGGGCAAAGGCGCATTCGTATGCAAGCCGGCTGCCTCTCCGGGAATGGAGCGAGAACGCGGAGAGCAACTACGCGAAGAGATGAAACGTCTGATTATCGAGGCTCGTCATCTCGGCATGACTAAAGCGGGCTTCAAGACGTGGGTGACGGATGAGGTCGAGAGGAATTGGGGGGAACAGGATGCTGACGGTTAGTAACCTTAGCAAGACAATCGACGGGCAAGCGGTTCTTCGGGGCGTAGACTTCAAGCTAGAGCAAGGCCGGGTGGTCGGCGTCGTAGGACGGAACGGCGCGGGCAAGACGACATTGTTCAAGACGATGGCGGGAATTTTGATTCCGGATGCGGGCACAGTGGAATACGAGGGACAATCCATCCACGCTACTCCGTCAAAGAAACTGAACATCGTGTTCATTCCGGACAGTCCTGAAGCTCTTTTCAGCTACACGGCCATGGAGAGCGCCTTGTTCTTCTCGCACATCTATCCGACGTTCGATAAAGGTTTTTTCTCGAATACGCTACATAAATTGGAACTTCCGTTGGACCGCAAAATCAGGCAGTTCTCCAAGGGGATGCGCATGCTGTTCAGCACGGTTCTCGGACTTGCGACCAAAGCGCCGTTCGTCTTGCTGGACGAGCCGACCAACGGAATCGACGCCATCGCCAAGAAACAGGTCATGACGCTGCTGATGGAAGCCGCGGAAGAAGGCACGACGCTGGTCATCTCCTCACACTTGTTAAACGAGTTGGAGCGGGTGGCGGACACGATTCTGGTAATGAAGGCCGGGGGGATCGAGACGCATGATATGGACGAGACCGCGAACGGAGCCGTTCGCAAGTTCCAGGTCGTTTTCCGCGATGAAGCACCCGCGTCTTGGTTAAACTCTCCGAGCGTGCGAGTGCTGGACAAGATCGGCCGCGTTTATACGGTGCTCGTGGATACGAAAGCCCCTATCGGCGCGTTGGAAGAGATGGGGAAATTCGATCCGCTGCTAATGGAGCATCTGCCGATGAAGCTGGAGGACTTGTTCGTATGGAAGCTGGGGGGAAGCAATTATGTGGGTTAAATCGCTAATGCTTAGAGAAATCCGCCAGGCAAGGGCGATGATATGGATAATTCCGCTAGGGCACTTTCTAATGCTCGGATTGCAGCGTTATAACGAATGGTTTATGGGCGGGGAGGATCTGATAGCACTCCGGGTTAGATTCGCGAATTCCATGCTGGAAGCGTATCAGTACGGCAACATGGAATCGAACAGCCGCATGATGCTCGTCTTGGCGCTATTCGTTCTGGCCCTCATCCAGATCGGGGCGGAACGGCGCAACGGCGCGCAAGAATTGTTGTTTTCTTTTCCCTATTCCCGAAGAAGCATTTACGTAACCAAGTGGCTGTTCGGGGTCGGACTGCTGGCCGGCTCGCTCCTGCTCAATACGTTGATCGACATGGCCGTCATGGCGAGCTCGCCGGTCTCGTCTTACTTCAGTTTCGCGTTTCACGCGAACGAATTCCTGTATTCGATGCTTACCGTGACCGCGTTGTACACGCTGGCTTTGTTCTTGGGAGCCATTAGCGGGAGCATCGCGTCGCAAGGCATTTTCTCCGGCTTGGTTTTCGTTTTGCCGCTCGGATTATGGGTGCTGATCGAACGGTTCCTTCGGGTCCACGACATCTATCTATCCAACGGCCGCTACTATAGTTACAGGGATCAATATCAGTTCTATCGTTATTTCAGTCCGGACTATTACTTATTCGTGCAATATCCATTTCTATCCGCGAAATACGTCATCGGAATGGCGGCGCTGCTGCTTTTGGCCGGGTGGGGCGGAATGGCGGCATACGAGAAAAACCGCGCCGAGAACAACGGAAAACTTCTTCTTTTCCCGGTTTGGGATAGAATCCTGCAAGTGAGCTTCGTTGCTTGTTTCTCCTTGTTCAGCGCATTGTTCGTATCGGAGATGCTAAGCATGTCCAATGAGTTGATCTGGTACTACGCGGGACTGCTAGCGGGAGCTTTCATTGGATTGTCGTTGATCCGCAGGCTTACCCGCATCAGGCTGAAAATCTAGCTCCGCAAGTCGTTAGAGTAAACTCGTACGTTCTCGCTATCATCGATGGTTGCTAATTTCACGTTGGATATTTCCGATGGAGCATTCCCGGTCTTGTTAGCAAGCCAGTTAACGTCTTTGCCCATCTCTCTGAGCAGAGTCATATCGATAACCCCATCGACGATAATCGGCCTTATGAGGGCGAAAGGCGATGGGGTTATCTGCATATCCGAGGGAGTTAGCGGCTGAAATCGAGTGTCCAAGAATACGGAAATCGTACCTCCGGGTTCCCAAACGGCTAGGGATACCTTGTTAATATCCTCAACCTTCTCTTTGCGAATTTCGGAAAAGAGATATTCGACGGTAATTCTTGCTTTGGATAGATTAGGATACAGAATTTGGCCGTTGCGAACGAGGTCAAGCGTGGGCGGATCGAGAAATCGTTTAAACAAAGGCCACTTCAAGCTTAGACCTACACCTGCTACGTAGAGCACCACGATTACGACCGTAGTGATCATGGAACCTTTCAATCCTAACTTTTCGTCGGATAGCGGATGGGCGAGAATGTTGCCAAGAATAATCGCGATGCTGAAATCGAGGAATCTAAGCTGAGAGATAGATCGTTGGCCCATGAATTTTGCTACTGCTATTAAAAAAGTAAAGCCGACGATGCTTCTTAGTATCCATCCCATGGCGGACAGCGTCTCTTGGCCTTTGAAAAAATCCAATCCGGCTCACACCCCATAATAAGTAGATCAGCCTATATTACCCCCATTACCTAGGCTATATACTTTTCCATTGGGGCACCACTGCACTTAAGATCAAGCAATCGGAACCTCGCTCGTCAGGGCATGAACGTTGTCGTCCGGATCCTTGAAGAAAGCCATCCATACGGCGAAGCCGTTGAATTCGGCGATCTTATGCGGTTTGCTAGTGAATTCTACTTCATCCGCAAGCAGGCTCCGATACGTCCCTTCGATGTCCGCGACTTTGAAGTACACGACCGAGCTAGGGTGATCCTCCGGCTTTTCCGGTATTCCTAACAGCAAACGAATTCCATGACAATCCAGCAAGGCCATATTGGATTGCGAGAATAACAGCGGCAAACCGAGCGTTTTATTGTAAAATAACGAGGCTCTCGCGATATCGCGAACAGGTATCGAGAGCTGGGCAATGCCTTGAATGTTGACGGTGGATAGGGTCAAGGGAAATCCTCCTCGCGGAATGGTGGTATGTACAATCTGTTCGACGCGGGGAAGATCCTATCCTTTAATCGGATGATTTGGAGGAAGGAATTTCGTCCTGTAGATTCAATAGTGGAATTCAGGCACGCGTCGCCGAATTCGGAATAGGATGTCCTCAGAAGCCACTTTTTCAGAAGAGCAGGTGGGGAATGGATAACCTATTGGCATTTGCGCTGGGCGTTGTACTTGTCATTGCTTATCAATGGGGGTACAAGCTGTATTGGAGGACTTGGGGACCCGGATCATCGCGCGCCTACATCCATGACAAAGAGAAGCCTGAGGGACCTTATCGCATCGTTCGCAAGTTTAAGACCGCTACGCAGAAGATTGCCCTCGTCGAGCATCAGGGAGAAACGTGGGTTTATTGCAACGGAGAATTGATGTTCAACACGACGGAGGACGAGGATCAATACGCGGAAGCCCTCGTTCACGTCCCGATGTCCGCCGCCGCGAGCAGGAGAGGCGTGCTAATCATCGGCGGGGGCGGAGGCGTGACGACACGCGAAGCTTTGAAATACGAGGATGTAGAGTCGATTACGGCCGTCGACATCGATGACGTAGTGATGGAATTCGGCAAGAGTCTAGAGGGGCTTGTGAAGTTCAACCGAGGTGCGCTTAACGACCCGAAGGTAGAGACGGTGATCGCCGACGGAAGGCAGTACGTAGAGAGCAGTTCTCGGAAATGGGATGTTATCCTCATTGACGTTCCGGAGCCGACGGATCGATGTCCGAGCTTATCGAAACTGTTCAGCAAAGAATTTTACGAGCTGCTAAAGGGTCATCTCAACCTTGGAGGCGCAATCGGAGTCGCATGCTCCACTTCCTCATGGATGCCCGAGTACTTCGGCAGTATTCAAGCGACCATGAAGAGCGCGGGCTTCCATACTCTGCCCTTTCATTTGGATTTCATCGTAGATTCAGGCGAGGATTGGGGCTTCTGCTTAGGCACCTTAAAGCCGATAGCAGCAAAAGATATTAAGATCCGGGTACCCGTCGATCACTTGGCCCCGGAACGATTGCGGGACGTCCTGCATATGCCGCATTATTTCTCCAATCTACATGTTGGGGCAAAGGTTCAGACGGACCATAACGAAGTATTGCTCAATATCGTAAGAGAAATAGAAAGAGAAGTCGATTAGACTTCTCTTCTTCTTTGTATGAGCAAACCGTCGGAGTCGGGATTGGTGCCGCTAACGAACGGGGTCATATACCGAGCGACATAGTTTCCGTAACCGCAAGAGTTGCCTGAGGCAAGTAGTTCGTCTACATAGTACACGCCTGCGGGGACATTATCCAACAAGATACTGGCCATTGCAGCATATACACCGCACGCTACCTGGAAATAGGTTGCATTCGTCTGATAAACGGGATAAATCTCACTGCTGCTCATAACGTTGTATAGGAATTTCTCTTCATTTTCGTATACCAATAGTACGCCTACGAGGTCCTCTCCGCGAACTTCCGCGACAGAGGGCTCCACGATATGCTGGTCCCACTCCCATAACTCGTCGACATTGTCCAGATGGTCGCGGATTAAGGTTGTCGTATAGTCGCTGACGCAGTAGACGAAGCCCGCCTCCCAATTCTTAAGCTTTCCTAGCGTCAGAATTTCTTCGTGAGGCATGAGGCAGCCGTAAAACAGCTTATCGCCCATTCGAATTTTGTACTCGGTGGAGTATACCTCTTCGCGCCAATAATGCGGCAATCCATTGCGAACGAACATGGGGTAACTGAGAATGGCCTCGTCCAGAAAGCATTCAACGGACCATGACGTGTATATCGTTCTTGGCTTCAGAATTAGCGGGTCTGCGTACATGGATGTGTCATGCTCGACGATATAGCAGGCAAGCGGCGTTTGATCCGGATTTTCTTGCAGCAGCTTATAGGCCATCCACTGGACCACGCCGGGATTCATCCCGGAACCAACGATTGCTTTCATATTCGTGAATTCCGATCTTTTCTCCTCGAAAAGTTCATATCGCTCCGTTAGCGGGAATCCATACAAAGTGGGATCCTCGTCCACGGATGTATTCTCGAGAGCAGTATTCACGTATAAAATTCCGAGTTCGTTGCAGCAATCGAGCATCTCCAGCGTATCCGCCCATGAAACGTCGATTACCAGCTTCGTATAGGTATTCGTAAGATGCTGGTTAAATGCCTTCAAGTCACGCAGGTCTAGCTGATGGAGACGGATTTGGGGGAATAGTTCGGGAGCTAGGCTAGAGTAATAGGAAAGAGTTTGCTGCTTCATGTCTACGAGGTGAAACTCGGCTTTCGAGAGAATTCCGTACAGGGGATCGTCGCGACTCGCGATCGCTTTGTTTAACAGGGACAGAACGGCTTTGGCTAGCCCCCCGCTGCTGCCTAGCAAGGTAATGGAAATCCGTGAATCCGACATCGTTCAACATCACTCTCCTTGTCCAAGGCGGTTATGCTATTCTATTCTCCACTAGACAGGTTGCTTGGATGGAGAGACCAATAGAATAAACCATTTTGGATCGAGAGCAGGGGTCGCGTGGCGAAAAATGGGCGAGCGGGAGGCAAGGCTGGAGGCGTAGGGTTTTAGCTGTTCTCGTAGAGCGCGGTTACGGCCAGACATTCCTCGCGGATGGCTTGATTAAGTTCTGCGGGCGATATCTCCCGGGCGTGCCTTCCATAGCCAAGCAAGATTTCGCAAGCGGATTCCAACGTGTGGAATTCCACCGAAGCGTTCACCCAGCCGCCGTCTTCGTCCGAGGTAGTGGAGTCCTCGATTTTCACGTATTGGAAGTCAGTGCCGTGGTTTTTTAAGCGGTACTATTCCGCATTGAAGCCGATTTTGGGGAGAATAAGACCGCCGCGCACGCTTATTTCCACCCGGCAGCCGAATTTCTGGAGAATAAGACCGCCACGCGTGCTTATTTCCTCCCGGCAGCCGATTTTCGGGAGAATAAGACCGCCGCGCGTGCTTATTTCCTCCCGGTAACCGATTCTCGGGAGAATAGCACTGCCACGCGCGCTTATTTCCTCCAGGTAGCCGGGGGGATTATCGTGTGATCCTAGTCCGGTTTCACTCGGAAACGTCGGCGCTATCCGCAACCGTTCACTCTGGGTGATTAATCGTTTCCTTGCCTACGGAATACGGAGTCGTTATCCCTTCGTACATGAGGTGCATGGACATACCGACCGCCGCGTGCGTCAGATTGTGGCAATGGTCCATCCATAGTCCCGGGTTATCCGCGAGGAAGGCGACTTCGTACGTTTCGCCAGGCTCCACGTCCAACGTATCTGAATACCAAGGGCTGCCGGTCGATGACTCTCCGTCACGGGAAAGAACCAACATATGATGGCCGTGCAGGTGCATCGGGTGGTCGACGGCTCCGCGGTTGACGATGGTCGTCTTCACGAGATCGCCTTCTTGGACCATGAACATGGGCGTATCCGGAAAAACCTGGCCGTTGATCGTATAGAGCGAGCCGAACTGGCCGTCGTAGAAAGCCAGCTTGTTGTCGAGTATCATCTCGAACTCCCGGTCGAATCGGCTATCCGCATCTATTAGGGTTTTCATAGGTGTTCCGTAGCTAAGAGGATCGAATTCTTCCGCCTGTGGAATATCGGGAATTTCGCCGTTTCCGTCCCGGCTGAGGAGAACCCCCAGGTTCTTATTGCCGCCTACGCTAAGGAAAACGGGGTGATCGGGCATAAGGAACGTAATGTCCGCTCTTCCACCCGTCGGCAGCATGAGGTGAACGTTCTCGAGATCGGACGGTCCGTTCAAACTCGTGCCGTCGATCGCCGCGACTTGAAAAGAAGATCCAGCTAGCACGTATTTCTGTCTCACCCAATCTTGGGTATTGATCAGTCTGATACGTACCGGCGTCCCCGGGGTTACTTTCTTATGTTGGATTCCGTTCTTCGTATCGATTGCCATGCCGACTTCGTCCCATACGTGCGAGAGGACGACGATATCCTCCTCCGGTTTCGACGAGACCGGAGCATCGGGCTCGACGATCAACGCGCCGAACAATCCTTTTTGTACGGCCTCTTGGGAATCCTGGTGAGAGTGATACCAGAAAGTGCCCGTTTGTTCCGCAACGAAACGATAGACGTGGCGTTGTCCCGGCATAACCGCGTCCTGCGTCGCGCCGGCGACGCCGTCTTCGGCGTTGGGGACGTCGAGTCCGTGCCAATGGATCGTGGCTCCTTCTTCTATGTCGCGGTTAATCAAGGTTACCTCGACGAGTTCCCCTTGCTTCATTCGTAATTCCGGTCCGGGAAGCTGCCCATTATACGTCCAAGCGTCTATCGTTTTACCCGATGCTAACCTGACCGTCTTCTTCTCCGCGGTCAGAGTAAACGTCCGATCGGGCTTTCCTTCCCGGGGACCCGTGAGCATGGCGATGGAATTGCCGCCTTGCGAGTCATGCTCAAGAATTGTACCTCCGCCGAAATCCATGGCCCCTTCCGCCATGTTCAACTGCGCCGGCAGGCGGCTATTCTGACTCTCGATGATCAAGGAGATTGAGGCAAGACCTGCCGCGACGCAGAAAATTCCTAGTCCTTTTAAGGCTCTCCGCCAGGGCAACAGCAGTAGAGACGCATCAGATCGGCTTACCTTCTGGAAGCGCCGGTCATGGACCGTCCAGATGGCAACGGAAGCAGCCGCCCATAACAGCACGGGGACGATGGCATTCGTGAATTGAAGCGGTACGGGCGTCACGAGCAAGAAGTAGAAAGTGGTCAGCGCGCCGAGAGCGGACATTTGAAAAGGAACGATGATGAGCGGATGTGCGGCTTGCTTGCGAATGTCTCCCGGCATCGGCGCGCCAGTCGTTCGACGCGTTTCCTTCCATAGCTTCCACAGTCTAGGCATCGAAAGCAGCCATATGGATAGTAACGGAACTATCGTGAGGGGAAGGTGTAGCAGCACGCGATCCTCCCAGAATACAGGGCTCATAGATGCAGTTATGAAGAGGGTAGCTCCAATCAGGGCTAGTGCAGGCAATGATACGTAGGCGGCCCATACCATTTGTTTGCGCGTCTTGCGGTTGAGTCTTTCCGCCGAACCGCCGTATAACAGACGAGAGGCTTTGCTGCCAGCGATCCAGGAGAAGATGAGCAAGAAAAACGCGCAAGCGTTGATGATAGTAGTAATGAGAAAGAACAAAATAATAACCTCCTATTTATTGTCCATGTCCCCGGCAGGGGATGCTTTAATCTCATTGTAGCTAGGGAGAAGGTTCTCCCGTAACCGCCCCGGGAATGGAAAGAACCTCGACCAAAGTTGGAGCTTAATGCCAGCCTTTCATCTCACGGACGCTATTGCGGCATAACAAAACACACCGTATCCTCAGGGACGCGCAGGAGGATACGGTACGGAGATTCGGGGGAATGAATGGTACCGGAATCGACAAGTAGGAACGTCCCGTCATGTTCTCGAACTTAATACTGCCGGAGTTTCTAATACGGACAAGCCTATTTTTGTCCGATTTGTGAAGTTCGACTTTAATTCGTCATAAGGTTGTGCTAAAATGTTCACATATAGCGCTTACAACGGAGAGGGGTTGAACCTCATGAAAAATAAGGAAATGTCGCGGATGCTGAAGTGGGTTGCCATGGTTGTTATCGGAGTAGGCATTCTCTGCTGCATCATGAATATCGCTCAGTTTAACGACCGTAACCTCGGCTTGATGGTCGGCATCGGATTTTTAATCGGAGGCAGCCAAATTATGCTGTTCGGCGTAATCGCTCCGCTGATGCAAAGGAATCAGGAGACCTCCCAAGCATCGGTAACTTCGGAAGACCTGGCCTAAATTCACGACAATAAACGGATAAGAACCACCTCGACAGAACGTAAATTCTGTTAGGGTGGTTCTTTTTGTGGTTCAATTTTGTCCAAAGTATGTAATAAAATTCACAATGTGTCGAAATATTGAACAAACTATTGCGAAATTTCAACGTTTGTTTGTCGCCTTTGTTAACAGTGCAGAACTATGCTTTTCTTTCTGATATGTTGGATTCAGGTAAGGGAAAGATGTACTCGTTTGCCCTCGGAAATGCGTGCTTCTGGTGCTTATCGCCGGGTAATGGTAAAGAGCAAGAAGATGGAGGAGATGGACATGATGAAAGGGCTTCGGCGCCTAACGGCCGTCGTATCGCTGTTCGCGATGGCGATTCTAATGACCGGTTGCAGCGACAAGCTGCTCGTACTGAATCCGAAAGGCGCTGTCGGTAAGCAACAGCTGGATTTGATTCTGATATCTACCGTGCTTTGTCTGGTTGTTATCGTACCGGTACTGATTCTAACCTTCTATATCGTATGGAAATACCGTCACAAACCGGATAGTACGACGAAATATGAGCCTGAATGGGAGCATAGCACCAAGCTGGAAGCGATTTGGTGGGGCATTCCCATCGTTATCATAATCATTCTGGCAATCGTCACCGCTAGATATACGTATAACCTGGAACCTTCCAAGCCGTTGGAGCATGAGGCTAAACCGCTGGTTATCCAAGTAACCTCGCTGGATTGGAAATGGCTGTTCCAATATCCGGAGCAAGGGATCGCCACGGTTAACTATTTGCAATTTCCCGAGGATGTTCCGGTCCGATTCGAGCTCACCTCGGATGCACCGATGAACTCCTTCTGGATTCCGCAATTGGGCGGCCAAATCTACACGATGTCCGGGATGGCGATGAAGCTTCATCTCATCGCGGATGAGCCTGGTTCTTACTTGGGGATGGGCGCCAACTTCAGCGGACGCGAGTTCGGCAAGATGCAGTTTACGGCGAAGGCGACCTCGCAAGAGGAGTTCGATACATGGGTGAAACAAGTCAAAGGATCATCCCCTCCGCTCACGGACGAAGGTTACGAGCAATTGGCGATCCCGAGCGTGTCGGATGTAACGACATATTCTTCGATTCCGGAAGGCCTATTTAACCGAATCGTGACCAAATACGGCGGACATAATCACGGCTCCGGCGGCGAGGATGCGAACGGGCATAGCGAACACGATGCTCGCGAAGAAGAAGTGGCCACGGAAAGCCCTGAATCCACGAACCACGATTCCAGCAACCATGAAGGACATACGAACCATGAATAACGAGAAAGGACGGTGCCGGCATGTTGGACAAAATTAAAGAGTTCGCGTCCGAGTTTTTCGTAACGGGAGACCCGCTTATCTACGGTGCGGACGTTTCCATCGGGCTAACGCTCATCGCGGTCGTGACCGCGCTCACCTATTTCAAGAAATGGACGTGGCTTTGGCGCGATTGGCTAACGACCGTCGATCATAAGAAAATCGGTATTATGTATGTTATCGCGTCCTTGCTCATGCTATTCCGTGGCGGAGTCGATGCGCTCCTCATGCGCACGCAGCTTGCGATTCCGGATGCGGAGTTCCTCTCCCCGGAACACTATAACCAAATCTTCACGACCCATGGCGTCATCATGATACTGTTCATGGCGATGCCGCTGATGTTCGGGTTGTTCAATCTGGTCATCCCGTTACAGATCGGGGCGAGAGACGTCGCGTTTCCGTTCCTGAACTCTCTAAGCTTCTGGTTGTTCTTCTTCGGCGCGATGCTGTTCAACGTGTCGTTCGTTATCGGGGGATCGCCGGATGCCGGATGGCTTGCGTATCCGCCGCTTTCCGAGATGTCCCATAGCCCTGGCGTAGGGCAGGACTTCTATATTTGGGGCATTCAGATCTCCGGGATCGGGAGCTTGATGACGGGTATTAACTTCGTGGTCACGATTCTGAAAATGCGCACGCCGGGCATGAAGCTGATGAAGATGCCGATGTTCACATGGTCGGTACTCTCTAGCAGCTTAACGATCCTTCTGGCATTCCCGATTCTGACGGTTACTCTGGCGTTGCTCTTCATTGACCGCTATTTCGGCGCTCACTTCTTCACCCTTGATGGTGGAGGCAACCCGATGATGTATATTAACCTGATCTGGATGTGGGGTCACCCCGAGGTGTACATTATCGTGCTGCCGGCTTTCGGTATTTTCTCCGAGATCGTGGCGACCTTCTCCAAGAAAAGGCTGTTCGGTTATAAATCGATGGTATTCGCCTTGATGAGCATTAGCTTGTTCTCCTTCTTCACTTGGGCGCATCACTTCTTCACGATGGGTTCCGGCGCGAACGTGAATATTTTCTTCGCGATTACGACGATGATCATCGCCATACCGACTGGAGTAAAGGTATTCAACTGGCTGTTCACGATGTTCCGCGGCCGGATTTCCTTCAAGACGCCGATGCTCTGGACGATCGGATTTATTCCTTGCTTTATCGTCGGCGGGATGACCGGGGTGCTGTTATCCGTCGCGCCTGCGGATTTTCAGTTCCATAATAGCTATTTCCTCATTGCCCATTTTCATCAAGTCATTATCGGGGGCGTGGCGTTCGGATTTTTCGCGGGTCTCTATTATTGGTGGCCTAAAGTATTCGGATTCAAGCTCAACGAGAAAATCGGCAAATGGGCTTTCTGGACTTGGAATATCGGGTTCTATGTATGCTTTATGCCGCAATACGTGCTCGGATTGATGGGGATGACTCGTCGCGTAAGCAGCTACGGCTGGGATAAGGGTTGGTACGAGCTCAATCTGACATCTACGATCGGCGGTTTCCTGATGGGAATCGGCTTCCTGTTCCAGGTGTGGCAAATCCTGCACAGCATCAAGTTTATGGAGAAAGATACGACTGGCGATCCGTGGGGAGGCCGTACGCTGGAATGGTCGATTCCGTCGCCTGCTCCGGTTTATAACTTCGCGACTTTGCCGCAAGCGGACGAAAAAGATCCATGGTGGGAAGAGAAGCGTCGCCTTGCGGAGGGTGGGGCGCCTAAGCCTCAATCGAAGCTCGAACCGATCCATATGCCGAAAAATTCGGGCGTTCCTTTCATTATGTCGGCGTTCTGGTTCGTGGCAGGGTTCGGACTCGTGTTCGACTGGTTATGGATGGCGATTCCGGGTCTGATCGGCGTAGGAGCATGTATGCTGTATCACTCGTTTAATTACAATACGGATTACTATATTCCCGTCGACGAAATCAAGCGCACGGAAGCTGCAGCAAGGAGGGTTATCTAATGGCGAATTCGGTAAACCGCGCGATTGCTGAGCCTGCAAGACACGACGAGCATCACCATGAAGAGCATCATGATCTTGAAGGGCTGCGGATGATGGGCTTCTGGATCTTCCTGATCACGGACTGCATCTTGTTCGGAACCTTGTTCGCGACTTATGTGGTACTCAGCGGAAGCTACGCCGGAGGCCCTGCCGGGGCGGAGCTGTTCGAAATGCCGGGTATCATTGCCGAGACATTCATCCTCCTGACGAGCAGCTTTACGAGCGGATTGGCAGTGCTGTCGATGAACAGAGGCGACCGAAAAGGACTTATCGGTTGGCTAATTGTGACGGTACTTCTGGGAGCGGCGTTCATCACCTTGGAAGTTACGGAATTCATGACTTTAGTGCACGAAGGCGCGTCTATTTCCACCAGCGCTTTTTGGTCGGCATTCTATACGTTGGTCGGAACGCATGGGCTTCACGTCTCGATCGGTCTCGTATGGATGATCGCGATCATGATCCAACTTGGGCGTCACGGCATTAACTCCGTCACGCGTCGCAAGGTGAACATTGTCAGTCTGTACTGGCATTTTCTCGACGTGGTATGGATCTTCGTCTTCACGATCGTCTATATGATGGGGGTGATGTAAGATGGCGCAACAACCGGCCCATGATTCGCATGAAGCGCATGGCTCGCTCAAGTCTTATGTCATCGGCTTCGTCATGTCGCTCGTTCTGACCGCGATTCCGCTGATAGTCGTCCTGAACGACATTCTGGACGGCACGGCTGCCAAGGTAGTTCTGCTAGGCTCGGCGATTCTGCAATTCGTCGTTCAACTCGTATACTTCATGCATCTGAAGGAAGAGGGCAAACCGCGATATAACCTGATGGTGCTCATTCTCGGTTTGATTATCGTGCTGACTATCGTTGCGGGCTCGATCTGGATTATGACCTATAATAAAGTGGCCTAAAGGCAAAAAGAGAGGCAGAAGTCGCCCAACCCGACTTTTGCCTCTCTTTTTGTTTTAATTTGGACAACGTGCGTAGCGATAATCTCCCGATCGGCCTGAACGGGAAATGATTCGGAGGCGTCCGTTTACCTTGGATAACGTGTAGGTGATCGTTTCGTTGCCTTCTGCGCCTCCGGACAATAAGGCCTTAACGCGGATTCGGGTTGAAGATTGGCTGAGGATTTGAAGGCTTACGACCTTGGACGGAACGGGGCCGGGATCTGCCACGATCACGAATAGTCTTCCGCGGCGACAGATGGGCATGAGATTGCAAAGCATGATCGCGCTGAACCTGGCACTCCAATTCTGATTGAAGTAGGCAAGAATTTTGGCGCGCGTACTGAAGCGGAGCGGTAATCTCTTGTACTCGTCTCCGCCGATGAAAATCGATGGTCCATTCAGCGACGAATCGAAAACGTTTAACCATAAAGATTCCGCGCGGTTGATAAAAGCTGTAATCTGGCGCGGAGTATATTTGACGGCGGCTTTCAACATTCGGCATCCCTCCACTGCATTTTATGTACGAGCAGGGAGAATTCGCGGGTGGTTGTCCACGGGTTAGACGGGGATTTATTTCGCTATTCAGAGGTTATGAGTTTGCGTTCTTCCCACGGGTTCAAGTGAATCATCACTTCGACGACGTCCGGGTCAAAATCCATGATCAGCTTCTTGAGCTGTTTGCTGAGATCGTGCCCTTGTTGAATCGTATAATCGTGGGGGACTCCGACTCGAATATCCACGATGATGTAGTGACCGTGCTCGCGTGCTCTTACGCGGTCGATTCTCTTCACTTGGTCTTCCGTTCGGAGCAAATTCTCGTAGTGGGCGAGCTTTTCCGCCGCGACGTTGCGCTCCATCAGTATATCGACGGAATCCTTGCCGATTTCGTAAGCGAGCTTTAGCACGAGCAAGGATACGACGATTCCGGCAACCGGGTCTCCGTAGGCGGCCCATTCCCAATCCAGGCGGTCGCCAAATAACCCGAGCCCGATGCCGATAACCGCGGCCAAAGACGCGTATACGTCGGCTAGGTGATCGTAGGCGGTGGCCAGAACGCTTTTGCTATTGGCGGACTTCCCGACGCGAACAGTATAAAGATACAGCGCTTGTTTCCAGATAAGAGACAGGGCGGCTGCTCCGAGTGCTAACCAGTTCTCTTCCCCGGGAGGTTCGAACAGCGCGCCTATCGATTGGATGCCGATCCAGAAGGCGGCAAGAATGAGGATGATCGCTACGAATGCGGATGCCACGACCTCCGCTTTCCCGTGCCCGTAGGGATGATCGTCATCCGCGGGTTTCTTGGATACCATGGAGGAGGTCAAAGCCGCTGCGGTTGCGATGATGTCCCCCGCGTTATGCACTCCGTCCGCAAGGAGTACGGGGCTTGCGAGTAAAAGCCCTGCCACGATCTTCAGAGCGGTTAGAATGATGTTGCTGATTAAGCTGATCCATATTGCCAATAATGCCGAATGATGCCTATCCGCCACAAAGATTGCCCCTTCAAAGAAAGTTTGCCCCGCGCAAAAAACAAGACAGGCTTTCAACCCTGGGGTTGAAAGCCTGTTATCGTCCACGATCCAGTATGTATGAAATTATGCTTTCCATTTCTGGATCGTCTCCGACATAATCCTATGCCACCATCCCAAGGACGGCGACAGCTGTTTATGCTTGATATAAGAGTTCGTTTGCGGTTTGTTTTCATGGGGTGACGACCACCCTCTCTATAATTGCGGTGCTGCAAGACTTTAATATTGTAACACACGCTCGCCGATCAAGCGAATGGAGAGTTATTCTCTTATGTAACTTTAACATAACTAATTATGTTACTTATATGTTAATAACCGAATAGTATATGCAATTAAATGTAAGCATTATTGACACAGGAATATTGGGAGCATATGATTACAATAAAACCCATTGGAGAGAAGGAGCCGATCTGCATGGAAATGATGAACGAAGTATCGGCAACTTCGCCTTCCTCCCGTTTCTACAATGAGATGTATAACGGAGCTCAAGTTCGTACCCATTACGGCAAAGTCCATCAGGTGCTTTCCCGTATGTCGCTGGAGGATCGGGTAGCCAGGCAGGTGCAGATGAACGGTCGCCTTCTTGAAGAGGGGATCACGTTCACCTTGTCGGGCGGAGACCAGCCGGAGGCGCTCGAGAGGACCATTCCGTTTGATCTTATTCCCCGAATTATACCGGCAGAGGAATGGGAGATCATCGAGCAAGGCACCAAGCAGAGAGTTCGGGCGTTGAATGCCTTCTTGGCGGACATCTATCACGAGCAATGCATTCTGAAGGATGGACTCGTTCCTCGTCGCATGGTGATGGGGAACCGGTATTTCCGCACGGAGATGATGCGGCTTTCGGTACCTGGAGGAACCTATGTCACCTCTTCCGGAATCGATCTGATCCGCGACGAGAAGGGCGACTATTTCGTCCTGGAAGACAATTTGCGGTCGCCTTCGGGATTCTCCTACGTATTCAAAAGCCGTTCGATCATGACTCACGACTTCCCCGAGTTGTACTTCTCGTATCCTGTTCGGGGCATCGAGCGCGCGTTGCATGAATTCCGCTCCTCCTTGCGGAACCTGGCTCCGACGGACAAGGCCGATCCGGTTATCGCTCTTCTGACTCCGGGGAGCTTCAACTCGGCCTATTTCGAACATACTTTTCTCGCGCAGCAGATGGGCATGGAGCTTGTCGAAGGACGCGATCTCGTCTGCAGGGACAATAAAATCTACATTCGCAAGCTATCCGGCTTGAAGAAGGTCGACGTGCTCTACCGTCGCATCGACGACGATTATCTGGATCCGCTGGCTTTCCGTCCCGATTCCATACTAGGCGCGGCCGGGTTGATGAACGCATACCGGTTCGGGAATATCACGATCGCGAATGCTCCCGGCACAGGGGTTGCGGACGATAAGGCCATTTACACTTTCGTTCCGGAGATGATTCGTTACTACTTGAACGAGCGGCCGATCCTGAACAACGTGCCAACTTACCTTATGAGCCGACGGGATGAGAGGGAGCATGTCTTAGAAAGACTGGAGGAGATGGTCGTCAAGGAGACGTCGTTGTCCGGAGGATACGGGATGCTCGTAGGCCCTGCTTCCACGGAGCGGGAACGGGAGGCGTTCGCTGCTAAAATTCGCGAGAACCCCGACAATTACATTGCGCAGCCGACGATCAAGCTCTCTACTTCTCCGATAAGCCTCGATGGCCGGATGGCCCATCGGCATATCGATCTTCGGGTATTCGCGCTTGCGGACGGCAACAACGTCCACGTATTGCCAGGCGGTCTAACGCGGGTGGCTATGAAGGAAGGTTCCTTGGTCGTGAACTCATCGCAGGGCGGCGGAGTGAAAGATACTTGGGTATTGGCGAAATAAGTTGTTAAGGAGTGAAGCCCATGTTGGATCGCATAGCGGAATCGTTGTTCTGGATCGGGCGGTACACCGAGCGCGCGGAGAATCATGCCCGGCTTCTGGATGTGTATTACCATCTTCGGGAGGATGGCAGCGGAGAATCGGAAGCGGTCTGGAGGCGAATAGCCGAGGCGATCGGCGACTGCGCTCTGTACGAAGAGAGATACGAGGCTTATCGGGAGCGCGATGTGCTGTATTTCCTAACGCTCGACCTTACCCAAGACAACTCCATTCTGTCATGCATCGCGCAAGCCCGCGACAATCTGAAGAAAATTCGCGAGCAGCTTCCCTCCGAATTATGGAATTTGTTGAACGGTTTCTACCTGTGGTTAAGGGGCGTTCAACTGGAGGAGGTTATGCAGCAATCCCCGCATCGCTTTTTCCAGAGGGTAAAGGAAGGGCTTGCGGCTTTCCAGGGGACGGCGGTGTCCATTGCGCTGCGCGACGAGTCTTGGCAGATGTTAGAGAGCGGGCGATACTTGGAGCGCTCGGAGAACGTAGTCAGACTGCTGCAATCCGTCAGCAACATCGAGCCGGATAAACGCAAGGCTTCCTACGCCTATACAATGGCAGTGCTAAAATCGGTCGGAGGTTACGAGGCGTTCCGTCGGCTGGATCTCGAGGATATCTCGCTGGAAGAGGTTGCCAGATTTCTCGTGCTTCAGGAGACTTTCCCGCGTTCGGTGCATTTCGCGCTCGCATCCTTCGAGCAGCATCTGAAGGCGATGCGCGGCCAATCTGAGAAGTCGGGCTCCGCCCTCGAACGGATGATCCGGCTTGCGGGCAAAGCGCGTTCGGAGCTGGGTTGGTTAGACCGCAACGACATAACGATGGATACTTTGAACGCCATTCTAGAGCAGCTGCTAAGCACGAACAGGCAGCTCGGAGAAGCGGTTGCCAAGTACTTTTTTTCCCCTGGACGGGAGGTTATCGCATGAAGTTGGACATTTGCCACGTGACAAGGTACCAATACGATTCTTCGGTGACGGACAGTGTCAATGAAATCCGGCTCACGCCTCGCACGGATGAACGACAAGCTTGTTATCAGCACCGGTTGATTATTGAGCCGAACGTGCAGCTGCAGTCTTATGAGGATTATTTCGGAAACCGGGTGCACTCTTTTACCGCTTACGCCCCTCATCGGGAGCTGGTCATCACTTCCCGCTCGACCGTGGTGACGAGAGACCGGGATGTCGTATGGAAGACGGCCTGGGGGCCGGAGGAATCCTGGAACAGGCTGAGAAGCGAGGATTTCATCGATAGTAACGCGGAATACTTGCTGCCTACGCACTTCGCCTCGTTCCACTCGTCGGTCGAAGCTTACGCTTACGGCATTCAAGGCGAGGAAGAGGGCGTATTCGGCTTCATCCGGAATGCGGCAAGCTCGATATACGGGGATTTCGAGTACAAGCCCCATTCAACCGGCGTGCACACGACGGCGGCAGAGCTGATCGGGATCGGGACAGGGGTTTGCCAGGATTTCGCTCATCTATTACTTGCCGTTTGCAGGCTTAGGGGAGTGCCGGCGAGGTATGTAAGCGGGTATCACTTCGTTGGCGACCTCCAGGGCAGGAACGCGGATTTCGAGCAGGCCTCTCACGCTTGGGTTGAGGTGTACATTCCCGGAGCAGGCTGGCAGGGCATTGATCCAACGAACAATAACCTCATTAACTGGCGTTACGTGAAGCTAGGCCATGGTCGAGATTACATGGATATCGTCCCGGTAAAAGGGATCTATCGCGGCACTTCGGGACAGAGACTAAACGTGTCGGTGGATGTCCGGTTGGCGGAGACGGGATAATCGAATATAATAGCGCGGAAAAGAGGCAACCTGGTGGGTTGCCTCTTTTCTATCGTTCAATAACTCTCATAATGTTCGGAAATAGAGGATGTAAAGTAGTTTTGTGAACACAATTTTATATCGGTTGAGTTTATATGCGAATGATTATGACGTTCATCCATTGACTTGTACGGTTAAATGGGGTACTCTACGTAATGGAAAAGATCTTAAATACTCGATTCAATCATTCGTATATCCTTGGCGATACGGGCCGGGGGTCTCTACCGGGAACCTTAAATTCCCGACTACGAAGGATGTGGCACACCCACACCCTTTTGGCAGTCGGGAATTTTTTTGTGCTGTCCAAACAGCGACTGCGAGGGCCAACCAGGAGGAGATTATTCAGATGAGCAAATACGACGTTATCGTTGTTGGCGCGGGTCCGGCCGGTATTTTCACCTGTTACGAATTATCGAGAACCTCGCCGCATCTCAAGGTGCTGTTGGTCGACAAAGGCCATGATATTAAAAATCGCCACTGCCCGATACTGGAGAATAAAATAGAGCTTTGCCCGCCTCCCGCGGGGAAAAAAGAATTCGCAGGATGCCTGCCCGCTTGCTCGATTACGGCCGGTTTCGGCGGGGCGGGAGCCTATAGCGACGGTAAATTCAACATCACGACGGAATTCGGGGGCTGGTTAACCGACTATTTATCGCCTTCCCAAGTATTGGGATTGATACGTTACGTGGACGAGATCAACCTAGAGCACGGAGCGACGTTGAATCTAACGGATCCGACGACCGAGTTCGTCAAGAACATTGAGCATAGAGGGTACGCGGCGGGATTGAAGCTGTTGCGGGCGCAGGTTAGGCATCTGGGCACAGAGCAAAACCTTGAAATATTGAAATCCATTAACGTTTACTTGGATAGCCGAATCGACATGAGGTTCAAGACCGAAGTCGCGGATTTGTTGACGGAAAAAGAGAACGGTGCACATCGCGTGCGGGGGATATTGCTCAAGAACGGCGAGGAAATCGAGGCGGATACCGTCGTGGTTTCTCCGGGAAGGGATGGCTCCGGCTGGCTGACCGAGGTACTGAAGAAGCGCCGCTTGGTCATGGTCAACAATCAAGTCGACGTGGGCGTGCGAGTGGAAACCTCCGATGTCGTCATGCGCGAGATCAACGAGCATCTGTACGAAGGGAAATTCGTTTTCAATACTTCCGTGGGCACGCGAGTCAGAACATTCTGCAGCAACCCGTCCGGGCACGTGGTCGTCGAGAACCACAGCGGTGTCATGGCGGCTAACGGACATGCCTTCAAGGATCCGGCTCTAGGCTCCGCGAATACGAACTTCGCGCTGCTGGTCTCCCATAAATTCACGGATCCTTTCGATAAACCGAACGAATATGCGCGGGAGATTTGCAAAAGGGCGAACGATCTCTCGAGCGGAGGCGTTATCGTTCAGAAGTACGGGGATATTCTGAGAGGGCGCCGTTCCACGGCCGGGCGTATCAAGGAGGGCTTCATCGAGCCGACGCTTCATGAGGCCGTTCCGGGAGATCTCGGGTTAGTGCTGCCTTACAATACGATGAAAAGCTTGATCGAGATGGTGGAGGCGCTGGATAAGGTTACTCCGGGGATCGCATCCGAACATACCCTGTTCTACGGCGTCGAAGCGAAGTTCTATTCCGCCCGGCCAAAGCTCAGCGAGACGTTAGAAACGGAAATTTCGGGCTTGTACTGCGGCGGAGACGGCGCGGGCGTCACTCGCGGCTTGGCGCAAGCCGGCGCTGCGGGCGTATGGATCGCGCGGGCGGTTGCGGAGCGGAAGGGGAAGTAATTGGGGGAGGCACGCGCCGAATTATCAAAGATAGTTTGCTAATTACGTCAACTGGAAGGGAAGCGCGCCGAATTAGCGAAGAAAGTTTGCCAACTCCGTCCACTGTGAGAGAAACGCGACGAATTAGCGAAGAAAGTTTGCCAACTCCGTCCACTGTGAGAGAAGCGCGCCGAAATAACAAAGGACTTCCTCAATAGGGGAGGCGAGAGCACTCAACGCACGCAGTGCCAGGGATTGCCGCTACGGCACAGGATCGAGCATGCGCGAGAGCACTTAACGGCAGGGATTGCCGCTACGTTACAGACAAGACATTATGCCCCGATTGAGCGGCATGATGTCTTTTTACAGAATCAAGCCGAGAAAGCCCTTGCCTTCAGTCATGGGATGAATCGCCGTAGGACAAGTTCTGCCTTCAGTCAGCTTAATTGTCCTACACATCTCTACTGTTATTGTTTGAGTAAACGGACATCAAAGTCATTGTGCAATAAGCCTTTTTATACGAACATTTGTTTGGTATAATATCCGTGAAGGAGGTGATCAGATGCAAACCATAACCGTTCAGATTCGCATATTTCCTGACAATCCCACATTGTTGCGCGAACATGGCAATGCATATATCGAAGCGACGAACCGACTCACCATGCAAGCAGAAAGAGCAGGAACATTCCCCCATCTAACATCTAAAGACATTGAAGCGAAGCTGCCTTCAGCGGTAAGGAATCAAATCATTCGCGATGCAAGAAGCATACATAAGAAGACGAATAAGCAAGGGAAACGTCCGATATTAAAACGTAGAGCCTACTACGTGAACAATCAAAATTATTCGTTTGACGGCAACGTAGTCGCATTTCCAGTCATGATGGATGGGAAAGTACAGCGACTCAGGGTCGCATCCCGTTTGACCGAACGAGAGTATAACATTCTGTCAAGCGGAAAACTTGGACTAATGAAGGTCGTGGAGAAGTCGGGCAAATGGTACGTTCAAATTTCTGTTGAAAAACAATTCGGACAAACGACTGGCGATGCAACAATGGGTATTGATCTTGGATTGAAAGTGCCGGCAGTCGTTGTCACATCCACAGGCAAAACAA
>NZ_SOMN01000048.1 GCF_004564235.1 Cohnella luojiensis
CACGAAGTGACCGGCCGCGATGCGGTTAGGTGGTGCGGGTGTGTCCGGCTGATTCTACTTCCCTGCTACTGCCAATTGCTACTCCGAATCCTCTTCTCTAACTTCTGCCGGACCAAGGGGCGCATGCCCCGAAGCGTGAATATGTTGTTATATGATGTTGGACATTCCTCGCATGCTGCCTTACTCAACACTCACTTCCGAGCATCGATCTTCATTAGAAAAGTCCTTCCCCACTCGCCGAATCTCAGAACGCCGCAATTCCTCTTGTCATCTCTTCTCGATTACATCTTCGGCTTCACTTCATGGTTCCGCTTCATTGCCCATCTCGCTGTTCTCTAGACACTGACAATTCCTGCATCCTGAGCTACCTACATAACAAACAAACCATTCTTTACTCCATTGATTACACCCGCGCCATTATAGGTTCTTATTGATCTCTTTCATTTTGTCTTCTTCTATTAATAATTCTACCTTTTACTTCCAGGTACCTTGTCCCTCAAAATATTACGATTCTGAATTTCTACTTTCAGGCACTTTGTCCCTCAAAAATCAGGGTTTTAACTTTCATCGTTGCCCTTATATATCATTTTATTTCGTTTTCTTTAATCTCTTTGATGTCTTTATATTTCTTTGCTTTAATTGCCATCCACGCTGTACCTAGATCCCTCGAAAACTGTATAACTTCAAGTCCTTCCCTGATTCCAGGTGGCAATCTCGATTGTTCGCCAAAAAATACTTTAACTCGTAGTAGCTTCGGTCCAATGTCATATAACGTCTCCGTATTCACGACGCCCTACCACCTTAAGGACCGAAGGTCCGGCCGCGATGCGGTTAGGTGGTGCGGGTGTGTCTGGCTGATTCCGCTTCCCTGCTACTGCCAATTGCTACACCGAATCCTCATCTAACTCCGGTCCGGACCGAGGGGCGAATGCCCCGAAGCGTGAATATGTTGTTATATGATGTTGGACATTCCAAGCATGCTGCCATACTCTACACTCACTTCCGAACACCGATCTTCATAAGAAAAGACTCCCCACTCGCTGAATCTCAGAACGCCGCAATTCCTCTTGCCATCTCTTCTCGATTACTTCTTCGACTTCTCTTCATGTTTCCGCTTCATTGCCCATCTCGCAGTTCTCTAGACACCGACAATTCCTGCTTCCTGAACTACTTACAGGACTAACCATTCTTTACTTCTTTGAATACACCCACGCAATTATAAGTTCTTATTGATTTCTCTCATTTTGTTCCTTCTTATTAATGATTCTAACCTTTACTTCCAGGCACTTTGTCCCTCATAATATTACGATTCTGAACTTCTACTTTCAGGCACCTCTCCCCCTCAAAAATATATTGTTTTGACTTTCAACGTTGCCCTTATATATCATTTTATTTCGTTTTCATTAATCTCTCTGATGTCTTTTTATTTCTTTGCTTTAATTGCCAATCACGCTGTCCCTAGATCCCTCGAAACCTGAATAACTTCAAGTCCTCCACTGCTTCCAGATGGCAAACTCGATTGTCCGCCAAGAAATTCTTTAACTCGTAGTAGCTTCGGTCCAATGTCATATAACGTTCTGGTATTCACGACGCCCCACCACCTTAAGTCCCGAAGGGACGGCCGCGATGCGGTTAGGTGGTGCGGGTGTGTTCGCCTGACT
>NZ_SOMN01000049.1 GCF_004564235.1 Cohnella luojiensis
ATGGCAATCTCGATTGTTCGCCAAAAAATACTTTAACTCGTAGTAGCTTCGGTCCAATGTCATATAACTCAATATCTGCGAATTTCGTAGAATCTCTGATCTACCGGAATTTTATGTATTTCGCAGAAAACGACTTTGATGAAGTATTCGCGATGTGGCTTGTCATTTCCTGTATGATCATACGCATACTTACAATCATTTACCATAAACATATCATCTCTCTGCAGTAGACCCATTAATACCTACTTCTGAAAATATCTATCTACGAGATACGCTGTCATTAGCCCCACGCCATACCGTGCGAAATCCGCAATCAGAAAGCCCTTCCCGAGAACTAACGAACCCGGCAACGTACTTCTAAATTCATTAATCCAATCCGCCTGATAGAGTTGACTAAATTCCACTCCGCAACAAAATACTACGCTCATCCACAATGCGGACGTTAGACTTTTACGCACAAGCAAAACACGAAAGCCAAGATAAACCATACTTGCCCATAACCCATCGCCGAAATTCTCCGATACGAATTTGGGTAAGAAGCTAGAAAATTCTCTTGAACTTATCCCAAGTATGATTGTGATCACAATGGCAAAGCCATAGTAAACTCTACTTCTCATAAAATTTTCCCCGCTCCGATAGCATTTAGTATTCATACTCGGCCAAATGATTGGTTACTATATTCGCTAAGATACTTCAACCTTCCTTTCCTGTTTGGCTGCCCTATCCGTCCTCTAACTCGGATGATTCGAGAATCCGATCGAGAGGGTTATGGATTCGGCTCACGTCCTTTATCGCCACATGAGTGTATATTTCGGTCGTGGTTACGTTCTTATGTCCCAATAATTGCTGGATGTAGCGGATGTCGATCCCCCCTTCCAGCAGATGTGTGGCGAAAGAATGCCGCAAGCTATGCACGCTAACATCCTTCTGAATCTGCGCCTTACCTACGGCATTCTCAAATACTTTCTGAACGGTACGTTCCGTCAGATGACTGCCTAAAGCCTGACCGGGGAACAGCCAGCCGCCTCCCGGTTTTTCCTGTTTCACGTAAATCTGTACAGCCTCATAAGCAGCTTCCGATAATAGAGTTTGACGATCCTTTCGCCCCTTTCCTTGACGAACTTGCAAGGTTTTACGTTCTGAATCGAAATCCGATAAACGCAATCTTACAACTTCGCCGACTCTTAACCCGGATGAATATGCTAGGAACAAGATGGCTCGATGTTTGCCATTAGCCACGGAGGAAAGCAAACGTATAACTTCACCCGTTGAAAGAACGTTAGGAAGCTTTTTTTGCTTTTTGGGCCGCACGAATGAGGCCTGACTAACCCCGTACTCCCTGCAGACCTTCTCCAAGTAGAACTTCAACGCACTTATCGCTTGATTAACATAAGAATGCGAGCGGTTCTCGCTCAATAAGCTGTAGCTATATTTCGGAATGAGATCAGCAACCCCTATCACCCGATGCTCTTCATAAAAACGATAAAAACGTCTGACATGCCCGCAATAAGTCCGGATGGTTTTCACGCTGTGTCCTCGAATCTTGAGCTCGAACGTCAACTGATATTCCGTAAACTTACCCCATTCCGATTCTTCGAACACAACCTTGCGGTTTGACCGCGCCCGAGCCTCCCTCTCCTCCAACAGGTCGCATAGAAATTGGCACTCCGCCATCAAAGCCCTGTCCGCTCTTACATTCGCATCTCCGAACTTCTCTAACAACTCATCAATCGTCAGCAGCATATACGGGATAATCCAAGCCCTAGCCTCTGGTTCCCACCGTCGATGGGAAAGCTGTCGCATCCGCGCGATACCTTCATCGGAATAAGCAAACTTAACCAACAACTCGCTCTCGTTTCTCTTTCCCAACCAGATTTCCATCTCCGATCCCCTCCCGTTTTAATTCCAGGTAAACAAAAAAAGGCCCCCCTATCGCATTGGATAGGAATAGCCTCACGATGCTTTCGGAGTATGCCCTGTCTCGATCATATCACTTGCCTCTTCGTCATGTCCATCTCTACTTCCCAACACCGATAATCTTCTTGAGCTTAGACGTCGTGGATTTGCCTATCGTATAGATCGTGCCCGTGTTCGGCGGTTTCATCAAAGTTCCTTTGGCATAGCGTTCGTCAAGCCAGAGGTAGTAGCCCTTGCCGCCCAGATAGAATCGGTAGTCTGGCGCAGCGATGTCGACTATCCCTGGTTGTTTATCAGCGAATCTAACCGCATAAGTAAAGGCTTTAATCGCTTCCCTGTCCGTGAAGACAAGCTTTGAATACTGACCCTCCGAGTTAAAATCGATCATTCGATACACAACAACTTCATCAGCAGTCACGCGGAACACATAGAAATACGAGGATAACCCGATCAACGCCGCGAGCATCAAAATGACGCCCCGCTTCCGCTTCAATGACATCAAACCAACTTCCCCCCTGCGGAAAATAAATCTCGCGAAACGTTCCGCCCCTTCACATCCCTATTCTACACTACGAGCACATACGACGGTTATACCCAACTTACCACCTAGATTGCCGACTCTTCCCAATCCCCGATTCATCCGTTACAGTAGAAGGGCACCTATAACTATTAGTCTACTAGAGCATTCATCATTCACCCTTGGAGGACTTTAACAGCTATGCAGCATACATCAGAGTTACTCCACGCACAGCAAAAAGCCCATCCCTTCAGTCGCCGGCACTTGATTTTTGCTGCCGCGACGATTTTGTACTGGGCTACATTGTATATTTATGTACCGATACTAAGCCCCTATCTTCAGGACAGGGGACTGTCCATGGGTTGGATCGGCTTTATTCTCGGCAGCTACGGGTTAACGCAAGTGCTGACCCGGCTTCCTCTTGGCATGTATTCAGACGTCATGTCCCGGTGCAAGCCGTTCCTAATTGCAGGAATGGTCGCCGGCCTATTGAGCTGCGTATTGTTCATGCTGCCCGGAACATGGGGCGGACCGCTCGCCGGAAGGTTGATGGCCGGACTTTGCGCGGCGGCTTGGGTACCCTTCTCCGTTCTCTATGCTTCCTATTACCCGACTAATCAGACGCACCAAGCGATGGGAACGCTAAGCTTCCTGACGGTGTTCGGACAGCTTGCCGGCATGAGCGCAAGCGGGTACCTTGCCTCTCTCGGCGGGTGGAACTATGCTTTTCTGTGCGGAATCGGAGTTGCGACAGTAGGAATTTTCGTCACGTTGTTCGTCCATGAGCCGAAGAAGAAACCCAGCTCGCTCGAATCGAAAATCGTTCCGCCAAGTGACTATTCCCGCGAACAAACCGTAAGACGCGTGCTCCGATCATCCCTCTTGTGGAAAGTATCGATCCTTTCCCTGCTCGCGCATGGGATCCTGTTCATCACGATGTTCGGGTTCACGCCTCTGCAGGCGACGGAGCTTGGAGCCAGTAAGAACGAGCTAACCTGGATCGTGATCTCCTTTATGATTCCTCATGCTCTCGTATCCCTATGGACTGGCCGATATCTCGCGCCCCGCTTCGGGACTCGCAGAATCGTCATTATCGGCTTTCTACTATCCGCCGTTTTCACCGCAGCCATTCCATATAGTCCGAACCTAGGTTGGCTTGCCATTACCCAGATGCTTAACGGAATCGCCCAAGCGCTCTACTTCCCGCTTCTGCTTAGCTTAGCCATTCGACATTTCGTCCCGGCAGAGCGAGCAACCGCGATGGGGCTATACCAATCCGTGTACTCGATGGGAATGTTTCTGGGTCCTTACTTAGCTGGCGGTTTGAACGCTTCCGGCGGACTGAAAGCCGGTTTCCTCTTCGGCTCAGCCTTAGGCATCGTTGCTGCATGTCTATCTACAAGCAAGAAGCTAGACTCCTAATCACTGCGTCAGCGATTGGCAAAAAACCATAAGCCAATCGCCAGCGCCGACGCTCCACACGCAAAGACATAATCCCGCTTCCTCCACCTGAGCCGAGTTCCCGAAGTCGGACGTCCGCTGAAGCCGACGCCTCTGCTCTCCAGCGCAAGCGTAACCTCGTCCCCCAGCCGAAACAAGGCTAGCAGGAACGGTAACGACACATCCCGAAGTCTTCTTCCGATCGCAACCGGATTACGAGAGATCGATTTGCCCCGCGCCAGGAAAATCCGCACGAAACGCTCCCACAAATCCAACAGCACCGGTATGAATCTCATCATAAGCGTTACCGTCAGGATCAATTGCTGGACCCACTTCGCCGTCTTTCCTTTAAACGTTAACATTTGTTCAAGCGATCTTCTTAGCGACAATGGCGACATAACCAATGGGATCGCTAACCCGAGCAATAGAACGAGCATCGTCCGAACGAAAGTAAACAAGGTTCCCATGAACGCTTCCCCTTCGAATTGACTCCCCCCACCGCTAGCTCCCCATGCGAATATCGCCGAGGTCAATACGGAGAAAACAGCGTAATTCACGATCAAACCTCGCCAGCGCCGCAGCGACACTTTTCCGGCAGTTAAGAGTAAGAATACGATGATTGCACCTACACCCAAGGCAACCCAATCCGCCAATGTCAGAAGTCCCGTAGAAATAAGCACGTACGAAAGCCACACCGACCGTGGATCGAACTCCGTCAAGCGATGACGGATAGCCGACTTCGGACGTTCTTTTCTTCTCTGCCGCTCGACCGCTCGCATTTCTTGCGCTTCCGCAGCTTCACGAAGTTTACCCGGCCAAGCGGTTGCTGCTTCGGCTGGGCTATAGGCTTGATCCGCAGATAATCCATTACTCACCATTAGGTGCGCAATCCATAGCCACTCCGGAACATTCATCCCGGTCTCTTCCAGCCATTCAGGATGAATAAGCAACTCCTCGCGGGAACATTTTCTCAACGATCCATCCACGCTTAGCAGCAAAACGATATCCGCCATAGGCAGGGCCCAATCTGAGTCATGAGAGATAAGGAGGATGCCCTTCCCGTCTTTTTTCGAGTTTTCCAATTGCCTTGCCAGCGTCTCGTGCCCCGCCCCGTCTAGTCCCGCGGTAGGCTCATCCAAGAACAACCATGGTGCAGGCGTGACGAACACCGAAGCGATAGCGGCTCTTCTCCTTTCTCCGCCGCTCATCTGATACGGATCCCGAGAAAGCCAAGAGGAATCCCACCCGACCGCGACCATCGCTGAATTTCTCCGTTCTTCCTTTTCCCTATCCGACAGGGCATATGGCCTTAACGAGTAATCTAACTCCTCTCGCATGCTCCTTGAGAACAGCCCATCCTCGGGGGATTGGCTTGCATAAGCATACCGGCGCAGCGCCCTCTCGTTCAACCGTTTCTTCCGCGTCCATCCTTGACGCCATAACGTCTCAGAACCATAGGAAACCTGCAATCCTTCCAATGGCCGCAAGCCTGCTAACTTTTCTAGCAATGTCGTTTTACCTGCGCCGTTAGGTCCCATCAATACCGTAATCGTCCCCGGCTCAAGCCGCAAACCCGAGTCCCGATTAGCAGCACCTGTCTCGTCTCTCAAGCGCCATTCGATACCGTCTATCAGAAGCGGCACTGGTGCCGAATTATCGCGCTGCTCTTTCATTTGCCTCGACTCCAAAGTTCCCCATCACCTTTCGCCACTCCTGAGCCGTCACCGGCAGCGGATCATCCAATTTCCCCTGTCGTCTGAGATTAAGCGCCATCGCCGGCAAGTAAGGCAATCTTAATCCTGCCCTGAGGCAAGGGGATAATGAAGAGAGCTCATCCGCCGTCTCTCCTGAAACCCCATATAGAAATTCCCGAACTTCCCCATCGAAAATAACCCTGCCTTCCCCGATCGCCAATACGCGGGAATCCGGATCGAGCTCATCCAGCCGCTGAGTCACCCATACGACGGCTGTTCCCTTCTTATATAAATCGCGGACCACGCGTTTGACCGCGTTCCGATTCTCTTCATCCAGCATCGAGGTCGCCTCGTCGAGAACGAGCAAAGAAGTCGTATCGCTAGCCGTCGCCGCCGCGATTGCCGCTAGCTGCTGTTGTCCACCCGACAATCTTTCCCAAGGCTCATCCGCCACTTCGGTTAATCCCGTTTTGTACAGCGCCCTATCTACGAAAAAAGAAATTTGATCTGATGAAACCCCGCGCCATTCCAGAGCAAAGCTAATTTCCTCCCGGGGAGTTTCTCCGAATAATTGAGACTTCGGCTGCTGCAGCACGATCGGACAGCTCCGGTCTCCGGCGAAGCCTCGGTTTACCTCGCCATGCCTGCCTTCCGGCTCTAGTCCCGCAAGCAATCTCGCTAACGTCGACTTCCCGCTTCCGTTCACTCCGACGACGGTTAACCATTCGGCGGCCGCTAAGGTTAACGAGACGGAATCCAAACGAAGAGATGGCTCGTCAAGCGCGTTCATTCCATATACGAATACCTCTTTGAGCACCATTGGCTCTATCGATTGCAGCTCCATCTTGCAAAATCCCTCTTTTCAATCCGCGATTTCCGTGCTACAATCTCAATTGTTAACCACTATATAGACTAAAGGTTAACATTTAGGAGGCTTTTTGACAATGTCCAATCCAACCACCGCAACATCGACTCAAGGATCAAGCATGGCGACCAATCAATGGATCAAGGGCATCGTGTTTACCGCCCTATTCGGCGCTTTGTTCATCGTGGCCACAATGATCAAGATCCCGCTGGGCTTCACGCCCGTTCCTATCTCGATGGGAACATTCGCGATCATGCTCGCTGGAGGACTGCTCGGCGCCGTCTACGGCTTCTGGAGCATCTTTATCGTCGTTGCTTTGACCGCGCTTGGGCTCCCCTTTATCGGCGGAGCTGGCGGATTAGCCAAAATCACCGGACCGACCGCAGGCTACATATGGATGTATCCTGTCGCTGCTTTACTTATCGGTCTTGCGAGCGATGCATTATTTTCCGGAAGGAAAAGGATAACCCTGTCTCGTCAGTTGATTCTTCTGCTGGCCGTATTCGGTTTCGGCTCGCTTCTGGTGTTCGTCTCCGGAGTTCCTTGGCTCGCGCACGCAACGGCCAATCCTGATTACGATACGTTTTCCGGTGCCCTCAAGGCAGGATTTTACCCGTATCTACCCGGTGATGCCATCAAAGCGGTCGTGGCGACGTTGATTATTCTCTCGCTCAAACCGGTTCTTCCGGCCATTCGACGTCCGATCAAGAAGAAATCATAACCTCGTCCTTTTCAATTGCAAACAGCCAAAGGGCTTCCCCTAGCGGGAAGTCCTTTTTCCTTTTTCAGGACTAAGATACAAACAAGCTTCTCCGGCATCGCATAAAGTAGGAGGATTACGAGTTTTATCTGCCTTGAAGGAGTGTGTCCTATCTCTATGGCAAGCGGTCGACTAGATCTCTTCATCGCCAAAGTTCCTATTCATACCGTCGTCCTTACCCTTAATTGCTCCGATTCGGCTTCGGAATTGCTTGCCATCCCCCGCAACGCGCCGATCACCTTGAAACGCGGCACGATCAAGCAAGCCATTCAGATTCAATTCCTTGAAGGAAGGGAATGCTTTGCCGACTTCATGGAGATGAACTATGCATTGGCACGTCAATTCCAACTAACCGCCTTGCGCCGGTATTTGCTTACCTACAACCAGGCCGATCAATCGCTTACTATTAAACCCTCGCCGCTAAGCGATACCACGGCGCTGCTAACATCAAGTTTGCTAGGCTCCTCAACCCTTTCCGTCGGATACGAGCTATTATCCCGGCTGGGTATTCCGGAACGGCAAGGCATGATCATTAAAGTCCGCCATGGAAGGAACATAGGCCGTTTCCGTTTGCATGTGCCCGCCAATCTGTCGGATGACCGACTTAGACTCTCCGCCCATTGGCTGCAGAAGTGGAAGCTGAGTCCGAATCAGCAATACTTTGTGCAATTCGATCAACGGAATATCATTATAAGTCTTTCGCCCGTTCCTCCTAACTCGGGACGCCCATAACCCGCTGCAAGACAAAGGACCACGCCAACCTCGCGTGGTCCTTTGTTTTATTTGGATTTTTTCTTCGCGGCCGAACGTCCTTGCTTCTTCGGATCGTCCGGTTTAGGAGCCCGAGTCTGCGAATTGGGAATACCCTCAGTCATAGGTGGTTTGCCTCCTTCAGAATTCAGGGATATAATCCCTTGCGACTGTAGGTTGTCATCAAACCCTATTCCTTATGCGAATTCCAATTCCGGCGCATGAAGTGAAGTTTAATCGCACTCTTCAGGTGCTTCCGCTGGTGTCGCCGCTTCCACGTCCAACTTCTCCGCTACGGAATCGCGAATAACCGATACGATAGACTGCAGCAAGTAGTTTACGTCTACTTGGCTTTGTTGGAACTGCTGTACGATAGGAATATTGTCGAGCTCGTCCTGAATCGTGTCAATCTCCGCTTCGATCTTCTCGACCATAGCCGGATTCTTGAACGTACTCTGGAAAGCGACAAGCTCCTTTTGCTTCTTCTTGATCGTCGCGATCAGTCCTTGCACTCTTTCATGGGACTGAATCATCTTCTCGGAGCGTTGGTAAAGATCTACTTCCTCAGTCGTCGTAATAAGCTGCGCCAATTCCTTGGCCCTGGCCAGAATATCCTCCCGGACGATGAGCTCCCGGTTATCGAAAGTGGGGATCGAGCATTCGTCCCCATGTTGGTGGTCGTGATCGTGGTCATGCGCGTGTGCTGACATCTCTATTTTTTCCTCCTCTATCCTACTTGGCTTACCGTAACCGGCTCGCTTACTACTTCCGCTTTCACGTACCAGGTTTGGGCTGCCGTTATTTTTACCTGAACGAACTGCCCGATCCATTCCTTGTTTCCTTCAAAATGAATCAGCTTATTAGAGCGGCTACGACCGGATAACACGCTCGCTTTGTTCTTGCTTTCGCCTTCTACCAGAACCTCGAGAACCTGACCTACCAGCTCGTTATGATGCTTGAGGGACAGCTCTCCGATCACTTCGTTCAGGCGGGCTAGCCGCTTCTGCTTGACCTCGAGAGGAACATCGTCAGGCATCTCGAACGCCGGAGTCCCCTCGCGAGGGGAGTAAATATACGTATAAGCCGACGTAATTCCAGCTTCGCGCATAAGCGTCAGCGTATCCTCGAACTGTTCCTCCGTCTCGCCCGGGAACCCGACGATGACGTCCGTCGTCAGTACCGCGTTCGGGATTTCCTTGCGAATGCGTTCCGCCAGCTCCAAGTAACGCTCTCGCGAATACTTACGGCTCATCTTCTTCAGCACTTCCGTGCTTCCCGATTGCACGGGCAGATGAATATGCTCCACGAGATTGCCGCCCTTGGCCAGCACCTCGATCAGATGATCGTCGAAATCCCTTGGATGCGACGTCGTAAAACGTATGCGCGGAATATCGATCTTGCGGATATCGTCCATCAAGTCGCCGAAACGATAACTGCGGTCTTCGAAGTCTTTGCCGTAGGCGTTGACGTTCTGGCCGAGCAGCGTAATTTCTTTGAAGCCTTGGCGAGCCAAGTCGCGAACCTCCGCGATGACGTCCTCAGGCATACGGCTTCGTTCCTTACCGCGCGTGTAGGGAACGATGCAATACGTGCAGAACTTATCGCAGCCATACATGATATTCACCCAAGCACGCAACCCATCGGTGCGTTTCTTCGGCAAGTTCTCGATGATGTCGCCTTCCTTAGACCACACGTCGATAACCATTTCTTTGCCATAATGCGCTTCCATCAGCAAGTGAGGCATGCGATGAATATTATGCGTTCCGAAAATCATGTCGACATGAGCGTGCTTCTGCATAATCCGGTTCACGACCGACGCTTCCTGCGACATGCACCCGCATACGCCGAGAATGAGCTCCGGGCGCTGCTGCTTCAACACCTTCATATGACCTAGTTCGCCGAACACCTTGTCTTCCGCATTCTCGCGAACCGCGCAAGTATTATAGAGGATGACGTCCGCTTGCATGCGGTCTTCCGTAGAAACGTAGCCCATTTCCTCGAACAAGCCGCGCATCACTTCGGTGTCATGCTCGTTCATTTGGCAGCCGTAAGTATAGATCAAATATTTTTTTCCTACTCCGAGGTTCTTCAGCTCGTCCGTAACGGCATTCTCATAATGGACTTGAATTTCTTCTTTGCCCCGTTGCTTCTCCTGCCGGTAATCGGGCTCGGAGACGATATGGATATCCCGTCCGTTCAGACGGATCGTTTTGCCGCTGTGGTCCTCGGAAATGACTTTGGCACCGGAGAAATCGAAGTATTTACTGAAATCCTTGGATTCTTTGGCCATTTCCTTTCCCCTCCTATGAAAAACAGGTCTTCAACCCTAAGTATTATATCACGAACCGGCACCATCGGCTATGTGCGGGCGCGGCTTCGAATAGGATAGTTCTTCGGGAAGGGGAGGTTATTCCGCCGCTGGTTAAAATCAAGTTGTCTCTGATCGCATAATGCGGTAACACCTCGATTTTAAAGGCGGACGTAAACTCTCCATAACCTCCCCTTCCCTTCGAACCCTATTCGAATCCTCGCCCCCTTCTGGAAACACTTGCTTGCCGTCAAATAGCTAATCGCAAGAACAAAGGGCCAAACAATTCTACCTATTCGAGGGAACATTTTACCCTCTGTACAGGTGACACCTTAAACCATACTGTTTTCCGTTACTCCACGATCTCGCCAAAATTTCCGGTGCTTACCCCGGCGGCGTTGCCTTCGTCGGTGTCGATGTGCATGTCTAGCGCGAATTGGTCGGAGACGCGAGCCAGTACTTGCTCGAATACGACGCCGCGCACGCCGCCTACGAGAACTTTAAGCAGCTGTTTGTCCATGATGCCCCATCGCTCCGCGTCGGAAGTGTGGAAATGGATGTGACGGGCGGCGACGATGACGCCTTTATCCACGGTGACTTCGCCGGCAGGACCGACGATGCGGATTCCCGGAGTTCCTTCGATATTGCCGGATTCGCGCAGCGGTGCTTGAATACCTAACGAGAAGGCGTCCGTGCGGGATATTTCGAGCTGGGTCGCTTTGCGGGAAGGCCCCAGAATGCGTACTTTAGGAAAAGAACCTTTCGGTCCGTATACGGCAACCGTTTCATTGGCGGCAAATTGTCCCGGCTGCGATAAAGGCTTAAACTCGGTTAACGTAGCGCCGGCGCCGAATAATATCTCAACGTGTTCTTGTGATAGATGAATGTGGCGAGCCGATACGCCTACCGGTACTTTCTTGCTCTCTGACGATGCTGCAGACATGGATCATCCAACCTTTCCTTCATTTCCTTATACCCTCAGTATAACGCAAGAGGCGCGCGGGACAAACCCGCGCGCCTCTCAAGAACGATGTTTATTTGAATTCCGTCAACAGTTTGTCAAAATCTGCGCGGGACAGCTTAAGGTCTTGCTTGGCGAGCCCTTCTTCTTTGAAGCCGACGATCATTTCGTCGTAAGCTTTGCGCTCTTTGTTCTGGTAGATCAGGCCGGTAACCATGCCGTTCGTTTCCATAATCTTAGTCATGGCCGCGATGCGGTTGGATGGGTCGTAATCCGGGAACTGCTCCAGGTTCACGATGTTCTCTTTGAACCAGTCGTAAGTGTTCACTTTATTGAAAGTGACGCACGGGCTGAATACGTTGATCAGGGAGAAGCCTTTATGTTTCAAGCCTTCCTCGATCAGAGTCGTCAATTGCTTCAGATCGCTCGAGAACGATTGGGCAACGAACGTTGCTCCAGCGGACAACGCAATCTCCAGCGGAGACAGCGTCGACTCGATCGAGCCTTCCGGCGTCGATTTCGTCTTGAAGCCTTCCGCGCTTCGCGGGGAAGTTTGACCTTTAGTCAAGCCATAGATTTGGTTGTCCATGACGATGTAGGTGACGTCGAGGTTACGGCGAATCGCATGAACCGTATGGCCCATACCGATGGCGAAGCCATCGCCGTCGCCGCCGGAAGCGATTACCGTAAGTTCGCGGTTCGCCAGCTTCACGCCTTGCGCGATCGGAAGGGAACGACCGTGAATTCCATGAAGACCATAGGCGTTAATATAACCGGAGATCCGGCCCGAACAGCCGATACCCGAGATGACAGCCAATTGTTCCGGCTCTAAACCGACGTTAGCCGCCGCGCGTTGGATCGCCGCCTGTACGGAGAAATCGCCGCAGCCAGGGCACCAGTTCGGCTTGACATTGTTACGAAACTCTTTGAATGTGGCCATCTTAGTTCAGCTCCTTACAGGCTTTGTGAATTTCCGAAGGCAGGAAAGGGGTTCCGTCGTATTTAAGCAAATTGCGGATTTTATCGTGGTATCCGTTGTTTTGCTTGATCAGGTTTGCTAACTGACCTGTTGCGTTATTTTCCAGCACGATCACTTGCTTAGCGGCTTCCAGATGCGGCTTTAACAATTCAACCGGGAACGGGTGCATCTGGCGAACCATGATTTGGTTCGTCTTGATGCCTTCCGCCGTTAACCGGGCGCGGGCTTCCTCGATCGTTCCGCCGGTCGAGCCCATCGCGATGATGAGCAAGTCGGGAATCGCGTTAGGCGCATCCGCTTTAATCGCGTTCGTGACGCGCAGCTCGCTGATCTTGCCCAAGCGTTTGTCCATCATTTTTTCGCGGTTCAGAGCGTTCTCCGATGGTCTTCCCTCTTGATCGTGTTCAACGCCGGTTACATGGTGGATACCATGCTTCATGCCGGGCAGCACGCGAGGAGAGACTCCGTCTTCCGTCAGCTCATAACGCTTGAACAAACGGTTGTCCTCGTTAGCAGGCAATTCATCCTTCAATAGCTTACCGCGGTTGATCACGATTTTGTCGTAGTCAAGGGCTTCCGAAGTCTGTTTGCCAAGGGACAATTGCAGGTCCGTCGCGATAATAACCGGGACCTGATATTGTTCCGAAATGTTAAAGCCTTCGATCATATCGTAGAAACACTCTTCGATCGTGCTCGGCGCGACAACCAATTTCGGAATCTCTCCGTGCGTGCCGTAGATGAGCGCATTGATGTCGGATTGCTCTTGTTTGGTCGGCAAGCCCGTCGAAGGACCGCCGCGCTGCGTATCGACGATAACCAGCGGGGTCTCCGTCATTCCGGATAGTCCGATCGCTTCCATCATGAGCGAGAGACCTGGACCGGCGGACGCCGTCATCGTGCGAACGCCTGCGTAGTTGGCGCCGATCGCCATCGTTACGGCAGCTATTTCATCTTCCGTTTGAACGACGGTTCCGCCGAACTTTGGAAGCTTCTTAATGAGGTATTCCATGATTTCCGACGCGGGAGTGATCGGATATGCAGCCATGAGACGGCAGCCTGCGGCGACGCATCCGAGCGCCATCGCTTCGTTACCGATCATGAATAGCTTCTGCTTGCCGTCCGCGTCCTCTAGCTTGAACTCGTCAAGAGGTCCGCCGGCTTGTTCCAGGACGAATTCCGCTCCGCGGCGAACCGCCTCGATGTTTTTCTCCACGATCGCCGGACCTTTGCGTCCGAATTCTTCTTCAACTGCTTTATTAAATACTTCCATAGGTAGACCAAGCAGCCCCCAGGAAGCACCGGAAGCGACCATATTTTTCATGAGGGAAGTGCCAAGCTCTTCTGCGATGGCTGTAATCGGTACTGCGAAAAGCCGCGCTTGCACGCCTTCTGGGATCGTCGGCGAGAATTTCGCGTCGGCGACAACGACACCGCCCGGACGAAGCTCTCCTGCGTTCAGATCGATGCTTTCCTGGTCAAAAGCAACTAGAATGTCCAGGTCATCGGAAATCGCTCGAATCGGCTTCGTGCTGATGCGGATTTTGTTATTCGTGTGTCCGCCTTTAATCCGCGAGGAAAAGTGTCGGTACCCATACAGGTAGTAACCCAGTCGGTTCAGTGCGGTGGAGAAAATACGGTCGGTACTTTCCACGCCTTCACCTTGCTGGCCGCCAATTTTCCATGACAGTTGACTGATCACAGTGCCCATCTCCTCTTAATCTCTGGTTCGTCCATTTTCGACAGAATAACCCTATAATATTTTTTATTACCCTTATAAATCTTATGTTTTAACAATGTAAAATGCAAGACCTATCAGCGTATATAACACATAGAGCTTTGCGATGGGATTGATGCCAAATTGAGATTGATGTCAGCTGATTAATTCAGTTAGGTAGATTTTTTGTAAAAAATCGGTTCGCGTTTCCCCCGGCGATATCTTCTACGATACTCTCGGGATATCGTTTCAACAGCGCGTCGATCAGATCCGGATAACGGCCGGGATGCTCCAGTCCTTGGACATGCCGAGAAATTCCGTCGAAATCCGATCCGAATGCGAGATGCCCGGCCCCGCCAAGCTCGCACACGTGCTCCACATGGCGAAGAACATCATCTATCGTTGCGGGCTCCGGCGCGGTAACGAACCACGGGACGAACGTAAGCCCTATGATCCCTTGCGCCGAGATAATCGCCAGAATCTGTTGATCCGTTAAGTTGCGCGGATGGTCTTTAATAGACCGGGCATTCGAATGCGACGCGAAAAAAGGGCGTTTGGCGCGCTCGGCCAAATCCCAGAAGCCCCGATCCGATAAATGAGACACATCTACTAGGATACCCAACTTTTCGCATTCCGTAACCAGCTCTTTCCCCGCTTTCGTTAATCCTGCCCCGCGCGGCTCCATCGCTCCGTCGCACGCCCAATTCGCATGGTTCCACGTCGGTCCGAGCAACCGCAATCCCAAACGGAACATGAGGCGCAGCGCCCAGAGGTTCCCTCGGAGCCCGTCGGCTCCCTCCAAGGATAGAAGCGCGCCGATTTTCCCTTCGCGTGCCGCGACTTCCATATCTTCGGCTCTACGAATGAGCTTCATCCCTTTCACCGTAAGAACCTCGCTCCAGAACAGCTCAACCGCATGGAACATAGACTCCGGATTAACAGGAATTTCTTCCGGTAAATATAGGGCGAATACCTGAAGCCCTACTCCCGCTTTCCTTAATCGGTCGGGTGTCACATCATACCTTTTATTTTCAGCGTCGGATGCTCGCCAATTGGAACCGGGATTTTCAAGCAACTTGCAGAGTACGTCTACGTGCAAATCGGTTATCCTCATCTTATCGCTTCCTCTCTGCAGGCACAAAAAAACCTGCCTCATCGATGAGGATCGTGCCGTAACGTTAATCACGCTACTTGCGATCCTCATCTTGGAACAGGTCGACAGCATGTCATTCCATTTTCTTACCTTGGCTCGACGATCAGCTTAATGGCAGTTCGGTCTTCTCCATCGATCACAATATCCGTAAAAGCCGGGATGCAGATCAGGTCTACCCCGCTTGGTGCCACGAAACCGCGGGCGATCGCGACCGCTTTCACCGCTTGATTGAGCGCCCCGGCGCCAATTGCTTGCAGTTCTGCAGCTCCGCGTTCGCGGAGAACGCCTGCCAGTGCGCCTGCTACGGAATTTGGATTGGACTTTGCGGAAACCTTTAATACTTCCATGACCAGTACCTCCTCTTATGACAACCCACATCATTCATTGGTTGCATCGGGAATTCATCGGAATCAAAGGATGGGCCCACTAAGGCATACTTATTCGGTAACCCCGACGATAATTCCTTCTTTTCCTAAGGGGTTTGGCCATGAAAGCGTCTATATATTCTGAATATTTCTATACGGCGATCCAGGAATCCTCATCTACGGAAATGTTTTGAATTTTTACGGCTTTTCCTGTCGACTCATCAACGTCCACAAACACTCCGTTCAATGTCCACTTCCCTTCCGCAACGGTAAATCTGCCTGGCATTCCCGTGATGAATCGGCGAAGCACCGTTTCCTTCTCCATGCCCAGAACCCCATCCCGCGGTCCCGTCATTCCCGCATCCGTTAAGTAAGCCGTTCCTTCCGGCAAAATCCGGGCATCGTTCGTTTGTACATGTGTATGGGTCCCGACTATCAATGAGGCGTAGCCATCCAAGTGCCAGCCCATCGCGATCTTCTCGCTCGTCGCTTCCGCATGAAAGTCTACGAGAATGCATTTTGTCTGGCGACGAAGCTCCTCTATCTCTTCATCGGCCACTCTGAACGGACATTCAGCCGGCGGCAGGAAGGTACGGCCGATCAGGTTAACGACTCCGAGCTCTTTGCCGTTCCCTTTCACGATCATACTGCCGCGCCCTGGAGTCCCATGCGGCAGATTGGATGGGCGAACGATTCTTGGTTCATCATCGATGAACTCGAATATCTCACGATTATCCCATGTATGGTTGCCCATCGTAATTCCGTGCACGCCCCACTCGAAAAGCTCCCGGGCGATCGTCGTCGTAATTCCCCGACCTCCAGCAGCATTCTCTCCATTCGCAATAATAATATGGGGATTATATTTATCCTTAAGCCAAGGCAGCAACCGCTTTACCGTATCTCTGCCTACATTGCCAACGATATCGCCGATAAAAACGACCTTCATTCAACACCACTCACTTTCCGTTTGAAAAAAGGGAAAAGTGGCTGCATGTTGCCGCAGCCACTTTTCAGCCTTCCCTGCATTCCGTAATTTATTTGGCGTATTCGACCGCGCGGGTTTCACGAATGACGGTAACCTTGATGTGGCCTGGATAATCCAGTTCACCTTCGATTTTCTTCGTAATATCCCGAGCTAGGCGGAACGCCTCAGTGTCGTCGATCTTCTCCGGTTGAACCATGACGCGCACTTCGCGTCCGGCTTGGATCGCGTACGATTTCTCGACGCCTTCGAACGATTCGGAGATGGCCTCCAGCTTCTCGAGCCGGCGGATGTACGTCTCCAACGTTTCGCGGCGCGCTCCGGGACGGGCTGCGCTAAGCGCATCTGCCGCTCCGACGAGCATTGCGATAACCGAAGTCGCTTCCACGTCCCCGTGATGGGACGCGATACTGTTGATGACAACGGGATGTTCCTTGTATTTCTTGCCCAATTCCACGCCGATCTCGACATGCGAGCCTTCCACTTCGTGGTCGAGCGCTTTGCCGATATCATGTAGCAGGCCTGCGCGTTTAGCAAGCGTGATGTCTTCTCCCAGTTCCCCGGCCATAAGGCCGGTTAAGTAGGCGACTTCCATCGAGTGCTTCAGCACGTTCTGGCCATAGCTCGTCCGGAATTTCAGACGACCTAGGATTTTGATCAAATCCGGGTGAAGGCCATGCACGCCCACCTCGAAGGTAGCTTGCTCGCCGTACTCGCGAATTCTTTCGTCGACTTCCTTGCGGGACTTCTCCACCATTTCCTCGATGCGAGCCGGGTGAATCCGTCCGTCCGCAACCAGTTTCTCCAGGGAGGTCCGAGCGATTTCGCGGCGAATCGGGTCGAAGCCCGACAGAATGACCGCTTCCGGCGTATCATCGATAATGAGGTCAATACCCGTTAACGTCTCAAGAGCACGGATGTTACGTCCTTCACGACCGATAATGCGTCCTTTCATTTCTTCGTTAGGCAATGTCACGACGGATACCGTCGTTTCCGCCACGTGATCCGCGGCACAACGTTGAATGGCGAGAGAGATGATGTCGCGCGCTTTCTTGTCGCCTTCTTCTTTCGCTTGATGCTCGATTTCCTTGATCAGTTGAGCCGTTTCGTGACGCACTTCCTGTTCCACGTTCGACAAAATCATCTGTTTGGCATCTTCTGTCGACAGGTTCGAAATGCGCTCCAATTCGTTCATCTGCTGTTTGTGCAGCGTTTCGATCTGGTCTTGGGTCTCTTCGACTCGTTTCTCTTTGTTGGCGACTTGCTCCTCTTTGCGTTCCAACGCTTCTAGCTTGCGGTCCAGCGACTCTTCCTTTTGCAATAGCCGCCTTTCCAGGCGTTGAATTTCGTTGCGGCGCTCGCGAATATCGCGTTCCGCTTCGTTGCGGAGCTTGTGCACCTCGTCTTTGGCTTCCAGCACCGTTTCTTTGCGAACGGCTTCCGATTCTTTCTTGGCAGCTTCTACGATCTGAATGGCAGCCGCTTCGGCACTAGAGATTTTGGCTTCCGCAATAGACTTCCGTGCGACGTAACCGATCCCAAAGCAAAGGACCCCAACAACGAGAACGATGAGGACCCAGATCCATGTATCTATCATGGTCATTCACCTCCTCGTTGCATCACCAAGGCAACCGCTTGGGGATACTTATTCAATTGATTTTCCGGTTTCTAAACCGTTTGATTACATGTAAACAAAGCATAAAGGGTCGAAATAACACGGTCTGAATCGCATTTTGGAAGGAAAAAGCGTTCAGATTGAAAGATGGAATACAAAATCATTTTATCTTTTGCTAAATTAGATTGTCAAGCAAGGTTCTTAGGTTCGAATGAAGCGTTCGCCCATGCTTTCCACTAATCTTCCATATATTCATCAACGAATGCGTCTTCCTCGGCGTAAAACAGATCCGGATCCCGCTCTCCCGAGTCTGCTGCCGCTTGCTGTACCGCGGTTCTTGCGATGCCGGAGGGAAATCCCCGACGCATGAGCACGGCCATCAATTTCTGCTTGCGCTCCCTGTCATTTCCTTTAATACTGGGCCAGCGCTTGCGCGCTAACGCCAGAGCCGAATCCTGTTCCACTTCGCCGTCCAATTCACCCAGCGCTTGTTCCACATCTTCCCTGCCAACGCCCCTTTGGAGCAGCTCTTGCCTGATCAACATCCGCCCCTTGCGCTGTCCGACCGCACGCTGCTCTGTAAAGCGCTTGGCGTACGCGGTGTCGTCTATCATCCTGCGCGCTTGCAGACGTTCCAGACAAGCCTCTACGACCTCTGGGGCGTATCCTTTGATCTTAAGCGATTTAGACAATTCGGACGTTGTCCGCGCTTTGCGTTCTAGCATAATAAGAGCGGAACGGTACGCCTCTTCCTTCTGCTCATCTTTTTTAAGCGTCTCGTATTCCTCCGCGGTTAGTCGGCGTCCTTTCAACAACCGAAGACTAACGAGAGTGTCCTCGTGAACCGTCAATAGCGATTCACCTTCACCGTGAGTAGATTGCGCTCCCGCGATAAGCGCATCAACCTCGTCGTTCCAATCCGCCATCGGTTCCGTTTCCCGCAACTTATCATCATCAAAGTCCACTGTAGACGTCTCATCTAACTGCAATTCTAGTGCAATGCGGTACATATGAGGCCTCTTGGAATCGGCCTCCATGCCCGTCACGAGCGCACCGAGCACTGGCAAGCCCAAAGGGTTACCCCCCGTGTTGGTGCTTGGAGACGGCTTGCCTGTTCTTCCGCTGGAGGCTTTGCCGTTAGCGGATCCATACCGTCCGCGTTTGGGTTTGTACACGCTCGCTCAGACCCCTTCCCTAAAAACACAAAGAGCGGCAAAAATATGCCGCTTAAGTGTCATAATCTCTTCTATCTCCCCTGCCAAGGGAGATTAAATATCTTCGCCAAACTCCGTATCATCGTCATCGTCAGTGCTGAACGCAGCAGAGTTAGCTGCCGCTAGCGAGGATGATAACAGAGCTTCGCGAATCTGCTTCTCGATTTTGTCGGAAATCTCAGGGTTATCCTTCAGATACTGCTTCGCATTCTCGCGTCCTTGGCCGAGTCGTTCGCTATTATAAGAGAACCAAGCTCCGCTTTTCTGGATGATGTCCTGCTCGGCGCCGATATCGATAATGCTTCCGACCTTCGAGATCCCTTCGCCGTACATGATATCGACATCCGCCTGCTTGAACGGAGGCGCTACCTTGTTCTTCACGACTTTGATCTTGGTACGGTTACCGACCACGTCATTGCCTTGCTTGATCGCTTCAACGCGACGAACGTCCAATCGTACGCTTGCATAGAACTTCAAGGCTCGTCCGCCCGGAGTCGTCTCCGGATTACCGAACATAACGCCGATTTTCTCGCGAAGTTGGTTAATGAAGATCGCAAGACACTTCGACTTGCTGAGCGCACCGGAAAGCTTGCGCATCGCTTGCGACATCAACCGGGCTTGCAAGCCGACGAATGAGTCGCCCATGTCGCCTTCGATTTCCGCTTTAGGCACGAGCGCCGCGACGGAGTCGACGACGATAATATCGACGGCGCCGCTGCGTACGAGCGCTTCGGCGATCTCAAGCGCCTGTTCGCCCGTATCCGGTTGGGAGAGCAATAGCTCGTCGATGTTTACGCCAAGACTTCTCGCGTACGCCGGGTCAAGCGCATGCTCCGCATCGATGAATGCGGCCGTACCGCCTACGCGTTGAACCTCGGCGATTGCATGAAGGGAAACCGTCGTTTTACCAGAGGATTCCGGTCCGTATACTTCTATGATCCGCCCGCGCGGATATCCGCCTATGCCGAGCGCTATGTCTAGTGCTAATACTCCGCTGGAGACCGTCTCTACTTGCATTTTAGCGTTCTCTCCGAGTTTCATAACCGAGCCTTTACCGAATTGCTTCTCAATCTGGCGCAAAGCCATGTCTAATGCGGCGCGACGATCCGACAACACACCCACATCCTTATCCTCTTTGATAGATTTATCATACCTTGTTTCCAACCGTTTGCCAAGCATTTTGAGAACATTTGTTCGATTAATTTACGAAAAAAGAACCGCAGCAAAGTAATCTTCGCTACGGTTCTTCCGCAACTTTCTAGTAGACTGTACCACAACCTCGATTTATTGACAAGTATCGTCATTTTTTTCGTCACATCTTCTATTATTCTTATAATAATATCCCATTTTCAGCGATTAAGCGTTCCTCGCGAGGGTATTTCGTAGGTTGGAGGCAATCAGCACATATGGCGGTACTTTCTAAGCAGGTTCAACTTCCTACTAACTGAAATGTCGCCACTGCCCAACCTGAGCGAGAGGGATAATGGCCATAGAAAGCTGCCACCCACTATGCCGCATTCGAAGGTGCCTCCCACCTGAGCGAAAGGGATAATGGCCATACAAGCGTCACCTGCCACACTATGCCACTATTGACGCGCCTGCCACACAATACCCCTCACGACGCGCCTACCACACAATACCCCTCTCGACTTACCTGCCCACCTGAGCGAAAGGGATATTGGCTACAGGAGGTTCAACCCCGACCAGACAACGACAGCCAGAGCATGTAGAGCGCCCGCTTTGCGGCACGCACGCGAATGCCTTCGCGGTCTCCGGACAGCTGCAGCTTCTCTACGCGCGTCTCCCGCCCCCGTTCGGCCAAGCCTATGTAAACGAGCCCGACAGGCTTATCTTCGGCAGCGGCAGGCCCTGCGTTGCCGGTGATCGACACGGCGAAATCAGAATCGGCAACTCGCCTCATTCCTTCAGCCATCGCCGCGGCAGTCTCCGGGCTAATGGCTCCAGGGGCATCCGGCCCTTCGAGCAGCGCCTCGGGAACGCCTAACTGCTTTAGCTTCATGCCATTGCTATATGTCACGATGCCGCCGAGAAAAACAACCGCACTGCCCGGAATCGTAGTAATCAGCTCCGACACCATACCTCCCGTGCAGCTCTCAGCCAACGTCAACGTTCGTTGCTGCTCCGTTAGCTTGCGCACGATCATCGCCTCAATCGGCACGTCCTCCTCCGCGTACAAATACGCCGAGGTTCTTCCGCGGATTTCCGTCAAAGCGCCTTCCAGTTTCCTAGAAGCTTCCTCTGCATCCGAGGCTTTGGTGGAGACTCTGATCGCGACCTCCCCTTCTTTTGCGTAAGGGGCGATCGTTGGATCCCGTTGCTCTCGAATAAGATCAATCAATAGATCCTCAAGCCCGGATTCCCCGATACCGGCGAATTTGAGCATGACGGAATGTAAAGTCAGAGCAGGTCCGAGCTGCTCCTTCAGCCAAGCCGAGCCGTCGTTGTCGAACATCGGCTTCATCTCGCGCGGCGGTCCCGGCAGCAGCAAATAACACGTCTCGCCAACGCGCAATGCGTTGCCCACCGCGAGTCCCGTATCGTTGCGCAAAGGAGTCGCGCCTTTAACCAATAGCGCTTGACGACGATTGCTCTCGACGAAAGCACCGCCTCGTCCCGCGAACATGCTCACGATCTTCTCCATCGTAGGCTCGTGCAATTCCACGCTAAGCCCCAAATACTCCGCAAGAGCATCTCGAGTAAGGTCGTCCAGCGTTGGTCCTAATCCGCCCGTAAACACGAGCAAATCTGCTCTACCCCGGGCAATCTCGATCGCTTGTATCAGTCTTTCCTTGTTATCGCCCACCACAGTCTGATAATAAACATCAATGCCCAGCTCTGCCAAACCTCGCGACAGATACTGGGCGTTCGTGTTTACGATTTGACCGAGGAGCAGCTCCGTGCCGACAGCTAAGATCTCTGCTCTCATGCTATGCACCGCACCTCGTTATGTCGGTTCTTAATTCGAAACCGGAATTAAATTTTTGTTTTTCACAAAATAATCTATGCCGGAGTAAACCGTGATCAGTACTGCCGCCCAAACGACGACCAAGTCGATTCGCAGGTCGATGAAGTTGAACGGAAAATTATTAAGCAGCAGAACGATGATCATCGTAATCTGCACGGCGGTTTTCCATTTTCCCCATTTGCTCGCCGCAAGCACCGCGCCCTCAAGCAAAGCCACTTGCCTTAGGCCGGTAACAGCCCACTCCCTGCTGATTATGACGATAGCCACCCAAGCGCCTAATTTACCCATTTCCACTAGCGCGATCAGAACGGCTGCCATTAGGAGCTTGTCCGCAAGCGGATCCAGGAGCTTCCCAAGATTCGTCACGATCTTGCGCTTGCGTGCGATGTAACCATCCAGTCCGTCGGTACTCGCCGCGATAATGAACAGAATAAGCGCGAAGACTTGATTGTATGAAATAGAGTAACTACCTATCGTTAGAGGTTCAACGTCTAGCCTAACCAATAGGAAGATCGTCATGATAGGCACTAGAAAAATTCTGACAAGCGTGATCCGGTTGGCGAGGTTCACGCGATTCCCTCCCCTGACAAATCATACTCGTATGCATGGGTAATTCTAACCTTGCTCATCTCGCCGATCTGCACCGGACAATTCGAGATGAACACTTCCCCGTCTACTTCCGGAGCATCGTATTGACTCCGTCCGATGAAGACGTCACTGCGTCCGTCGTAACGCTCGACTAATACCTCTATCGTGCGACCGACGTATTTAGAGGAGTTCTCGCTAGCTACCTGACGTTGAATTTCCATCAAAGTGTTGGCACGGAACTGTTTCACATCATCCGGCAGTTGGCCCGGCAAGCGGTTCGCCGGCGTATCTTCCTCCTGTGAATATGCGAAGACGCCAAGACGGTCGAATTTCATCTCGCGGACGAATTCGCATAGGTTTGCGAAGTCCTCCTCCGTCTCCCCGGGGAAACCGACGATCATCGAGGTGCGAAGCGCTACTTCCGGAATCCGGGAGCGGATCTTCCCGATCAACTCCCGTACATCGCGTTGCCGTCCCGGACGGCGCATTCTCTTCAGAATGGAGTCCTCGCTGTGCTGCAAAGGCATATCGATATAATTGCACACCTTCGGATTGTTCGCGATTGTTTCGATCAGCTCGTCGGTGAAAAATCCAGGGTATGCATAGTGAAGCCGTACCCACGAGATTTCAGGCACCTCGCTAACGCGATTGAGCAATTCCGGGAGCTTAAAGCCTTCATATAAATCGGTTCCGTAGTTCGTCGAATCCTGAGCGATCAGGCTAATCTCACGCACGCCTTGTTCGGCCAACATCTTGACTTCGGCAATAATAGATTCTATCGAACGGCTGCGGAATTGTCCGCGCATAATCGGAATACTGCAGAAAGTGCAAGCATTGTCACAACCTTCGGCGATTTTCACGTAGGCCGTATGGCGAGGCGTCGATAACAACCTCGGGAGGTTTTCTTCATAATTAAACACGGGGTTACCTACGTAGACCGGTTTGCGTCCGCGTAGGGCCTCGTCGATGATTTCATTGATTCGATGAAAATCGCCCGTACCGACGATCCCGTCGATCTCAGGCATTTCGTCCATGAGTTCCTTCTTATATCGCTGGGTCAAGCAACCCGAAACGATAAGCGCCTTTAAGCGCGCAGTATCTTTTAGCTCCGCCAAATTAAGTATCGTATTGACCGATTCTTCCTTCGCCGCGTCGATGAATCCGCACGTATTCACGATGATAACTGTCGCATCTTCCGGTTTTTCTACCAGAGAGAAGCCCCGCTTGTGAATGAGCCCGGACATGATCTCGGAATCGACTAAATTTTTCTCGCAGCCAAGCGTGACGACGCTGACTCTTTCTATCATGGATGTCTTCCCCCAAACGTTCGTCCGTTGTTATCCACAACAGTATAAACGAACCCCCAATACGTGTCAAAAAGTGGCATACCTCTTATCGCTTCCTTATCGATAGTTAATGAATTGCAACTCGAGCGGAAGATCGGCTCCTCTTAAAAGCGCCATAACGGCTTGAAGATCATCCTTGCTCTTCCCTGTTATGCGCAATTGGTCGCTTTGGATCTGGCTCTTGACTTTAATTTTGGAGTCCCGGATCAGGATGTTCATTTTTTTCGCGTTTTCTTGGTCGATCCCCTGTTTCATCTTAATGTTCTGGCGAACCGTTCCGCCGGAGGCCGGCTCGATTTTACCAAAGTCCATGTTCAGGATCGGCACTCCCCGTTTAATAAGCTTGGATTGCAGAATATCCACGACGCTCTTCAGTTTGTAATCGCTGTCCGATGAAACGACAAGCTGCTCATCCTCTAGAGAAATGTTGCTTTTGCTGCCTTTGAAGTCGAAGCGCGTCTCGATCTCCTTGAGCGCTTGCTGTACCGCATTGTTCACTTCCTGCATGTCCACCTTGGATACCACGTCGAAAGAATACTCTGATGCCATGTAGCCCTCTTCCTTTCATCTATTACCCATTTTTCCCTTTATTATAGCACGAGTGTGGTCCAGGATTAAAACAAAAAGCCCTCCGAGGAGGGCAATGTCATTAAGTTAAGGCGCAGGGCCAAAAATCAAGAAAAAGAGCAGGTTATCGAAAAGATAGCCTGCTCTTTTTCTTGCGCGGAAAAGAAAAAAGGACTTGACAAATAGGTGAAATCGTGTGGCGAAGCCCCTTGAAAAAACGAGGAGGTTTTGCCAATGAATGAGTACGCGAATTCGCTAAAACAAAAGCTGACATCCCTCATACGAGAAATGTCAGCCACACCTGCACCTT
>NZ_SOMN01000050.1 GCF_004564235.1 Cohnella luojiensis
TGTTTGCTGTACGCTTATTCCTTGCTTGGACCAAAAAAACAAACGACACAGGGCTTTTCCCCATGCCGTTTCGGATTTCATTTTAATTCCAGGTCTTGTCTTTGAGCTTAACTTAATGACATTGCCCTAATTGGGCCGCCTTTTTAGTTCCGTTTTACCTATTCAACAAACTCCCCACGTACCTTAGCAACTCATTCGAGCAAGCCGAGCAATAACCGTGCTCGTCAATAAGCCGTTTCGTTACCTCGTTAATGCGCTTCAGTTGGCTCTCGTCCGGCGTCTTCGTCGAGGTCGTGATCTTCACGATATCCTTCAGATCCGTGAACAGCTTCTTCTCGATCGCTTCCCGCAGCCGGTCATGCATGCTGTAGTCGAATTTCTTGCCCTTCCGGGAATAGGCCGAAATCCGGATCAGAATTTCCTCGCGGAACGCTTTCTTCGCATTTTCGGAGACGCCGATCTGCTCCTCGATCGAACGCATGAGCCGTTCGTCAGGATCCATCTCCTCGCCCGTAAGCGGATCTTTGATCTTCGACCAGTTACAGTAAGATTCAATGTTGTCCAAGTAGTTTTCGAATAAGGTACGCGCAGACTCTTCGAAGGAATAGACGAAAGCCTTCTGAATCTCCTTCTTCGCTAAGTTGTCATATTCCTTTCGGGCTACGGAGATGAAATTCAAGTACTTCTCCCGCTCCTCCCGCGTGATGGAAGGATGCTGATCGAGCCCGTCTTTCAAGGCGCGCAATACGTCCAAAGCGTTAATGCACGGCAAATTATGCTTGATCAAGGCGCTGGATATCCGATTGATGACATATCGCGGATCAATGCCGGACATCCCTTCCTCGGCGAATTCATTTTGCATTTCCTTCAAATCCGCTTCCTTATACCCTTCGACCTCTTCACCGTCGTACATCCGCATTTTTTTTACCAAATCCATGCCTTGTTTCTTGGATTCCTTCAACCTTGTCAGGATCGAGAAAATAGCGGCGGCGCGCAAGGCGTGAGGCGCAATGTGCACATGATTCATATCGGATTGGCCGATTAGCTTCGTATAAATTTTCTCTTCCTCCGATACCCTCAGGTTATAGGGAACCGGCATGACGATCATCCGCGACTGAAGCGCCTCGTTTTTCTTATTGGAGATAAACGCTTTGTACTCCGATTCGTTCGTATGCGCCACGATGAGTTCATCCGCACTGATCAGGGCAAAGCGGCCAGCCTTGAAATTCCCCTCCTGCGTTAGCGAAAGGAGGTTCCATAGAAACTTCTCGTCGCACTTGAGCATCTCCTGGAATTCCATTAACCCTCGGTTGGCCTTATTCAACTCTCCGTCGAACCGGTAGGCCCGGGGGTCCGATTCCGAACCGTATTCCGTAATCGTCGAGAAATCGATGCTCCCCGTCAAATCCGCGATATCTTGCGACTTGGGGTCCGACGGACTGAACGTACCGATTCCGACCCTGTTCTTCTCGGAGATCAGCACTCGTTCAATCGGCACCCTTTCGATATCGCCATCGAACTCCGTGCGTAAGCGCATTTGGCAGGAAGGACATAGGTCGCCCTCGATGCGTACGCCCAATTCCTTCTCCACCTCCGGACGAAGCTCTTGCGGAATGAGATGAAGCGGATCCTCCTGCATAGGGCAGCCTTTAATGGCATAAACGGCTCCGCGTTGCGTACGGGAGTATTGTTCCAGACCCTTCTTCAACAGAGTGACTATGGTGGACTTCCCACCGCTGACAGGCCCCATTAACAACAAGATCCTTTTGCGCACGTCAAGCCGTCTTGCGGCGGAATGGAAATATTCCTCCACAAGCTTTTCCATCGTCTGGTCCAAGCCAAAAATCTCCGAATTGAAAAACTTATATTTTTTACTACCTCCCCGCTCTTCTACCCCATGGGAAACGATCATATCGTAAACCCGGGCATGAGCGGTCATCGCCGGAGTATTATCGCGGCGAAGTAGATCGATGTAATCCCGAAAAGTGCCTGACCAGCTTAGCTTCTCACTCTCGGCCCGATACTCTGAGATCCGACTGAAGATGTCCATGCCGCTTCCTCCTCGCAACTTTCTTCACTCTTGACCTGACGTAATACATACTTATGCGGGGGAACGGACGAATTTGACCTGACATTGGTTTTACATTGTTTTTACATAAATTCATCACCTGGAACGATGTGCTATAATGGCGATAATCTACCTGATATTCGTTCGGAAGATTGGAGGAAGACAATGCTGTGGCCGTCAAATTAGAAACCGAATTATACCCGCCGGTCAAGGGCTTCTTCACCGAAAGAGGTTATGACGTCAAAGCGGAAATACGAGGATGCGACCTGGTCGCCTTTCGAGCCAATATGGCGGATCCCCTCATCGTGGAAATGAAAAAAACATTTACCCTCCCCTTGCTTCTTCAAGGAATCGACCGGCAGAAAACAGGGGCTGCAGTATGGTTAGCCGTTGAGCGCAATCGCACGAAGAAGGGTGCCCACAATCAGAGATTCACGGAAATAACCGCCCTATGCCGCCGATTGAATCTAGGGTTTCTTACCGTAACCTTCTACCGGACCAAATCGCCGGTTATCGACGTATGGTGCGAACCTTCCGACATTAAGCCGGTCATCGCGACTCCCGTAGACGGGAAACTCGCTATCGCCGCCGAATCCGCCGTTTCCTATGAGACGGCAAGCGGTGGCCGCCGGAAAGCGAAGGCAGCGAAGCTGTTAAAAGAATTCTCCGCCCGGAGCGGCGATTATAACATTGGCGGGAGCACCAAACGAAAACTTATGACCGCGTATCGGGAGAAGTCCATTCAATGCGCTCTAGCCCTAGACGTACACGGACCCTCCGCTCCACGGCAAGTGAGGGATTGGACCCATTGCCCAACTGCGGGTTCCCTGTTGCGAGACAATTACTATGGCTGGTTCAAACGTGTCAGGAAAGGCGTATACGAGCTGACGCCTAGCGGCAAGGCCGCTTTAATGCAATACGCCGAAGTCACGCGGGTATGGACCAATCAATTCCCATGGGCAACTTCCCTTGAGTATGCCGTAGCCGATTCGGCTGAAGAAGGAGCGATTAAAGGATGAGTGAGTCAGAGAGGGATATAGGAGCCTTGGAATCCTTCGGCGAATTCCCGGCGGAAATTTCATTGGATGGAGAACCCTATTGGCTTACCCGTATACCCGAAGGTGAATATCGCTTGCTTCTGGCGATATGTCCCCATGCCGGGGGCGAAATTCGTCCTATGAACGACGTTCTTTTCTGCCCCCTGCATTTCTGGACGTTCAGCGCCGACAAAGGGATATGCATGAACGATCCCGATGAACGCCTTATGCAACGTAGAGTGATCTTGAAGGAAAATCGCCTATACGCGGTCGGAGACAATTATTAGCTTCTCGACCATCGTCCCGTGAATTCCTCCATGCTCTCCACAAGCCTTCCTAACCCTTGCTTTATTTGGCGTTCATCCGCGAAAGCATGAGTAATTCTTAGCGTATTCACTCGGGGATCCTTCGCGTAATAAGGAGCCCCCGGTTGGAAAATAAGCCCTTTCAACCAGGCTCCGCGCAGCAAGGCTTCTCCGTCGAGCCCCGTTGGAAGAATAACCCACAGATGAAGTCCTCCTCTCGGCTCGATCCAAGTTAGATCAGGGAGCCCAAAACTTCTCAGTTGCTCCGTCATCCTTCTCATTCGCTCTCCGCATTGCACTCGCAGCATCTCGATTAAAGGTTCCAATGGCTGTTCCTCTATCAGAAGAGATAACGCTATTTGCTCTAGCGGATCCAACACGCCGTCTTTTCGAGCGCCTATCGTACTCCTATTCTTATTTGCATTCAACCAATCGCCATTGCTGATTCCGGCAATCCAACCGATGCGAGCCCCCGATATTAAGCCGGGAGGAAGCTGTCCGATGGAGAGGACCCCCGGCTCCGCTTTCTTCTGCGAGTGATGTTCATCGGAGTCATAGAGCAGCATCTCCTGCCGATCGTCCGTAAGGAGCAGGACGCCTGCTTCCTTGCACCTATGCAACACGGCCGCCCTATTTTCCGGACTCCAACAGACGCCTTCGGGATCCGTGCATGACGGGGATATATACACCATTCTCGGACGATAACGATACAAAGCCGTCGTTAACGCTTCCGGGTCCATTCCCCTCCGATCTCCGTCGACCGCCTCTACCTTCATTCCCGCTTTACGAAAAGCCTGAAGAGCCGACCTCGAAGTTAGCCGCTCGGTCAATATCGTATCTCCGTGCACAAGTAAATGATCCAGAATCCAAGCCAAAGCCCCATCCGCTCCGGGAGTCAATCTGATGGCATTGCTATTTCCTCCCGTTTTCCCCCTCAACACTCCTTTTGACAGTTGAGTCCGAAGCTTCTCTTCCCCGTAAGGCTCCGGTTTCCTTTCGATGGCGCCGAGTTTTCCCATTTCGGAGCTAGCCGCCGCTTCTACTCGCTCCTCCCAGTCCGCCGCGGAAACCAACGCTTCTTTCGGCCATCCGCCCATCCAATTAATGATCGAACTCAAGGCGATCACCTCCCCCGACGATCTTTGCCTTGGTTCATTCATATGCGCGCAACGCAAAAAAACGACCCTGCGTCGGCAGAGTCGTTAAGCGAATTCTGTTTCTTCACTTTTTGGCTAATCTATCCCATTGCTTGTCCATCTCTTTGAACATGCTGGCGCGATCGCGCTTCTTCACATACGATTGTATCGCCGCACCCAATTCGTTCGTCATTCCGTCAGGATAGTTAAACCAATTCCAGGATAACGTCTTCCCTGCTGTGCTGTAGGCCATGACATCTCCCGCGATCGGCCCGAGCGTCTTCTCATCCTTCACTTCAATCGACTTGAATGCGGGGATGAACTTAAATTGATTTACGATATAATCTTTACCCACTTCCGACGTCACGAGCCAGTTAAGGAATTCTTTTGCCTCTTCTTTAACTTTGGAGTTTTTGTTCACGACCCAGTTGCTCGGAACTCCCGCGAACAGTTTGTCGTTCTTCTCCGCATCATCGTTGATCGGCATTGGCAGCACGCCCAAATTCATATTCGGAGTAATCTTGTCGATTTGTACCTGGGTCCAGTTGCCTTGCTGCATCATCGCCGTCTCGCCGCTGGCGAAAAGCGTAACTTGAGTATTATAATCCGTAGTCAGCGGATTCTTATTGCCATTCTCTAGCGTCAGATCGAGCATATTAGCCCAGTCCTCGAATATTTTGTCGCCTGCGATTTTCACCTTGCCCGCGTTCCTGTCGGCTACCCATTGCATAGGGTTGTCATGTTGCGCGACTGCGACGTTGAAATTATGAATCCCAAGGATCCACCATTCCCCGTATCCGTTCGCGAAAGGCGTCATGCCCGCGGCTTTCAGCTTAGCGCATGCATCCTTGAGCTCTGTGAGCGTCTTGGGAGTATTCGTAATTCCCGCTTTCTGAAACATGTCCTTGTTATAGATGAACCCGTATCCTTCCAGGTTCATCGGCATACCGAACAACTTCCCGTCTTTGCTCATCGGTTCCTTAGCCACATCTAACGTATCGGCTACCCAAGGCTGATCGGACACATCCTCTATCCTGTCTTGCCAGGTATTCAATTCATTGAAACCGCCGTTGTTGAAAATGTCCGGCTCATCGCCCGAGGTAAATTTCGCCTTTAACGCCGCGCCATAATCGCTGCCTCCCCCGACCGTTTCAATATTTAGCTTAATGCCGGGATGCTCGCTTTCGTACGCTTCTTTCAGTTTATCCAGCGCTTCGGCGATCTCAACCTTGAACTGGAAAATCTTGATCGTCGCGTTCTTTACGGGAGCTTGAGTCGCCGTCCCGGTGGCACCGGGCGCAGCATTCTCGTTGTTGGCAGCGCCGCAGGCCGCAAGCATGGCGCCCAGCAACATCATCGTCAGGAATACGGCAATCGCTTTTCTCACGTGAATACCTCCTTGAATTTTCAACAAATTTTCAACCTTTAACTGAACCTGCTGTAATGCCTTCGATAATATGCCGCTGCAGCGATAGGAAAAATATGACGATAGGGGTAATCCCCATGACAAGCGCGGCCAAAGCAAGATCCCATTGCTTCGTATATTGCCCAAAAAACGAAAAAGTCGACAACGGAATCGTTCTTAATTCGATTCTTCCCAATAGCAGCGACGGCAGGAGAAAATCATTCCAAATCCATAGGCTGTTGAGGATCACGATCGTCACCGTCATCGGCTTAAGCAGCGGAAACACGATCCTCGTGAATACGCCGAGCGGGCTGCATCCGTCTACGACCGCGCTTTCCTCGATTTCGACGGGTATGGACTTAACGAACCCGTGAAAGAGAAATATGGATATCGGTACGCCGAATCCCAGATAACAGACGAATAAGCCTAGTCTGCTGTCGAGCAGGTTAAACCAGCTTCCGACCCTCATGAGCGGGATCATGATCGATTGAAAAGGAATGACCATCGCGGCCACGAACAAAGTAAATAATAAGTTGTTCAGTCTAGATGGATGCCTTACGAACCGATAGGCGCACATCGAGCTAATTACCGTCAATCCTATGTTGCTGATGACCGTAATGAAGATGGAATTTCCGAACGCCCTGGGAAAATTCATTATTTCCCAAGCCCTCGAGTAATTCTCCCACACTAGCTTAGTTGGCAGTGCAGCCGAATCCAACAAAATTTCCGCGAAGGATTTAACGGAATTGACTAGCAAGAAGTAAAAAGGCACAAGAAATATCAAAGCAAGGATGACTGCGCACACTTCTAAAATCAGCATCCCCGCCGAATAACGCCGGCTTGTCATTAAGCCTCTACCTCCTGCCGCTTAGTAAACCACACTTGTACCATCGTAATCAGCGCGACCACAAGGAAGAACACGATAGCCTTGGCTGTTCCGAGTCCCAATTGGTTGTTCTGAAAAGCCTCCGTATAAATATTGAGCGCAACGGACTGCGTGGAATTATAGGGTCCGCCTCTCGTTAAGGACAAGATGACATCGAACGTCTTGAAGGACCAGGATAACGCCAAGAACAAACCAATCGTTATCGCCGGCATGATCATCGGAATCGTAATCTTGAACAGCCTTTGCAGACTGCTTGCACCGTCTATGGATGCTGCTTCATACAGGTCAGCTGGTACATTCGTGAGGGAGGCGATATAAATAACCATCAAATAGCCCGCTCCCGTCCATACGCTGACAATAACAACCGCCCAGAACGCCGTGGTCGCGTCTCCAAGCCACGGCAGTTCAAAGAACGACAGTCCCGTCCAATTTCCCATCGCGGCAAATCCTTTGACGAATATGAACTGCCAGATAAAGCCTAGCAGCAACCCGCCGATGACGTTAGGCAAGAAAAATATCGTTCTAAGTACGTTTCTAAGCTTCAAGTACCGGGTCAGGATAAGCGCAAGCGCAAATCCTACCGCATTCGTGAGAACGACGGCGACGAGGGTAAACCTAGCCGTAAATCCGAATGAATCCCAGAAACCCTCGTCGCTTGCCAACGTACGGAAGTTGCCTAGGCCGATCCATTGCACCTTCTCGGATACCCCATTCCAATCCGTAAGGGAATAGTACAAGCCCAATGCGAAAGGAAGCGCGACAATGATCGTAAACACGAGAAGCGCAGGACCGACGAACAATGCCTGTAACAGCCATTCGCGGGAGGAGGAATGGGATTTCATAGCTTCGTCTCCTTTGACTACTTTTGACTAAGGGTTCAATACGTAGGTTGTCCAGATTGTAGCAGCAGATATTCGTCGGATCCCGCGCGTCGAACGCGACTACATCGGTCGTGCTCCGCAAACCGAAAGCAGCGCATTGCGCTGCTTTAACGGATTCGCGATTGTTCACGACCGAACGTCGCGTAAGACGCGACTAAATCGGTCGTGCAATTGTTCACAACATTTTGCGTTTTCTTTTCGACAGGGGTTGGTTATAATAAAGGGTAGTTAAGTGGAGGTGTGGAATATGTTTCTTGCGGAAACGGCTGCACATGCGGCAGAGCAATTCGAGTTATTCGGAATGTCGAACAAGTTCTGGATCGTTATTCTTGTCCTGGTCCTGTTCATCGCTTCCATCCTGACATCTTCTTATAACGAAGACAAAACCAAAGGGCTGTAATAACAGTCGCGAAGAAGGCCGGCGCCTTCTTTTCCGTTACGGGGAAGAGGGATCCTGCCTTCTCTTATTTATTATCGCAAAAGAAACCGCCCCCTGGAGGGCGGTTTCTTCGTGCCGGTTATGTTTACAGACCGTGCATATCTTTTATGCAAGTTGCGCATACATAGCGCTCCTTGAATTCTCCGACGCCTTCCATCGAAGAGCAAAACACGCAGCGGGGCCGATAACGTTCCAGAATAATATGATCGCCTTGGACCAGAATCTCAACAGGGTCCCCTTCATTCATTAGATATCTCTTACGCAACGATTTCGGTAAAACAATTCGTCCCAATTGGTCCACTTTACGAACTACGCCTGCAGGTTTCAATGCAGTACCTCCATTCATACGCTATTCTAGCTAGTTATCTCGAAACCTTTTAGCCACTCTATACCGTTCTATATAGAATCGAGATAACCTTCTTCCTATTAAATTTGCTTAAAATAATGCAATTTTCGACATCAAAACTCGTAAAAAAAGGAATGATGTCGAATTATGTTGTTAATGAAGTGGAAAATCATTTTGCCTTAGCGCCTCATACACGAGGATCGCCGCCGTGTTGGCCAAGTTCAAGGAACGGACTTTGTCCGTCATCGGAACCCGCATGCAAGTGTCCGCATGGGCATCGAGCAGCTCTTGAGGCAAACCCGCCGTTTCTTTGCCGAAGACGAAGAAATCGCCATCGCGGAATTCAAAATCCGTATACCTCTTTGTTACCCGGGTGCTGGCGAAGAAAAACCTCGCCCCTGGATTCGCTTCCTTCACTTCATCGAATGAATCGTAATACGTAATGTGAACGGAATGCCAATAGTCCAGACCGGCTCTCTTCAGAATCCGGTCATCGGTCGAGAAGCCAAGCGGACGTACAAGATGAAGATGGGTACCCGTTGCAGCGCACGTTCTTGCAATATTGCCCGTATTCGCCGGAATTTCCGGATTGACGAGCACGATATGAAACGACATTTAACCTTCCCTCCGTATCTTACGATCGGCAAAATGACGAATAGCGGCAGAACACCGCTTTATTCGTCGATCCGTTCTATTCGAATGGGAATCGTTTAGCCGTTGCGGCTTTGGAAGTCGCGCATGAAATCCGCCAACGCTCGAACGCTTTCAGCAGGTACGGCATTATAGATCGATGCCCTTAGTCCTCCAACGCTGCGATGACCCTTCAATCCGACGAAGCCGCTTGCTTCCGATTCTTTAATAAATTGCTTCTCCGCCTCTTCACTGGCCATAGTGAACGTTACGTTCATTAACGAACGGCTACCCGCTTCCGCGAAGCCGCGGTAAAATCCGTTGCTTCCATCTATTGCATCATACAGCATTTTAGCTTTCTCGCGATTACGGGTTTCCATTCCGGCGGCACCGCCGTTAGCTTTGATCCATTTCAGCACTTCGTTCATCATGTAGATCGCGAACGTAGGCGGTGTGTTGTAGAGCGAATCCGCCTTGGCATGCGTATCATAGCGGAGCATTGTTGGCACAGTATTAGCAGGTTTGGCGATCAGTTCCTCGCGGATAACGACAATCGTAACTCCGGATGGTCCCAGGTTTTTTTGAGCGCCTGCGTAGATGACGCCGAACTTGGAAACGTCGATCGGACGGCACAGAATGTCGCTCGACATGTCGCCGATTAACGTAACGCTGCCCGTGTCGGGAAATTCGGCCCACTGCGTACCTTCAATCGTTTCGTTAGACGTTAAATGAAGGTAAGCCGCGTCGGAAGAATATTTTAATTCGCTTAAGGAAGGGATACGCTTATAGGCGTCCGATTCCGAAGAGGCCGCGATGGAAGTCTCTCCGAACATCTTCGCTTCTTGGATAGCCTTCGTTGCCCAACTGCCGGTTGCGACGTATGAAGCCGTCGTGCCTGGAGGAAGCAAGTTCATAGGGATCATAGCGAATTGCGTGCTTGCGCCGCCTTGGATGAATAATACTTTGTAGCCGTCCGGAATTCCGAGCAATTCCCTTAGAAGCGCTTCCGCTTCGAAATGGACCTTCTCGTAAATAGCACCTCGATGGGACATCTCCATCAAGGACATGCCGCTATTCTCGAATTCTACAAATTGCTGTTGGGCTTTCTGCAGTACCTCTAACGGCAATGCCGCCGGTCCCGCATTGAAATTATAAGCGCGGTTAGCCATCTTGTCCCCACCTTATCTAAATTCATAATAGGCTTATCATATCAAAGCTTTGCGCATCAGAGCAACCATTAAGTACTTAAATCAGGCTAAAAATCAGCTATTTCCGAACGAAAGCGGTGCCATTCATGAATAATTTTCGTCTTTTTCTAGGCTTACGGTTATCTGAAGCAGCTGCGGAATTTTTAAGCAGCAAGATGACTAGCTTGGTGGAGCAGGGTTTGACGTTCCGGAGCTGGACGCACCCTGCCGACCTGCACGTTACGCTTCATTTTCTGGGCGACACCCCCGCATCGCGGGTGCCGGACATCGGCGCCTTGGCGGCGGAAGCCGCGGCCGCTACGGCGCCATTCGCGCTCGCGCTGACGGAGGCGGGCACTTTCGGCCCGCCGTCAGCGCCGCGCGTGTTATGGTGCGGCCTGGCGGAGCCTGCCGCACGCAAGGGCGCGCTTGCCGCGCTGCACGCGGCGCTGGGCGCGCGCCTTGCCGCCTCCGGCTTCGCCGCGGAGGCGAGGCCCTTCCGCGCGCACGTGACGCTCGCGCGCGGCGGCGCCGCCGGGTGCAGCCCGGCGGCGTTGGTTGCGGCGTGGCATGGCGATAGCGCCGCGCCGTTCGTCGCTCCACAGCCGGAATCGGCTCCGCGAGCGCAAGAGAAGCCAGCGTGGACGGCCGACGGCTGCACGCTGTTCCGCACTCATCTGGGCCGTAAGCCCAGCTATGAGGCGATAGGCTGCTATCCCTTTAAAAGCTAGAATACACTCCTCAACACTTAAAAAAGCTCCCACAAGGGGAGCTTCGCTTAGTATGAATTCCGATTAGCAATCGAAGTAGAGGCCGTACTCGTAAGGATGGATGCGGATCGCAACAGCTTTCGCTTCGCCGCGTTTCACGCTAACGTAGTTCTCGATGAATTCCTTCGTGAACACGCCGCCTTCAGTCAAGAACTCGTTATCTGCTTCCAGAGCGTCAAGCGCTTCGTCCAGTGTACCTGGTACGCTGCGGATTTCTTTCTTCTGCTCGTCGGAAAGCTCGTAGATGTTCGTGTCGAAAGGTCCATAACCAAGTGCGGATGGATCGATTTTGCGTTTGATTCCGTCAAGACCCGCCATCAGCATCGCTGCGAAAGCAAGGTAAGGGTTAGCCGTGGAATCCGGCGTACGGAACTCGATGCGGCAGCCTTTAGGCGTAACCGCTGCAACCGGGATACGAACTGCCGCGGAACGGTTACCTTTGGAGTAAACCAAGTTAACCGGAGCTTCGTAACCTGGAACCAGACGTTTGAAAGAGTTTGTAGATGGGTTAGTAAGAGCGATAAGAGCCGGTGCATGGTGCAGAATACCGCCGATGTAATGCAACGCCATTTCGCTAAGGTTAGCGTATGCGCCTTTTTCGTAGAACAAAGGATTGCCTTCGTTAAAGATCGATTGGTGAACGTGCATTCCGCTGCCGTTATCTCCGAAGAGCGGCTTAGGCATGAACGTTGCTACTTTGCCATATTGGCGAGCTACGTTGTGAACGATATATTTATATTTCATGAGGTTGTCGGCAGTAGTCGTAAGCGTGTCGAAACGGAAGTTGATTTCCGCTTGTCCAGCCGTTGCCACTTCATGGTGATGACGCTCGATGCGAAGGCCGGCTTCTTGCATCAGGCGAACCATTTCGCTGCGGATGTCTTGTTGGGAATCTACAGGAGCAACCGGTACATATCCGCCTTTAACGCCGACTTTGAAGCCAAGGTTGCCGCCTTCTTCCTTGCGGTTCGTGTTCCAAGCCGCTTCTTCGGAATCAACGAAGAAAGAAGAGGAGTTCATTGTGGATTCGTAACGAACGTCGTCGAAAATGAAAAATTCGGATTCCGGTGCGAAGTAAGCCGTCGTACCAACGCCGGATTTTTGAAGGAATTCTTCCGCTTTATGCGCGATGGAGCGTGGGTCGCGCTCATAACGCTCGCCGTCCGGCGTATGAATGTTACAAATGACGATTAATGTCGAGTGAGCAGTGAAAGGATCAACATATACGGAGTTCGTATCCGGCATCATAACCATATCGGATTCTTCGATTCCACGGAAACCGTGGATGGAGGAACCGTCGAATGCTACCCCGTTTACGAAAGTTTCCGCATCAACTTCGGTAGCTGGTAAAGTAATGTGATGAGCGCGACCTGCAAGGTCGATAAAACGGAAATCTACGAACTCGATGCTTTTTTCCTTGATCAAATCCAAAACTTGCTGTGCTGACATTTGAATTTCCTCCCCATTTCCGAACATTAAGTGTGTGAAACCGATCTATTGTTCAAGTTTTCACCGAACTTATGAAATTATTATAAAACTCCTCTATTAGAGCGTCAATACTTATGTAAGGTATTTTTTGAGCGGGTGTAAGCATTGCTCACAACTTCATCAAAAATTCATAATTCTATTTTTTCATCCCCCTGCATATCTATCATAGCCATTCAGATTGCTAGCTTTTCAATATTTTTTAAACTCATTTATGATAGCGCTTACGCTACAGTCCTAAATACCTCACATGAACACTTCCGCTAAAGCCTTTGCCCAGATCCGAACAAAAGCCATCCCTCGTTGGGATGGCCGCACTCTTCAACCCTTCTATTTCACCCAGGTCGCGAAGGCTTCTGCCGACGCCTTCTCCGTATCGAACCTTCTGCCCAATAGCGGAGCCAACTGCTCCAACTCCTTAAGCAATTTCGCGAACTGATCCGGGAACAGCGATTGAACACCGTCGCCCGTAGCCGAGTTATCCGGGTCCGTATGCATCTCGATAATCAATCCGTTAGCTCCCGCAGCCAAAGAAGCTTTCGTCATCGTCTCGACCAACTCGCGGCGTCCCGTCGCATGGCTTGGATCCGCTATGACAGGAAGATGCGATAATTGTTGAATGACGGGAATGGCGGCTAAGTCGAACGTGTTGCGCGTATAAGTCTCGAATGTACGGATACCGCGCTCGCACAGCATGACGTTAGGATTGCCGCCAGCCAGAATATATTCCGCTGCGTTTAACCACTCGTCATAAGTCGAGCTAAAACCACGCTTGAGCAATACCGGATTCTTGATCGTTCCCAGCTTGCGAAGAAGATCGAAGTTCTGCATGTTCCGCGTTCCGACCTGCATGATGTCGGCATATTCCGCGCATACGTCGACGAACTCCGGAGCCATTACCTCGGTGATCGTCAGCAGGCCGTATTTCTCCCCTGCGTCCTTCATCCATTTCAGTCCTTCTACCCCTATTCCTTGGAAGCTGTACGGACCGGTTCGCGGCTTAAACGCTCCGCCGCGCAGAACCTGACCGCCGGCAGCCTTTACGAGACGAGCGATCTCGTCGATCTGTTCCGGCGTCTCGACCGCGCAAGGGCCGCCCATCACCACCAGATTATCTCCGCCGATCTTAACGCCCTTCACTTCGATAATCGTATCGTCCGGATGGAAGTCGCGGCTGGCCAGCTTATAAGATTTGGAAATCTTAATTACGTTCTCTACTCCTTTCATGGAACGAATATGTTCAGCTAGAGTAGGCTCCGCTTTGCCGATAATTCCAATGACGGTACGATCCGTACCGCGCGATACGTGCGCTTGCACGCCTGATTGTTCAATATGACGGACGATCTCCGTTATGCGCTCTTCTGCGATATGAGGGGAAGTTATGACGATCATGTCGTTCACGCTCCTGATTGTTTTAGCGCGTATACGCTTCAACGCTTATACGCTTTTAAGCACTAAAGTAAATATAGACGAAAAAGTCGTCTTTGTCAACAGAGTTAACAAGACGACTCCAGCTTTCAGTCCAACTGTGCTTCCACGCGCGCGCGGCTCATCTTCCGTTTTTCCGTCCGTTTAGCCTTATAAGCATTGATGCTATATTTTATCGGAAAATAGAGAAGTAAGCCAAGGATGGCTCCATCGACTATGCCACCCACGATCAGCTTCAAATTCATAAGCAATAAATGGTTTATTTTCTCGGAGAGGAACGAGATTTGAAAGCTCAGATGCTTCGGAAGTATCCAACCGCCGACCTTAGAATTGGGATACATCATCGGGATGTAGATAATCTTGCCAATAACGAAACCGATGAGCGCGGCAGGCAGATTTCCTCTGAGCAAGTAGCACAACGGGAAAATCAAGATAAAGGCGAACCCTAAAGTCGGAAGCGTAAACATCTCGATGGCTATTCCGATGGCAAATCCCATCGCTACGATGGAAGCGCCCCCTTCAGCCCTATGCAGCATCATATACTTATATTTCAGCCAACGGCGTAACAATTGAAGTCGATGCATGAGAAGCTCCTTCCACTGGATGACGCATAAACCGCAGCTTAAGCTCTAGCTTCCCGCCTTTACTTTGACGTTAGGCAACAGTTTATTAGGGTTAACCGTTCTCGTGATCGGCCAAGTGATAGGGTTATCCGACTCGAATTGCTCCAAGTATGCGATAACTTCCTTCGTCAGGGCAGTAGGTGTTGATGCGCCTGACGTAACGGCTACCCTCTGAAGGCCTTGCAACCATTCTTGCTTGATCTCCGACACATCCGCTACGCGGTATGCCGGAACGCCCGCGATTTCTTGGGATACTTGGGCTAGACGGTTGGAATTGTTGCTCCGGGGATCCCCTACGACGATGCACAGCTGCGCTTCTCCCGCTTGATCCGCGACTGCTTCTTGACGTACTTGGGTAGCCAGACAGATTTCATTGTGAATTTCAGCGGTCGGGAAAGCCGCTAACAGCAATGCCATAAGATGCTTAATGTCCCATTGCGACATGGTTGTCTGATTCGTAATAATAATGCGTTCGGTCGTAAGCTTAAGTTTCGTAATGTCTTCTTCCCGTTCGATCAGATGGACATGTCCCGGAGCGATACCGATTGCCCCTTCCGGTTCGGGGTGATTCTTCTTCCCGATATAGATGACCTCATAACCATCTTCGACCTTCTCCCGAATGAGATCATGGGTCTTGGTCACGTCCGGGCAAGTCGCGTCCACGAGCGTCAAGCCTTTTTCCTTCGCTCTTCTGCGAACTTCGGGCGACACTCCGTGCGCGGTGAAGATAACGGTACCTTTCTCGATTTGCTCCAATATCTCTAGACGGTCATTACCGTCTAAAGTAATAATTCCTTCGTCTTTGAAGGCTTCCGTAACATGACTATTATGAACGATCATACCCAGTATATAGATCGGCCGGGGGAGTTCGAGGTTACGCGCCGTTTGCAACGCCAAAACCATCGCATCCACTACGCCATAGCAATAGCCTCTCGGGGAAATTTTCACGACTTCCATGCCAACGCCTGCTTTCTCGCCCTCGTTTCGATGAATGACCTCGGAGTACGATGGGCGTACCGACTCTCTTCCTATTATAACTTATTACAGGTATCGGGAAAAGGAGACATGGATAGGGAGAAGGATGTCCTTGTCCCTATTTATGAATCGATTTCCTGAACATGTGGCATATTTGTCAAGATTGGCAGCCACAACGTAAACACCGTTCCTTCGCCCAGCTGCGTTCTCACCTCGATTTTGGCCTGATGCATGTCCGCGATCCACTTGGCGATGGATAACCCAAGACCCGTTCCCGAAGTTTCGCCGCGGGACACGTCCACGCGGTAGAACCGTTCGAAGATATGAGGAACCTCTTCCGCTCTGATGCCGATCCCGGTATCGGCCACCGACAATCCGACGTACTCCTCGGACCGGACGGCATACAGGCGGACGACGCCGGAAGGCGTGTACTTAAACCCGTTCTCGATGAGGATGAACAATAATTGAAGCAAATAATCGCGATTGCCCCTTACTTCGATCCCATCCAACGCCTCTAAAGGACCGACTGCCCACTCCGCTTTCCGCGGAAGGAACGCTGCCCGGCGCGATGCTTCTTCCGTCAACGGCCGCAGCGGCACGTTTTCCATCTCGATGGAGTATCCCGCATCGGCTCTAGCCAAGGAGAGCAAATCATTGACCAAGCTGCTCATTCGGCGAGCCTCGTCGGCAATATCGCGTATCGATTCCAAAGAGAATTGCTTCATATCCTCTTCAGACAACATAGACTGTTCTAGCCCCTCTTCCGTCACCTCGGGAGTCGTCTGCTTCTCGCTAAGCCATATTTTCTCCAGCAGATCCACATTCCCTCGAATCGTCGTCAACGGCGTTCGCAGCTCGTGGGAAGCATCGGACACGAACCGCCTTTGCGCGATATTGGAATCCTCCAGAGTCTTGTATGCCCCCTCCAACCCGGAGAGCATGCCGTTAAGGGTATCCGTTAATCGCCCGATTTCGTCGTTCGGCTTCTCGCGGGGAATCCGCAGGCCTAACCCGGATCCGCTCCTTATCCGTTCTGCCGCTTCGGTCACCCGGTTGATCGGCATTAAGGCTTTACGAGAGAGGAACATGCCAAGTAAAAATGCTGCTAACAAACCAATAGCTCCTGAAATCCACAATATCGTCTTTAATTTAGAAAATAAAGCAAATTCGCCTCGCGCGAAAACACCCACCTGAAGCAATCCAATGACGGTATTCGTTCCTTTTATAACTAGCGGATGTTCGTAAATGTAAAACGGAAGATCGCCTATTTGCTTCGTAACGAATCTTTTTCGGGCGTTTTCTTGATCCGGATTCGGAAAAGTAATCGTCCAACGAACCATATTGTTCGATTTTCCGGCGACGATCCCGCTCCGTTGACTGGAATAATCGATCAATTGCATCCCTATGATCGTCGAGTCAAAACCGGGAGCAGAGGAATTAATATTAAGATTATATTCGTTAGGAAATCTTGAATCGAACGCTTCTGCCTTAGTAGCCACCTGTATCAATCTGTCCCGCAGCTCCGACATCGTGTTGTGATAGACCACGTTATAGACGATAAGGCCGAAAACCACGAAGGCTACCGCGAACAGCCCCGAGTACCACAAGGTCAATCGTAGCCGGATGGACATGCTCAGCTTTCTCCCTTCAGAACGTACCCGGCGCCTCTCACGGTCTGGATTAGGCGTCTTTCCCCGTTCTCCTCCAGCTTCTGCCTGAGCATGGCGACATACACCTCGAGCACGTTAGATTCCCCGCTATAATCGTAACCCCATATCCGCTCCATGATGAGGTCTCGAGACAGTACCCTCTTAGGGTTCTGCATGAACAGATGCAACAGATCGAATTCCTTAGCCGTCAACTCAATGCGACGATCTCCCCTTAGGGTTTCCCGGCCATCAACATCCAGCAATAGATCCTCATAACGGAAATGTCCCGTTTCATCCGTCTTATCGGGACGCCTGCGAAGAAGCGCGCGAACGCGAGCCATTAATTCCTCTAGCGCGAAAGGTTTGACCAAATAATCGTCTGCGCCCAAGTCTAATCCTTTGACCCGGTCCGTCACTTCATCCTTAGCCGTAAGCAGGAGGATTGGCGAAGATATTCCCGCTTCGCGCATTCTCCTGCATACTTCCCAGCCATCCATCTTCGGCATCATGACGTCCAATATGACCAAATCAACCTGCCGTTGGCTAAGCAATTTCAATCCTTCCGCACCGTCCGGAGCCGTCGTAATCTCGTATCCTTCGAAGGCTAAGCTTCGCCTTAGCAAAGCCGTAATTTTCTCATCATCATCGATAACCGCGATATGGGGTCTCAAAGTGCACGTCTCCTCCAACGACGAAGAGCGGGAAAACCACGCTTCGGGCTTCCCGCTCCTTTTTGTCTTTATTATTGAGCGTTGAACTCGTTTTTGTCTCCGATTTCTACCGTGAGCTCAAGCTTCTTATCTCCGCGGAGAACGTCGAGTTTCACTTTATCGCCGACAGCTTTCTTCTGGATCGCCGCGATCAGTTCTTCTTTCGTCTTATACGCGTTGCCATCCATGCCGGTAATAACGTCGTATTGACGCAAATCCGCTTTGTAAGCAGGGGTATTAAAGAGGATCTCTCTGACGAAGGAGCCTTTCACGCTCTTGTCGATACCGAGCTGTTGCGCAATGTCTTCCGTTACATCCATGAGAGTCGCCCCGATGAACGGAACCGGCTTCTGCGGAATTTTGGTGTTGCTCTTCAGATTCTCGAGAACTTCCGTGATCGTGCTTGTCGGAATCGCGAACCCGATGCCTTGAGCCTCGGAGCTTACCGCCGTGTTAATTCCGATAACCTCGCCTTGCAGGTTCAGCAACGGTCCGCCGGAGTTGCCGGGATTAATGGAAGCGTCCGTTTGCAACAGGTGCTCGTAGTTCCGAGTTCCTTTCGTATCCGGAATGCTGATCTTACGCTCGTTGGAGCTGAGAACTCCCACGGTAACCGTGTGTTCGAATCCGTAAGGATTTCCGATGGCAACCACCCAATCTCCCATGTTCAAGTTGCTCGAATCGCCAAGCTTTAACGTCGGGAAATCGCTGCCTTCGATTTTCAGTACTGCCAGATCGAGCTCATAGCTCGAGCCGAGCAATTTCGCGGTATAAGGCTTTTCATGGCCTTCTATGGTTACTTTAATTTCATTTGCGCCGCCAACGACGTGTTGGTTGGTGAGAATGTATCCCGTCGAGTCGAAAATAAATCCGGATCCCAATCCGCTTGGCTGCAATTCACCTTGAGCCCCGCCGGTATCGCCGCTCCCGCCGAAATCTTCTCCGAAAAATTGGCGAAAGAAATCGTCTTCGAACTGGCCTCCGTTATTTTGTTGAGCGGCAGCGTAAGTTTCGATCTTAACGACCGCAGGAGATGATTGCTCGAATATTTTAGCGATATTGTTCGGTCTCACGACGTCGCCGGTATTGCTAACGGAGTTGCTTACGGGTTTCACCGAAGCATCTTGAACCTGTCCGGAGCCCCCCAGCAATTCCGAAGAGAACCAATTCTGCCGATCGGCAGCGAACATTAATCCGCCAACCGCGACAACCCCGACCAGGAATGCCGCGAACACCGAGCGGAAAGATGTCCGGCGCGGAGGCTTACCTCCCCAATCATGGCGTGCAGGTCCACCGGAGACGGTGAAGGGTCGATACTCCTTCGATGAGGTAGGAGTTACGTCTAGCGTGGTTCTTGATTGTTCATTACGAGGCTGCTCGTTAGCGCCATAGTTAGTGCCGGGTCCGAAAGGACCGAATGTATAAGGCTCGGATTCCCGGCGAACATCAGCGTAGGGATCGTCCCTTTTCTCCTGATCATACCCGTAACCCTGCGTTTCTTCCGGTTTTTTGTTCTGATCTTCCATTTCGTCTGCCTCCTCGCGCAGCGTTTCGCTTGCGCCGTTCTGAACTTCTTAATTGTATATTAAACGAGTTTCCTTAAAACTATCTTAAACGGAAATGAATATGAAGTAAAAGCCAAAGAAAAATACCGTCTCTCCTAACGAAAGAAAGAACGGCACTTGCGTGCCGCCCATTTTAACCTCGATATATCGCTTCCACGCTCTTTAGCTTCTGTCTCGCCTGGTCGATCCAATGACCTTCTATTTCATCGTCGGGATCGACCGGGTCGGAGAACTGGTCCAACATCGCCCCAAGCGCCCGAGGCTGAGCTTCCTTATCCGAACCTTCATTATAAACGTGTTTCAATACATAGGGTTGGCCGAACTGGATTTGCGTATGGCTATCCGTCGTCTCGCTATCCAAATTGCCGATCGTCACATCGAACGGCAATCTCAACCAGACTTTATTCGCTTCGTCCAATGAACAGTCGAAGGAACCGTGATCGTATTCCCAATTACCGCCCAGCGCAAACCCCTCATCCAATAACGTTTCTCTTGCATTCATATAGCCATGTACTTGCGAAGTTAATGAAGATGGAAGTACGTGCACCCTGGGGATACCCCCTTCTTTTCTTACTAGCGTATCCCTTGGGAAACAATTTATCCTTCTTTGACCCATCCTTTTCGGTGGGCATAAATGGCAAGCTGCGTTCGGTCTTCCAGATCGCACTTCATTAGAAGATTGCTGACATGGGTTTTGACCGTTTTAATGCTGATATGCAGCTCTTCGCTAATGTCTTTGTTATTTCTTCCTTCCGCGATAAGAAGAAGCACCTCACGCTCTCGCTCTGTTAAACCTTCGACCTCATGGCTTATGGACCTTTTGCGAAGCCCTCTAGTCAGCGCTTGGGAAACATCGCTGCTCATCACCGGCATATTCTTAATTGCGCCTTGCATCGCGTAGATCAGTTCGTCCGCCGAAACAGTCTTCAGAACATAGCTTACGGCTCCCGCTTCAATGGCCTCAACGACTTTCTCGTCTTCCAGAAAGCTCGTCAAGATAATGATCCTAAGCTCCGGATATTGACTAAGCAGCGCTCGCGTCGTCTCTACTCCGTTCATATCCGGCATTATCAAGTCCATCAAGACGAGTTGAGGAACCTTCCCTTGATATCCTCCTCGTCCTAGCGTATCGATAGCATCCTTGCCTCCGCTAGCTTCGCCTATCACCTCAAACCTTGAATCCAGCATTAAATAAGTGCGTAATCCCATCCGTACCATCTCGTGATCATCGACAATCAATACTTTCCAGGGGGAACCAGCTTGCTCCGTCATACTCATCCTCCTAAACGCTCATAGTATCTACGCTATCCGAATTTCGGGAACCATACCTTCACACGCGTGCCCGATCCTGGTTTAGTAATGATTTCGGCTTCTCCGCCCAGCTTATGGGCACGTTCGCGCATCGTGGATAGGCCATATGCGCCTGCTCTCACCTGCTCTCCTCTAAAGCCCGAACCATTGTCTTCTATAGATAAAGAAATTTGCTTATCCGTTTCTCCTAAGTAAAGACGAACGCTTTGGGCTTCGGCATGTTTTACGACGTTCGCCATAGCCTCTTGGATGATAAGGAACAGCTGATGCTCCTTGGCATCCGATATTCGGCCTTGAATCTGAATTTCCAATGTCCCTTGCAAGCCATTCTGTCTGCAATAATCCGGAAACCAACGCCCTACCGCTTCCTCTAAAGTCCTTCCTTGAAGCTCCATCGGCCTTAGCTGCGCGATTAGCCCGCGCATCTGACGTTGAGCCGACGAAGACATGTCGATAAGCTGTTCCATCACCTTCTGAGCATGATCCCTATCGCGCTCGAGCAGCTTGGGCAAGGAGGATGCCGACATATGCAAAGCGAACAATTGCTGGCTAACCGTATCATGGAGGTCTCGGGCCAGACGTTTCCTCTCTTCCAATACGGCCGCTTCTTGCGATGATACTTCCTCCAGGACTTCTCTTTCCCCGAGTCGTTGGAGCAGCTTAAGCCTTTCTTCTATTTGATTCAGCAGCTGATTGAATTCGCGATACACTCCCGAGAAAGCGTCACCCTCAATCACCGGTAACCGGGAATCCCAGTTTCCAGCGGAAGCTTGCTTCATCACAAGCTGCATTTGATCGATCTTGCGTTGCGTCTTCTGACCGTTCCGATAGGTAACCACCATCTGGATAAGGGCAAGCATGCCCATCCATGTAATCCAATCCTCCAAGTTGGGTACGTGATCGGAATAGATGACGATTCCGTAATATAACAAGGTCATCAGTATGATCGTCGTAAGGCCGGAATATATCGAAGAAGCCCATTTACTAGTGCGTACCCGTCTCACCATGTCTTAGCCTACCTTCGTTACGCGGACATCGCCGATGAAGCTGCTGACGACTAGAACGACGCGTTTATCGGAATCGACATAGTTCGGAGTTTCCACGGACATTTGGTTGAACATGCCGCCCCTCTTCTGATCCAATACTTTGACATCCCCAATCAAACAGCTGGATACCACCTGAAGACCGACTCCAAGATCGTTAGGCGCGAACACTTTGACGTCTCCGATAAAGGAGGATACGTATATTCGCGTTTCGCCGATCGGAATTTGCGCTTTGGTCAGATCCAATGTCGTATCCCCGATAAAATGGGAGATGCTCATCGGACGAAGCTCCCAGTAATCGTTGCCGAGATGGACATCCCCGATGAAACGGCTATGATTGTCCCTGCCAGTATTGTGCCAGTCGTGCGACTTCCACCAGTCACTGTGATCATGCTTATACTTATGCTTTTGCTTCCAGCCTTCCGTACGGGCCGGTTCGGTGTCGATAGTCGGGTTTGCTTTGTTTGCCGGGTTAGGCGGATTGTGCGGCTCGAACTCATCCATCTGCGGAGCCGGCGGCGGACCGGGAGGCATCGGCGGCATTGGAGGGTTAATCGGGTTCCATTGTTCCGCCTTTTCCTTGTGATTGGACTTATACGGACGATTGCCCCGAAAGATCAGGCTTAGCCCGAATAAAATAATCGCAATCGGCCCTATAATGCGTATGACATCAGAGAGCTCCCACTCTAACCAGTCCAAATTCCGACCGAGAAAGTAGCATCCGATCAATATGGTTATCGAGTTCCACCAGAATCCTCCGGAATGCTGCAGCAGTAATCCCTGCAAACCGAACAGGATGATGAATACCGGCCAATAAGTCGAAAATAAATCGCCGATGTCCATCGAAATGACCCCTATTTGATTTAACAAGAAAACGACTCCGATAGTCACGACAACGATTCCCCAAAACAATCGGTGTACGATTGATTGCATAGGCCTATCCTCCATTTGATGCATTATTCAATAATGTAATCTCAGTATAACGAACGTTCCTCGAGATCGACAGCGGCGCGAGTTGTAAGTTTCTCTCGGTCTGCAGACCGAGGCGGAGATCGATTGTTCAAAGCAAAAACCGCGCCTACGACTTTCGTCGATAAGCGCGGCAATCAAGAACTTCCTATTATTTAACTAGGCTTTCAAGCACGTCGTCGATAATCTGCGCATTCGCGATCGACCCCGTATATAACCAACTGCTCGTATTCGGATATTCATATATGCGGCCGTTCTTAACGGCAGGAATACCTTGCCATACCGGATCTTTCAGCGTTTCCGATCCCGTTGCCGCATCGCTGTTAATCAAGAATAGTTGATCGGCATCGAGTTGTGCCAATTGCTCGAGGGATATGGGTAACCAATTGCTTTCGGAAGTTTTGGAAAGTTCGGTTACGACGCTCGGTACCTTCAATCCCAGGTCCTTATACAATACGGAACCGCTGGAAAGGTTCTCGCTCACGACGAAGAATTGCTTCTGCACGAGCCAGATAGCAGCTACGGATTGATCCGGAGCGACTTGTTGCAGCTTATTTTTGGCTTCGTTCGCTTTTGCTTCGTAATCCGCCAATACTTTTTCTGCAAGATCGCTCTTATTCAGGATTTCGCCGATTTTCAGAAGCGATTGACGCCAGTCGCCGTTCAATTTATCGCCGATCGTGTAAGTAGGGGCAATCTGCGAGTATTGCGTGTATTTATCTCCTTCCACCGAGGATGCGGAACCCATGATGATCAAATCGGGCTCGAAGCTCGTTACAGCTTCGAAAGGCATATCCCAAGCAAGCGTCGGGATACCTTCGAGATCCGTCTGCAGGTAGTATTGAATTCCGTTAGGTACGGACCATTGCGCTACCGGTTTAACGCCAAGAGCAACCAAATGATCTTCTAAGTAAGAAGCGATAATTCGCTGTGGATTCGCCGGTATCTTCACTTCATGCCCAAGTGCATCGGTCATCGTTTTCTCTACGGCGGCTTCCGCGGACGCGGACGGGCTTGCAGAAGTTTCGGCAGATGCCGTCGCGGATGATGCTGCGGGAGAGCTTTCGCTGGCTTTGTTGTTTCCGCAAGCCGCCAGAAGCATGGTCAATACGATTACGTTAACCATTAGAATGATGGATTTATTTTTCTTTCTTACTAACACATTGGTTCCCCCTAAATTTCTTTATGAATTCGATGAATAGCAAATGCTTGTTCATTTCCTACCAACGTTATGAATGATAACAATTATCATTCTCACTGTCAATGAGAAAATACGAGATTCAATACCTTACATGTGTTATCTATCATCACATTATTCGTTGACTTAGGTAACTCTCCACTATATAATGAGGTCGGATTTCAATGTTATATGTTAGGTATTCACAACGGAATTAGGAGTTGAAGGAATGGAGATCGAACAATTATCGCGAGGCCTAGACACGGTCTGGGTTGTCTTGACGGCGGCGATGATCCTATTGATGGAGGGCGGATTCGCTCTATTAGAAGCCGGATTCGTACGACAGAAAAATGCGGTTAGCATCATCATGAAAGTATTCGTGGATATTGCGTTCGGTGCGCTCGTCTTTTTCGCAATTGGTTTCGCCTTCATGTATGGCAAGGATGCCGGGGGATGGATCGGACTTTCCGGATTTTTCATGGAAGGCGACCTGACACACCTCGTCTTGAATATTTCTAACGATACTTATTGGTTGTTCCAATGTGCGTTCGTCATCGCCGTTATTTCCATTGTATCCGGAGCGGTGGCTGAAAGAATTCATTTCAGAGCTTATATTATCTATACGATCTTCATGACAGGACTCATCTATCCGATATCCGGTCACTGGATATGGTCCTCTAATGGCTGGTTGGCCAAGCTTGGAATGATTGACTTCGCCGGTTCCGCGGCTATCCATGCTTTGGGCGGTTTTGCCGCGCTGGCAGCCGCTATATTCCTTGGACCTAGGATCGGAAGATTCGGTTCGGACGGCAAGATCAATATCGTTCCTCCTTCGAATCTGCCTTTGGCATCCGTCGGGGCTTTCATCCTCTGGTTCGGATGGTTCGGCTTCAATTCAGGCAGTACGCTAAGCGCTACTAACGAAAGCATCGGACATATCGCGGTCACGACAATGCTTGCCTCTGCCGCAGGCTGCGCCGCTTGTATCCTGTTCACGATGCTTCGCTATCGGAAAGCCGATCCTCCGATGGTTATCAACGGCGCGCTAGCCGGTCTAGTCGGCATCACGGCAGGTTGCGCCTTCGTCTCCAATGCGGCTGCCATTCTCATCGGCGCCGTATCCGGTATCGTCATGGTGCTGGCGAGCGAATGGCTCGAGAAGCGCAAAGTCGATGATCCTGTGGGCGCCTTCGCGGTTCATGGCATCAGCGGAAGCATCGGCACCCTTGCCGTCGGGCTGTTCGCGATGCCGGGCACGGCCGCGCATACGGGTCTCTTCTATGGCGGAGGATGGTACTTGCTTGGCGTTCAAGCGCTCGGTCTTCTTGTCGTTGCCGTCTGGGGCTTCGCCCTAACCTGGCTCGTGCTTAAGCTCATTTCGCTATTCAAGCCGGTACGCGTATCCCGTGACGAGGAATTGATCGGATTGGATATCGGAATCCATGGCGTTCCTGCCTATAGCCAAGACCATGATTTCCTCGATATTGATCAACTGAGACGAAATCCAACCGAATAGCAGCAATCTTTAAGAAAATCACGGCAAAAAAAAGGTTGGGCAGCAGCCCAATGTCATTAAGTTAAGCTCAAAGACAAGACCTGGAATTAAAATGAAATCCGAAACGGCATGGGGAAAAGCCCTGTGTCGTTTGTTTTTTTGGTCCAAGCAAGGAATAAGCGTACAGCAAACAAAG
>NZ_SOMN01000051.1 GCF_004564235.1 Cohnella luojiensis
CAGAGCCATACACCGGCTGTTGTGTATAACCGAAATGTCATCCTGTTTATCGACAAGTGAATAAGGGGAGTCTCTCTTGCCTTCGCTTGGGCTACACCCTCTACCAATTGCAACCATGAATAACTGGTAATATTTAATAGATCTACCAATCCGAACAGAGATTAAACACTTCTCTAACCCAAGGTCCATACAGATCTTGTGAATGATTTCACACCTTAACTATATCAAAAAAACTGTCTTGACATCTTGTAGCACTATAATGTCCTCTACAACAAGGCTGTTAAAGTTCCTCCAAGCGCTCCCAAGAGTACCACAATCCATGGCGGCAACTTCCAAAATACTAGCGCAATAAACAATACGGAGGCTAATACGAAGTCAACCGGGGACAGGATTGAACTTGTCCAGATGGGATCGTAGAACGCAGCGAGGAGTATGCCCACGACCGCGGCATTTACTCCGACCAATGCACCCTGAATTTTAGGTAATCGACGAAGTGTATCCCAGAATGGCAACGTACCAATGACAAGGAGAAAGGCCGGCAAGAAAATCCCAGCGGTCGCGACCAAAGCGCCAGTCCATCCATGAATCACAGCGCCAAGGTAGGCGGCAAAAGTGAACAGTGGGCCAGGGACAGCTTGAGTTGCTCCATACCCTGCAAGAAATGCTTCTTCCGTTACCCAACCCGTAGGAACAAGCTCCCTTTCAAGCAGTGGTAATACAACGTGGCCTCCGCCGAAAACAAGGGAGCCTGAACGATAAAAGCTGTCGAAGATCGATACCCATCCTCTTGGTCCTAATCCACTTGCAATCGGAAGCAGGAACAACAGCGCAAAGAAAAGAATCAAGCTAAATACGGCTATGTATTTAGGTATAGGGACTTGGATTTTGGGAACATCAGACGGCTTTATTTCTTTGTACAAAAATAATCCAAGGATCCCCGCAGCGATAATGATGGCGACTTGACTTACCGCCGTTTGCCAAAGTAAAGCAATCCCCGCTGAAACTATGGCAATCGTAATCCGATTCCTGTCTGGAGTTAGCTTTTGCCCCATACCCCAGATGGCATGTGCGACAATGGCAACAGCGACTACCTTTAACCCATGAATCCAGCCCGAATGCCCAACATCGAAACCTTGCAATAACATGGCGAAAAGCACCAGCGCAATGACCGAAGGCAGCGTGAATCCAACAAAGGCAAACAGGCCGCCTAACAAACCCGCCCGCATGATTCCGATGCCAATTCCCACCTGGCTGCTGGCTGGTCCAGGAAGGAACTGACAAAGAGCAACTAAATCGGCGTAACTTCTTTCGTCCATCCACTGCCGTCTTCTTATATATTCATCGTGAAAGTACCCGAGGTGAGCGATCGGTCCTCCAAAAGAAGTTAAGCCTAGCTTTGTGGACACGCCTAACACTTCAAGAAGGCGTTTTACACGGTACGAGTCCTTGTTAACGGTTTGATGAGTGCTTTGCATACGATCCTCCTATTCGGACAATTTTTCTAAAGAACCCAATTTTGAGCATACTACATGTAAAACTCCGACGAAAGGGTGAAATGATGAGAATCATGATTTACGATGGCTGGTGCGAATGGGAATACAGGTTTTCGCCAATTGATCCTTCGCTATTGAATTCGCTTCGGCAAGGTGGATATACGCGGTACCCGAATAACGCGGCCAAATGCCACGATCCGTCGTAGATAAACACGTTTAAGCAACGGCTTATCGCATCGAAGGCAACAAAAATACATAACGCTATAAAGATAACAATCGCTTAATTACGAAAGTTAACATAGTGAAAGTAAGCATGAACGATAATTACCATCAGTGCCGGGATGATCAAACTTTGGTACAGCGAAAATGAAACGTAATGTGCGGGAACTGGCGGCATCTTATAGAATTTGATGGGATCCGCAAGCAAATACGAAATATTGGTATTCGCGAAGTCGATAAACAAAAAAACGAAAGCAAGGGATTTACGGGGCATTTTATTTTGGAAAAGGCTTACTTTAAAATCAAATATAGTCATTCTTTCCCTTTACGCCTTCCAATATTTGTGAGTAAATAGGTGTGGATAAGAAAGGGGGAGAATTATGTTTGTTATCGATAAACTTCCCGAGACCATTGGAAATCAGCTTACGGAAAAATGGTTGTTCCACTCTGTATCCGATTTAATGAACGATGGTCAATTCGGAGAACAATGGTTAGTTTTAACGGAGAAGGAAGTTTCGGTTTGGAGTACGGACGGGGTACAAGTTTCTAAACTTGCGATCTCGGATATTACCGATGCTCGAGCTGTAGGCGGAGTGGGCGGCGGTTCGCTGCTTGCCGATACCAAAGGCGGTCCGGTCGTGCTCATACGATATACAGCATCACTCACCTCGATTTTTGGATTCGCTTCCAAATTAATCGGTGCGGTTGCCAAAGGGGAAGAGCGGCCCACTGCTTCCGAGAAAGAATTTCCAAGGAATTGTCCGAATTGCCGCAATCCGCTGCCGGACGGATCTCAAGCTTGCCCAGTGTGTAAAAGCAACGGCAAGGTTCTGTTCCGAATGTTAAGTTATGCCAAACCCTATAGAATACAGATGGTTGCAGCGGCAATTATGTTGATCTTTACAACATTAGTGGAGCTTATTCCGCCTATATTGACCAAAATGATCCTTGATGATGTGTTGGCTCCAAAAGATATGGGTTCTACTCTTCTTTGGATTGTCATTGGACTCGCAGCCACTTCGTTGGTGGTCACTCTAATGCAGACGGTGCGCGGGATTATCGGGGTTTGGATCGGCTCCAAATTGATGGGAGATCTTCGCCATGACGTCTATCATTCATTGATGAGATTGTCGTTATCCTTCTTCGATAGAAGGCAGACATCGCAATTTATCGGACGGGTGAACAACGATTCGGAGGCGATGCGGCAATTCATGACGGATGGCGTGATATGGGTTGCAGGCGAATCTCTGCGGGTTGTCGCTATTTTCATCATTATGTTTAGCTTCGATTGGAAATTAACTCTGCTCGCGATGTTGCCTATACCGCTTATGATTTTGGTGTCCAGCGTATTATGGCCGATGATCGGCAGGCGTTGGTATCAGCAGTGGAGGTCTATTTTTAGACTAAATGCATTGGTTGGCGATTCTCTGCAGGGTATCCGCGTCGTCAAAGCGTTCGGTCAGGAAACTACGGAAATGTCGCGCTATACTGCGGCTAATAAGGAATTAGTTCGGTACAATATTCGGATTGAAGGTCTGTGGCAGGGCATGTTTCCCGTATTTGCGTTAGTTGCCGGGGCGGGTTCTCTATTAATCTGGTATTACGGCGGCAAAACGGTGCTTAATGGCGGAATATCCATCGGTACGCTGATCGCTTTAATTACGTATCTGGGTATGCTTCTTGGACCTCTGCAGTGGGTAAGCCAAATGATCAATTGGGCAACTCATGCGATTTCGGCAGCGGATCGGGTATTCGAGATTATGGATACGCCATCGGATGTGCCCGAAACCGCGAATCCAGCCCACATCGGCCGCGTTAGAGGCGAGGTAGAGTTTCATCAAGTTACATACGGATATGAAAAGCATCACCCTGTGCTCAAAAACGTGAACTTAAAGGTTGCCGCGGGAGAGATGATCGGACTGGTCGGCCATTCGGGAGCGGGGAAGTCGACGTTCATCAACCTGATCTGCCGATTCTACGATACGGATGAGGGTTTCATTACGATCGATGGAACGGACATCTGTCAGATCAGCCAGTTGGACCTGCGTAAGCAGATTGGCGTAGTTTTGCAGGAGACGTTTCTGTTCGACGGGACCATTGCCGAGAATATCGCCTATTCGAAACCGGAAGCGACAGAGGAAGAGATCATGCGTGCCGCCAAGATCGCGAATGCCCATGATTTTATCGTTAGGCTGCCCGACGGCTATGACACTAGGGTGGGAGAGCGCGGACACAAGCTTTCAGGCGGAGAGAAGCAGCGGGTGTCTATCGCCCGGGCGATTATTCACGATCCGCGGATCCTAATCCTGGACGAAGCGACGGCTTCCGTGGATACGGAGACGGAGCGGCAAATCCAAGAAGCGATTTCGCGTCTGGTTAAAGGCAGGACGACGTTCGCGATCGCCCATCGATTGTCGACTCTGCGCAATGCGGACCGGCTTGTCGTGCTGGAACGCGGTAAGATCGTTGAAGTGGGTACCCATGAGGAACTGCTTAGTACGGAAGGCGCTTATTTCAAACTAGTCGAGGCGCAGAAGGAAATGTCCAAGATTAAAGGGGTGGAAAATGCATGAGCGATCCGAACGGCATCGGTAACGAATCGAACCCCAATGACCCGTATGAAATCAACATTCTCGAACCCGGAGCTGTCTCCTTTAGCCGCAGTCAAGGCGGCGTGTTTCAAGGGGTGGTCGAGGGCAAGGCTTATGAAGAAATGATCCTTTTTCGTATATTTCCCTTTCAATATACGACCAAGTATATTTCCGTCCGTGACGCCAAAGGCGATGAAATCGGCGTCATTCGCGACATTGACCAGCTCGATGAAGAAAGCCGGGCGGAAATGGACAAAGAACTGCAGCTGCGTTATTTCCTTCCGCTTGTGACCCGCATTGATGCTGTTAAACAGAAATCCGACCTATGGATTTGGGATCTGCAAACGAATTTGGGTCCAACCCGCATCGTAATGCGAAACCTGCATGAACATATGCAATACCCAAGCGTTAACCGGATCATCCTCACGGACATCAATGGCAAAAGATGCGAAATCCACGATTGGCAAGCCTTGGACGGCCATAGCCGGAACCAGTTGAAAGACGTTATATAGGGGGACAAATCAACGCAGGATGAACGTTTCATAGTCCAGGCGGTCAAAATGAACGTTTCAAATGCGATATTGGCTGAGTGGACGTGTGAGGTGGTCAAAATGACCGTTTCAACGTGCAAATCGAAACATCGACGCTTAGTTTGGGTGTCAAGACGGTCAAAGTGACCGTCTCAAAATGCGAAGTTAGCTCAGTGAACGTGTGAGGTGATCAAAATTACCGTTTCGGTTAAGTGAAATCACTTCTGTCGTGGCAGATCATTCCTACGACCCGATAACCGTGAGCTCCTTCGGGAAAGAAGTCAGCACCTCGACTCCGTCCGGAGTGACGAGCACGTCGTCTTCGATTCGGACTCCGCCGACGGAAGGGATATAGATGCCGGGCTCGACGGTGAACACCATGCCCGCGAGCAAGAGATCCTCGTTCCGTCCATGGATCGAAGGATACTCGTGTATGTCCATTCCGAGGCCATGTCCAAGCCGATGATTGAAGTAGGGGCCGTAACCGGCCGCTTCGATCGAATCACGGGCAGCGCGGTCCAAGCTGCCGAAGGAGACCCCCGGGCGAATCGCTTCGATCGCTCTGACATTACCCTCCAGAACGGCGCCGTAAATTTTCTTCATCTCGTCCGAGATCTCTCCGACCGCGAATGTCCGCGTAATGTCCGAGGCATAACCGTCCGCGAAGACGCCAAGATCGAACAAGAGCAGTTCCCCTTCGGCCACCTTCCGTTGATCCGGATGGCCATGTGGAAGCGCCGACTTGGCTCCGGAAAGCACGATTGTATCGAACGAGGGGCCTTGGGCTCCGAGCTTCTTCATCTGGTATTCCAGTTCAGCGACCAAATCGATTTCCATGACGCCGGGTTTCACCTTGGCCACGCCCAAGCGCAGCACTTCTTCGACGATCCGAACGGCATTTTTCATCCGGTCCACCTCGTCAGGCGTCTTGATTGCGCGCATCTCGCGCAGCGGCAATCCGATATCGACGTAAGTCGTTGCGCCGACTGCCGCGCTAATCGCCTCGAAGCGACGAACGCTTAGATCGTCTTTTTCCACGCCCAGACTCCGTATCCCTTTAGGCATCAGCTTATTCAGGATCTCGTAAGCATCATCCGTGTCGGAATGCGTATGTATGATAGAAACCGAGGAAGCTGCCCGGGCGGCATCGTAATCGAGCGCAGGCACGAGCAACAGCGCCTCTTCTCCCCTTGGCAGGAGCAGTCCTAGGAACCTTTCATGAGGTTCGGTGGCGAAGCCGGTCAAGTAATAGACATGCTTCGGAGAAGTGATCAGCATCGCATCGAGCTGGTTATGGTCTAAATATGCGTAGAGTTTATTTATTCGGGAAGTCATCCTCTTGCACCGCCTTTTCTCCCTATATTACTAGGTCCGACGGGAAGTATCCAGCACTACAGTTGCCGTTCGTCTGAAGGCCGTGCTTTCGAATTGATTGTCGCTCGACGAAGGTTGGAGCTGGATTGGTTTGCTGTAGCCATACTTTTTATGGTTGCACGAGTGTGTAAGCTCAATTGGTTTGCTGTAGCCATACTTTTTATGGTTGCACGAGTGTTGGAGCTAGATTTGTCTGGCTGTAGTCAGTCAGAGTCAGGGCACTGTAGGATTCGGACGATCTTCTCTTTTGTTTTCTATTAAGCTATAATGCTCAGTGAGATACTAGCTTGACCAATTGAATATTTTACAGCCTGTAGGTGCCTTAGACGCGTCAAGCGTGTAAGGTTAAAAGGGAAGTCGGTGCAAATCCGACGCGGTCCCGCCACTGTATATCGGGGATAACCTCGCAAGTCCACTGTTCCGCTAGGAATGGGAAGGAGAGGGAGTCGTCTAACCCGTAAGCCAGGAAACCTGCCTACTCGGCTTCGCCAACGAACATCCTTCGCGGAAAAGGACTGGCCGAATCGGGATATATACGCAATATTGCTGGATTTATTCTGCATTTTCCCTGAATCTGCTGACCCCTTGTTTCCATATGGAGACAAGGGGTTTTCTCGTTGAATGGCTCTGCCGGTAAAACATTCGATCGTTCAAGCCCTTCTCCATCACTTATTTCGAAGGGAAGATTGAAATGAAACAACGTTTATGGTTAATGGGATTAATACTTGCTTTGGTCGTTGTATTAGCGGGCTGCGGCTCGAAGAACGATACGAATTCCGCGAATTCGGAGAATACGGCAGCGAGCGCTTCCGCCTCTCAGGCAACCGAATCACAGGCGAGCGAGGAAGCTCCGGCAAGCGACGAGTCGAAACAAACGACCTATCCGCTTACGGTAAAGGATACGAGCGGGCAGGATATTACTTTTACGAAGGCACCTGAGAGAATAGTATCGACTTCCCCGTCGGAAACGGAGATTTTATTCGCGCTCGGTCTTGGAGATCAGGTCGTGGGAGTCTCGGATTACGATAACTTTCCGAAAGAAGTGGAAAGCAAGCAGAAGGTAGGCGGAGTCACGGAGCCGAATATGGAAGCCATTATCGCGGCCAACGCGGACTTGGTTATCTCGGGCATATCGATCAAAGATACGGCGTTGGAGAAAATGCGTTCCCTGGGCCTGAACGTACTCAGAACGGATCCTAAGAAAGTAGAGGATGTTTTCAATAACATTCTCCTAATCGGGCAAATCAGCAACAAACAAGCGGAAGCGGAAGCGCTCGTAGCGAAGATGAGAGAAGACGTTCGCAAAGTGACGGAGGCAACGGCCACAGTAAAGCCTGAAGACAAGAAAAAGGTTTACATCGAGTTCTCACCGGGCTGGACGGTAGGCAAAGGCGAGTTTATGGACGAGTTGATCGCTATGGCCGGGGGGATTAACATCGCTTCCGACATCGAAGGCTGGAGCGCCATTAACGAAGAAAAGATCATTAAGGATAATCCGGACGTAATTATTTATACCCTGAATATAACTGATGAGAGCGGCAAAAAGCTGGAAGACCTTATTCAAGGACGCAGCGGATGGGACAAAATCAAGGCGATCGCGGACAAGAATTTGGTAGGGTTGGACGGCGACACCCTTTCCCGGCCGGGACCAAGAATTACGGAAGCTCTTCTTCAGATTTCTAACGGGATTTACCCGGGATTGGTTAAATAGTGAGCAGAAAAATATTCATCTGGGGAGGAGCCGGCTTGTCGCTGCTCCTTCTTTCTATAGTCTTGAGTCTGTCTATGGGCGCCGCGCATTTGCCTCTGGCCGAAGCGTGGGGAATATTGATGCACCAGTTGCCTGTTATCGGGAATTGGATCCAAGCCGACTGGCCGGTTTCATCCGAGCAAATCATTCTCAAGGTCCGATTGCCCCGCGTTCTCTTAGCTATTCTCATAGGAGCATGCCTATCTTTTGCCGGTGCGGGTTTTCAAGGCGTGCTTCGCAATCCGCTCGCCGATCCTTACACGTTAGGCGTAGCTTCCGGATCTGCGGTGGGGGCTGCCTTCATTATCTTATTTGGGTTTCAGACGTTTCTGCTCGGCATGTGGACGATACCGATCGCCGCTTTCGGAACGGGCATCGTCAGCTTGCTCGTCGTGCTCCGATTAGCCAGAATTCATGGCAAATTCCAGCTAGAGACTTTAATCCTATCCGGAGTTGTCGTGCAAGCCTTCCTTGGATCGATGGTTTCCTTCATGGTATCCCTGTCCGATGAAGTCGTGAACGAAATCGTGTTCTGGTTGATGGGGAGTCTGTCCATTCGCGGCTGGCCTTTTACTATCATGCTGATTCCATATCTGGTTGTCGGTCTTGCGGTTCTCCTAACCTACGGCCGAACGTTGAATCTCATTGCTCTAGGCGAGCGGCAGGCCGAGCATCTAGGCGTCAACGTGGCAAGAACGCGACTTATCGTTCTGATCGTCTCTACATTAATCACGGCTGCAGCCGTGTCCGTAGCCGGAACGATAGGGTTCGTCGGACTTGTCGTTCCCCATCTGGTGCGGTTGATGGTTGGACCCGATTATCGGTTATTGCTTCCGATTACGGCTATATTCGGCGGGATATATCTGTTATGGGCGGATACGCTTGCCCGCATGCTGTTAAGCCCGACGGAAATTCCGCTTGGCGTCGTCACGGCTTTCCTCGGTGCGCCTTTCTTCGCTTTTTTGTTGAGAAAAAACAAGAGAATGAAAGGGGCGTAGAGACATGCTGCAAGTAAATGATCTCTGCAAGTCCTATCACGATACCAAGGTGCTGGATGATATTCGGTTCTCCATCGACGATGGCGACTTTTTCGGCATCTTAGGTCCCAATGGCAGCGGGAAATCGACGTTGCTCAAGCTGATATCCGGAGTGGAAAAAGCCGACTCGGGCCAACTGTTGCTCGACGGCACGCCCGTGGAGAACTATTCGCGCAAGCAGTTGTCCCGCACCATGGCTGTCCTGCAGCAAGAGTCGCTTCCTCCGGTAGACTTCACCGTGCAAGAGGTGGTAGAGATGGGGAGATTTCCCTATCAGAACTGGTTGGGAGAAGAGAAAGGGAATCAGGGACATATCGTGGACTCGATCCTTCATAAGCTTAATCTTGATCCTTTACGGGACCGGTCATTGCAACAATTGAGCGGCGGAGAGAGACAACGGGTTGCTCTTGGCAAAGTGATGGCTCAACAACCGCAATGGCTTCTGTTGGATGAGCCGACGACTTACCTGGACATCGGTTATCAGATTCAGATGATGGATCTCATCAAGGCGTGGCAGAAGGAAGAGAAATTGACGGTCGTCGCTGTGCTTCATGACCTCAATCTGGCTTCGATCTACTGTAACAGGATGCTGCTGATGCAGGGCGGCAACGGTATCCGCGTCGGGGCTCCTAAGGACATTTTGCAGAGCGAGCTTATCCAACAGGTCTATGGCACGGAGCCGATTATCGTCGAGCACCCTGTCCACCGTTTGCCGCAAATCATGCTTCAACAAGGAGGGTCATTCATTGAATAAGGTGGATCAGACCATTGAACGGATTCAAATGCCTAACGAATCTGCTAGGCAAGAAGCTTCGCGATACTTAGACACCTTAACTAAACCGATGAGAAGCTTGGGCAGATTGGAGGAACTGGCCGTTCAACTAGCCGGCATTACGGGAACTCTTCCTCTGGATGTTATGAGAAAAGCGATCGTGGTCATGGCAGCCGATCATGGCGTATGCAAGGAAGGGGTCAGCGCGTACCCTTCGGAAGTCACCTCGCAGATGGTGATGAACTTCCTCAATGGCGGAGCGGCGATTAACGTACTGGCTCGTCAAGCGGGAGCTGATGTCGTCTGCGTCGATATGGGCGTGAATGCAGATCTGCAGCATGAGTCTTTATATGTTCGCAAGGTTAAGAGAGGGACCGGAAATATCGCCATCGGAGAGGCGATGAGCCGCGATGAAGCGATTGCGGCGATCGGACACGGAATCGAGCTCGCCGAGGAACTGGCCGAGAAGGGCTATCGTCTATTCGCGACAGGCGAGATGGGAATCGGGAACACGACGCCAAGCGCGGCGATGCTGGCGGTACTCGCAGGCATCGAGGTTGAACAAGCCATTGGCCGCGGAACCGGAATCGACGATATCGCGATGAAGCGTAAGCGGGATGCGATAGAGAGGGCGATCGCCGTAAACAGACCGGACGCGGAAGATCCGCTGGACGTGCTAAGCAAGCTCGGCGGCTTAGAAATCGCAGGGCTTGTCGGTGTTATTTTAGGCGCAGCCGCACGCGGTTGTCCGATTGTGATTGATGGATTTATAGCTTCTATTGCAGCGCTTACGGCGGCTCGTCTGGCTCCGCAGTCGCTCAGCTATATGATTCCCTCCCACGTCTCCCAAGAAAGAGGACATCGTCTCGTTCTGGAGCAGCTAGGTCTGGAGCCGATGATGGACTTGAAGATGAGGCTGGGGGAAGGTACCGGCGCGGCATTGTGCTTCAACCTGGTCGATGCTGCCGTTCTGATCATGAAGGAAATGGCAACCTTCGAAGGTGCCGGAGTTTCTCGTGAATAAACGTTAGCGATCAAACTGCCATTAGGAGAGGGGAGTCAGAAATGATGGTTGTACTCGTAACGGGGGGAGCAAGAAGCGGGAAGAGCACCTTCGCGGAACGATATGCGTCTCGCTTGGGGTCGGGCGGCATATACATTGCCACTGCCCAAGTCTATGAGGAAGAAATGCGGACGAGGGTACGAAGGCATCTCGAGCGACGAGAGCGTTCCGACTTCGACTGGGAGACGGTAGAAGAGCCTTATCATCTCTGCGATGCGCTTAATGCGTCCGATCATCCGATCATCCTCGTAGACTGCTTAACCCTGTGGTTATCGAATTGGCTGCTCTTTTACGAGAAGGAAGCAGATCCGGAGAGCCGCGTGCTGCTTAAAGTGGAGGAGTTGATCCGAACGTTATCCGAGCGACCGGGCACGATCCTATTGGTTACCAATGAGGTCGGCGACGGGATCGTACCCGAATACAAGCTTGGTCGGCAATTCAGGGATCTGGCGGGAGTCATGAACCAGCGAATCGCACGGATCAGCGAGCAAGTGATCTTGGTCACGGCGGGCATTCCGATCGAGTTGAAAAGCAGGGAGTTCAAGTTGGACGATGGGAACGGGTGAATGCTTTGATTTTCTACTCTTTGCCGGAAGTGTTATTCCTGCTAGCAGGTGCTATCGTACTGGATTGGTTGATTGGTGATCCGCGATGGTTGCCTCATCCGGTGATCTTCATAGGTAAGTGGATCGGTTATTGGGAGAGGCGGCTGCTGCCTCGTACGACTAAGCGCCGGAACGGCATTCTGCTAACGTTAATCATAACCTCATCCAGCTTGGCGCTGGTCTGGATCCTGACGGCAGCCGCATCGTGGGTGCATCCGTGGTTCGGTTACGCCGTCCATCTGTGGTTGATATCCACGACGATTGCGATTAAAGGCCTGAAGGATGCAGCTATGCTCGTGTACGATCGGTTGAGCCGAGGGGAACTAACTGAGGCTCGTAAATATACGGGATATATCGTCGGTCGAGATACGGACGAATTGGATGAAGCGGAGCTGTCCAGGGCGACGGTAGAAACCGTTGCGGAGAATACGGTGGATGCGGTGATCTCGCCTTTGTTCTTTGCTTTTCTGGGCGCAGCCCCGCTGGCTATGCTGTACCGTGCCGTCAACACGCTGGATTCCATGGTGGGATACCGCAATGACAAATACATTCATTTCGGGTGGGCATCCGCCCGCTTGGATGATGTCTTGAACTGGCTCCCGGCAAGGCTCACGGGCCTCATGCTCATTATCGTCTCCGCGATCTATCGACCAGCTTCCGCAATCCAAGCCTGGAGGTCGGTTATCGCTTTTGCGCATTTGCATCCGAGTCCGAATAGCGGCATTCCGGAAGCAGCCGTAGCAGGAAGCCTTGGCATTCAGCTCGGGGGCCTGAATCGGTATGGCGGCGCGATCAGCGAAAGGGCACGGCTCGGATGGGCTGCGCGAAAGATAGAAAAGGTAGATATTATCCATACGATACGGCTGTTATACGGAGTAAGTTATTTAGTCATGGGGGGATTGTTATGCGCAGCTTGCGGATGGTTATTATAGGTTGGCTGCAGGCATTCGCTGCCGCCGTTAAATTTCTGACCCGGATCCCATTGCCCGTTACCATTCCCTATACGGATGCCCATTTTCGCAGGAGCGTTGTTTTCTACCCCTATGTGGGATTGCTGATCGGTCTAATCGTTACTGTCGCCGGGTTCCTGTTGGATCCGGTTTTTCCTGCTTCCGTTAGCGGGATCTTGCTTGTCGCCTTGTGGACCTTGTTATCCGGAGCGCTGCACTTGGATGGACTAATGGATACGGCAGACGGGTTGCTCAGCCACCGTTCCAGGGAACGAATGCTCGAGATCATGAAGGACAGCCGGGTCGGAGCGATGGGCGTTATCGTGTGCGTATTCTATATCGGGCTCAAAATAGCGCTGACCATCTCTTTGCTTGAGGATCGGCGAGAGGAAGGGCTGATGCTTCTTATGCTTATTCCGGTTTGGAGCCGGAATTTCATGGTCACGGCGATTGCCGGCTGGCCCTACGCCAGGAAGGAGCAGGGCTTGGGTTCGCTGTACCGCTCTGCCCGTATGAAACATGCCGTGATCTCCGGACTAGGCGCTATTCTCTTATCGGCTGCTATTCTATTTCTCATTTTCGGCTGGACCGGGACGGCGGGGTTGGTGATTCTCTCTTTCGCGTTCGTCTCCTACGGGATAGGCTTCGCGATGGCAGCCGCTATCTCTCGTAAGTTAGGCGGACTTACCGGCGACGTGTATGGCGCGCTGAACGAATGTATCGAACTGGGCTTGTTATTGGCGCTTGTTAGTTATTTGTACAACGTGGGATAGGGGGGAGAAAAGGATGAGACTTGAGCGATATGGTCATGGCGGAGATTTGTGGACGGCTGCGGAGACTTATGGCCATCCCGTGGAAGATTGGCTCGATTATAGCTCGAACATGAATCCATGGGAACCGCCGGATGTGGTGGAACACCTCATAAAGGAGCATTGGCGGGAGATAACGCGTTATCCGGATCCCGCGGTTCGACGATTGCGGAGCAAGCTATCCGAAGCTTATCGAATTCCGGCTGACAGTATTCTCGTGGGGAACGGGGCCGCCGAACTCATCGATCTCGTAGTCAGTGCGCTGCAACCGGAAGAAACCGTCTTGGCGCGCCCTTCTTTCTCGGAATATGAAGAAGCGGTACATAAAGCCGGGGGGCGGGTACGTTCCGTCTCCTTATCCAGAGATCAACAATTCGAACTGAGGGACGCGAAGGAATTCGCCGGTCACGATCGAACGGTTTTCCTCGGACATCCGAATAATCCCACGGGCCGATTGATTCCAACCCCGGTGTTGGATGAGCTGCGGGAATCCGGAACGCGAATGATTCTGGATGAAGCGTTCATGGATTTCCTTCCGGACGAAAGCGAGCTTTCTTATATCCGATGGGCATCCGAGTCAAAACACATCCAAGTGATCCGTTCGATGACCAAATTCTATGCCATTCCGGGCATTCGGCTGGGCTTCCTGATCGCGCATCCCGACCTGATCCGTAGGTTAAAAAACTTACAAACGCAATGGAGCGTTAATTTCCTAGCCCAGCTGATCGGGGAAGCCGTGTTGGATGAGCATGACTATGCCGACCGAACAAGAGCATGGCTGTTGGAGGAACGTCCGTGGCTAGTAATCGAGCTGGGCAAGCTCGGGCTTGTCGTGTTTCCGAGCGACGTGAATTTTCTGTTGGTCGCATTGCCCGAGCCCAGCGATTGGAACGTACGGCGACTTCAGCAGGCGATGGCTGAACGAGGCATTATGATTCGGGATGCTTCGCTCTTCCAAGGGCTGGATGCCTCCTACTTCCGTATCGCCATTCGCCTTCGGCAGGACAACGAGCGCTTGTTGAAGGCGCTGAAGGAGTGTTTGCAATGATGGAATCAACCCAATCGCAGGCGGTTACGCTCATGATCCAGGGGACGGCTTCGGACGTGGGCAAGAGCCTGTTGACGGCAGCGCTATGCCGCATTCTGAAGCAAGACGGTAGACGGGTGGCCCCTTTCAAATCGCAGAACATGTCGCTGAATTCCTATGTCACGCCTGACGGCAAAGAAATCGGCCGGGCCCAAGGGATGCAGGCGGATGCTTGCGGGATTGAGGCGACGACGGATATGAACCCGATTCTGCTGAAGCCGAAGAAGGACATGGAAGCTCAGGTCGTCGTCCACGGCAAGCCGATCGGAGATCTGGGAGCGAGGGAATATCGGGAGCAGTATCTTCCTCTAGCAGAGCAGATTGTGAAGGATGCCTTGTTCAGGCTCCGGGAGAAGTACGATGCCGTGATCATCGAAGGAGCGGGCAGTCCCGCGGAGGTCAATCTGAAGGATCGCGATATCGTGAACATGCGTCTTGCCGGTTGGGCGGATGCGCCGGTTATTCTGGTTGCCGATATCGATCGGGGCGGCGTGTTCGCAGCCATCGTCGGGACGATGGAAATTCTGGAGCCGGAGGAAAGGGATCGCGTTCAAGGCATCATCATCAATAAATTCCGCGGAGACGTCTCGCTTCTAACGCCTGGCCTAGATTGGCTGGAGCAACGGATCCAGAAGCCGGTGCTCGGAGTCGTGCCCTTCCTGAACGATCTGGTGCTGGAAGATGAGGATTCCGCATCGCTTGACGGAAAGGTAAACCGGTGGGGGACATCACCTGATCCGCAGATCGATATTGTCGTTATTCGCCTGCCTCACCTCTCCAACTTTACGGATTTCGATCCGCTATTGAAGGAGCCCGGCGTTCGCGTCCGCTTCATTCGTTCGCTGCAAGAGTGGGGCCAGCCCGATGTCGTTATTTTGCCAGGCAGCAAGAATACGGTGGAAGACATGCTGTATCTAAGAGAATCCGGTTTGGTGCAGAAGCTGTTCAGCCATATCGAGAGCGGCGGGAGAGTGACCGGCATATGCGCGGGCTATCAGATGATGGGACGAAGGCTGCTTGATCCAGATCACGTGGAATCGAACGTGCCGGAGCTTGCGGGACTGGGGATATTTCCGATGGAGACGGTGTTCACGAAGGACAAAAGAACGGAACGAATTAACGGTCACACGGTAGCGGGCTTCAAGGAAAACGGCATCGCAGTGGAAGGATATGAGATTCATATGGGAAGCACGACTTTCCTGCAGCCTGTTACTCATCCTTTTCACATTCGTCTCAACCGTCTTTCCGATGAGCCTGAATCCTACCATTGGGATGGAGCTATCGCGCCTAACGGGTTGGTATGGGGTACGTATATTCATGGGATTTTGCATAATGACGATTTCCGGCACCGTTGGTTGAATGAGGTTCGAAGCGGGAAGGGCGTGCCCCTGTCCGAGCATGAGATATCCTTTAACGGGCTCAGGGAGCAGTCCTTCGATCGTCTGGCGGACCATGTCCGGCAGCATGTGAATATGGAGCGGGTCTATCAGATCATGGATCGATGGAATTCAATAGATTCAGCGAAGGTGAGGATGAAGGATGAGTAAGCCGAGCAAAGAAAGAGGTTTGACGCTAGTCTACACGGGAGACGGCAAAGGGAAGACGACAGCAGCGCTCGGTTTGGCGGTTCGAGCTACGGGCAGAGGGTTGAAGGTTCTGGTCATTCAGTTCATTAAATCCCCTCAAAGGACATATGGGGAGAAAATCATCTTCGATAAGCTGGGTATCGAGATCCATCAGATGGGTATCGGGTTTACGTGGTTGAAGACACCTGAGGAGCATCGCGATGCGTTGAGCGCGGCATGGACTTATGCAAAGGCGCGCATTAGGGAAGGGAAACATCAACTGATTATTCTGGATGAAATCAATAATGCCCTGGCGATCGATACTTTTCCGATTGATGACGTTCTGCCTCTGAATGAGGTATTGGAAGTTATTCGAGACCGCCCGCAAGGTTTGCATCTCGTTCTGACCGGCCGGAGCGCACAACCGGAGATCATCGCGATCGCGGATCTGGTTACAGAGATGAACCCGATCAAGCACTATTACGAGGAAGGCATCCCTGCCGTCATGGGCATCGAGCTGTGAAGGAGTCGAAGAATAAAATGAGAATCGCTTCCCTTTGTCCGAGTAATACAGAGTTGCTAGATTTCATTGGGTTATCGGACTCTATTGTAGGCGTAGACAATTACTCCGATTGGCCCCGTACGATTGAAGGGCTTCCGCGACTCGGAACGGATATGGATATCGATATGGATGCGGTCGAGGCGCTTCGTCCGGATCTGGTCGTCGCATCGCTCACCGTGCCGGGGATGGAGAAGAATATAACGGGCTTGAAGGAGAGGAACCTTCCTTATATCGTACTGAGTCCCAATAGCTTAGCAGACATCGGTCAGAATATGCTGCTCGTCGGCGAGGCGACAGATACGCTTGCTCAAGCTACGGCTGCGCTGAGTAAGTATGAAGGGGTTCTGAATCAATATGGGGAGTTAAGCAGTCTCATTCCCGATCGGCCAAGCCTTTACTGGGAATGGTGGCCGAAGCCGGTATACACGCCGGGAGGCGGGAATTGGCTAACGGAGATCAGCGAGCTGGCCGGTGCAAGAAACGTATATGCCGATGACGCCAGAGCGAGCGTGATGACCGATTGGGAGGACGTGCTAAGCCGAACTCCGGATTATATCCTGCTTGCATGGGTAGGCGTTCAAAAGCATTTGGTCAAGCCGGACTCCGTCAAGCAACGGCCGAACTGGTTCGACCTGCAGGCTATACGGCAGGGGAGAGTCCATATCATGGAAGAACCTTTGTATTGCAGACCGTCTCCTCGTCTCCTCGTAGGATTGCGGAAGCTGGCTTATTTTCTGCATCCGGAGATTTTTCCTGCCTTCTCTCTCTCTGAGGGTTAGGAGATAGATGGTAATTCAGAGAGATTTGCGGTTTCCGTATTTCTTGATAAAAACAGGACATAATTATGCAAGCACAATTTAGAGGAGAATTTTATGAAAAGAATGCTGTGGGTCGTTCTTATGATGTCCTGCGGAGCTACGTTTATTTCCACATTATTCCCTTTATATGGGGAGCATTATCGGCTGAGCAGTCTGGAAATCACCATTTTGTTTGCCGTTTATGCCGCAATCCTGCTGCCGACCTTGCTTGTCGTGGGGGCAAGAGGGAACGCCTGGGGATTGAAAAGGGTTCTTCGCTGGAGTATATGGATTTCCATCGCATCGACTTTGCTCTTTATAGGGAGTTTCAACGTCTGGATGCTCTATGCGGCAAGGATTTTGGAAGGGATCGCATATGGCGCTTTTACAGGTACTGCCAGCGCTTTTCTATTAAAACAGACCTCGCCCAATAAAGTGGGTACGGCAATCAAGTTATCCGGAGTAACGGTAAACATTGGTTTTGGCCTCGGCCCAGCCATTTCAGGTTTAATCGTGCAATATCTTCATTTTCAGCCGCTTCGTTTGCCTTTTTGGTTTCTGCTTGTCATGTTATTGAGTTCCTTGGTCGTTCTGGAAATGTTACCGAAGCACGAAGATTCCCAAGCGCAGAAACCGGTTAAGACTAAGATTTCGCTCGGTGTTCCCGACAATATTCGTTCCCATTTTTGGTCTTTTATCGGACTTCCGATTTTTACTCTTTTCACGTTAGGCGGAATTGTGTTTTCTCTTATTCCTTCTTTCGCTATGAACGTCATTCACACCACCAATATTTCTATTCCCGGGTTGTTAATCTTATTGCTTCTAGGCGGGGGGGCCTTAATGCAGTTCTTTCCTTGGCCGCCTAATCCCGTTACACGGATGCGTATTGGAATCCTGTTTCTTGCCATTGGATCGTGGGTCATTGTTTTTTCTGGTCAGACGGCGAGTTTATTTTTGATCTGGGTCGGCATCTTCATTCAAGGAATTGGCGCCGGATGGACGTTTCAAGTTACTTTAAGGTTTGCCAGCCAGTTGCCGAAGCCGGAAGAACGTCCGCGAGTCATTTCTGCATTTTATTTTTGCGCTTACTTAGGATTCATTGTTCCCCCTGTTGGCGTCGGAGTGCTGACTCAATTTTTTAATTTGAACTTCTCGTTGATCCTTCTAAATTTGTTTGCTTCGCTAATCGTTATCTATGTGTTGATTTATTCCATCAGATTTAATCGTTATTATTCGAAGCTGGCGGAGAACCAATAACCCCCATGGACAATATCATCTTTGTCCACGGGGGTTATTGGTCTAATTGGTACTATCTTGGCAGATCGGCGGATACTTTGGTCAATAAGGTTTTATTGCGATCGGCGCTAAGCTCCCAGAACATCGCTCCGGCTAATCCTTTCGACTTAAGGAAGCTGGTTTTGTAACCGATAGATTCTACGTCGTCATAACTGATAAATACTTGCGTTGACGGATTATATAGATAAGGTACTTTAGCGGTATTATTCCAATTGCGAGTGTATCCGTTTAAGTTAATGTAATTGGCTTGCAGATCGGAGAAGTCGAACACGCCGCCTTCCCAAGTGCCTTGAGAAGATGCGCCGGTACAAGCTTTATAATTTCCCCCTGCGCTGGTACATCCGCCCCATCCGCGACCGTAGAAGGGAAGACCCAGCACGAGTTTGCTTGCCGGCACGCCGGCATTCAAGTGACCGTTCACGCCAGCCTCGACATTTAACGCAGCAGCATTTGAAGATGGATCGGCAGGATCGAAATATAACGGTGCGTTGTTGCCGCTTGTCGTTTCCCATCCGCCATGGAAATCATAAGTCATGATGTTAATCCAGTTCAGATATTGCTGCAGAGTGCCTAATTCCGTATTCTGCACGTAAGCAGGACCGGCACTGGATGCGATCGTTAACAAATAAGTCTTGCCATCGGCTGTACCTGCGGCATTAAGTTTTTCGCGCAATTTTTGCAGCAGTAAAGTGAAGTTTTGTTTGTCTTCCGGGCGACCGGCTTGTAAACCGCCGCCAACCGGATACTCCCAATCGATGTCAACGCCGTCGAAGCCCCAATCGCGAACGAATTTGACAGCGCTGTCCGCGAATACCGTACGGAGTGCATCGGTCGAAGCGGCGTTGGAGAAGTTGCCAGACCAGGTCCAACCGCCAACGGATATGAGCGTCTTGAGGTGCGGATTGCTTGCTTTTAATTTGTTTAATTGGTTGAAGTTGCCGCGTTTGCAGCCCGCATCCCAACAATCCCCGGGAAAGAATTTATCCGTATCCGCATAGGTGTCGCCGACGACAACCTCTCCAGCAGTCGAAACATTGGCAAACGCATAATTAATGTGGGTAATTTTAGTTGCGTCAATATCGGAAACATGGTAGTTTCTTGCGTACGTTGCCCATGAAGGATAGTAAGCCACGATTTTGTATCCGCCGCTGGATGCTGCATTAGTCGTTACGCTTATAGCATTGCTTGCCGCTGATACATTGCCGGCCGCATCTTTGGCTTTGACGGTAAAGCTGTAAGCAGTGCTAGCGGTAAGACCCGTTACGGTGAATGATGTGGTTGTCGATGTACCCGCTAATGTCGTTCCTTTGAAAATGTCATACCCGGTTACGCCTACATTATCCGTGGACGCGGTCCATGATAAGCTGACGGACGTATCCGTCTTGGAAGGCGATGTTAGGTTCGTTGGTGCGCTAGGCGGCGTAGTGTCCGAACTGGGTGCGTTAGTCGTTACGCTTAACGCATTGCTTGCCGCAGAGACGTTGCCTGCCGCATCTTTGGCTTTGACGGTAAAGCTGTAAGCAGTGCTTGCAGTAAGACCGGTTACCGTGAACGATGTCGTTGTGGATGTGCCCGCTAATGTTGTTCCTTTGTAAATGTCATATCCGGTTACGCCTACATTATCCGTGGATGCAGTCCATGATAAGCTGACGGATGTATCCGTCTTGGAAGGCGACGCCAAGTTAGTCGGTGCGCTTGGCGCTTGCGTATCGCCGCCGGAACCTGCGGTGATGGCAATAGCGGAAATCGTAGCGTAATTTGCCCCGCCGTTCATATTAAACTGAATGTTCAATTGACCGTCTGTCACATTTGCTGTGAACGTACGATCGCACGCCACAAACTTGCCGCAAGAAGCAAAGATGTCAAAGGCGGTTAAGACATTTACGCCTTCGAGCTTTACGTCGAACATCCGATGACCCGCGGCTGTCGCCCAATCTTCAACCATTTTTAACGTTACGTTATAAGTGCCGTTTGCCAAGTCTACTTTGTAGCCGGTATTAGCGCTAAACAGATCGTAGGATTGATACAGAGAAGGGTCCGATGTGCCGGAGACGGCATTCGTAAAGGTGCTGCCGCCATACAACGTATCGTATCCCCAGCTGCCGGCACTATAGCTTTTATCCGCCTGCCACGACTTCCCGTCGCTACCGTTGTAAGCGGTTCCATTAGAATTGATAAATAATGGAGTTGTTACCGCCGCAGAAGTAACGGTTGAAAAAATCGGCATTATGCTTAATAGAATCGCAGCGATGAGAGCAAAGACGAACACTTTTTTCGAGGGATTTGGCTTAAGTCGATCAGTCCTTTTTTTTAGTATTCCTGTTAACATAATATCGCTCCTTTAATCGTTTTGTGGATCTTCGAAATCAAAACGATTATTTTCACCTCCTAACTGAAAATGTATTTGCTAGATTGAAGACTAGCATCTAATGTAATTTTCTGTGTATACAATATAAGACAACTGAAACCACATTTTGATAGGGTCAAATTAATACTATCCGGGATAATTTTCGATACACGAAAAAGCAGCCCTGGGGGGATCCCCTGAGCTGCGGGTAATGAATGATGATATGCCGCTATATCTGTCTACAAGGTTAATTCGATTGCTTCCAGTAGCAAGTCTGCGAATGCTTTGTCGATCTTTTTGCCGGATTGCGCCTCCACTTTGTTCGCCAAGGTGTTTTTTTCATTGATTGTGATGAATCTCTAAGTTTTTGGTATCGATGATAATACCTGCTTGCTGCATGAAATCAAATCCGAGGATTCCATTGATGGGAAATCCGTAATTCATTTCTCCAACTTCAATTTCAAAATGATTGAGTTGTATTTCCTCTATTTCAATGGTGTTTATAGTTTTGAAAAAGACAACTTCGGAGCCACCGATTCCTCTAATGGCACATGTATAATCATTGGCTTCAGGGTAAACTCCAATACTACGTAACAACTCAGCCTTAAAAATTGTTCCTGCAGAGCCAGTGTCGATAAGGACATTGTTGAGAGTGATTTCTTGATCTCTGAATGTCACTTTTACAGAAATGAAAGGTAGGCCATTAATGAGTTCAAGGTTCATCGTCCACCCCTAATTCCAATCCATCTGCGTTCTCGAATTTCAACTCTTTGTCTCGATGTGTGGAAAAAGTAAAATTCGTTGGAAGGACGATCTCTTTGCAATTCATTGCATCTCTTCATGGCTTCGAAGGAGTCATCGAATTGTTGTACAATGGCCATATCCTCAACAAGACGCAGACCGTTATCAGAGTGTGCTTGAATTGCCTCAATGACAACCCAATCGTTAGGATATAAATGTTGAACCTCATCCCACCTCATAATAATCCTCCGTTCACTGCTTTTGAGTAAATTATAAACTAGCATGACATTGCCTACTACCCCAATATTTTGGATCAACCAAATTTTAGTAGATAAATTATTCTGAGATATGCGCAAAGGGAGGAGTCCTTCGATCGTTTGGCGGACCATGTCCTGCAGCGTGTGAATATGGAAAGATCGGGTTCTTTCCGGTTCTTGGGTCTGCCCATTGCCTTAGGGAAGCAGGATTTCCAGCTTACGTTCGTCGGATTTGCTGGCAGCGGCCATGGTAATCCGGCCTCCTTGGTTCGAGCTTCTTTTTTTGGTGGAGGACATTGGGATTCGTTCGCACTGGAGAAATAAACAGACATTTTCAAATTAAAAGGAAATCTGTCAGTAAAAATCGAATATTGGGTAGAGGTGAAGTCATGACTATCAATGAAAGGTCCGTACTGAAACAAGCTTACAATAATTTCGCAGAGCACAGAGAGCAGACTCAAATAGAGCCTTGGAAGTATAAAGAACGAGAACAATTTCTACGTTATCTCCGCCAAGAAGGACGCAGCACTGTTCTAGAGATTGGTGCAGGTACGGGGCGGGACAGCTTATATTTTCAGCAGGAAGGGCTTCAAATTGTCAGCGTTGATCTATCGGAGGAGATGGTCAGGCTTTGCAAAGAGAAGGGGCTTGAAGCTCGCTGCATGGATTTCTACCATTTAGATTTTGATTCCGAAAGCTTTGACGCAGTATACGCCTTGAATTGCCTGCTTCATGTTCCAAAGGTGCAGCTAGATACGGTTCTTGAACAGATCGAACGGGTGCTGAAGCCTGGGGGCCTGTTTTTCTGCGGCGTATACGGAGGGCAGGAGTCGGAAGGGGTTTGGGAAAAGGATTTTTATGAGCCTAAACGATTCTTCTCCATGTTCGAGGATGATGCCATTGTGAAAGTTATGCAGCGTCGTTTTCAAATGGAAGACTTTCATACAGTTTCAATGAGTGAAGGGGCTCCGCACTTCCAATCTATGTTGTTGAGAAAATCAAGACTACCGAAAGAAGAATTGGTTCGTTAAAATGTTTAATCCACTAATACAGTTCTATGGTCATGTGAAGGCAATTGAGAGTTCCTTGATAATTATTTTTAAATTAATTTCTTCGACAGATCCTACACGAGTATATATCAGTAGCCCTATTTTGGCGATATGTGGAAATTACTATAGATCTAAAAATAGCGAAATGGTAGAATAATGGAAATGTTAGTTAATTTGAAGGGTGACTTTATGAGACAAGTTCCTCAATTTGAAAACCAGAAGCAAGAAGTTTTTTATCTTGTTAAGAGGATGATCAAAGATATATCTATAATCGTTGTTATTGCTCTTGTTATGGCGATATCTAAACCTGACAGATATGATTTTGCTAATTGGGCAGGAGAGAGAAACGTTAACGATTACTATTTAGATAATTTCTTTGTTGTCAATTTACTTACTAGTAAAGATGGGGATATAGCTATTGGAGTTTTTAAGAATGTCTTTACTTTGGATTTACATAAGGAGTCACGACAATGAAAACTAAACAATTGAAAGTCTGGACAAAAGTTGAGATGTCGGATGGAATCGAGTATGAATATGACGCTCACGATTTCGATTATAAAGTTTCAATTGAGATCCAAGCATGGGAACATTATGATGTTAATTGCGATATCGACCATCCGAATTGGAAGAAATTTAACGAGAAGTATGAAGTTGTGGCTATTGCTAATGGTTTCGCGAGAGAAAACGATGCAAATATCAGGATTCAATATGATATCGAGTTCTTTGAGGAATATAGGTCTAACCTGCTGATTAAGAGAGCGCTAAAGAATGCTACTGTAATTATCAAGGAGAAGTTGGATGAGTATTATAATGGATAAAGATAAAGAAGTTAAAAATGAGTGAGTAAAGTTATTTGGTGTTATAAATTGATATTTAAGAGGGGAGACCCTCTTTTTGTTTGCTAAAAAGGAGAGTGCAATATAAATGTTTAATGTAGGTAACAAGTATTCTAGAAAAGACATATATAAGCTTTTGAATGTGCCAGAACATCAACAAGGCGGAAATTGGGATACAGGATATAATAGTTATTTGAATGATTTGTTTATCTTTTCAAATGTCAATACAACGGGTAGAACAGGACATGACTATGATAATCATTTTGTAGGAAATGACTTTGTATGGTATGCAAAGAACCGTACACATCTTCGACAACCATCAATTAAGCGAATGCTAAATCCGATTGGTGCAATTCATATCTTCGTTAGAGAAGATAACAACAACCCTCAATTTCTATATGTCGGTAAAGGAAGACCGATTAAGGTGTTTGATGAGTCACCAGTGAAAATAGTTTGGAGGTTTGACGAGGTTCAGGACTCAGGACAATTAGAAGATGATGAAATGCATTATGAAGGAGCAAGTAAGTAAATATTTACGAGAGAAATCCTTTAGCTAGAATGAAGTGTATTGACCATTATGGATTTAACTGTATGGTATGTGGATTTAACTTCCACGAAACTTACGGTGAAATAGGAAGGACATATGTACATGTTCACCACCTATTCGAGATAAGTCAGATAAAGAAGGAGTACGTTGTTAACCCAATCAATGATTTAAGACCTGTTTGTCCTAACTGTCATACAATGTTGCATAAGAAGAAACCTGCTTACACCATAGAAGAATTCAAAGACATGATTATTGATACTAAGAACAAGTGAGCACACTTGAGATGCATATTCCATAATAAGGGGGGGTTACGTTAAGTGGCTTAAAGTTCGTTTTTCCTTCACGATGCAAATGGGCAACGCCCTTAAAATTTAGAATGATATAGGTATTTCTGCACTGAATTTCAAAGGGGTCCATCCGGGGTCTGTCAAATCTTTTGTGTAAACTCTCTTAATGCTTCCCCCCGAGGGGGGATGTTATCGTAAATGCTGTCCGATACGATCCGGGAAAAACACGGAAAGCTGCAGCAGCATTTGACCCCAGTTT
>NZ_SOMN01000052.1 GCF_004564235.1 Cohnella luojiensis
GCGGAATTTGTAGGCTTTATGATGCAGCATGACGAACACGGTCTCCTTTCGTTTTGGCATATACATCTATTTTAGCACACATGTTCGCATTGAAGTGTTGTTTTTGTTTGTATCCGTTTCCTAAACACATGCGATAGTTAACATGGCAAAAGCCACGCCCTATCCGAAGTTTTCTAACTCACGACTGAAGTCACGAGTTTGCGAAAACTGATCATCAAACAAGTTCTTAACTATTCAAAGACAGATCTAAGGTTTGCTATATAACAATTATTTTCTTTTTCTTCTACACTGAAAGTGCTTACAACATTGCGAAAAAGAAAGGGGATTTGAAATGCGCAACAAAAGATGGCTGCAAACCAGCCTGGCCGTGCTAACGGCTGTAGCACTCCTCCTTGCCGGCTGCTCGTCGAATAATGGCGAAGGAGGGGAAACAAACAACAAGAACAACACGAACACCAGCACCGCGACCGACGAAAAGACCGGGGAGGTCAGTAAAGACCCGGTCACCTTCAGTTACTTCGGATTCGGAACGAATAACGACGTACTGGCAAGCGATACAACGATCGGCAAAATCCTCCAAGAACAAACAGGCGTAGATTGGAAGATGGAATTTGTTGTCGGAGATCCGAGCACCAAGGCTGGCGTCATGATTGCCGGCGGCGAATATCCCGATGTCATCTCCCCGGTGGGCGAGCTTGCCAAGCTACTGGATGCAGAAGCGTATATCCCGCTTAATGATCTGATTGAGGAGCATGGTCCTAATATCAAGCGAGTGTATGGCGATTATATGGACAAGATTACGCATGAAGACGGTAACATCTACATCCTTCCTTTTACAGCCAATATTGGCGGCTACTTGACGGAACCGGATGCAGGCAGCAACATCTGGATTCAACGCAGAGTTCTGAAAGAATTCGGCTATCCGAAAGTAAAAACACTTGATCAATATTTTGATCTAATCGAGCAATATCAGGCTAAATATCCTTCCGTAGATGGAAAAGACACGATTGGCTTCGCAACATTCGCAGGCGAACCTGGTCAATTCTACACGATCACGAATGCCCCTATGCATCTGGCCGGATATCCGAACGACGGCAACGTCATGGTTGACCTGGAGACGCACGAAGCCAAGCTCTACCAGGGAACCGATTACGAGAAGAAATGGCTGCAATCGCTGAATGAAATGTACGTAAAAGGCTTGGTCGATCCGGAGAGCTTCACCGCTAACGGAGACCAATTCAAGGCCAAGCTGACTTCCGGCCGCGTGCTCGGATTCAGCGGCTACATCTGGCAGATCGGCGATGCTATCAACAACCTCAAGACAGCCGGTAATGACGATCTGCGTTATGTATCGCTTCCAATCGTATTTGACGAGAGCATTACAGATGCCTACATGGATCCGCCTTCCTTCGTCAACAACCGCGGCCTCGGAATTAGCGTAAGCGCCAAGGATCCGGTTCGCATCATTAAATATTGGAATAATCTGCTGACTGAAGAGAACCAGAAGCTAGTCCAATGGGGTGAGGAAGGCGTCACCTACTCCGTGAACGAAGAAGGCCGTTTCGTCATGAGCGAAGAGCAATTGGCGAATCGCAACGATAACGACTTCAAACGTAAGTACGGCTGGGCTTACTTCGATTATGAATGGCCGCGTTACGGCAACAACTCCGTGTACGAGGACGGCAATGCGCATGTGCCATTCAGCCAGCCTGAAGTAGCGGACGTCAATTATACAGACGGCGACCGGGCGCTGCTTGAAGCATACGGCATCGATACATTCTCCGGTTTCTTCGCCAAACCCGTGGAAAGACCATGGTATCCGGCATGGAGTATCGAGAAGCCGCAAGGTTCTCCAGAAGATATCTTCAATCAGAAAGCTGGAGATCTTCAGAAGAAGTATTTCCCTAAACTGGTACTCTCCGAAGGGAAGTTCGAATCCGTCTGGAATGACTATCTCGCAGAGTTCGGCAAACTGGATGCTGCCGACTTTGAGGCATTCATGACCGCCAAGGTGAAGGATCGGGTCGCAGGAAAATGGTAAAGGGCAGTTCCTGAATAATGATGGTAACCCGGGAAAAGTGAAGCCATTCACTTTTCCCATCTAATTTCTGTTAGAGACAGACAAGATTTTACCGGAAGGGAGACGGATCGGGTGGAGAAACATACCGTGCAGTTGACAGGATCATCGACTTCTGACGATTCGCGCCTAATAGCTTTATTCAAATCATTATCCAGACAGAAAATGTTGATGCTGATGTCGTTGCCTTTTCTTGCATGGGTAATCATATTTAAATATGTTCCGCTCTGGGGCTGGACGATTGCCTTTCAAAAATACAGGCTGGGTAGAGATATATTCGACCAGGCTTGGACGGGATTGGATAACTTCAAGTTTTTGTTTCAGGAACAACAGTTTTACCTGGTCTTGCGCAATACGCTTGTGATGAGCTCTATTAATCTTGTGCTGGGATTCGTAACGGCTATTGTATTAGCGCTTCTCCTGAATGAGCTACGTAGAATCTACTTCAAGCGGACGGTGCAGACGATCAGTTATTTGCCGCATTTCATTTCGTGGGTCGTTGCCGCTAATATCGTCCAGACAGCGCTTGCTCCGGAAGGGATTTTCAATGTATTGCTCCTCCAGTTCAATATGATCGATAAACCCATATTGTGGCTCGGAGTCGGGGAATATTTCTGGGGAATTCTCGGCGTGACGGAAATATGGAAGAATGTCGGTTGGAATACGATTATCTACTTGGCCGCCATTACGACCATTGATCCTACTCAGTACGAAGCAGCCCAGATCGACGGCGCGTCACGCTTACAAAGAATGTGGCATATTACGCTTCCAGGCATGAAGCCCGTCATTGTCATCTTGCTCATCATGAACCTGGGCCATATCCTGGAGTCCGGATTCGAGCCGCAGTACTTGCTTGGCAATGGCATGAATGTTGAATATTCGGAAAATCTTGATATATTCGTGTTGAAATACGGGATACAAATGAATAACTATGGATTGGCGACGGCAGCCGGTATGTTTAAAACCGTGGTCAGCTTCATCTTCCTTATCGTTGCCAACAACCTCGCCAAACGGCTTGGCGAAAGCAGATTGTATTAGATGAAAGGCGGCGATACGATGTTAAAAACCAATTCAGCTCGATATTCTTCGATTGGCGACAGAATATTCGATATGTGTAATTACAGCTTCATGATTATTTTGATCATAATCACCTTGTATCCCTTCATAAATATGTTTGCCTTGTCGTTTAACGATGCTAACGACTCCATTCGAGGCGACATCTATTTTTGGCCGCGTGAATGGACAATTCGAAACTATGAGTATGTGTTTAATGAATCCAACGTGTTCTTTGCGACCTTCATTTCCGCAGCAAGGACGATCGTCGGGACAATCGTTTCCGTATTTTGTACAGCGATGCTGGCCTATGCGATCAGCCGTCCCGAATATAAATTGAAGAAATTTGTATCGATTACCTTCATTTTTACGATGTATTTCAGCGGCGGCTTGATTCCAAACTATCTGCTTATTAAAGAGCTCGGCATGCTGAACAGCTTCTGGGTATACATTATTCCGGGCATCATCGGCGTGTTCAATTTGATTGTCATTCGTTCCTTCATGGAAGGCTTGCCGGAAGGAATCATGGAATCTGCCAAAATGGACGGCGCAGGGGATCTTACCACGTTTGTCCGCATTGTACTCCCACTGACCGTACCGGCTCTTGCTACAGTCTCTCTGTTCGTAGCGGTATATCAGTGGAACTCCTGGTTTGACGTATTCCTGTACAATTCTTCAAGGCATAATCTAAGTACGCTGCAATATGAATTGATGAAGATATTGTCCACATCCAACACGAGCACCTCGGCCGCTGACCAATATGCTAATGCACAAGGAAATGTACAAATGGTTACACCGACTTCGATTCGCGCTACAATGACGATCGTTGCAAGTGTGCCGATAATTATGGTCTATCCATTTCTGCAGAAGTATTTTGTCAAAGGTATGGTCGTTGGCGGAGTGAAAGGCTAAAAGAGGAGTGGAAAACATTATGAAGAAACAAGGCGTAAATCCTTACTTGCCGTCATGGGAGTATATTCCTGACGGAGAACCCCATGTCTTCCAGGACAGAGTTTATGTATACGGCTCGCATGACCGTTATAACGGGCATGCCTTCTGTCTGAACGATTATGTTTGTTGGTCGGCACCCGCCGATGATCTCGCGGACTGGCGGTATGAAGGCGTCATCTACGAGAAGACGGACGATCCGCTTAATCCGGACGGACGCATGTGTCTCTACGCGCCTGACGTCACCCTCGGTCCGGACGGGCGTTATTATTTGTACTATGTCCTGGATAAGGTGTCCGTCGTCTCGGTCGCGGTCTGCGATACACCGGCCGGCAAGTACGAGTTCTACGGATATGTACGGTACTCCGATGGAACGCGCTTGGGCGACCGAGAGGGCGATCAGCCGCAATTCGATCCGGGCGTCCTGACGGAAGGAGACCTCACTTACCTTTATACCGGGTTCTGCGCGATCGGCGACAAGTCGCGCAATGGCGCGATGGCCACGGTAATCGGGCCGGATATGCTTACAATTGTTGAAGAACCAGTGTTCATCGTGCCCAGCGAGCCGTACAGCATGGGATCCGGCTTCGAAGGACATGCGTTTTTCGAAGCACCATCCATCCGTAAGCTAGGCGATACGTATTATTTCGTCTATTCCTCGGTCGTCATGCACGAGCTGTGCTACGCGACCAGCAAGCATCCGACGAGCGGCTTCGCGTACCGCGGCATCATCGTCAGCAACAACGACTTGCATATCGATACGTACAAGCCGGCGAACAAGCCCATGTACTACGGCGGCAACAATCACGGGGGCATGGTGGAAGCGAACGGGCAATGGTACATCTTCTATCACCGTCATACGAACGGCACGAGCTTCAGCCGCCAGGGCTGCATCGAACCGATCACGATCCTGAAGGACGGCACCATTCCGCAAGCGGAGATCACGACAAGCGGTCCGAACGGCGGCCCGCTCGTCGGCCGAGGCGAGTATCCGGCATATCTGGCCTGCCACCTGTTCACGAATACGGATGAGTACTATACGGGCACGCACGGCGCGTGGATGGACGGCCGATTCCCGAAGATTACGCAAGACGGCAAGGACGGGGACGAAGAGGTCGGTTACATCGCGAATATGCGGGATTCCGCAACGGCGGGGTTCAAGTATTTTCAATGCGAAGGCGTGAAACGCGTCAAGATCAAGAATCGCGGTTATGCCCGAGGCAGCTTCGAGGTTAAGACGGCATGGAACGGTCCGTCGCTCGGATCGATTCCGGTCGACTTCACGAACGTATGGACGACGTATGCGGCCGACATCGCCGTTCCGGACGGCGTTCAAGCCTTATATTTCAAGTATACGGGCATCGGTAACGCAAGTCTGGCGTCGTTCACGTTGGAATAGCCGGCTCATCGACCTCAAAAAGCGTTGTTTTATAAGTAACGATCGGCAGCCTGACATTGCGTCAGGCTGTCGCTATCATCTTCCAAAGCGTGGATGACACAAAGGTCATCCTGATCTGAAGCCGCATCTTATCAATATTGAGATAGAACGTGACCGTCTCGAGTTCTGGATGTCTCATCCTTCTGCGTGCACCACAAGTTGTGCGTAATGGTTATAACTGAGACAAAAAGATCGCCAAATAGGGCGATTTTTTATTTATAACTGAGATTTTGTTAGTTAATAACTGAGATTTCTTGTTGTTATTAATCTTATAGATGAGATTTATTGTTTCTGATACGGATGATCGGTTTGATCCTTGGCGCTTTTGATCATATGCTCTTCTCTGTACTGTCCGGGACTTAAGCCCACATGCTTCTTGAAAACACTGCAGAAATAACGCTGGTTATCATACCCGACGTTCTCCGATATTTTAGAGATTTTGAAGCTGCTTTCCCGCAGCAGCTGTTTTGATTTCTGAATTCGCAGCAAAGTGACATATTCCAGAATCGTCTGACCGGTCGATTTGGAATACAAATTACTTATATAGGAAGGGCTGAGATCGAATCGCTCCGCCAATTGATCGAGTTGGATATTCTCATGGTAATGGGATTCTAGATAAGCTTTGATTTCTTGAACCACCTTTTCTTTCAGGGTGGTTTTCGTTACGTTCAAATAGAATTGCACGCCCTGCGCCAAATCCTGGAACTGCTTCTGCAAAGACGGCCAATCCGACGCTTCCAGTATCCCGTCCATCAGCCGCGCGCGGTCTCCGATCACGCTTTCGACCTTTATTCCATAGTCCTGCTCAATCAAATCTAGCATTCGGTTCGCCCATTGGATGCCGGCCTTCTTTAGGGTAACGGGAGCCATTCTCCCCGCCCCCCATTCCGTCCAACGTCCGAGCATCTCTTCGAACTCTTCCCGTTCGTAACGGACGAAGGACTGTATTTTATCAGACCATTCGGAGATCAATCTCTCGGAAACGCGGGTGAGCTCCGGCCAACTGTTCCCGTTCATTACCGGAACGCCGAAGAACAGACCCGTTTGACAGGCTTTGTCGGCGGCCAAAAAAGAAATGTGTACATGCGTAATATGGGTTACAACCGGGCCGATTCCAAACGACAATGAAAAATTCTCCGATGAGCTGTGATTGGAAAAAGTTGCGGCTGCTGCGATCAGAATTTCCGTTAATGGCGCGTTTTCCTCGAGGACTGCCATGCATAATAAGATCACTTTCTGCTGCTCATAGAGCAGATCCACGGCGATTCCGCGATTCGCCAAAAAGCCTAGGAGAGAATCCGTGACGCCATTGTTCTTCATCCGTTCGAGCCAAAGCGTCGCCGAGCTTCCGAGTACGATGGCCGCAAACTGGTCATATCGCTCGAATGGCGAATGATCGAACGAAGGACAATTGCCATGGACGATAAGATCCGTAAACACCGCCCGATCCAATGCTTTCGCGATCCGAAGCTCAGGGCGGTCCCCGCTTTGTTCCGATCTTCTCTCCAATCGCTCAATCGCCTTCGAGACGGTCTTGGCCACTTCCTCCAGCTCCGCAGGCTTGATCAAATAATCCACCGCCTCCAGCTCAATGGCTTCTTTGGCGTATTCAAACTCGGAATATCCGCTCACGATGATGCATTCCGCTTTGCGGCCTTTCTCCTTCAGGGCACGGATCAGCTCAAGCCCGTTCAGGCCTGGCATCCGAATATCGGTAAGGACAACGTCCGGATCCGACTGAAGAATCCGTTCCAGCGCTTGCTTGCCGTTGTTTGCCGTCCCCACGATCCGTACCCCGGATGCGTTCCAATCGATCATGGCCGACAACGTTTCCACCACGAGCTGTTCGTCATCCGCTATAAAAAGTTTATACATGAGAGCTCGACCTCAATTCATTATGCCGATTTCAAGGGTAACTTTGGTTCCGGCGCCCGGAACGCTGTCTATGCGGATTCCGCGGTCTTGGCCGTAATGCAATTGGATCCTTTCCTGGATGTTCCTTAAAGCGTATCCCCTCGGCTGCATACCAGCAGGATCAAAACCAACTCCGTCATCCTCGACTTCGAATACAAGCGTTTCCCCTTCTTTTCGGCCCCGAATAGCAATGTTCCCTTTATCCTCTTTCAACTCGATTCCATGGAAAATCGCATTTTCCACCAACGGCTGAATAAGAAGCTTCAACATGCGAGTATGCTCGATTCCCGGTTCGAGGTCGATTGTCACCTCGAATTTTCCGTTATAGCGGATGTTTTGAATCTCTAAATAATTTTTAACTTGGTCGATTTCATTGCCGACAGTGGTAATGTAGTCTCCGTTGTTCAAGCTTAATTTAAATATATTGGAAAGAGACATGACCATTTTGGAAATGTTTTTGGCCCCGATTCGTTCCGCCATTAAATAGATTGAATTCAATGTATTATATAGGAAATGAGGGTTGATTTGGCTTTGCAGCGCATGCAGCTCCGCTTCTTTCTCCTTCAGCTTGGCTTCTATAAGTTTGTCCGACAACTCGGTGTTGGTGCGGAAGGTCCGCAAGAATTGGTTGCCGATTTTACCGATTTCGTCTTCCTCCGCAAAGAGGATTCCTTCGATCTCATCCCGTTTGGCCGCTTTTCGGGCGACGGAAGTGAGCAAAGTCAATTGCTTGGTGATCCGATTCGAGATCAAATACGAACCATAGGCAGCAAGCAGGAAAGCCACCAGCGTCAAAGAGAATGTAACATTACGAATGAAGACGATCTCCGAATTAATGTTCGAATAAGGGATCATGCTGACCACTTTCCACTGGGTCCCCGGATTCGTATCGAAGGTGATAACATATCGCTCTCCGCCCATCGTTTCGATGCGGGTGCCTTGTTCAGGCAAATCATAGAGCAGGTTCAATTCCTTTTGAGGCATTTGTTTTAAATCAGCAGTACGGGAATTATGATAGATGACTTTGTTTTGCTCCAGGATCATCAAATGCCCGTTTTCCGCATTGGTAATGTCTTTGAACATTTCATCGAAGACCCGACTGTCGATTGAAATAATCAACATGCCGATCTGGTCGAGCGTATCGAGGTTATTTAATCGTTTCCCGTATAACAGCAAGTCCGGACTATTCTTGACGAGACGGACTTCATCGCTGTTCAGCCATAACCCCTTGCCCCCCATGTCGATGATTTGCCTATACCATTTCGACTGCGAGACAGCCTGATAGATATTGTCGTAAGCTAGTCTGTCCCATTGATTCGTGACGATCAGTTCCCTTTGCCCGCTGCCTACGTATACGTAACGAATATACGATTTGTTGTTGGAAATATTGACGATCAGATTACGAGTATCGTTTTGAAGGTCATAAATTTCCTTAAAATCATCCTTGTTATAGGATAGGAAGGTCTGAACGTCACGGGAAGACAACATGAGTTTCGAAATCGTTTCAACGTCATTCACGAAGGTTTGGATGTTCCAATTGATCGAGCCCAGCAAATTGGAGGTGGTATCGGACACCTTGTTCTCGACCACTTTGCTTAAATAGACAAAGGTTAAGGAGGCGATAAGGACAAGCGGCAGCAAGGAACAGGCGATAGACAAAATGATAATCTTGCTTCGGATGTTAATCGACAGGAATGGTCGGTTTATTTTCATGAAATCCCTCTGGCTGAGAAAAGTATAAAGCCTGGTTCTCTCATTATACCTTCAGCCAAAGGTATATGGGTGATCAACCTTTAGTCGCTCCTGCGGTCATACCGGAAATAACGCTCTTATTGAAAATAAAATATACAAGCATGGTAGGGATCGTCGTAATGCTGATTGCGGCAAAGGTCGCTCCCCAGTCCGTCAAACCGTACTGGCCGATATAATCCATTAACCCGACCGGAATCGTCCGCGACTTCATGTCATGAATAAACGTATTCGCAAAAATAAACTCGTTCCAGATGAAAATCAGATTCATGATGACAACGGTGACAATCGTATTGCGGGATAAAGGGAAAATCATCCGCCAGAAAACCTGGTAAATACCGCAGCCGTCCATGACGGCGGCCTCCATAATCTCGTTCGAGATGTATTTGTAGAAACTGACGAACAGGTAAATCGAGATCGGCAGAGCAAAACCTACTTGGGGCAAAATGAGGGAAGTAAGCGTATTGATAATTCCCGTTTTGTTATAAATAATGAAAAGCGGTATGAGCACGACTTGAATCGGGATCATAATGCCGCACAGGAATAAGAATAATACGGTTTTGCTCCATTTAAACCGCATCTTCTCAATGACAAAAGCAGCCATGGCACTGAACAGGATCACCAGCACGATGGTCGTCACGGCGACGATAAGACTGTTTGAAAAGTAAGTGCCTAAATTCCCTTTGTTCCAAACATTGAGATAGTTTTCGAATGAGAATCGGCTGGGCAGGCTAAGCGGGTTGTTGCCGGAAAAATCGGTCGGCGCTTTAAAACTGGAAATGAACACCCATATAAGCGGATAAATTTGAATGACAAGCAGAGCAACAGAAATAATCGCAAAAATCGCCTTGGAATAGCTGGAAAGTTTCATCTTCAGGTCTCCTTACTGTCCATCATCCGTCTGATAAAAGCGACTGCAATGAGGCTTTCAATAACAATAAATACGGCCATAGCGCTGCCGTAGCCGAAATTCAAACTGGAGAAGGCGGTTTTGTACATATAAGTCGGCAGCAATTCCGTCACGCGGCCTGGCCCGCCGTTCGTCAGGAGATACGGGATGTCGAACCCTTTTAAAGCCCCCGTAGTGGCCATAATAATCGAAACCATTAGTACCGGCTTGATTAGCGGCATTTTGATCGAACGAAACAGGTTCCAGGAAGAAGCTCCGTCAATTCTGGCGGCTTCCTCGATATCAGAAGGAATAGATAGGAGCGCAGTATATAAGATGATCATATAAAGACCGATAAAACGCCATCCTTCGGGAATCGATACGGCAGTCAGAGCCCACTCCAAGTCGGAAAGCCAAGGCTTGCTCCAGTCTCCGAGACCGATCTGTTCCAGGCAATAGTTCAATATTCCGACTGGTTCGAACGAATAGATGTTTTGGAACAGCTGGGCTATGGCTACCGACGTGATGATCGCAGGAGCGAAATACAACGTTTTAAACAATTCTCTCCCTTTGGTGATGCTGGTCAGTAAGATGGCAACCAACAAACCGAGAAACACTTGCATCGCCACAATAATGAAAACATAGATCAGGTTGTTGCTGAATGCCTTCCAGAAAGTTTTGTCGCCGCCGAGTATCTTAGCATAATTGTCAAAGCCGATGTAGACCATATCGGAAACCCCGTCCCAGGAGAAGAAGCTAAAATAGATCGACCAAAGGATGGGTGATAGAACGGTGAACACATACACGAGCATTGCCGGCAACAGGAAGACGAGAACGGCTTTGTGATTACGTAGGATATTATCCATGCCTTCCTAATTCCCCCTTCTACTATATTTACATAGCTGGCCAACCGAATTTCGGTTGGCCAGTTGATCAGCGTGGTTATTTGAAATATTTCGGCGCGTTTTCTTTAATGGCTTGATCCATTATTTCTGCAAACTCATCCGGAGTATGGGCTCCGAGACCCAAGGCAATCAACTCGTTGCCGAGCAGCTCATTCGTGGCCGGGTCGAGGCGCGTATCCCACGGCACCGCGAAGACGCTTCCGGATTTCGCGATCTCGTCTTGGATTTTATAGAAAATTTCCGGCATCCCCTGCGCTTGATCAAGCGCATAATTGAAAGGCGAGAATTGGCCTTTTTTCGTATAGGCTGCCGGATATTTTTCCAGGAGGAATTTGACGAATTCCTTCATTGTGTCATCGAATGTCTCTTGGTTGAATGCAACGCCGATCCCCGAGTTGATGAAATAATCGTTCTCAGCTGTCTTGGCGCCATCCATCATGGGAAGCCGGAAAAATCCGATGTTATCCTTCATTTCCGCACTGATTTTATCGTTTGCGAAATTCATCGTTTCCCATGAACCCATGTAATAGATCGCGGTTTTTCCGGCCAGGAATAAGTCGCGCGCCGCGGTGTAATCCGTCGAAGCGAACCCTTGCTGGAAGTACCCTTTGGTGCCCAGTTCGTGAACCAATTGGATGCCTGCCATACCGGCCGGATCCTTGAAGGATGCCTTGCCCTTCTTCACATTCTCGATAAAATCATTGCCGGTTATGCGGAAAGGCTTGTACGCCAGGTACCGGAGAACCGGCCATTTGTCCTTGCCGTCGACGGCAATCGGCGTAATCCCATTCTTTTTTAGCGTTTCGGACACTTTCATAAACTCATCGAACGTCTTGGGCGTTTCAAGACCGAGATCCTTAAACATCTTGATGTTGTACCAGAATACCTCGATCCCAAATTCGAGCGGGAGCGTATACATGCTACCGTCTGCGAACTGCTGATATTGCAAGGCAATTGGACGGAAATCTTCATATTTCACAAGGTCTTGCAGCACTTTTTTCATGTCCACCAGCTTGCCTTCTTGCACCAGCTTAGAAGCATAGGCATCGGAATCGGTATCAAACATTGCGGGCATCTCGTTGCTGGCGATCAATGTCCGCAGCTTCTGCAAATAGGAAGGGCGATCGCCCGTACCTTCCATAACCAGTTCGAATTCCGGATGCGTTTTGGAGAACTCGTCCGCAATTTCCTTTACGGTAACGGCTTGAGGGCCGTCTACGCCCCGTGCGACAAACCATTTGTACGTTTTCTTATCCGCCTTCTGACCGTCGTTCGCCGGAGCTCCCGAACCGGCTTCTGCAGTATTGTTACTATTATTGGTACCGCCTCCGCATGCGCTCACTAATGCCATCAGTACAACAAGTGATAATGCGAGAGTCAACCATTTGAAGTAACGTATCATTTATAAGACCTCCTGTTAGTTGGGAACCGAAATGGATACCTGTGCGAATTGCGCCCGGCCTTCCTGGACAAAGCAACCCCAGCTGCCGGTTTTCAAATTATACAAGCGCGTAGTCATGGCGACCTGATCGGCCACGTAGACGACGCAAACGGAATTCTCCACAACGATCTTTATATCGTAAAACCTGCCGGCTTGTAATTCTATCGGCACTTCCATCTCTACCGCATGGGGGCGGTCTCCGTCGATGTGCCACTGCGCCTCACCCATTACCCGGCGGGGCCACATGTCGAATACGAGGCGGTTATGAATCGGTTCAAGGCGAATGTAATAGGCTTCGTCGAGATCCTCGCTTGCGCGAAGCATGATGCCGCAGCTTCTGGTCCCTTCGGTGAAGGACAACCTGGCCGTAATCTTGCATGTCTCGGGCATGGAGCCGGCTGATATGCAAGAGAATGTTTCGTCAGCCGCCGTCTTTATGCGTCCCTCTGACTCCATCCAATCCCCGATACGTGAACCCCACTCAACAGCCTGCTTTTTTGCAAAATGATCGGACACGGTCTCCGGTATACGAACCGTTAACGTTCCATCCGGTTCTTGAACGACTTCGTGCACGACCAAATTCCCGGCCCATTGCCAATCTCCGTAATCGTCCTCGTTTTCCTTGCTGGGATCCCAGCCGAAAGCGTACCGCTTGTTTCCGTCACTCCATGTTTTCGCGGCATAGAAAGCTCTGGCGTCAAACGCGTCGTTTCTCGGCGCTGTCCAAGGTCCGCTGAGTGATTTGCTCATGCGGTAATGGGTGACGAACCGGTCCGAGAACGTGGAGTAAACCAGATACCACCATTCCCCGATCCGGAACAAGTCCGGGCATTCGTGCGTCACGTACATTTTCGGATCCCAGAAAGGTTTTCGGATTTCCCATTTCTTAAGATCCTTGGAAGCGCACAATGCGATGCTCCCCCGACGCCGGGACGGACCTTCTTTGTTCCTCGCGGCGAGAAGCATCCAGTACTCTCCCGCCTCCTCGTTCCAGAACACGAAGGGATCGCGCCAGTCATGTCTTTCGTATTGAATCCCGTCCGAATAGAAGGTATCTTCAGGGATTTTCCGCCACGATTCCATATCCGTGCTCACGGCGTGCATGACGCATTGGAGCGGCACGCCGTCCTCCACGAAGTCCGGGTGCGGATTGAGGCCAGTGTAGAACAGATGATACTCGCCTTCGGCTTCAATGATGGAGCCGGTATAACAGTTCAAGTCTTGCTCACTCACGGTTCCATGCTTCAACATTTCGCCTTTTTCTTCGTAGTGTACGAAATCGCTTGTCCGGAGCTCGAACCAGGAGGTTCCTTCTCCGTGAATTTTCTTATTCTCTCTCCAATCATGAAGATAGAACAAACGGAAGGTACCGTCTTTGTAGAAGGGGATGAGGTCTCCCACCCAAGCCCCATCCGGCTTGTAAAACAAGTTCGACAATGTATGCGACCCCTTTCTTTTATCGTAACTTCATTATAGAACGGGATCGAAAGCGCTTTAAATTCCAACTTCTTTGTCCTATGTTCAATATTTTTTGTTTTCCTTATCGCCACGGCATTAACTGATCCTATATAACTTGTAAGATCTGCGTAGATACTTTGAACAATAGTAAAAACCTTGATATACCAAAGAATCTGGTCATCAAGGTTCTCCATTTCAAATCATACATTTGACGACAACACTTATTTACTTGCGATTACCTTAAACCTTATAAGCCTTCATAGCCTTAACGATCTCTTTTGCCGAAGGCCGCTTGCCGTACATCAGCACTCCCACACGGTAGATCTTCGCGGAGAGCCAACCAATTCCGAGAATCGATGCGAACAAGATGGCGATGGACAATGCGATCTCCCACCAAGCCGGTTCGGCTAATCCGATCCTTAAGAACATCAGGAACGGCGAGAAGAACGGGACATACTGGCACACCTTGATCAAAATATGGTCGGGATGCGTGAGTCCGAACATCGCGACGTAGAAGCCGACGAGCGTTAACATCGTAATCGGCAGCAGCGCCTGCCCGAGATCCTCGGTGCGGCTGACGATAGAGCCTACCGCCGCGAACAAGGTAGCGTATAAGAAGAAACCTGCCAGGTAGAAGAAGACCGCATAGACGACAAGAGTTAAGTCGAGCACGCCTAAGTCAATGCCGAATTTATCGAGCGAATCCGAGTTGTGCGGCAACTGAAGATTGGCTACTAAAGCGCCGATTAGAACGATAAGCTGAACCATCGCAACGATGAACGTTCCTAGAATCTTGCCCCACATCTGCTTGAGCGGCGATACGCTCGTCACGATGATTTCCATGACGCGGGAACTCTTCTCCGCCGTGATCTCCGTGGCGATCAATTGTCCGCTGATCATGACGGCCATGAACAGAAGAATGATCATCACGTAAGTCAGAGCGATTGCCATGCCCTGTTCTTCCTCAGTTTTGCCTTGTTCGTTGGAGAAGCTTACTTTCTGGGTATCCAAGCTCACCTGCGCGTAGAGTTGGTTCTTCTGATCTTCAGTAAGTCCGGCATCCTTGATGATCATATCGGTCTTGACCTTCTGGAGCGCGCCCGTTAACGAAGTAGCCGTTCCGCTCTCGAATGCACTCTTCGCGTTATAGGTCGCTTTCGGGAATCCCATCTTCGGGTCCTCGGCAAAGGTCAGATAACCCCCGACATCCCCATTTTCCAAAGCATTCTTCAATTGTTGCTCCGAGCCCGACACGGATACGAGCTCAACATCCGGTTTCGGCAGCTGTCCATAGTAGTCCTTTAACCCCTGAATGATTGCCGGTTGCTGACCCTCGGCATAACCTACCTTCGTTGCTTTATCCCCGCCGCCGAGCTTGTCGATCAGGTAAGGAAGATTTCCCACGACGACGAGCAATACCGCCAAAATGACCGTCATGATAACGAAAGCTTTGCTGCGTATTTTGTTACGTACCGTAAACGCCAGTACCGTCCATAAGCCGTTAATCATGGTTTTCACCTACCGTCTTAATGAAGATTTCGTTTAACGTCGGTTCCATCACTTCGAAACGGGTAATCAGTCCTTGTAACATCGCATGCTGCAGAATTCGCTGTCCCGCTTCAGGAGAACTCACCTTGAGCTCATAACCTCCATGCTCGTGTCTCGATACGTGATGAACGCCCGCGATCGATTCCAATCCGCTAATCTCGCCTTCGGATGCCACCACTACCCGCTCCTGCGGGAACTTCTTCTTAATATCCTTGATCGGCCCTTGCAGTACCGGATTCGACTTATGCATGATCGTAATGTTGCGGCACAATTCTTCGACGTGCTCCATCCGGTGGGTAGAGAACACGATGCTCGTTCCTCCGTCACGGAGCTCCTTAACCGTTGACTTCAGCAACTCGACGTTGACCGGATCCAATCCGCTGAACGCTTCGTCGAGAATGAGGATTTTGGGATTATGAATGACGGCCGCTATAAATTGGATTTTCTGCTGGTTTCCTTTGGACAACTCTTCGACTTTCTTGTTGTAATACTCCGGCACCTGAAACTTCTCCAGCCACCGCTTTAGGTTCCGGTCGGCATCCTTGCGGGACATACCGCGCAATTGAGCCAGGTAGATGATTTGATCGCTCACTTTGATCTTAGGATACATGCCCCTTTCCTCAGGTAAATACCCCAGCATGCTGAGCTGCTCCTTGCCGTAGGCTTTGCCTAAGTAACGAATATCGCCCTCATCAGGTAAAATAAGTCCGAGTATCATGCGCATCGTTGTTGTTTTTCCTGCACCGTTAGCACCTAGCAATCCGTAAATCTCGCCCTCCGACACATCGAAGCTAAGGCCGTTCACGGCCGTTTTGTCGCCATAGTTTTTGATAATGCGATCGACTTTAAGAGAGTTCATCGTCTAGCTTCCTCCTTCAAACATATCCTTCTGGGCAGCTCCGAATGATATGCCCAAATATTTCCTCTGTGTGTATATCCATACAAACTATATGCTGTTCATCATTGACCGTCAACCCGACTGGAATATTTGTTATATAGAGGACCGCGATGATTTTCCACTAAGTAAATTTCTGATCGTTCGAGAAATAGGTTATAATTGAACCATCTGCATTGATGCATGCGTGCGAAAGGACCGAGAGATTCCCTATGAGACAAGGAAATAAGCCGCCCCGCCCCCGTGGCGGGGCTTTTAACCGGAGTCAGACTCCTCCGAAATCATTCAAAGTAACGGAGGCGGGAGAGCTATTGCTCTTCCTGCTGGACAAGCTCGCTCCGCAAGGACGGAACTCCGTGAAGTCTCTTCTCGCCCATGGCCAAGTATCCGTAGACGATCGGGTCGAGAAGCTATACAATCATCCCCTGCATCCGGGACAGGTCGTAACGGTTCGCAAGGATCGCACGACGGTTGCCCCGCCGCTCGTCGGACTAAAGATTCTCCACGAAGACGAAGCGGTAATCGTCGTCCATAAGGATGCCGGACTGTTGTCCATCGCAACGGACAAGGAAACCGAATTGACCGCTTACAGGCAGCTGACCGCGCATGTTCGGCTTGAGAATCCGGCCAATCGGATCTTCGTTCTGCACCGCCTGGACCGGGAAACGTCGGGTGTCATGATGTTCGCCAAAAGCGAGAAGGTTCAGCAGAAGATGCAAGAGGGATGGCATGATATCGTCAAGGAGCGCTTGTACGTGGCCTTGGTCGAAGGCATGGTGAAGAAAACCGAAGGGACCATCACTTCGTGGCTCAAGGAAACTTCGACGCTTAAGATGTATTCCAGCTTCACTCCGAACGACGGTCAGCACGCGGTTACCCATTATAAAGTGCTAAGAGCGAACCGGAACTACTCCCTGCTAGAGGTTCATCTCGAGACGGGACGCAAAAACCAGATCCGCGTCCATATGCAGGATCTCGGCCATCCGATTGCCAGCGATAAGAAATACGGTTCTAAGACCAAGCCGTTCTCCCGGTTAGGCCTGCACGCCCGCGTGCTCGCCTTCGAACATCCAACGACGGGCAAGCTGATGCGCTTCGAGACGGACATTCCGAAACAATTCCTAAGCCAGTTTAAGGAAGAACCGCAATAAAGTAAGAGAACGGGGCGGATAAAATCCGCCTCTTTTCTTTGTCCATTTGTGACTTTCGAGACTCGCCGTCTTATTCCTCTCGCAACCCCGTTCACTTCGTCGGTATCCCTTTCGCTCAGACAGCTATTTACGGGATTCGCAAACGGCTCCACGCAAACTCCAACCACCCATTTAGTTCGACCAAACCGTTACTACTTACGTAGCCCTGAAATGAAACTGCCCGCGAAGAACAGATGCGAGTGAATTATGCAGAGGGAGGGATTGTTTCATGAGAGTTGAAATAAACCCGCGAATGCTGGCAAATTGCTGACCGCCGATGGCTGTCCGAAAGCAACCGGAGATCTTCTGTTTCACCTTGGACATGCGAATGTCGCGCTCAGCCTGATTGTTATCAAACGGTATTCGGGCATCGTAAAGAAAGCGGAGAATCGACGCTTTGTGGCGTTCGAATCGATCTCCAAGGTTCGCTGATTTACTCTTACATTTTCGTCCTTTGGGCCCGGTTTTCTCGGGCACCTTATCTTTTGCCCATTCTATTTTTCCAAGCGCCAGATTGTCGTCGTACTGCCGATCAATCTCGGCGAGGGTTTCATCAGACAATGGGATGCCGGATGCTCGAGCCGCTTTGGCCAATGTCCAACTTCGACGAAGCAACTCCTTCATGTCGGTTGCCCATTGGTGTTTATCGTAATCTGCGATACCTTGGCACTCACGCATGAGATGCGCATTACAAAGCGCGTGGGCGAACGTAACGTCGGATTTGAAATAAGAAGAGAAGCAGTCATGCACAACGACACCGTTGTAGGCAGGAAGTACGCCCATTTCGGTAAACGCCGAACCGCACCGCTTTTCGTTCATATGCAATAGCGTCCAATACGCACTCGAGTGCGTATGGAGATGATGTTGCTTCCCGTTCAATCGCATAGGCGTTTCATCGCAGTAAATGAATGGCTCGTTGCGAAGGTGCGCTTTGATTACCGGTTCCAATTCAGCTACATGGAATGCCATCGTATTCAATTGCTCGAGCAAAGTTCGTTCGCTCGGGCGGCATCCGGTTAAGTCGAAAAAGAACTGAGCAACCCGTTTCAGGGGCAGTAACTGGTAGACGCTGAGATAGGTCGTCCAAGCTGCAAAACTCTCCCCGTATTGCACGGGTGCTTTAACTGCGGCAGGGAAATCGGCCCGTTGTAGCGTGCGGCAACAAGGGCAACGTTTTTCTTCCGCTCGATGTTCGGTTGTAATGAGCGGAGAGAGTGGCAAGTCAAGCACTTGTCTTTTCATCCACTCTTGTGCGGGCACGTCAGCCAAGGAATGATTACAGTTCTTGCAAGTTAGCAAAGGATGAACGATGACTTCGTCTGGCTCAAGGCTGAAACGAAGGGTATGGCCTTTGTGCCCGTTAGGCGCGCCGTTCTTTCCACCAGACTCGCGCAGATTGTTCTTTTTACGCAATCCGTCACTTGAAGGCGGCTTGCTACTATTGTTGCTATTTTGACCGAGCTGACGCTCTAGCTCATGCACACGATTCTCTAACTTTTTGATCTGCTTGGATTGTGTTTCAACCATCTCGGTCAATTTCTCGTTTTGCGTTAGGAGCGCAGAAATGAAACCAGCGATCTCTGTATCTCCTTTGCTAACCTGTAATACTTGCTTTGATGATAGCTTCATTGTCCTCGCTCCCTTCACAAATTCTGTGTAGGAGTACTTCTACACCAAGTACTAAAAATCCTTTAAAACAGGAAAAAAGTCTCCTCAGGGAATCCAGGAGACGTAAGTAGTAACGACCAAACCTAACTACAGCCCAGCAAACAACCCCAACCACTCATTTAGTTCGACCAATCCTAACTACAGCCCACCAAACGACCCCAACCACTCATTTAGTTCGACCAAACCTAACTACAGCCCAGCATACGAGACCCAAACACCCATTTAGTTCGACCAACTCAATCTACGGCGCTCCTCAGCCACTCCCAGCAAACATTTAGTTAGACCCAATCCAACCAAGCATAAACGGCTATCGCCGTACTTGGGATGGCGGGATAGGTTTATGTCGGAGACGATTCAGAAATGGATAGCGTAATTTTATACATTCTGAATCGTTAAAAAATCCCGCCACGCTCATCTTACTGAGCAAACGGGATATCGACAAAAGCGACTGCAAGTTACTTATACTTAAACACGACCACGCCGGCGATCATCACGCCGATTCCGATCAAACGATTCGCCGAGAGCGCCACTTTATCGACTCCGAACAAACCGAAGCTCTCTATGGCTAGTGTTCCAATTAGTTGGGCGATAAGAAGGATAGCTATGGCATATGCCGGATTCAAAGCGGTAACGGACTTCATCGCGGTGAAGACGATCACGACGCCCATGCATCCCCCGAGTAAATACAGCTTGTTCACCGATGCGAGCTTGGCCAGGCTTCCGTCCTTGATTAGCAAAAATAGGATGAACGACACGATGAATCCCGACCCGTGAACGAATGCGTTCGTCAGCCAGAAACCGACCTTCTCGCTAAGCCTCACGTTAAATATGCTCTGTATGCCTATGAACAAACCTGCTATGACCGCGTATATTGCGCCTACCACAATGACAACCCCCATGCTTTTAGCTGTACAAATTTCCGTTAGCCAGCTTCTTTAATTGATTAATATCCTTAACGTACAACGATCCCCTCGAGCGTTCCACCAATCCGGCCGAAGCAAACTGAGAGATCACGCGATTCAAGTGCCTATAGCTTGTTCCAAGCAATTCCGCGATTTCGGTGAGCTTGGCTGCTTTGATCTCCTCGATCTGCGCCTGATCGTTCTCATCTACCGTAATGGAAACCAAGTAGCTCGCGAACCGGGTCTCGACCGGATAGAGCAAATTCAAGCTTGATGCCGTCAAGAAGGTATGAAGCTTATGCGAAAGATGCTTGATAATGAACCGGAGAAAACCAGGATCCTGATGAGCCGTATCTGCGAGCGCCTGCTGGTGAATGCCAATGAACAACGTATCGTTCACCGACTCCACCGTATTCCGCACCGTTAAGTCGGTGAGCATCTCCAGATCGCCTATCGTGCTAAGCGGATTATAGAATCGGATAAGAATGGATTTTCCGTTAGGCAACACGCGGTAGATCTTGATCTTGCCTTTCACGAGCATGAACAGATGATCGAGCCGATCGTCGACCGTGCAGACAATCTCGCCCTTATCGAAGGCGAACAGTTCCATTGCCGCTACCGTCTTCTCGTCGAACAAGCCGCTCAACTGATGCGCGTTCATTAGATTACTTAGAGCATCCGGATCATTGATTTTCCTCATGACGACCACCTTATCGGCACGTACTCCCTATCTATACCCATTGTATAGGCATTATTCCCACAGCAAAAGGACATATGTCCTAATATCCAAAAAAAATAGCTCCCGCCCGTTAGGATCGGAAGCTTCCTGGTCTTATTCGTATACCTTGGTGTTTTCCGTACCGACATCATACGAGGGACTCCAGCCGGAAACCAGCCATTGTCCGTCCACGTACTGAAGGACATATTCCGTATAGTTGGTGCCTGCCACTGGAACTGGGTCGGTTTCATATTCGCTATAGTAAAAAATTTCGCTATAATCCACCTGCGCTTTGACGCTGACCGTATATTCGCTTTCGCTATATTGGTTTACGTCGAAACCGTCCAAGTCGAAGGTTATGCGATGAAGCTCTCCCATATAGTACTCATCGCTATCCACCATATCGGTAAAATATTCGGTAAAGTCGGCTACCCGATCCGAATGCACATGACGGAGCGCATTGATGTCGCGAGCCTGAAACGCCGCCATCCAGCTAGTTACGAAATCATAAGCCGAGCTCATGATCTCCTCTTTCATCGCATCGTTCAATTCGGAGACGTTAAATTCCAGTTGATCCGTATCGACCGCGAACTCCTCGCTCTTGATCTCGCCCCAAGGAAACTCGGTTTCCACGTACATCTTGTTGGAGCCGTCGATCGCGATCGGACCGATCTCCTTCCCGTCTTCAACGGCTAATCCGATATCCTTGCCATTGATGAAGATTCGCGAGTTGCTGTAGTTGGAATATACATGCACGTAGTCCCCCTCGAGCACCAACTTTACCGAATCCTCGTAGCTCGCCATTGGGAACAACGATACCGTTTCCTTGTTTTCCAAGGTCGTGTATTCCCCTTCGTAGACGGATTTGATCTCGTATTCGCCAGGGAGGAAAGGCCCAACCTCGATCGAGGAACCGTCGCCGCTAGCGGTAGCCGCTTCTTGGCCGTTAACGAGAATCTTAGCCCCTTCGAAGTTCGTTTGAACCGGAATCATATAACGCTTTACCTTTAATTCATAATCGTTATAGATCAGCCAGCGTTTCTTGTTCTTCATGTTCAAGTAGAGAAAAGCAGCATCGGCATCGTTCGCGAACGTCTCCGCATCTCCGGCTTCCAACTGTTTCGCTTCGGCTTTTAACTGTTCCATGACGGTAAGCAGCGATTCCTTGTTCGAGCCCAAATACTTCACGATCCCGTCGACCGTCTTCTGGTCGAACGGAGTATCCGAATTGGAAGCCGACAGCATGTCGAATAGCTTGTCCGCCTTACCGTCTTCGATCGCCGACTCGAATCTGTCCAGCAGACGTTGCTCATCCGTCAAATACTTGCCCAGGAAATAGACGCCAACAAGCAATAAAATGACGACGACACCGCTTGCGATCAGAATCTTGGCTTTCTTGGACAACGCGACTGCCGGGTTCGCTGGATGCACGATTGGCGGCACTGCCGTCGGTTGGCCCGATGCATAGGGCTGCATGTCCGGCGCGATTGTCGCGCTTATTTCGTTCGGAACGACTGGGGTGCCGCATTCCGGACAGAAGGCGTATTCTCTTAGCATTCTCGTTCCGCAATCTTTACAGAAATTCGTCGTTGCGATGACGATCACCTATTTTCTAGTTGTCTTGGTTTTATTACAGCTTAGAAGCAATGTCGTCTCCCAATAAAGAGAGAATAACCTAAAAAATCTTTAAAATCTGCCCCTCCTGAGTGCAATAATAGATTTCTCCTGTCGCATCCTTGCCGAAAGAAGTAATATTCGCATCCGATTGCAGCAGCGTCCGATTCTCGACAGTCCCATCCTCTTCCTGGCGAAGCGCCCAGATCGTGCCCGTCCCGTAATCGGCATACACATACCAACCGATGAGCCCGGGCAACCTCTGTCCTCTATAGACGAACCCTCCCGTAATCGATACGCCCAGATCGCGCCCGTACGTATAGATTGGCTGCTCGAGATCCGTCTTGTCGCAGCCGGAATCCGGCTCAAAGCATTCCGTCCCTTCTTGAATGCGCCATCCGTAGTTCCCGCCCTTCTCTATGACATTGATCTCCTCCAAGCGGTTCTGACCGACATCGGCCGCCCACAGCTTGCCTGTCGCTTCGTCGAAGCTGAACCGCCAAGGGTTGCGCAACCCGTAGGCGTAGATTTCAGGTGCTTCGCCGTCTAAAAAGGGGTTGTCCGAAGGGATTGTGTACGATTTCTCTCCCGTCGTTCCGTCCACGTCTATTCGCAATATTTTGCCGAGCATGCTTCCCAGATTCTGACCTTTATTATGAGGGTCTCCGCCGCTGCCTCCGTCCCCGGTCGCGATATACAGGTAGCCGTCCGGCCCGAATGCCAACTGTCCCCCATTGTGATTAGCATACGGCTGTTCGAAAGATAGCAGTATCTTCTCGCTGGCAGGAACCAGACGATTCGGATTAGCCGGATCCGCATCGTATCGCGCGATAATCGTATGCGTCTCGGTTGTGTAATTCACGTATGCTTGGTCTGGGTTCTTCGGATGAAAGGCAAGACCCAGCAATCCTTGCTCGCCCTCCTCGTCATAAACTCGGTCTCCGATGTCGAGCACGATCTCCGGCTTGTCCAACGGAGATTTCAAGCTCTTGCTGATAATCCGCCCTTGCTTCTCGATGATATAGATAAGTTCTGGGTAGTCCGCCCGATGCTCCAAACCGACGGGCATGTCAAAACGTTCCTCGCCGAATGGATTCTGAGCGGCGTATTCGGCCCGTTCCTCCGCCGTTGGAGTAACCTCCGGATTCTTCTTCGCTCCCCAGCACGCCGTAAGGCCAAGCACGAAACACAATCCGATAATCCCAAATAAGAGTCGTCTCATTCCCAAGCAGCCTCCTTTATTCCAGATTTTCGCACACGGGGCAGTCGATCACAACATCAAAAAAAACTTAATCCGCATTACCCAATTAAGTAGAGTAGAAAACTGAAATTTCTTTGGAGGGCGAAAGCCCTCCATTTACTTTTCCAGCTCCCCCTTCATCAAACCGGACGTGAGGTTTTCCCTCATCCGGCTTTCCGATGTTCTTCTTCCTTC
>NZ_SOMN01000053.1 GCF_004564235.1 Cohnella luojiensis
ATCACATGAACATTTTTTAAGCGGATCTTCCATCCGCTTTGTTTGCTGTACTCTTTTTCCTTGCTTGCACCAAAAAAACAAACGGCACAGGGCTTTTCCCCATGCCGTTTCGGATTCCATTTTTATTTGTCTTGTCTTTGAGTTTAACTTAATGACATTGCCAAATGCGGCTTTCTTTTTTGCTTGTCCACATGACCAGCATGTTCCGCCGCTCCCCGCTACGTCACGCGTTGAACCTTTGGCGGTAACCGCATTTCCTGCAAAGTTCCTCGACGACTTCCCTTCTGGAGAAGCCATCGTATAGCTTTGTTGCCCGCTCGCCATCGATGATCTCGGAGAAAGGCGTTTTGTTGATGTTGCCCAAGTTTATAACACCCTCACCGTCGAGGCAGCAAGGGATAACCGTCCCGTCGACCAGTACGCCGGCTTGGTTGCGAAGCGCATGGCAGAAGCCCTTGCCTTCGTCTTCCTTCTCCTTGAGGTCCGGCCACTGGAACTCTTCCTCGTGATTGAGGTAGATCCGATCCGCTATCTTAATGCCTTTCCCTCGTACGAAACGCTCTTCGATCTTAAAGTCAAGGTTAAACGTCTTCTCGATCGTTGCAAGAATCTCGCGGTTGCGGTCGTTCTTCAAGTTCGTCTCGTTATCCGGCGTAAGGTTCCACAACCGAAGGGAAATCAGAATATCGGAAGCCGCGACGGCTTCCTTGGCGAAATCAAGCACGCTCTGCACATAGCCTTCTTTGTCCACCGAGCCTTCATGTCCGTCGAAGCTGTGCAAGGAAAAGTTAATCTGTCTCAACGCAGGCTTACCGAGAATCTTGGATTTCGCCTTGTGCAGAAGCGTCCCATTCGATGTCAGATTAACCTTAAACCCTTTCTCGTGGCTGATGTCTAGCAGCTCGTCAATCTTAGGATGGAGCAAAGGTTCGCCCTTCACGTGAAAATATATATATTCGGCATGCCCCTGAATCTGATCCAGCGTATTGGTGAAGGCATCGACTTTAATGAAATTCGCTTGGCGCTTCGTCGGCGGGCAGAAGCTGCAGGCAAGATTGCATATGCTCGTGATCTCGATATAAAATTTCTTAAATCTCTTCAAAGTTGGGTGCTCCAATCGGTCTAGCCAGCGGAATGATTCGTCTATTATAACATAAGCCAAGGTCGCTCGTTCTTATGTTTTGTCGGAGAAGAAGACATGTCGTGCGGTCAATCCTTTGGCCGTGATATCCATAATCGCGAACGAATACAGAGCCTGTCGCCTCTTGTCCGTCGGCGATCCGGGATTTAGAACCAGCATCTGGCCTCTTCGCTTCCGCACGGGAACATGGGAATGTCCGTATATTAACGCATCTAGCGGTTCGCCTTTGAACGCCAATATCGCCCGCGATTCCGTATCGAGTCTAGTCCCGGCACCGTGTCCATGAACGACTCCGATTCGTTTGCCTTCGAAATTAAGCATTTTCCGCAAGCCGAACTTGCGAACGATATCCTCGCCATCATTATTACCCGATACGCCATAAGTCGGTGCGAGTGTAGCCAACTCCTCATATACCGCCATCTTCGTCCAGTCGCCAGCGTGAATGATCGCATCTGCCTTCGTCAGCTCCCGAAGCAGCCTATCCGGCAGCTTCTTGTTCATTCTGGGCATATGCGTATCGGATACGACGATAATTCTCATTCTTACCGCCTCGTTTCCACCGATCTCCCCTATACGAAACCGTATTTTATAACTTCATCATATAGACCAATAACATCTCAAACAATGCTACGATAGCGAAAAGAATTGCGGCATTCCTCTGTCCGGAAGAATAAAGGGCAATCGCCGCTCCTATTCCGCTCGCAACACGGCGGATAGCACCGGTCTTACTTCGCTTATATTCCAAATGCCTCGGCAACGAAACGATAGGATTGAATGCGCTTGTCGAAATCATGAATGTGCGACACGATCATCAACTCATCCAGGTGCAGGCGATCCGCATACCTTTTGAGACTTTCCTTTACTTGCCCGGGGGTACCGATGAACCGACGCGAACGCATCTGATCGATCATTTGCAGCTCCATCGCCGAATACGGGTACTCCATTGCCGTTTTCACGGAGGGAAGGTAACCTAGCTCTTGACCGCTAAGCAGCTTGAGGAAGAACAGCTCGTTGCTCTTGGCTAGCTGGCGCGCCTCCTCCTCCGTATCGCTGCAGATGACCATGACCGCGGCGAGCGATTGAGGCTTGCTCATATGTTCGGATGGACGGAAATACGAGTGATAATATTGAAGAGGCTCATCTCCGGCTGCACCGAAAAATTGCGCGAAAGCGTACGCGGTTCCTAGCTGCGCCGCGATCTTGGCGCTTCCATCGCTCGAGCCTAGCAGCCATAATTCAGGCGCGGTTTCCGTCTCTGGGAATGCCCGCAAGCCCGCGAAACGATGCTTGCCGGGATGGTCATCGTTTAAGTAATCTCTTAGATCCTCGACCTGTTGAGGGTACAAGTCGATATCCACCCGCTTATGCTCTTGCAAAGCCCGCGATGCGATGGGAAATCCTCCCGGAGCTCGCCCTAGCCCTACATCGATACGCCCGGGATGCAAGGCTTCCAGCAGCTTGAAATTCTCGGCAACCTTATAGGAGCTATAGTGCGGAAGCATAATGCCGCCGGATCCGACCCGGATGGATTCGGTATGAGCCGCGATATGCGCGATCAGCACTTCGGGACTTGACGAAGCTAACGCTTGAGAACCGTGGTGCTCGGAGACCCAGAAACGATGATAACCCATCCTCTCCGTCTCTTGGGCAAGTACGATCGTCTCGTTTAATGCGTCTCTTACGGTTCTTCCTTCATTGACATGCGAGTGGTCGAGCACGCTTAATTTCATATATAGGTAAAGCCTCCAATCCCGGTGTGCTCGACTAAGCAAAAAAGCCCGCAGCTTTCGCGGGCTTCAATCTCGAATTAACGTTTGTTGAAAATATCGGTGAGAATAGGTACGATCTGAGATTTGCGAGATACGACGCCCTTCAAGACCGCTTGGTTGTTTTGCAGCTTCACGTTATAAGCTTGCTCAACCGCATCAGCCGCGCGGCCGATCGCAAGACCGATGGAATCGTTGTTTAGAATGTCGGTAACGACGAACAGGAACAGGTCCAGTCCTTTTTCGTTGATGATATTCGTAAGCGCATCTTCAATCTCGGCTTGCTTGGACAGAACATCGTTCACGTCAACCGCGTTTACTTGCGCGATTTCGACTTTCGCGCTGCCCATTTGGAATTCTTTCGCATCCAAGGAGATCAGCTGCGCGATTGTTTTGTCGCTAAGATCAGCGCCTGCTTTAAGCATGTCCAGTCCATAGCTCTCCGCGTTTACGCCGGCAATTTCAGCCAACTCGCGAGCGGCAGCTACATCTTGAGCGGTGCATGTCGGTGATTTGAACAATAGAGAATCGGAGATGATCGCGGACAGCATCAAGCCGGCAATATCTTTAGGGATGGATTTCCCGTTTTCTTTGTAAAGCTTGTTAAGAATCGTCGCCGTGCAACCTACAGGTTCGGCACGGTAATAGAGCGGAGCGCTAGTCTCGAAATTCGCAATCCGGTGATGGTCGATAACTTCCAGCACGGTAACTTGATCGATATCGGACACGCTTTGTTGACGTTCGTTGTGGTCTACGAGAATAACGCTTTTTACTTCGTTAGCGACCGTCTCGACAAGACGCGGCGCTTTAACTCCGAATTTATCCAGCGCGAATTGCGTTTCGCCGCTTACGGAGCCCAGACGAACCGCTTCAACGTCTTCTCCTAGCTGCTTCTTCAAATCTGCATAGGCAATTGCGGAACAGATCGTATCCGTATCCGGATTCTTGTGGCCGAAGATCAATACTTTGCTCATTTTCTTGCTCCTCATCCAGTTATTTTGGCGAGAAAATTATACCGCAAATAGACGGTTATAAGCAAGAAAATCGGTTTATATAGTAGGAAATCTATCTCAACGCCATACTAGCGGTTTTTTCATGCTGTAGCAATCGCTCTTTCATTGGGAGTCCTCCCCGATAGCCGGTGAGCGCCCCGTTCTTGCCGATGATCCGATGACATGGCGCTACGATGAGCACCGGGTTTCTGCCGATAGCGGTTCCGACGGCCCTTACGGATTTGGGTCTTTGCAGGGATTCCGCGACATCCAAGTAGCTGGCCGTTCGGCCGTACGGGATCTTACCCATTGCCTCCCATACCGACATTTGGAACGGAGTCCCCCTCAAGTCTAACGGCATCGTGAAGGATGTACGCTGTCCCGCGAAATATTCCTCCAGTTGCTGAACGAATGGCTCCATTCTCGACTCGTCCATTACTTGTTCGTACCCTCTGAAATTTTTCTCCGCCCAGTCCTGAAAAGTCCGCAACGATTCGCCCCAACCGCCAACGTAGCAAAGCCCTTGCTCGCTAGCCGCAACTATGAGTTGATCGTTTCCTTGGTTAATCGTTGCCCAATACAAATTCAAGTTGTCTGCTTTTTCCCTCACCTTATTCGCCTCCTTTATTGTCCAACAAGCGCTCGTTCCGCATTGCGATATTGAGTCGGGGTCATTCCCGTCCGTCTTAAGAATTGCGTTGAAAAATGAGACGTATTCGCGATCCCCACGGACAAAGCGATATCCATCATAGATAAGTCGGTGGACGCTAGCAATTGCTTCGCCTTGGCTATTCTAGTCCTGAGCAAGTACTCGGATGGCGAAACGCCTTGAATTCGCTTGAAGGTACGCTGCAGGTGATACGGACTGCCATGGAAAATATCCGCCAGCTTGCCAAGGGTCAAATCTTCCGCATAGCGCGACTCGATGACGCTGGCCATCTGCGACACCCATTCCTCGATCGGCATTCTGCCTCCGTCCGGCTTGCACCTTTTGCATGGGCGAAATTTCTCCGATTGCGCTTGCACGCTGTTCTCGAATACCTTTACGTTGGTCTTAACAGGTACTCTGGATTTACAAGAGGGCCTGCAAAAGATCCCTGTCGTGACTACGCCATAATAGAACTTGCCGTCATAGGCTTCGTCCGAAAGGACGATGGCCTTCCAATATTCGTCGTTCATGGAATCACCTCTGCCCCTAGTATACCTTGAACTTCCACTTCGCGTTAGCTATTCGGAATGAAAGCGCAAGATTACCAAAGTCAATACGGTCCAAATATGGTACAACTAGATGAAGAGTTAGTAAGAACGAAGGAGTGTTTAGGAAGATGAACCCATTAATCAAAATTTCCGTTCCAACGGAATTCAACTTTCAAGTGAATCTGGACTACCTATCCCGGTCGCCGGATGAGTCCTTGTATCGGATTCTGGGCGGCAAGCTGTACAAAACGATTCCCGTTGGTTCACAAACGCCATTGTTCGAGGTGAGCGGTGACGAGTCCGGATTCCTTACGGTTAGATCCATGGACGGTGAAACTCCTTGGAGCGTTGAAGTGGTGGACGCAATCGTGATGTACGTGAGGGAATGGTTCGATTTGGACAACGACCTGACTCCCTTCTATTCCATGTCTCAGGGGGATGCACTATTAAACGGGGTCGTGAACCGTCTGTACGGACTTCGCAATATGGGCATTCCGGATTTATTCGAGGCGTTATGCTGGGGAATCATCGGCCAACAGATCAATTTGGCATTCGCGTATACGCTAAAGCGCCGCTTCGTGGAGTCGTTCGGCAAGAAGGTAAGCAACGGCGAAGTCACCTGCTGGCTCTTCCCTGCTCCGGAGGATATAGCGGCATTATCGGTCAGCGATATAGCAGCTTTGAAAATGACGACGAAGAAATCGGAGTATTTAATCGGGGTCGCCCGCCTCTTGGCAGACGGTGTAATCAGCAAGGAAATGTTGATGGAAGCCGAAAGCTTCAAAGCCGCGGAGAAAATGCTGGTATCTATTCGAGGGATAGGACCGTGGACGGCCAACTACGTGTTAATGAGATGCTTGCGCTATCCGGCAGCGTTCCCAATAGACGACGTAGGGCTGCATAACGCAATCAAATCGGTGCTCGAAATGGAACAAAAGCCGACCGTAGCTCAGATTCGAGAGCTATCGGCCGGCTGGGCAAACTGGGAGGCTTATGCGACTTTCTACTTGTGGCGGGTGTTGTATTAAGCCTTCTCTTCGATATCAGGTAAATACCTTCCGTACCCTTCTTGCTCTAGCTTATCCTTCGGAATGAACCGCAGTGCGGCCGAGTTAATGCAGTATCGCAATCCGCCAGGCTTCGGCCCGTCGTTGAACACATGCCCGAGGTGCGAATCGGCTTCCCGGCTTCTTACCTCTACGCGAGACATACCGTGCGAGTAGTCTTGATGTTCCTGAATGTTGCCGCCATGGAGAGGCTTCGAGAAGCTCGGCCAACCGCAGCCGGCGTCGAACTGATCCTTGGAGCTGAACAGCGGCTCCCCGGAGACGATGTCCACGTATAGTCCAGGCTCCGTGTTGTTATAGAATTCATTACGGAAAGGCGGTTCAGTCCCCTTGTTCTGAGTAACCTCGAACTGCATCGGAGTCAGCCGCTTGCGAAGCTCTTCCTTATCCTTCGGCGTATTCCAGTTCTGCTGCAGGAAGGCGTCTCTGCCCGTTCCTTGCCGGTAATACTTATAACGAAGCGGATTCTTATGATGGTAGCCCTGGTGGTACTCCTCGGCGGGATAGAAGACGGTCGCGGGTTCCAACGCCACGACGATCGGCTTGTTGAATCTTCCGCTTTTCTCCAGCTCCTCCTTGGACGCTAACGCTTCCTTATGCTGCTCCTCGTTGTGATAGAAGATGGCAGGCCGGTAGGAAGAACCCCTATCGTGGAATTGGCCGCCGGCATCGGTCGGATCAACGGAACGCCAGTAAATGTCGAGCAACTTGCTATAGGGGAAAATGTCGGGATCGTAAGTAATCTGTACTGCTTCCGCATGTCCCGTCGTCTCCGAGCATACTTCTTCGTAGGTCGGATTCACCGTATGGCCGCCTGTATATCCGGATACGATACCATGAATACCCGGCAGCTCCTCGAACGGAGTAACCATGCACCAGAAGCATCCTCCTGCGAAGGTAGCAAGCTGGGCATTATTTTGATTGTTATTTTCCATTATGAGTCTCCTCCTTTTAACCATTAATCAAAACTTATAAATCTATTGTAAACAATAATCACTCCCTATTCCAATTCGGAACCGGGAGTGACCGTTCAATCCTGATTATCTGGGGTAACGATTCGCCGCCAACAGCATTAGAAAGGAGAGAAGAACCATCGTGAACGCCCACATCCAGGCAAGCGACAGATTTCCTCCATCTACGGCTACGTAGATTGCGGTCGGGATCGTCTGCGTTCGGTGAGGAATATTGCCCGCTATCATGAGCGTCGCCCCGAACTCCCCCAACGCCCGCGCGAATCCAAGAATGAAGCCCGCGATCAAAGATCGCGATGCGAGCGGTGCCGTAATGAAGCGGAACACCTGCCAATCGCTGGCGCCCAGCGCCCTAGCGGAATCCTCCAGCTCCCCGTCCACTTCCTCGAACCCTGTCTTGATCGTTCGGTAGGCAAGGGGGAATGCTACGACAACGGCGGCGATAACCGCTGCAACCCAGGAGAAGACGACCGGTTGTCCAACAAACCATTCATAGGCTTGTCCGATATAGCTCCGCCTTCCGAGCATCACGAGGAGGATGAACCCGACCACGGATGGGGGAAGTACGAGAGGCAGCATGAACAGCGTTTCCAGTGCCGTTTTCCCGACGAACCGTCTTCGGGCCATCCACTTGGCTACTGCAACTGCGAGTACAAAGACAATGATGCTGCTTATGATGGCGACTTGCGCGGATAAGTAAATAGGCGCGATAAAAGATTTCCAATCCGTCAACAGATTTGCTCCTCTATTTCACCGAATTCGCTAGAAGTTTAGCCTTATTTTAGCACAATCCCTCGCTTAATTGTCGTTCCAAAAGCCACATTATCGTTTATGATAGGAGTATCAGATTTGCGCGGGAGGAACGATTGGATGAGCGTCATGAATATGAAATGGGTCACTTCGGATGGAACTCATATGCATGCTTGCGAATGGCAACCGGATCCATCTAGGGAAATTCGAGCAGTCATCGGACTTGTGCATGGGATGGGTGAGCATATGGGCCGTTATTCACACGTGGCGGAGATGCTGAATAACGAGGGTTATACGGTAATGGGTTTCGACCAGAGAGGACATGGACGTACCGATGGCAAAAGAGGTCACGTTTCCGCTTACGAGGGCCTGCTGGAAGGCGTCGATATGATGATCGCCGAAGCGTATCGAAAGTATCCAAGCTTCCCGTTCTTCTTATTCGGACACAGCATGGGCGGGAACGTTACGATTAATTATTTGTTAAGGAGGCAGCCGGATATTGCCGGAGCCATCGTAACGGGACCTTGGCTGAAGTTAGCGTTCAAGCCTCCATCCCTGCAAGCGGTGATCGGTAAGCTCCTCGAACTAATTTATCCGAAATACACGAACAACCGTCCCCTCAAAGCAGCGAATCTCACCACGGATCAGACCATGATCGAACGTTACGTCGGCGATGAGCTCGGACATGGTCAAATTACGGCCAAATTTTTCTTCAGCGTTCAAGGTGCGGGCAAATGGGCGCTCGAGAACGCCAGTAAACTGAAGGTTCCCTTGCTGCTCATGCACGGCGGGGACGATCAGGTAACGTCCATTCAAGCCAGCAAACACTTCGCGGATCAAGCTGGATCGCTTACCCGTTGGCGGGAATGGCCGGGCTTCAAGCATGAGCTTCACAACGAGAAGAGGCGCGAGGAAGTATTCACCGTCATCCTCGATTGGTTAAATGAACGGCTGAACGGTTAACTACTCGCACGGAACCCCTGAACTCACCCGGATAGCGGGAGAATTCAGGGGTTCTTTGCGTCATCGGACTTTATAATAAGCTTGCAGCAGCGGAATGAGCCCTAGCGGGTTCTTCCGCAGATCCTTGGCGCTAAAGAAAATATCGCCCTTAACCTCAAAGTAATTCTTATTGTATTTCAATTGATTGATAATCTCCTGAGCATTGTTCCAACCAACCTCTGGAGTTCCCAGCTTATATGGAGCATGACCGATGTACAGGTCTACTTTCGTTCCCCTAACTTCGTTCGCCCACCAGTCGACCAGCTTGTCATATCGGGCGATAGGTAAGGATAGACTCCAATAAATTTGCGGCACCACATAATCGATCCAGTCCTGCCGAATCCAAGTACGCACGTCGGCATACATGTTGTCATACGCGGTCACGCTTGCTTTAGTATCGGAACCGGTCATGTCCATCGATTGATTACGCCACACGCCGAAAGGGCTGATCCCGAATTGAACCTGCGGTTTGGCGGCGTGAATCGATTTGCCTAATTGCTCGACGAATCGATTTATGTTGTCGCGGCGCCAATCTGCTTTATTCAGAATTTGGCTGTCGTTATAAGCCAAGTACGTGAGATCGTCGGCAAAAGCGCCACTGGACGGATAGAAGTAATCATCAAGGTGGACGCCGTCGACCTCGTAGTTGTTGACCACTTCCATGATTGCATCGATAATGTGCTGCCGAGCTTCCGGTATCCCCGGATTGATATACATCTTGTTGCCCGATTGAACGATCCATTCCGGGTGGGTTACCGCAACGTGATTAGAAGCAAGCTCCTCTGTCTTCTCGCCGGTATTCGCCCTGAACGGGTTAAACCATGCATGGAATTCCATTCCGCGCCGGTGGGTTTCTTCGATCATGAACGCTAACGGATCATAATCCGGAGCTAATCCCTGTTCGCCTTGCAGGAATCTCGACCATGGGACGAGATTCGAGGGGTAGAAGCTATCCGCAGACGGACGCACTTGAACGAATACGGTGTTGATGCCCATTCCCTGCAACTCATCCAACATTTGAACATATTCCTGTTGCTGCTGGGTCGAATTCCCGTAGGATTTGCTTGAAGGCCAATCCAGATTGTATACGGTCGATACCCATGCTCCTTTTAACGAGTTGTCCGCCAGTCCTTCCTGGGTCTGAAGCTTGATCGTCTGCGCGGATTGATACCACGTCACGTTCAGATTCATCTGCTTGCTCACGAATCGCAAAGGTACCATGACGCGTCCGTTAATGGCTTGAACGGTTGCATCCAGATTAACGCGCTCCCCGTTCGCTAAAGCGAACTTTTGCCCGATTGTCATGCTTAAGGTTATTCCGGATTGCGTGATGGTGACCGTCTTCGTTTTTTGTAACCAGGACACTCCCGCTCCAAGATTTTTGCTGATGACGCTTAGAGGGACCATCGTCACGTTTATTTTGGGAATAATGTAAGGAGGAACATCCGAGTTAATCTTGTTCCCGTCTAAGTAGATGCTAATGGTTGATGGCTTGGCTGCATAAGTGATCACGTTCGGATTGAGTAAAGAAATACATAGAACGAGAGATAAAATCATAAACCACGATCGGTAAAATAGCTTCATAAAAATAAATCCTCCAGAGTTCGACTCCTCATCATGCTGCAAGGGCAGTTTAATGATTAGACGCCAATGGAGGCTATTTGTTGCACGTTTAGGTTGAATTAGGTGCTTTTCGTCCAAGTAAATTGCGCTAGCCTCTTCCCCTGTTCGCTGTGCTCGATCATATTCGCCAATCTCTTCTGCTTCGTTTCTTCGCGTTTCGCGCTTTTAATCCACCAGATAACCGCCTTTCGATACGTCAACGGTTGATTTTGGAAGAACTCCCAAGCTCTCTCGTTTGCTCGAAGTTGTGTATCCGATGCCGGATCTAATTCGGCGATCATATCCTTCTGCTCATGGGAGTATATGACCGACTTCTCCTGCTTCCGTTTCTCGAATGCCGCAAGACCGTTGGGCAGCATTAATCCCTGTTCCGTTAATTCGGCAACGCGCGCGATGTTCACCGCGCTCCAGATACTAGTCGCTTTTCTTGGTGTAAACCGAATCATATATCTTTCCTCGTCGATGCCCTTGCGCACGCCGTCGATCCATCCATAGCACAGCGCTTGATCAACGGATTCGGGCCAAGTAATACTAGGTTTTCCCGTGCCTTTCTTGTAGAAACCGACCAACTGGTGGGACACTCGCTCATGATTCTCTTCCAACCATTTTCTCCAATCGGAAGGCGTCGCAAAGAAAAGAACTTCATCGTTCATTGGTCTTACTCCTTAAGGGATGAATTGCTGAGTGATCTTAACGATCTTATCGTTCTCCACCGTAAGATGGTAAGGGAAGTCTTTCATATTCATTTCGGAATCGTCCGAGAAAAGTGAGATGAATTTCTCAACGCTGATCTCTTCGTTCCACTCGGTACCCGCTTCCTCGATGTTACCCGTCCTATCGTAAATTTGCATGAACACTTTCGCGTCGGAAGCGATCTCGAGCTTCTTCAATTCTTCATCATCGTTCACGATATAGTAGCCGTCCGGAGCTTCGGTCATCTCAGGATCCTGCTCAATTTCACGGAATTTCTTATTCGCTTCTTCGCCTTCGTACCACTCTATGAAATCTGCGTCCATGTAGCTCTTACCGTTCTCTTGATAGATTCGGTCGACATAGGCAACCCGCGTGTCGGAATCTTTCGGTACGGGAACGTAATCCGTCGTATTGGCTTTAATGAAACCCAGAGACATGAATCCGAATAATACGGCCGTGAAGCTGATTAATAACTTGTTGAACATAACCGCATTCTCTCCTTCAGAGGCTCGTGACAGCAGCCTTTACTTTCCTTTAGCCATTAGACGTATGGACTAAACAGAAAGTTACATGTTCTCGTCGTAAAAATTAAAATTTTTTAACTTTTAAGGGTTCCAAAAATTGCCTATAATCCAGCATATTTAGTTGGTATCGATTTTAGTCTTGTTACTCGAATGATCGGCGGGATGGCCAAGAGCCCTGCAGCTTCCGAAGGAAGACGATCTGCCCCGTATGATAGGCGTCATGTAGGATTAGACTATGAATCCAGTTGCCGATCGGTGTTTGAGGAATCTTCCGTTCAAGCTGCTCCTCATTCATGGCCGAGAGCTTATCGCGTAATCCCAAATGTACTTCTTTTAGCTTTGCTAGTGTATGCTCCCATTCCTCCGCTGTCGAGGATGATATCGCGAAAGTATCATCATTCGTAACTCCCGATGGATATTTGGATTCTTCACCGGTTAGTCTATTAAGCAACCGTTCTTTGTAGAAAACCAGATGATTCACTGTTTCCCAGATCGAGTTGACATGCTCGCCCGCGGGTTTCCACAGCGCATGCTCCACCGTAACCCCATTCAAAACATCCGTTAACGGCGGATACCAATCTTCCTTCTCGTACGAGCTATCCCATCCTTGCAACAGAAGTTCAAGCTTGCTCATTCCGGCACTCTCCTTTTTGAGTATGTAACTAATTAAGTTTATTTTGGTGGTTACATTAAGAATTTAACACGGGATTGATCCGAGGTCAAGTAACTAGCGTAACTATATTTAAGGTGTTACAATGGTTTTCATTATAGAAGTGAAGGAGGTTAACCGATGCTTTGGGACGACTTCTTGAATAGCGTGCATCATGATTGGCGAGGAGACGGAGCTGCCGAGGACCGCTTAGACGATTCGGACTGGCTAGACGCTTGGATGGACAAGCAGCAACTCGTTGTCGACCATCGTCCAACAGCGAAGGATATAACCTCGTTGAAAAGACTGCGAGCGTTGTTGCATCGTATGGCCAAATCATTCGTGGATAATAGCCGGCCGGCCGTTGAAGATATAGTGATGTTGAATGAGATCATGGCCGACGGAGCCGTCATTCGCACTTTATCCGCAGATGATGATGGCTATCGGATAAAGCTATCTCCTATAGGAAAGCAATGGACGAATTTAGAGGCGGAAATCGCGGCTTCCTTCTCGCGGATGTTAACCGATAATGAACCATCCCGCATTCGCATATGCGACAATCCGAATTGCCTATGGGTCTATTACGATGATACCCGCAACCGCTCGAAGCGATATTGCGACGACAAGATGTGCGGAAATTTGATGAAGGTACGCCGTTTCCGCGCACGCAAAAAAGCCGAGTCCAGCTCGAACAATACGAATTAATGCACTGACACTCGGTTTGTCGTTTACTCTGAGCTTGAGCTTAACCCTGACCCATGCTAATTAATTTATTGACCGTTGCCCAGTTACGGGTCGTGGCCGCTACCTTCAGCTTCTTTTCAAGAAAATTGTTCGAGAACTTGGATTCCCCATAGCTCTTATGGATCAAAATATAAACTTCGCGATCCCCGATGGTGAACTCATCCACTTCGTTCATAAAAGTCAGGCATTTGGCTGCGGCTTCGGCGGAAGGACGCTCGGCTAGGAAGCTCAAGTAGAGCGAGTCCGTTTCTAGGAGATCGTCTACTTTATAAGGGCTTCGGGCAATGACTTCCTCCAGCTCTTTCAAGGTTCTAAGAACGACCGTTACCTGGAAGGAATAAGCGTTCCGATCGCCTGTTCGATCTTCTTCGTAAGAAGCTCCGGATCATCCTCCGCCGATTCGAACAACACATTGCCGCTTTGAATATAGGTCCTGATGTTGCCGAATTTTAACGATTCAAATAAGCCCTTTAGGTGTTCCATCTTAATCAACTTCTGTCCGCTAACGTTGATTCCGCGTAGCAGCGCGATGTATGTTGTCATTTTCATGCTGTCCCTTCCCTTTTACTTAACTATCAATCAAGAATACCGGGTTACCCATAATCTCTTCCACGACGGAGTCAACATCCATGCGTGTTGTATTGATGATGTGATGCTCCGGTGGATTCGATCTCCTGATCTCCTTCAATCCCTCGATACATCGATGCCCCATGCGGAATTGCGGCTGTCGTTCGGCATCCCTTCTAAGCAACTCTTCTTCGTCCGTGATAAGAATGGCAAATTTAACGGAAACTCCGGATTGCTCCAGCCCGCTTGCGATATATTCGGCGTTATGCATGAAAGCAACATAGTCAATAACGACATCGTGATCGTGATGGATAAAATTGTTGGCAAGCGAAAGAATATTTTGCCAGATGAGATCAGTATGATATTGGCTTAGCCAAGGCATTTCGTAACCGCCGAAAACCATGTGATCGATCAAATCGCCTTCGATGTACGCGCTTTTCGCTAATCTTCCGGCAATTCTCTTCGAAGTCGTGGATTTTCCCGCTCCGGCCGGACCGGAGATAATGTATAGAGTTCTCCTCAAACTTTCTCCTCCCATTTCCCTGTTAACTATAAGTTACTTCCGTACCCGCGATGAAATCGTGAAGTGATCGTTTATCCTCCCTAACGGCAACCATGATAATGCTCACGATTATAGCGATTCCGAAGGTTATACCATATACGATCCCGCTTACTACATTGCGCATAAGCATCGTTCCAAGGCCAGGAGGCGATCCGTCAAGCTTGCTGATTCGAATCCCGCAAATTCGCTTGCCGATCGTATATCCATTCCAGAAAACCGGTACCATCAAGGAATAGAGAAAAGATAATGCGTTCGTGAAATATTCTTTACCTTCCCCACCACCGGTTAGAATCAATGATATTATCGTCAACGGCACGGCAACGATCAATGCATCCAACAATATGGCGCCCAGTCTGATCCAGAATCCAGCTTGCATAGTTATCCTCCTTTATCACCTGCTGTCCCCAGTATATTCTATGCCGCAGCTATTTATTTTGAATAAGTCCGATGCCGTTTCCAACCGAGTCCACTAAGTAACAGAGATAGAAGTCGCCGAAGTCCATCTTATCCCGCACGATTTGCGCTCCTGCTTCGACCGACTTGCGAAGAGCTTCATCCATGTCATCCACTTCGATCTGGATTCTGATTCCGTGGGCGAAATCATGAGGACCCTTGGAGATCCCGCCGTTAATGCCAGGCCTAGATTCATCGCCTGTCGAGACTGGATGATAGCCCCAGTTCGGCTCCGCTATCTTCCATCCAAAGACGGAGGAATAGAAGCTAGCTGCCCGTTCCGGATCTTGGCTGCTCATATCGAATAATACGACTCGTCCCATATTTGTCTGCCTCCAATAATGGAATACTTACCCGATGGATATAATGCCAAACATTTGTTCCCATGTATAGTACTATTATTCAACGATATCCCTCTCCACCTGGAAAATAGAGTCCACGATAATCGGCAGATTATCCCTCACGGATACTGCGCCTAAGACCGATCTGGCATGGAGTCCTTTATCCCCGAAGACTTCCATTATGAGATCCGAGAATCCGTTCAAGACTTTATGATGTTCCTCGAAATCCGCGCTAGCGTTTACGAACCCTTGTACTTTAACCGCTCTGACGACTTTGTCCAGAGATCCTAATGCAGATTGGAGAACCGCAAGCACTTCTATTCCGGTTTGCCTTGCGAATTCATATCCTTCTTGTGTTGAATAATCGATTCCAAGCTTCCCTTTCGGATTTCCCGCAGGTCCTTTGCCTGAGATGAACATCAACCCGTTAACAATGACATAATTAGCGTATTTAGCCGCGGGTTCGCTCGCTTGAGGGAGAGTAATATTCAGTTCTCTTAATCTATCTTCAATGCCCAAGCTAATCATCTCCTGTTAAAATATAAGATTAACCGCGACTTTAATCGCCACAAACAGGAATAAATAAAAGATTGCGGCCCGCCATTTATTCTTTTTAGAATAAAAGATTACAAAAATCGCAGTCATGATAACAACCCAAATCGCATCTTTAATCAGTTCTTCTAGTATCATCGATATTGCCGCATCTCCCCAGCAACGGGAACATCTTGAATTCCCATGAACTTCTCGATTTCCTTCTCGAAATAAATCACTTGGGAACGATCAGAGATTCCGGATATTAATACGAGTTTTCTCTGGTTACTCAAGACTGCATTCATGCGATAGCTTGAACTGTGTCTATGACCGTTCCTATGACTAACTTCTTCGCAGTACAGCTGCAAAATATCATTTCGATGTAATGTCCGATTGCCCCTCCAAGGAAGTGGTCTGTGCCTAATCGTTAACTCATCCATATATACGGTAATGATCGTTTTATTCAGAAGACCGGTCAGTACCGAATAGGTAAGTCCGATTCCTACCGCAACATGTAAGATTGGAAATAAGGCAATGAATGTAGGCATCCCGCCCCAGAACATCATTTTGTAGAAGAAGAATAGGAAGCCGTCCCATAGGATCGTGAAAAATAGAAGGAAAATGATAATCGGAGAAAACCATCTTCGCGTAATCGTTAATTGTCCGTTCTCCTGAGTGAAGTTGATACCGGTTGGAATGGGAGTTATCAATGCAATGTCTCCTTAATAAGCCGTAATATTAGTTTGCCTATGCTGATAATGGTCCTGCAGTATATTCTCTATTTCCGCTTTGAATTTCCGTTTCTTCCTCATTACAAAAGTCTTATTTCCGCTTTTCAAAATAAATTCAATTTCAACCCATCTTTTCTCTATAACGATATAATGGCTTACTTCATCTTTGGGAATGAACTAATACCCTACTTTAAATCCATTGACCCCCATATAGTTCTTCTCGAAAATAAAGTAAAAAGGGGTGAACAGGGCGAAACTTAGCAATAGGAATACCCAGAATTGGTCATCGAAGTACGGTAAGACGAAATAACCATAAACAAGAAATAGCAGTAAATTCAATAATGCTACTTTCGCATTACCTCCATCCTCAAATGAGGTAATAATCTCTCCGCACCTTTTCTTGGACCTATAGGCTCTACTAGCAAAAAAGAGTAAAATCGCAATCAACGAGCCGATAACAATCCATTCCATGGTGCCTACCACCTTCCTTTGAACGATACGACTTATATCTTACACCATTTATGGGAATAATTCCTGCGAGGTGAAGGTATGAAAATCATGATTATTAAAATAATCTCTATGCTCGTTCTACTTCTGTGCGTTAATCCTGTCGTTCTAGCCAAGGAAGTAACTATGGTCTCCGTGTTTGATGTTAAGCAAGAAAAGGTCGTTAAGGTGATTCCCTTAACTCCGGAATTGAATGATTCCGTTCTCCAGCTGCTGCAATCATCCCCAACCATCTATGGAGGATTCGGCGTAAATCCCACTAGCGGCATTGTCCTTCATATCCCATTCCCTAAGCCGGTTCGGATTCCTCATGAATGTTATCCTCATCCGATTAAGGAAGTTTACCTCTTCCTTGCACAAGGCACAAAACCCCTAGCATTGCTATTCCTGGATAACAATAGACAAAATATCGTGGAGTTAGACTATGACGTTCAAAAAAAACCGATCATCCCTTGGATCAAGGAATAATCGGTTCTAAGTAATCCATCGCTATCTCGGTAAGAACCGCTTTGAAGATTATAATGTCGAAAAAAAGAGAACTGCCCCTCGAGTAGAACACTCTACTTGAGGACAGTCCCCTTAATAATGTCGAGATTTGGTCATGCTTTATAACAGGATATCATACAAGAAATCTACGATATGAACGGCTTGCATCTTATCGGAATCCGCATGCTTCTCGATTCCAAGCTTCATCTGAAGCAGACATCCCGGATTGCTCGTTACAATATAATGCGCCTTCGTAGCGTTGGTTCATCTCGACGAATTCCACGTTGGGCAAAGAAGACAGGATTTTCCTCGGTGCGCTTCCGGCTTTCATTACATTCTTCAGATGGCAAGAATCCTGATAAGTAATTCGAACAGGCTCCTGTATTGGATCCTGCAGCACAGCCTGAAGTAAAAGGTCGAGAAGGTAATCGGCCATACATAGATTACAAGGTTAAGTAGTAGTGATAATATTCTTCGTCTTTCTTGTATCCGAGTTTCTCGTAAAGTCCTTGCGCTCGAACATTATCATAAGCTGTCGATAGTTCTATACCTTTAGCATGGGTTTGTATTGCATATTCCTTTGCGTGTTCTAACAGAAGTTTAGCAACGGTTCTGTTCCGATAATCTTCTAACACAAATAAGTCATTCAATATCCATGCCCGTTTCATAGAGATGGAGGAGAATGTAGGATATAGCTGCGTAAATCCAATGATTTGATTATTGGCCATCTCTCTAGCTATAAACAATACGGATTCACGGTGTTCGAATTTATCAAACAAGAATTGCCTCGCGCCAGCTAGATCTGAAGCTTGAATATAAAATATTCTATATTGATCAAAGAGATAAACTAGCTCATCCAGATCATTTATGGTTGCTTGGTTTATTGCGATGTGTTGCTCCATGATTATCTCAGTCCTTCCTCTCGTTTCCGTGCTTAAAGTTCCCCGTAACTTTCGCCATGGTTAATTGTTGTTCCTTGAAATCTTTGCCCATCATTCTGGATAGGAATTCATTAGGGTTTCATGGCTTTCCAAATGTACTTATACTCTAATATCTCAATTCTGCCATTAACCCTGTTCTCTTCGATTTTCTTCTCAAGCTCATCTTGAAACTTTGGCTGAGAGTAATCCGGATTTCCAGGTATGCCTGATATGAACTTCATGAACTCTTCATCGTTTGGAAAGCAGTATTTTGCATGATTGAATTCTCTAATCCGTATTACCAAATCGATGGATTATTAGGCTCCTGTTTTAAAAGCTCGAGCAATATAGCTTTGGCATCTTCCAATCGGCCCAATTCCCTCAATTGAATCGCTTTTGCTAAATCATTCAATTTCATCATCCTCTGTCATTTAACCTCTTTATTGAATCTGACAATTGTATACACGCAACCAATTATTAATATCAGAAGCAATAAATGCGTACCGAGCCCTATTAATTCCCCGTTGTTCACATCTAATAAATTGATCATCAACCAAAGAGCTAGCGGTGGAAATTGAATAAGAATCAATAATAAGGCCGTAATCATAGAGAGCTTAAAGGAGAACTTTCCTCTCGCGTTTATGACTTTTACATCCAAGATCATGGAAAGTAGAAGGACAATTCCAAGTCCAATCGAAATAGAATCCCATAATCCCGTGGTTGAAGTCTCTGAGCCTATTTCCGATCCAAGGAATCCGAAATCAATCCAAAAACTAAATAGGTACATTAATCCTAGAAGGATTGAACAGCAGCTTGTAAGTATTACCATAAATACCGATACAAGTGAATTTTTCGCCATTTTGCCCATCATGATTTATTTGAGAATGATAAACCTTTCATCTCTAATGCTTCACGAATCTGGCGAATCGACTTAGATCCTAAACCATGTAATTGCAAAAGCTCAGCCTCGCTGAGTTTTGAGATTTGCTCCAGTTTCCAGAGACCGGAACCGCTGAGCGCACGTTGAGCCGGCTTTGAAAGCCCACTCGGGAGATGACTAATTTTCTTAAGAAGCTCTTCCCTTGCCTCGATTAACCAGGGATGAATTAATTTTAGTTTGGTTTTTTGATCCCAAATGTTATTTAGATAAATGAGTATTCCTTCAATCAATTCTAGTTCATCAACTTTGCTTCTAATATCTGTTAAGTATTGATGATTGCCGGGTAATTCCCACGATATCTTATCAGAGATAAAAATGATCTTATCGAATAGCGATGAATTTGCTTTCAATGTAGTATGACACTCTATTGCGCATAATATCTCACTGTCCGTTACTCCGAAAACTTCTTCCGCCATTGCCCTGGATAATTTCTGGTGTACAATTCTTGAGTATTTACGCTCCTCATCCATGATTTCAATAGAAAGCTCTTCAGCCACATGTAGCATATCGCTTATGGGAATTACATTACTAATATCATGGAGAAGAGCTGCCTGCTCAGCTTTAGCTGGATCAACGTCATAAAGTTTTGCAACACGTTGAGCCTCACTGGCAACCTTAAGGGTATGATTTAGAGTTTCTATATCATTGTGCACTGTAAAGAAGTTTGTAATCGCATCTAATAAATTATCTGATCTATTAAAATCGATAATGTATGCTTGAAGAATGGGTTTCATTTTGTACCCCCATTGCATTTTAGTATTTCCAACAATTCATTTAATTTTTTAATAACATGTCTTGGACTTACCGTTACTTCAGCTTTCCAAGGTTGATTCACTTGAATCCATATCGTTTCCATTCCAGCCTTTGCGGCTCCTTCAATATCGTTAACTGGATGATCACCTATATAGACGCATTGATCAGGGCTTAGTTCTAGCTTCATACAAGCCATTTCAAATATTTTAGGATTAGGTTTCTTAACTCCAGCTTCCTCTGAAACAATTATGAAATCAAAATCATTACGAATTCCTAAGCGATCAATTTTTCCATATTGGATTGCCGTTTTTCCGTTTGTTATTAATCCGGTCTTATACGTCTTTCGAATGGACTGCACGACTTCCCTAGCCTGTTCCATCAGAATGGCACTGCTAACATAATTGATACTATAGTATTCCAATAACTCAGCAACTTGAGGCTTTACTCCCCAAGGAAGCTCTTCTAATAGCTCACTAAACAATTCATTCTTGTCTTTATACCCATCTTGATCAAGCTCAATGATTCTTTTAATGAAACTATCGTTTAAGTCATGTTGTTCAAAGTAAAAACTTACAAATGAAGCAGCAAAGTTTCTAAATGTATTCATCCTATCTAGAATCGTGTTATCCAGATCGAAGATGACTGCCTTAATCTTATCCATGGATTCCTCCAAATTCCGAATCTTCGTTCTCAATAATTGTTACCAACCTTGTTTGAGTATTCATTATTCTTGTTCTAACATCATTCTTGGATATGAATATTTCTTCGCCGTTTTCATCAATGCAATATGAAATTGGAATAGAGATATCACTATCTCTAAAAGAACCATCTGCATGACTCGTACCAATCACTAAGGTTTTATAAGCAATAGCAATTTTCTTGGCTTCATTAATCCACTCATCAAATTGATCTTCGCTAAACATCCCTACCCCGATTGGATGGGCAATAAAGCTGATAGTAGATTGTTCTAGATCACTCATTCCTTGTAAAACTAATTCATCGCAAAGCATGTGACCAATGCTTATTCCATCTGCTTCTACAATTGTAGATTTATTATACTTAGCTCTATCAAGAATTATCTTGCCATTTCGATTAATCACAATTGCCCTATCCTTAGGCCACTTGTATCCCGAAACAATGATCTTTTCATACTTTTCAGCTAATTTACACGCTAAATCAACATTTTGGTTTAAATATCCTTCCGGGAAAATTAAAATGTCCGCCGACGGGTTTGAATGTACTTCATTTTCGAGTTGCTTGATCTCTTTTTCTAATTTAGGCTGTGCAATCAGAATATTCATTTATTCTCCTCGAATTTATATCAGATTCTCTTCTTTATATTTCAAATAGCCCTTATGTGTTAAGTTTTTCAGCTCCCTAAATAAATCCTCATCTACTTCTTTAAAGTTAAAGCAAGATTTGCCTTGCATTCGTTTCTTTAAGGAATCGGATAAGGAGCTTAGCAAATCCGGATGTGAATACACTGGCATCAAGTAATAACTAACATAGTTTTTCTTTACTATCGTAGAGGCAAAATATAATGCTCCCATAGGTTGAGACACAGGAGCGTGATAAATAAGTTATAATAAAACCATGGAAAAACGGAACCGATACACCCCAGAGTTTAAAACGAAGGTTGTGCTGGAGGTCTTGCAGGAAGAGC